>NZ_JBITJP010000028.1:0-153071 GCF_044460165.1 Embleya sp. NPDC050154
ACCTCGGGGTGTTCGGTGATCAGCCACGGCGGCGGTGCGGCGGTCATCGTGGCCAGATCGGCGGTGATGCCGTGCGCGGCGAGGTCGTCCATGACCCGGTCGAAGTAGCCGAAGTCGTAGGCGTCGCGCGCCGGTTCGACCCGGGCCCAGCCGAAGATCGCGAGGTTCACGACGGTGACCCCGGCCTCGGTCATCAGCTTGAGGTCCTCGGCGCGGGTGGCCTCGGGCCACTGGTCCGGGTTGTAGTCGGCGCCGAAGCCGATGCCGCCCAGGCGCGCGCGCAGCGCGGCCACGCGGCCGGCGGGAGTGGGTGTGGTGTCGTTCATCGGTGCGTTGTGGCGCGGCAGGGCCTAGGGCCACCGGTCCGTGCGCCACTTCTCCTTCGAGGTTACGGGGCGGGATCCGGAGGCACGTGCCCCCCGGGATGTGCCGGTTCGCGGGGGACTTCGAGCGCCGCGCATTCGCCGCCGACCCACATTGGATTCGCGGGCACGCGACGCGCCCGTGTGGGTGCTTCCGGTTCGGTATGGGTTGGGGTTTCGTTGGGCGGTGGTGGTCAGGCGCCGAGCGGTGCGGCGGTGCTGTCGCGGACGATCAGGTTCGACGCGACCGAGGTCGCGCCGCGGACGTCCGCGTGGCCGACGCGGAATTGGTCGAGCAACAGTGCGACGCACTGCCGGCCGACTTCCTCGAAGTCCTGGTGGACGGTGGTGAGCGAGGGCAGGAACCAGGCCGACTCGGCCAAGTCGTCGAAGCCGACGACGCTGACGTCATGGGGTACGGCACGGCCGGCCTCGTGCAGGGCTCGCACGATGCCCAGCGCCATCTGGTCGTTGCCCGCGAACACCGCGGTCACATCGGGGTTCGCGGCGAGTTCGAGGCCGGCCGCGTAGCCGCTTGCCGCCGTCCAGTCGCCGTACAGCAGTGGGGGAACGCGCGAGCCGGCGTCCTTGAGGGTGCGATGCCACGACTCGGCACGGCGGCGGGCCGCGTACGAGTCCTGGGGGCCGGACACGTGCCACACCGTGCGGTGGCCCAGGTCGAGCAGGTGCTCGGTGGCCAACCGGGCGCCCTCGGCCTGATTGGTGTCGACTCCGGGGTGACGCCGCGTCTCCTCGCCGTCTACCACGACGACCGGCAGGCCGGAGGGTAGCCGGAGCGCGGAGGTGTCGAGGATCTGCGCCTCGATCAGGATGATGCCGTCCACGGCCTGCATGGTCAACCGGTCGAACGCCTCGTGCACCGCGCTCTCGGTCTGCGCGCGCACGCTGACCACGTTCACCGAGTAGTCCGCGTCCTGCGCGGCCGACACGATGGCTTCGAGCGTGCGGGCGTTCCCGTACGCGTTCAGTCCGAAGCTGATCACGCCGAGCATCCGGAACTTGCCGGTGGCCAGTGCCCGGGCGGCCGTGTTGGGTCGGTAGCCGAGCATCCGCATCGCGGCGAGCACGCGTTCGCGCGTCGCCTCGTCGACGTTGCTGCGGTTGTTCGCGACGCGCGAGACGGTCTGGCTGGAGACCCCGGCCATCTCGGCGACGTCGGCCATGGACGGGGCGCGCTTGCGCGCTGTGGCGGATCCACCCGTCCCGGGCGTCGCCGGTCCACCTTCCTTCGGCATACCCCGGTCCTTTCACTCACCGCGTGGCGCTCTGGCAGCGCACGAGTCATGTTTGCGCAAACACGAAGTCAGGTCAACGGGGTTGCGATCGTGACCTGAGATTGTCGGTTCCGAGGTACCGATGGCGGACTATTTCCGACTTCTTGCCCCACGGTCGACTATTGACAGCACGACATGCTGAGGACACACTCTCGAATCGCAGCCGAAATGTTGGCGCAAACATCAACGAGCGATCCTCGTTTCCGCGATCCCGCCCCCTTCCACCCGAACCGCCTGCGATCCGTCCTCGATATCGAGCCCGGCGTGACGCAGCGTCCCGGAGGACCTTCCGTGAGACTCGACTCGGCCCCGCGTTGCCGCAGAGGTCCGCGGTGAAGCGCGGCGCCCTACGGCGCAACCTCACCGGTCATGCCTTCTTCGCCCCCTTCCTGATCGTCTTCGTCATCGGCGTTGCCGCACCGCTCGTCTACGCGTTCCGGCTGAGTCTGTACGAGGATCGGATGATCGGGGGCACGGTCTTCGTCGGCTTCGACAACTATTCGAAGGCGCTGAGCGACCACCTGTTCACCGCCGGGCTGGCCCGGGTCGCGCTGTTCTTCGCGATCCAGGTACCGCTGATGCTGACCCTGTCGCTGCTCATGGCATTGGCCATCGACAGCGGCCGGTTGCGTGCGCCGGGCCTTTTCCGGGTGGGCATATTCATCCCCTACGCGGTGCCCGGCGTGGTCGCGGCACTGATGTGGGGCTACATCTACGGCGACCGCTTCGGCCTCGCCGCCGAGGTTGGTGACCTGCTCGGCACGAAACTGCCCGATCTGCTCGGTCCGGACTGGATGCTCGCGTCCATCGGCAACGTGGTGACCTGGTCCTACGTCGGCTACAACATGCTGATCCTCTACGCCGCTCTGCGGGCGATCCCCGACGAGCTCTACGAGGCCGCCGACATGGACGGCGCGGGTTCCTTCCGCAAGGCCTGGAGCATCAAACTCCCGGCGCTGAAGCCGGCGTTGCTGCTGGCCACCACGTTCTCCGTGATCGGCAGCTTTCAATTGTTCAACGAGCCGAGCATCCTCCAGACGCTCGCCCCGGCGTCGGTGCCGACCAACTACACCCCGAACCTGTACGCCTACAACCTCGCGTTCAGCGGCCGCCAGTTCAACTACTCGGCCGCCATCGCGGTGGTCCTCGGTGTGGTGACCGTGTTCGTCGCGTACCTGGTCCAACTCGCCACCGCACGACGGGAGCGCATGCAGTGAGCACTTCCACCCTGCCGGATCGACCGGCCGTAACCGACGAGGCACCGACCAGGTTCCTGCGCCCGCGCAGCCGCCGACCGCGGCGCGGGCGCCGCGATCGCAAGAGCGCCGCGCTGACCGTCGCGATGGCGCTGATGCTTGCCTATACCCTGTTGCCCCTGCTCTGGCTGATGTTCGGTGCGACCAAGTCCAACGAGGGCCTGTTCTCCTCGCGCGGGCTCTGGTTCGCCGACGACTTCGCGTTGTTCGACAACATCCACGACGTCTTCACCTACGACGACGGCATCTATCTGCGCTGGTTCGCCAACAACCTGCTCTACTCGGTGGTCGGCGCGGGCGGCGCCGCGCTGATCGCCACCCTCGGCGGATACGCGCTGGCCAAGTTCGATTTCGTCGGACGCAGGCTGATGTTCGCACTCGTGGTCGGGGCGATCTCGATCCCGGGCACCGCGCTCGCGGTCCCCACGTATCTGCTGTTCAGCGACGTGGGCATCGTGAACACCCCCTGGGCGGTCATCCTGCCCTCCCTGGCCAGCCCGTTCGGCCTGTACCTGATGCGCGTGTACGCGGCCGACGCGGTGCCGGACGCGATGCTGGAGGCCGCCCGCATGGACGGCGCCGGCGAACTGCGGATCTTCTTCACCATCTCCCTGCGACTGCTCATGCCCGGCTTCGTCACGGTGCTGCTGTTCGCGCTCGTGGCGACCTGGAACAACTACTTCCTGCCGCTGATCGTGCTCAACGACCCCAACTGGTTCCCGCTGACCGTCGGCCTCAACCGGTGGAACGGGCTCGCCAACGGCGGCAGCGTCGCGGGCGACACGCCCATCTATCCGCTGCTGCTCACCGGCAGCCTGCTGGCGATCGTGCCGTTGGTCGTGGCCTTCCTCTTCCTCCAGCGGTTCTGGCAGTCCGGCCTGTCGGCCGGTGGCGTCAAGCAGTAGCGGATCTCTCGTTCGCCCGATCCGCGGCCGCTCGCTCGCCGGACTGTCGTCGGCTCCACCACCCCTTCGTCACCCACCCGTTCCCACGTTCGCTTGTCCTCGACCACGCGAAATACCTCTGGAGTGGCACACATGAACGCAAGACTGCCGATCGTCCGCCGACGCACGGCACGCGGGATCACCGCCGCGACCGCCGCGACCCTTGCTCTCGCGCTGACCGCGTGCGGCTCGGACGGCAAGTCCGACGACCAGGGCGGCGGCAAGAAGTCCGACCCCACCGCGGTTGCCGGAGCGCTCGACAAGCCCGCCGAGATCACGTTCTGGAGCTGGGTGCCGAACATCGAGAAGACGGTGGCCCTGTTCGAGCAGAAGTACCCGAAGGTCAAGGTCAAGGTCACCAACGTCGGCCAATCCGCCGACGAGTACACCAAGTTGCAGGCCGCGCTGAAGGCCGGGACCGGCGCCCCCGACGTGGCGCAGATCGAGTACTTCGCGCTGCCGCAGTTCGCGCTCACCAAGCAACTGGTCAACCTCGCCGACTACGGGGCGGCCTCACTCCAGGACAAGTTCGCCAAGTCGGCGTGGTCGCAGGTCAATGTGGCCGGCGGGATCTACGGCATCCCCCAGGACACCGGACCGATGGCGATGTTCTACCGCAAGGACATCCTCGACAAGCTCGGCGCGACACCGCCCAAGACGTGGGCCGAGGTCGCCGAACTCGGCAGGAAGATCAAGGCCGCGAATCCGGAGAACTTCGTCACCTACGTCGACCCGGGCGACGCGGGAATCGGCAACAGCATGATCTGGCAGCAGGACGGGAAGCCGTACCAGGTCACCGGCGAGAGCACGGTCGCGGTCAAGCTCAAGGGCGACCCGGGCGCGGACAAGTGGGCGGCGACCTGGGGACAAATGCTCGCGGACAAGACCGTCGACACCACACCGAGTTGGAACGACGAGTGGTGGAAGTCCATGGCAGCCGGCAAGTACGCGCTGTGGATGACGGGTGCGTGGGCGCCGGCCGTGCTCCAGAAGAACATCCCACAAAGCAAGGGCCAATGGGCGGTCGCACCGATGCCACAGGGTCAGGACGGGGCGCCGGCCGGCTCCGAGAACGGCGGGTCCGCGGTCGCGGTGACCAAGCAGGCCAAGAACAAGGAGGCTTCCCTCGCCTTCGCCCAGTGGCTGAACTCCGACCCGGAGGCGGTCAAGTCGCTCAACAGTGATGTCGGCCTTTTCCCGGCGACCAAGGCGCTGCTCGAGGACCCGGCCTTCCGCGGCGCCGAAGTCCCGTACTTCCCGGGCTCGAAGCCCAACGAGGTCCTCGCGCAGATGTCCGAGGCCGTCCGGCCGGGATGGCAGTACCTGCCGTTCCAGGTGTACGCGAACAGCATCTTCAAGGACACCATCGGCCAGGCGTCCAAGCCCGGCGGCGACCTGCCCGGAGCGCTCTCGACCTGGCAGGAGCGCATCGTCTCCTTCGGCAAGGACCAGGGCTTCACGATCAAGTGACGCTTGCTCTCGTCGCGGGTCGAACAGCACTCCCCGGGTGCTTGTTCGACCCGCTTCGGCACGCGTACGCGTCACATCCGGAAATCAACCCCCGACATCCTCCGCGCCGGGCAGGCCCGCGGCATCCGTGTCGGCGTCCGAGTCCACAGCGGCGTCTGCGGCTGCATCGGCGCCGCCGTCGGCCCCGGCAACCGCAGCGCAGGCTCCGGCGTCTGCCGCCGCCGCGGAAGACCTCCCCGCCGACAACGACACCGACACCGAAGTCGGTGTCGGCACCGACACCGAAGTCGACGGCGGCACCTTGGCCGGGACACGGGAGACCGACCACACACCGGTCATCCTCGTCTGTGCCGGGGCACTACTGGCGACCGGCCTCCTCGTCGCCGTCCGCAGCCGCTCACGGGCCAGGCGCAGGGCAAGCCGGTAGCACCAACCACCGCTCCCTGCACACGACTTGACCCCAGGATGCAGTTCCCTTCCGCCTGCGTGATCCCACACCCGCCGCACCGGTCCGACGACAGGAACCGAACCGGCGCAGCGGCATCGAGTCGGGTCCCGGGTCCCTGATCATGCGGTCGGACCCCCGCAGAGCCATCCGATCTCCTCCCCACGGGGGAGGGACAGGAGGCGCGGCCCTCATCCGGGCCGCGCCTCCGCGCCTGCCGACGCCCCACCATCAGACTCACCGCACTCACCGGCATGCGCCCGACTGCGCTATTCCGTCCGACACCGGCTACGCCGTGTGGACTCCGTCGGATACGCGTGGGCCACCGGGGCACGCACATTGCGACCCCGAGTTCGCTCCGCGACGACTTCACCGCGGTCGAGGCCGACGTGACGGCCAGAGGCGTGCCTTCAAGGCAGGGGGAGACGAACGCGCCGGCTTGCTGTGGTCACTCGGGCTCGAGCAGACGCCGCGTTGGCGGACCGGCATGGAACCCGGGAACGGTCACACCTCGCGGGGGCGCGCCGGTTCGGCGCGTGAGGTCGCGGTCGTCGGCCGGCAAATCACGCCGCGCGACGGGCAGTTCGACGTCGGGAATCGAATGCGTGGGGGTTGAGGGAGACGACCTACCCGGGTCGGGGCACCGCGCGGGGGCGTCCGGCCGGCCCGGGCGCGGGGATCAATCGCAGCCCACCATGTGCAGCACCTTGATCGTGCCGCCCTTGCGAATCGGCGCGCCCTCGCCGGGACTGAAGCCCCGAAGTCGGCACATGCGAAGGTGGTCGCCGTACGGCAGGTCGAACTTGAGACCGGCCGCGCGCACTATGGCGAACGCGTCGGGCATGTACCGGTTGTAGAGGTTGGGCACCACCGTCATGGCGCCGTCCTCCTTTGCCACCGTCACGGTCACCGTGGATCCCGGGGAAGCCGCCGCGCCCTCCGCGGGGCTGGTCCGCAGCACCGTGCCCGCAGCCGAGGTCGAGGTCTCCTCCACACGGGTGACCATGAAGCCGAGGGCGATCAGCCGGGCCTCGGCTTGCTCGTACGGGAGGTTCGCCACGCCCGGTACGCTCACCGTCGCGGCGGGGGTGCTCGCGGACGCCGTCGGTCCGGACAACGTGACCGTGATCGTCGTCTTCGCGGGGTGCACCTTCCTGCCGGGAGCCGGATCCGTCGAGGCGATCTTGTCACCCACGCCCACAACGGTGTAGCGAAAGCCCTTCTCGCGCAGGATTGCCAGGCCCTGGGTCCGGGACTTGCCGACCACGTCGGGTACCGCGACGGTGACGTCGGTCGATGTGCTCGGCGTGATCGGCGCGGGAGTGTCGGAGACGGATGGGCTGCTCGTGGCGGTCGGCAAGGCCATCGCCGACGATCCGGTCACCGGCTGCGCAGCCGGCCCCTCGGCGTCGCCGGGTCCCGACGCGCCGAGCCTCACCAGGACGACAGTGACCACGAGCGCGGCGGCGACTCCGGCCATACGGAGCCCGCGGCCGCGACCTCCGTGCAAACCCCCATACGGGTCGCCCGATTCGTAGGGGTCCGCCGCCGACACGCGCCGGCCCCGGCGATCCGCGGACGCGGCGCGGATCGAGAACACCGCGACCGCCTCCACCCTCGGGTCCCTGGTGGAGACCACTCGGATCACCACGTCGGTGTTCGCCGGCTCCCGTTCGATCGATTCCTCGAACGCACCGCCCGCACCGAAGTCGGGCGCTGGGACACCGCCGTCGCTCGGGACCCGGGTGGCGACGTCGAGATCGTCCTGCCCGACCGTATACACGATCGCCCACACCCGCCGTTCGCCCGAGAAGACGTCGGGAAGGCCGGGCCGGTCCACGGCCGTCCGCGACTCGGCATCCGGCGCGACCCGCAGTTCGTAGCGGTCGAGCGCGCTGCCGGCGTTGCGCAGGTTCAACCTGACCATGACCGTCTCACCGGGTCCGGCCGTCACCTCGCGCGGTTCGCACCACGCCTGCACGGCATACACCGGATTTCCCGATCGCTGACCGCTCAGGTCGGCTCCGCACTGCCCGCCCGGGCAGTAGACGTCGGTCTCCGCGTATGGCGAGCCGCACAACACACACCACAACACGTTCGTCGTCCCTCTCGATCTTCATACCAACGTTCCCGCGCACGGGTGCGCACCGCCGCTCGCACATCGCGGGGGCGTCCGGAATCGCTGTTCACGGAGCTCTTGTCCTGCGTCATCGGGTCGGACCGGCACGACGATTCGTGCCGGTCCGACCCGATGATCCGATCCGCTCAGGCCCGGGGACGGCCGCGACGCTGGTTCGGGTACAGCGCTCCACCACCGATCGCCATCAGTGCGACCGCCGCCCGGTGACGGGGACGGCACCGGTGTCGTTCCCGCCGGTCTCGGCGAGGTCCTTGCGAGTCACGCACCGGGACGACCGGCAGCCGCGGGGCCTGCTCGGGCACTCGGCCTCCGTGGCCGAATCGGCGCCCGGCGTGGTCTCGATCCGTTGTGCCGCTCGCTATGTCGGCAGGCCGACGGCGCGTTCGCCACTGCGGCGTTGTTGGATGACGACGGCGACGACGAGGAGGGCTCCCTGGGCGACGTTTTGCCAGAAGGAGTTGACCCCGACGACGTTGAGACCGTTGTCCAGGGCGCCGAGCAGGAAGACCGCCAGCAGCGTGCCGCCGATGCCGCCCTTGCCGCCTTGGAGGGCGCAGCCGCCGAGTGCGGCGGCGGTGATGGCCTTGAGTTCGAGGCCCTCGCTGCCGGACGTGGGTTGTCCGGAGCCGGTGCGCGCGGTAAGGATGACGCCGGCGATCGCGGCCACCACGCCGGCGAGCGCGTAGACGGACACGAGATACTTGTTGATGTTGATGCCGGCGAGGCGGGCGGCGGTGTCGTTGCCGCCGATGGCATAGATGTTGCGGCCGATGTCGGTGTACTTGAGCAGGACGTGCACGGCGGCGGCGACCAGGAGCAGGGCCCAGATCTGGACGGACAAGCCGAGGATCTTGCCGCGGGCGAGGAAGATGAAGAAGTCGTTGCCCAGGACGTAGCCCTGCGCCCGGCCGCCGGCCAGCAGTTGGGCGACGCCCTTGTACGCGGCGAGCGTGGCCAGGGTGGCGATGACCGGGTTGACCCGCCCGTACACGATGACGATGCCGTTGACGACACCCGCCGCGATCCCGACACCGATCGCGGCGAGGATGCCGACCGCCGCGTTGCCGCCGGCCGAGGTGAACGCCATCGCGCTGACCACGGAGGCTATGCCGGCCTGCGAGCCGACCGAGATGTCGAGGGCTCCGCAGATGATGACGACGGTCTGTACGACCGCGAGCAGGCCGGTCACGGCCACCGTGTCGCCGATCACCGTCATGTTGGCGGTGGTCAGGTAACCGTCGTCGAGCCAGGTGAAGATGCCGACGACGGCGATCAGTGCGGCGATGAGGCTGGTGTTCTGCGCGCCGATCGCGGTGGTGACGCGGCGTGGGAGTGCCCGGGCGGATCCGCCGGCGGTGGGGGTGGGCATCGGTGCTGGTGCCTGCCTGGTCGTGGCGGTCATGACGGGTTCCCTGGAGTCGATTTGGCAAGGTCGTAGGCCATGGCGAGGGCGAGGATGCTCTCCTCGCTTGCGGCGGCGCGGTCGAGTTCGCCGGTCACCCGCCCGTTCTGCATGACGACGATCCGGTCGGCGAGGCCGAGGACCTCGGGGAGTTCGGAGGAGATGACGAGGATCGCGACGCCGGATTTGGCCAGTTCGTCGATGAGGCGGTAGATCTCCGCCTTCGCGCCGACGTCGATGCCGCGGGTGGGCTCGTCCAGGATCAGGAGCTTGGGACGGCGGGCGAGCCAGCGGGCGAGGACGACCTTTTGTTGATTGCCGCCGGACAGCTTGCGGACCTCGTGGTCGATGGACGGCGTCCGTACGCCGAGCTGCTCGACGAACTGCTCGGCGAGTTCCCGTTCACGTCGCGAGCTGACGAACCGCCGGCGTCGCAGTCGGTCGAGGACGGCGATGCTGATGTTGTAGCGGACCGAGCCGGTCATGAACAGCGCCTGGGCCTTGCGTTCCTCGGGGGCGTAGCCGATGCCGGCCCGCACCGCGTCCCGGGGCATGCGTAGTCGAAGTTTTCGGCCGTCGACGCGGACCTCGCCGGAGCGGATCGGCAGGTCCCCGACCAGCGCCGCCGCCAGTTCCGATCGTCCCGCGCCGACCAGGCCGGCCAGCGCGACGACTTCCCCCTCGCACACGTCGAGGTTCACCTTGGCGACGTGGTCGGTGGTCAGGTTGCGTACGTCGAGGACGGTTTTGTCGACGGGGTTGCGCTTGCGAGCGAACATTGCCGACAGGTCGCGCCCGACCATGAGTCGCACGACCTCGCCCTCGCCGGTCTGCGCCGCGTCGCGGATGCCGGCCAGTGCCCCGTCGCGCAGTACCGCGATGCGGTCGGCGAGCCGGAAGATCTCCTGCATCCGGTGGGAGACGTAGATGATGGCGAGCCCTCGGTCACGGAGCTGTCGGATGAGGCCGAAGAGGGCCTCCACCTCGTGATCGGACAGGGAGGATGTGGGTTCGTCGAAGGCCAGGACGGTGGCCTCGGTGGTCAGCGCGCGCAGGATCTCCACGAGTTGGCGTTGTGCGGGCGAGAGCTGGGAGCCGAGCGTCTGCGGGGCGATGGCGTGCGCGAATCCGAGGCGCTCGAGGTCGGAGCGCATGCGCCGATACAGAGCGGCCCGGTCGAGTATTCGACCCTTCTTGCGCGGCAACGCGCCGACGTAGACGTTCTCGGCGACGCTGACGTGCGGGACGATCTCGGGTTCCTGCGCGATCACCCGGATTCCGTGCCTGCGCGCGTCCGCGGGGCTGTGCAGCTCGCGGGGGGTGCCCGCGACCATGATGCGTCCGTCGCTGGGACGGTGGTCGCCGTTGATGATCCTGATCAGAGTCGACTTGCCGGCACCGTTCTCCCCCATCAGGGCGGTGACCGTGCCGCGAGGGAAGTCGAGGGTGATGCCGCGCAGGGCGTGGACCCCGGAGAACTCCTTGTGGATGTTCTCGACCGTGAGCGCGGATCCGGGCGAGTCGAGGGGCGGGCTTTGCGTCATGACTGACCTCGGGGCGTTTCGGGGAGTCGCGACGACGCGGGTAGACGTCGGGTCGTCGCGACTCGCACCGGTCGGTGCCGTCGAAGGCGACGGCTTTCAGGTCGTTGCCGCCGTGGGCGGGGGCTCGGTCAACTGCACTTGAGGCCGGACTGTTGCCAGTTCGAGGGGTCGACCATCTTGGTGGTCGCGAACGCCTCGGGCGCGAAGGGCTTGCCGTTCTTGAGGCGGTCGACCATCGTCTGCACGGCGAGACCACCGACCTCGTAGCCGTTGATGAACAGCGCGGCCTTCATCCCGCTCGGCTTGCCGGAGCCCCAGTCCTTGCAGGCCAGGTAGCCGCCCAGGCCCACTCCCACGACGTCGGCCGCCCCGTAGCCGCCGTTCTGCAGTGCGGTGACCGCGCCGCTGACGTTCTCGTCGTTGCAACCCCACACGATCCAGTGCTTGATCGAGCGGTTGCCGCTCATCGTGGCCGCGGTCTTGTTCTGGGCGTCGGGCGGGGTGTTGTCGGTGCCGACCTTGAGCAGCTTGACGTCCGCGCCCGTCGCCCGCTTGAACGCCTCGTGTGCCGCGTTGACACGATCCGAGCAGACCGTCACGTCCTGCTTCCACGCGGCGATGATCGCGGTGTCCTGCGGAGCCCAACCCGCCTTCTTGAACTCCTCGGCGGCCCGGTCACCGACCTGGGTGCCCATCTGAGCCCCGCTGAAGCCGACACGTGGCACCAATTGATCAGCGGAACACTTGGTCGGATCGGCGCCGTTCACACAGATCTGGTCATCCGACGCCAAGAGTGCCGCGCCGTTCTTCGCTATCTCGACGACCTGCGGTCCCACTGCGGGGTCCGGCACGACGATCACCACGCCGTTGTACTTCTGTGCCAGCGCCGCCTGGACCTCGCTGACCGCCTTGTTGGTGTCGTTGCCGAGGTTGACGACCTTCAGATCGACACCCAGTTCCTTGGCCTTGGCCTTGGCCCCGTCCGCTTCGTCGATGAAGTACTGCTGGTCACCCTGCTTCTGCAGGTACGCGATCTTGACGTTCCCCGACACGGGAGCCGTGTTCGACGTCGTCCCCGCCTTGCTGTCTTCCTTGCCCGACGAGCAGGCGGTGAGCCCCACGGCGAGCGCGAGGGCGGCCACCATCGCGGCGCCGTGCCTACTGCGTCTGCGGTGCATCATCATCGATCTCCTTGGGGACAGCGGGGAGCTTGCGATTGTCAAACAAACATCTTCCGACGCAACCACTCGCGACGTGAGGCATATATCTAGCAGTTCAAACATTAACCAACAAGACTCATTTCGGTAACGCAACATCGTTCGTCGAACCAAGCCCGAAACATGCCGGTCTGAGACCGAGACGGAAGTGAAACGAGGGATGAGACGAACGTTGGCACGTTGGAATGTGTTGGATTGCCGTTGCGCCAAGCAGGGTGCTTGGGATAGCGGCAGGTCGGAGACCGAGTTGGATCCCGGAACGGTCGCGGATCGGGGCAGGATCGGACCGCGGCCTACGGCGGGGGTCGCACGCCTCGCACCTGACGATTCGACGGAACGAAGGCGTCGGCGGCGGATCAGCGATCGCCCGGGCACGCGATGAAGCGACCGGGGTGGACTGCGGCTCCATCGGGGCGGGGGTTCACGAGGCACGCCCGATCGGCAGCCGCGCACCTGCGCGGGGTCGCCGGGCGAGGGCGGTCGCGCCCGGCAATGAGGTCACATGCCAGGCGAAACCATGACCAGGGCCTTGACCCGGCGTCTGGTGGACGCCCCGGGGTCACGGTAGCCACGAACTCGGTTCCGATGCCCGCCATCTTGTATCAATTCGGTCATATCGATCAAACCATGGTGGCGTCCGACCAGGGCATGGTGGCGGGGGGCGGGCTTCGCTCCCCCTGGGACGCTCCAGCTTCCACCCGCGAGTCGTGCGCGCGGCTCGCCCCTGCCATCGCGCCGGGAACGGCGCTGTCCCCCGCGAAGGGGCGTGGACCGTTCGACCGGAGCGCCTTCACGCCGCCGAAGGATCACGAGCGCGCCAACGGCCTCAACAGAGGCCACGGGCTCCGGCCCCGGCGATGCGGCCCGGGCCGATCACGTGCTCGTCCGCGGCGAACCGCCGCGCGCCACGACCGCTCCGGTCACCCGGTCATGTCGTTGTTCGGATCGACGACCACGAGTTCCCCGACGTGTTCGGCCAATTCCTCCTGCGCTTCCTCGCCCAGGCGCGAGTCGACGATCAAAGCGTCCGCCTGGCTCAGTGGGGCGATCGTGCTGATGCCGATCACGCCCCACTTCGTGTGGTCCGCGACCACCACGAGTTTGCGAGCCGCCCGCACCAGGGCGCGGTTGGTCTCCGCTTCCAGCAGGTTGGGGGTGGTGAATCCCGCCCGGACACTCATCCCGTGCACCCCCAGCACGAGCACGTCGACGTTGAGGTTCTCCAACGACGCGACCGCGACGGGTCCGACGAGCGCGTCCGACGGGGTACGTACGCCGCCGACCAGGACGACGGTCTGGTCGGCGCGGCCCTGGTGGTGGAAGACGTCGGCCACGGGAATCGAGTTGGTGACCACCGTCAGGCCGGGCACATCCGCGAGATGTCCCGCCAGAGTCCACGTGGTGGTTCCGGCCGACAGGGCCACGGCGCTGCCGGGCGGCACCAGGTCCGCCGCACGACGGGCGATCGCCTCTTTCTCAGCAGCCTGCCGGCCCGACTTCGTCACGAAGCCGGGTTCCTCCGTCGAACCCATCTCGACCGAGGTCGCGCCCCCGTGCACCTTGGCGACCAGCCCCTGCTCGGCCAGCACCTCGAGGTCACGCCGGACGGTCATGTCCGACACGCCGAACATCTCCACCAAGGCGGCGACACGCACCGCTCCCTGCTTGGCCACCAGGTCGACTATCGCGAGTTGCCGCTGCCGGGCCAGCATCCCGCCTCCTATTGATTGCAGGGGCCACGTATCAACAGTTTCAAACATAGCAGCCGCCGAACCGGTCGCATCGGACCTCCCATCCAACGAGTCGACCGCTCCCTCGGCAGGCTTCGTGACGCGCCCGGGGACGCGCCGTATTTCGAGCATGAGGCGGTGAGAAATGTTTGAAACCGAGGACCGCATTGTGTTTTTATGATTGAACCTGTTGGGAGAGTGGCTGTGGCTCGTCCCGACCCCGGCCGCGCGATCAAGGTCGCCGCGTTGCGACGAGGACTGCATCGTGACGAACAGGCGGGCGCGTACATCCCCAAGGAGTCGAAAGTGACCACGGTCGACACGAGATGCGCGGCCCGCCGGTCCGTCGCGAACCCCGACCAACCGCGCATGGTCGCGGCCGGTGAAACCTTCGACGTCGTCGAGGTGAGTGCCGCGATCGGCGAAGCGGCCCTGAGTCTCCTGCGGACCCGAGGGGTCCGACCCGGCACGGTCATCCTCGATCGCCGACGCCACACCGTGGGTTTTCTGGTTCCCCCGCGGCACGAAGGCGCCGGTCGTCGTCGCCGGGAACTTCCCAGACGCCACGGTGCCGGCGTGTGGATCACCTTCCCGCCGTCACCTTGCCCATCGGACGCGCCCGTCGCGTGGCTTGTGGCGCCGGATCGGGGCGCCTTGCGCACGATGCCGGACCAACAGCTCCAGAACGCGATCGCCGACACGGTGCGCGAATCCACCGACCGCGACACCGACCGCATCGGATGAAGGGAAGGCCGCGCGCGCCTTCGCCGGACCGTTCTGCCGCTCGCCCGAACGCGCCGACCTTCGAGTGCGGTTCACCCGCTTCGTCGTCGGACCTCCGGACGCGGGACTGCACGAGCATCCGTGCACACAGCCGTCGGCCGTGAATTGCCGGGGCTTGGCAGGCAGCCGTCCTGACCCGACCGCCGTGACAGCACTCTCGCACCACGGCGTGGCGACGCTGGACTACGTCATCGAAGACCTCGATGACGTGGACGACGCCGATGACGCCGATGACCCGGAACAGGGCTTCCTGGTCGGGAGCTTCCGGGTGGGCGAGACGACGTCCACCACCGGATTCGCCGGCGCCGGTGAGGTCCGGGCCGCGATCGGCGCGGTCCGATGATGCCGTCGCACCCCGCCGCGCCGCACCTCGACGTGCCGTGTGCCGGTGCCCACCGACGGGTTTCAAGGTGCTTTCTCGGGCCATGGCAACGATCACAGTGTCGATGCCTGGGGGCTTCTTCTGACGCATTGCATGTTGCGGGGGATTCCGGTTCGACGGGAAGCTGACGGCCCGTCGGATCACGTTCGTCCTGTTCAACGAGGAACCGGAGAACAGGCGTCCGTCAGACGTGTCGTGCCGTTTCCGGCCGCACCCTCAAGGAGGTGGGATGTCCACCCAGCAACAGCCCCTCGACAGTGCCGAGGTCGACGTGGCTCTGCAGGTCCCCGGCGAACAGGTCAACCGGCTCAAGGCGAACTCCGTCGGGTTGGTCGGCGTCGTATTCATGGCGGTCGCCACCGCCGCCCCGATCACCGCGATGACCGGCAACCTGCCGATCATCGCCGGGTCGGGCAACGGCATCGGGGCTCCCGCCGCGTACCTGTTCGCCACCCTCGTGCTGACCGTCTTCTCGGTCGGGTATGTCGCGATGGCCAAGCACATCACCGCCGCCGGCGCGTTCTACGGCTTCATCTCGCACGGCCTCGGCCGGGTCGCGGGCATGGCGTCGGGCCTGCTGGCGGTCCTGGCGTACGTCGTCTTCGAAGCCTCGATCATCGGCTTCTTCGCGGCCTCGTTCAAACAGCTCGCGAGCGACCAGTGGGGGCTCGACCTGCACTGGGGTTACTACGCGATGTTCGGGCTGCTGGCCATCGCGGCGATGGCGTTCTTCGACATCCACCTGACGGCCAAGTTCCTCGGCGTCGCGCTGGTCCTGGAGATCGCGGTGCTCGCCGCCGTCTCCTTCGCGGTGTTGTTCACCGGCGGTGGACCGGACGGCATCGTCGGCGAGGCGGTCAACCCGCTCAAGGCCTTCGACGGGGTCAACGGCAGCATGGGAGCGGCGGGCCTCGGGCTGTTCTTCGCCTTCTGGTCCTGGGTGGGCTTCGAGTCGACGGCGATGTACGGGGAGGAGTCCCGCGACCCGAAGAAGGTGGTCCCCCGGGCCACGCTCATCTCGGTGGTCGGCGTCGGCCTGTTCTACATCTTCGTGTCCTGGATGATGGTCTCCGCCGCCGGCAAGTCCGGTCTGGCCGAAGCGGCTTCCGAGGGCACCCTGTTCTTCGCGCCTCTGGGCGATCACTTCGGCGACACCTCGGTCAAGATCTTCCAGTGGCTGGTGGTCACCGGCTCCTTCGCCTGTGCGATGGCCTTCCACCAGTGCGCCTCGCGCTACCTCTACGCCATCGGGCGCGAGGGCTTCATCCACCCGGCGCTCGGCAAAACCCACGCCAAGCACGGTTCGCCGTACATCGCCTCGTTCGTCCAGTCCGTCATCGCGATCGTCCTCGTGGTGGCGTTCATCGTCGCGGACATGGACCCGTCGGTGCACCTGTACGGCCTGCTCGCGCTGCTGGGCACGATGGCGATCCTCATCGTCCAGACGCTGTGCTCCTTCTCCGTCGTCGGCTACTTCCACGTACAGCACAGGCACCCGGAGACCAGGCACTGGTTCGCCACCCTCACCGCGCCGGTCGTCGGCGGCGTCGCGATGGCCGCCGTGGTCGGGCTGCTCGTCTACAACATGGACACGGCCGCCGGCGCGGCGGCGGACACGCTGCTCTTCAAGCTCATCCCGTACATCGTCGGCGGATTCTTCCTCGCGGGCATCGCCCTCGCGCTCTACATGAAGCACCAGCGCCCCGAACGCTACGAGCGGATGGGCCGCATCATCCTCGAGGACGCGGCCGAGCGCTGACCTCCTCCACCCGGCCCCGGGCCGTACGCACGTCCTTCCCCGTTCTGCGTACGGCCCGGGGCTTCGTCATGCGTAAGCCCTTCCGGTTCCGCCCGCGAGCCGAGGCTTCGGTGTGCCCGCAACGCCCCGTTCCGGGCCGGGAACCGACTTCCTTCTTCCAAGGAGCATCAAGATGAGCCGAACCAGAGCGATGGCCGCGCTGCAACGCGTGGCCGCCGACCACCGGGCCGCAGCGGCCCTGCGCATGCCGGTCGGCGAGTACCGGGACATCCGTGACGAGGCCGCCGCCGACCCCGCCGGGCCGAGCCGGCGTGCGTTGATCAAGCGAGCCGGAGTGCTGGGGATCGGCCTGGGCCTGGCCGGCACCGCGCTGAGCCGCCCGGCGCTCGCCGCGGAAAGCGCGGCCAGGCCCCCGGCGAACCCGGGCCGGGTGGTCATCGTCGGGGCCGGCATCGCCGGGCTGACGGCGGCGCTGACCCTGGCCGACGCGGGCGTGAAGTCCACCGTGTACGAGGCGAATCCCACCCGTGTCGGCGGCCGGATGTACTCGCAGAAGACCTACTGGGGCGGTGGCCAGACCTCGGAGATCGGCGGCGAGCTGATCGACACCGGGCACAAGAAGATGCTCGAACTGTGCCGCCGGTTCGGACTGGCCACCGTGGACTTCGCCGGCTCCGGGCCGAACGGCGCCACCGAGACCCTGTGGTTCGACAACGCCTACTACCCGCGTGCCCAGGCCGACGAGGACTTCAAGGCGATGTACCAGGCGGTCCGCCGGGACTACCAGGAATGCGGCGACGTCACCTGGAACCGGACCACCGCCGCCGGCACCGCGATCTCGAACACGACCCTGCGCGACTGGATCGACTCCCGGACCCCGGGCGGCTCCTCGTCCAAGCTCGGGCAGTTCCTCGACGTCGCCTACACCGTCGAATACGGCGCGGAGACCGC
Source organism: Embleya sp. NPDC050154 (assembly GCF_044460165.1). NCBI lineage: Bacteria > Bacillati > Actinomycetota > Actinomycetes > Kitasatosporales > Streptomycetaceae > Embleya > Embleya sp. NPDC050154. The sequence continues at coordinate 17,681 of NZ_JBITJP010000028.1, forward strand.
CGACCAGTCCGCCTACGCCGCCGTCTGCATGCTCGGCTGGCAGTCCAACCCGGGGCACTTCAACATCTGGGGCGGCTCCAACGAGCGCTACCACGTGGTCGGCGGGAACGACCAGGTCCCGAACGCCATCAACGCCGCACTGCCTTCCGGCACCGTGCGGATGGGACACAAGCTGCTCGCCGTCCGGGCGAACGGCGACGGCACCCAGACCCTCACCTTCGACACCGACGGCACGACGACCACGGTGACCGCCGACCACACGATCCTGGCCGTCCCGCTGCCGATCCTCAAAGGTCTCGACCTGACCCGGGCGGGGTTCGACCCGATGATGACGAACCTGCTGCGCGACTCCCGCATGGGCCACGTCTCCAAACTCAACATGCAGTTCACCAAGCGCACCTGGCTCGGAGCGGGCGGCAACGGCCTCGGGCCCTGGCCCGGCGTGACGGCCGGCGACGCCTTCACCGACCTGCCGTTCCAGCAGACCTGGGACACCACCAAGGGCCAACCCGGAACCAAGGGCGTACTGATCCAATACGGCGGCGGCACCATGGCCTCCGCCCTCAACCCGTCCGGCCCCTTCAACACCGCCGAACAGGACGCCTACGTCGCGAACCTGGCGAACACCTACCTGGGACAGATCGACAAACTCTTCCCCGGCACGAAGGCCCAATGGACCGGCAAGGCCCAACTGTCGGCCTGGACCGGGAACCCGTACTCCCTGGGCGCCTATTCGTACTGGCCGGTCGGCTACCTGCACCGCTACGCCGGCTACGAGGGAACCCGCCAGGGCAACGTGCACATCTCCGGCGAACACACCTCCTACGACTTCCAAGGCTTCATGGAAGGCGGCGCCACCGAGGGCGAGCGCGCCGCGAAGGAGGTCCTCGGCCTGGCCTGACCCGACCCCACCGGTGCCGGGCGCGTCCGCCCGGCCGCGCCCGGCACCGGGGGACGCTCGCCGTCGGGACGACCCACGCCGCCACGACCGCGACGACCGGATGAGGCGCTCCTTGCGAGCAGCCCCCGGCGCCGCGTGCCCGGCGGTTCCGGCGGATGGTGGAGCGTGGGCGGCGAGCCCTGCGGGTCAGCCCCCGAAGCGCAGCCGAAAGTCGCGCAGCGACAGTGACACGAGGGGGCGCCGGCCGGAAAGCGCGGCCAACGGGCCGTCGAGCGGGAACTCCCAGCGGGCGGACGCGATCCGCAAACCGGTGCGCACGCGTGCGCGGCTCCTCTTCGCACGGCCGTCGAGGGTCTGGACGATCCGGCCGGCGAGGGTCCATCGCCGGGGCACCGTCAAGCGGGGCGTGAACTCGGCGCGGGCCAGGCAATGTGCGGTTTCCGCCCGTGCGTTCACTCCACCGTCCGTGTATTGCCGGATGTCGATACGGGCCATCTCCTTGGGGATGCCCCACAGGGCGCGGCCACCGTCACGCGCAATCGTATGGTCGACCCAGATGTCGCGGATGCAGGCCCTCGGACGCAGTCCCTCGCGCACCAGCATCGCCACGAGGAATTCGCGGTAGGCGAGTACGCCCCCCGGCTCGTACACGACCCAGGCCGCGGCGACCAGGCGACGTCCGGCGATCGTCACGGACCGGGTCCCTTCCGGCGTGTCGGCGGACAGATGACGCCTCGGAACGGCGAACAGCGAAATGTGGAGTTGCCCGCGCAGCTCCCATGGCTCCGGCGGATAGACCGACACGCACGGCCCCCTTCATCACGGATGAACCGGACGGTCACGCAGGAGCGCCGACCCGCCGAGGGTCCCGAAGCCCCTCCTCCACTCGGCTGCCTCGTCCTTCCGCGGACAATCCGTCCGCTCCGACGGACCAAAACCGGGCCGCAGCCGTCCGACATGCGCACTCATCGTAGTACATCGATGACTTGGGGTTACGGTGAACGGGCTTCCGAGTACACGGGAGGTCGCCGTGGACGTGTTCAGGACGCCTTGCGCTTGCCGTGCGCGCGCTTCGTGCCGCCGGCGTCGCGGACGGCGTCCTCGAGTTGGTCGCGCGTCATCCTGGAGCGTCCCGGTACCTCGAGGTCGGCGGCCATGCGGGACAGTTCGGCCTTGGTCAAGGCGGACAGGTTCCCGGCCTTGCCGTTCGGCGCGGAGCCGCCCTTCCCGCCGCTGTCGCCCCTGTCGCCCGTCCTCGGCCGAGACTTCCCGCCGGTGGGGCCGGCCTTCCTCCCACGCGGGCGGGTCGTCGTCCCCGCGCGACGCTTGGCGGAGCCTGCGGCTTCGCCCTTGCCGGGCTTGGTGCGGCCGGCCGTGGTACGGCCGCGCCCGCCCGCGGTGTCCACACTGCGGCGCAGGGCGTCCATGAGGTCGACCACGTTCGTCGGCTCGGGGGCTTCCTCGGCGGAGACCATCTCGTTGCCTTGCCGTTTGCTCTCCAGGAGTTCCTCGACGCGTTCGCGGTAGGTGTCGTGGTACTCGTCGGGGTGCCAGGGGGCGGCCATCGCCTCGACGAGTTGTTCGGCCATCTTCAGTTCCCGCTCCTTGAACGCGGTCTTCTTCGGGAGATGGTCGAGTTCGGCGGTGGGATCGCGGATCTCGTCCGCGAAGTGCAGCGTTTCCAGGGTCAGTACCCGCCCCCGGGCGCGCAGAGCGGTCAGGTACTGGCGGCCGCGCATCACGAACAGGGCGATGCCGACGCGGTTCGTGCGCTCCAGCGCCTGGAGCAGCAGGGCGTAGACGCGTTCGTACTCGGGTTTGGTGGGAGCGAGGTAGTAGGTCTTGTCGAAGTGGATGGGGTCGATGTCGGCGAGGTCGACGAAAGCGGTGACGTCGATGCTTCGGGACCGGCCCGGGGCGATGTCGGCGAGTTCGTCGGGCTCGACGGTGAGGTACCGGCCGTCGCCGGTGTCGTAACCCTTGACGATGTCGGCGTAGTCGACCTCCTTGCCCGTGCGCTCGTTCACTCGCTGGTTCCGGACCCGGTCGGCGGTGCCGCGTTGGAGCTGGTGGAAGTGGATCGTGTGGTCCTCGGTCGCCGAGAACAGCCCGACGGGGACGGTCACCAAGCCGAAATTGATCACACCGGTCCAGATCGCGCGCGCCATACCCGCACCTTTCTGCCAACGAGCGGACCGGCCACCGCCGGCCGGGACGGACGGGAGGGCGGGCGCCCGGCGGGGTCGCCACCCGGCGGGACATACTCTCCGAGCAGTCGAGCACCCGAGCACTTATTTTCCTTTTCTCCTGTTTTCATTCACTTTTGTCCGAGAGCGCACCGATCTCCGACCCGACCGAGGTACACAGCGCGTTGTCCTGCCGGCCGGAGAACCTCGGCCTGCCCGCCGGGGTCGACGTTTCGTCACCCGCGCGTTCGCGGGCGGCGACCGCGGCGCGACTCGACCGTCGGCCCCGTCTCAGCGGTACCGCAACGCCCCCGTCGCCGTGTGGCCCGCCCCCTGCCGGAAACGAAACGAGGCCTGGCGTCCGCTGTGCAGGGAGCATTCGACCCGGGCCGGCGGATCGAACTCGGTGAAGTACGGCGTCCGCAGCCGAAACGCCGTCGGCCGCAACAGCTCGCCGTCGCTCGCGAGTGCGATCGCCTGCCGGGCGGCTTCGACGAGCACCATCCCGGGCACGTGGTCGCCGGCGTGATCGAAGAAGAAGGGATGCAGGTGATCGGCGGGGTCCAGTTCCAGGATCCCGCCCCCGCTGTGTGCGAGCAGGACGTCGCGGGGCAGGACCGCGTCCACCGCCTCCGGTGTCGGTCTGCGGCACGGCCGAGGCGCTCGGACCCCGGCCGAATCGCCGCGCAGAGCCGCATACGTGCCCGCGTCCAGGAATCGCGCGTTGCCGCCCGCGCGCGCGAAGGTTGTGAGGCCGGCCGAGAGGTGGATGCGCAAGCGCATGCCCCGAAGTCCGCGCCCGTCGCGCGTGGGCCGCAGGTCGTCGACTTCGGCCAAACAGGTGATATCGGTGGCGCCGCTCCGCAAACGCGGCTCCGTGGCGACGTTCACGCCGTAAAAAAGGTCCTTGATCAGAAAGTGCGCTTCGAGGGGCACGGAGAAGAACTGCGACGGGATGAAGATTCCCAGCTGACGGAGCGTTTCCACGATCATCAGCCGGCTGTGTCCGCCGTCGCCGGACGGCGGGAATGTGGGATGCGAGCGAGGCCACTGGGCCGCGGCCAGAAAGGTCGCCTCCGCGAGACGGACCACATCGGTCAACAACACCTCGGCCACCGAAGCCCGGTGCACCGACTCCCGTGCCACGGTGCGCGACCAACTCAACTGCCTCGCCGACAGGCCCGAAGACGCTGCGCGGCCACCGAACGTAGTCATGGATACAAGCAGAACCCAGGGGCCGGGATGGTGCATGTCGTCCTCTCGCCACGACTCTCGCGGCATCAGGCGCGCCTTGGAAGGTGCGACGGTTCCGCTTCCGAGCGATGTCGTGTCGCGTCCGTGGTGCGTCACCACGAGCCCGAACGGCACTAGTTTCTACGCAGATATCCGAGCTGGAGGTGGCACGTGCAGGAACGGGCCGGAGCGACTCGCCAATCCCTTCTGGAGACGGCGGCACGCCTGTTCCACGAGCGAGGGTTCGCCGGGACGAGCATCAGCGATATCGGCAACGCGTCGGGACTCACCAGCGGTGCCATCTATTTCCACTTCACCAACAAGGATGCCCTGGCCCGCGCCATCGTCGAAGCCCACTTCGCCACCTGGCCGGAGCTCATCGAACGGCAAATCCCGGCGGGCGCACCGGCCTTGGAGGGTCTGGTGCGGCTCAGCTTCGCGGTGGCCCGGGCCTATCGCGACGATCCCGTGGTCCGTGGCGGGGCACGGTTGTGGGGAGAGCGCTACGCCATCGACGCGACACTGCCGACCCCCTTCGTGGACTGGATCGCCGCCGCGCACGCCTTGCTGGATCGCGCGCGCGAGGAAGGCGATCTCGCGGACCGCGTCGATCCGGCGGCGGCGGCTCGCTCGATCATCCACGCCTTCTTCGGCATGCACACCGTCTCCGACGCGCTCTCCGGCCGCGCCGACATCGAGAACGACCTGACCGACCTCTGGCGCCTGCTCCTGCCGGCCCTGCTCGCCGATCCCCCGCGCGCCGAGGCCACCCTGGCCCGCGCCCTGGCGGGTACAACGGACGGCCCCGGAGTCGCCCCGAAGGTTTGCGCGGACGCCGAATAGCCACGGGCGACAGCCCCGAACGCGCCGTCCCGACCACCCACGCGAACGCCTCCTCACCTGCCGGCGGATCACCGAACGACGCGGCCACCCATCGTGACCGGCACCCCGGAGCGCGACGCGTACCACCGGACCGACGGGTCGCCCGCACCCGCCCGCACCCGCATCGAGAGCAACACGCTGTCAAAGCGTCATTATTTGATTACTTACCGTATCCAACCTAACGTAATGAGCGTTATGTTTCGGGTCGGCCCACAACGCCGTCTCCGGACCTCGCGCGGGCATCTCGGGGGCCCGCCCTCTCTCGATCGGACGGCCCCATCGATGACAGGCAACTCCCTCCTCTCCTGGACCCCGGCAGCCATCGTCTTCGACTGCGACGGAACCCTGCTGGACAGCGAATGCCACTGGGAAGAAGCGCGTGAGCTCGTGCTTCGTGGGTACGGGGTCCCGACCCCGGCCGACTTCGGCGAACGCACCAAGGGCCTGCACTTCACCGAATGCGGGCGGCTCATGACCGAAGTGGTGGGCCTGCCCACCAGCCACGCAGACCAGGTGACCGGGCAACTCCTCGAACACTTCCGCAAGTTGGTCGCGGCCCATCCCGTGACGATTCCCGGGGCGGTCGAATTCGTACGCCTGGCCTCGTACTTCGCACCCCTGGCGGTGGCGAGCAACTGCCCCCGTGACGTGGTGAAGTCGGGCCTGGCACACGCCGGACTGCTCCACCGCTTCGTCGACGTCGTGGTCCCGGACGCGAACCTGCGCCCCAAGCCCGAACCGGACGTCTACCTCGCCGCCACCCGAGCCTGCGGCGCCACTCCGGCCGTCACCCTGGCGGTGGAGGACTCGTACTGCGGCATCCTCTCCGCGACGCGGGCGGGGTTGCGCGTCCTGGGCGTGGGTGCCGACCCTCGCGACGAGGAACTGGCTCTCGCCGACATGTGGGTGAGCACACTGGCCGACGCCGACCTCCTGCACTGGGCGAAGACACGCGAGAGCCTGCCGGAGTCCCGCGTGCCTGCCGCCGACCGGGGAGCCCGGGCAACGGAAGCGGTCGTGGTCTCGTGACGGCGCGACGGGGGCACCGACGCGCCCTGTGACACCACCGCGACGGTGCGGCGACCGACCGCGCCGCCACCGACGACATGCGCCGCGCGACCGGCTGGTTCGCCGAGGGGCCGTCGGAGGCCGAGGCATGGGAAAGGTGGTCACTGCGGCCTGAAGACGCGTTGACGCGTGCTCGGGGGCGGGCGGTGCGCGTGCGGGCGGGGCGACGCGCACGCCATGTGGTGGCGCCTGCCGGCTCCGACGGGTCGGCGGCGTGCCGTTCACGGCCGCTGTCGTCCGGTTTCGCGTGTGGTCAGCGGTGTGCTGCTCCCAGTGCGCCGGTGGTGTAGTCGATCAGTGCGTCGGCGACGTCGTGCGCATTGTGGTCGTCGGTCGGGGGCGCGTCGGCGAGGGCGGTGACGATGGTGAGTGCGGCCCAGGCGAAGCGGGTGCGAAGGACGGTGGGCGGCAACGCGGGCAGGGCACGGGCGAGTTCGGCGTCGAAGGGGGCCCGGTGCAGAGCGGCCTGTTCGGCCAGGCGGTCGCGCCAGGGCTGTGCGGCCCGGGCCAGGGCGGCAAGGAAGCCGAGATAGGTCGGGCCCCAGGGCTCCTCCCGGCGGATTTCGTCCAGGGGGCGTACGAAGGCTTCGACGACCGCGCCGAGTTCGGGCGTGTCGGCGACGCCGAGCCGGTCGAGGTAGCGCGCGCGGCGCTGCGCGAGACGGCTCATGCGGTGGGTGAGCACCGCGTTCACGAGGGCCTGTTTGGAGCCGAAGTGGTAGTGCGCGGCGGCCACGTTCACGCCCGCTTCGGCGTTGATCGCGCGCATCGAGGCGCCGTCGACACCGGCGTCGGCAATCCGCCGCTCGGCGGCCTCGATCAGCCGCGTCGCGGTCGTGTCTCCGTCGGTCTCGGTCATGCCGCCGATCCGCGCCCCGCCACTGCTGCCCACCGTGTACCGCCTTACTGGTTCTTGCCGATCACACCGGAGCCATGATAGCCATCACCTGTTTCCATCGCCTGATTCAATCATCTGTTTAAATCAGGCGATGGACGCTCTGGACTCTCGGAGGTTTACATGAACGACCCCTTCGCCGCCCCGCCCGACGACACCGCGGACACGCCGGCTCCCGCCGAGCACCGCACTCCGTCCGGCACCATGGGCAGGTTGTTCGAGGTCTGGGCAGAGCCGAAGGGCCGGGCGATCGAGGTCGCGCCGCGCACGTGGCAGGTCACCGCCGGAGTGGTCAACGTCGCGGTGATCGAGACGGACGAGGGCCTGGTCCTGGTCGACACCGCGATGCGGCACGACGGACCGGAACTGCTGCGCCTGATCCGCACCGTCACCGACGCGCCGCTGCACACCGTCGTGTACAGCCACGCGCACATCGACCACGCGTTCGGACACGGCCCGCTGCTCGCCGAGGCGGCCGAACGGGGCGACCCGCCCCCGCGCATCGTGGCGCACCGCGCCGTCATGGACCGGTTCCGCCGCTACATCCGCACCGCCGACCTCAACACCACCGTCAACGCCCGCCAGTCCGGCGGCCCGCGCACCTGGTGGCCCCGGCACGAGACCGACATATTCTGGCCGGACACCGTGTACGACGACACGCTGACCCTGCGGATCGGCGGCGAGGAATTCCACCTGCACCACGCCCGCGCCGAAACCGACGACGCCACCTGGGTGTGGATCCCCGGCCGACGCGTGGTCTGCGTCGGCGACCTGTGGAACGGGGTGTGCCCGAACGCCGGCAACCCGCAAAAGGTCCAGCGCTACGCCGACGAATGGGCGGACGCCTTCGACCGCATCGCCGCCGTCGGCCCCGACACCCTCATCCCCGGCCACTCCATGCCGATCCTCGGCGCCGCCACCATCCGCGAACGCCTCGGCAACGCCGCCGAACTCCTGCGCCACATCGTCGCCCACACCCTCGACGCGCTGAACGCCGGTCAGCGCCCGGACACCATCCTCGACACGCTGCGCGTCCCGCCGCACCTGGCAGACCTGCCGTACCTGCAACCCCTGCACGACCGCCCCGAGTTCATCGCCGCCAACGTCATCCGGCTGCACGGCGGCTGGTGGAACGGCTACGCCGCCGACCTGCTCCCCGCTCCCCGTGAGCAACTCGCCGCGGTCCTCGCCGAACTCGCCGGCGGCGCCGACGCCCTCGCCGCCAAAGCCCGCGATCTCATCGGCGACGATCTGCAACTCGCCTGCCACCTCGCCGAACTCGCCGTCCTCGCCGCACCGGACAACACCGGCGCCCACGAGGCGGCGGCCGAGGCGTTCACCCGGCGCTTCGACGCCGAGACCTCCTTCATGGGCCGCGGCATCTACCGCATCGCCGCCACCACCTCCCGAGAGGCCCTCCGCGCCCTCACCACCACCAGGGACAGCCGGTGAACCCCGCCCACGACCTGACCGACCGGATCGCCGTCGTCACCGGCGCCGCCGGCGGCATCGGCCGCGCCACCGCACTGCGCCTCGCCGACTGCGGCGCCACCGTGATCTGCACCGACCACGACGGCCACGGTGCCGCGACAACCGCCCACACGATCGAGACCGCGCACGGGACCGACCGCGCCTGGCACCACCCCCTCGACGTCACCGACGCCGCCGCCGTCGACGACCTGATCGACCGCACCACACAACGCCACGGCCGCCTCGACACCATGGTCAACGTCGCCGGCATCTCGCACGCCCGGCGCGTCGTCGACACCGACGAAGCCGACCTGAACCGTGTCCTCGCCGTCAACCTCAAAGGCGTCTTCTTCGGCTGCCGCGCCGCCGCCCGGGTCATGACCGCCCAAGGCAGCGGCAACATCGTCAACGTCGCCTCCAGCGCCATCGACACCCTGCGCCCCAACATCGCCTGCTACGCCATGTCGAAAGCCGCCGTCGCCCAACTCACCAAAACCCTCGCCGTCGAAGCCGGCCCGGACGGCGTCCGTGTCAACGCCGTCGCCCCCGGTGTCATCGCCACCCCCATGACCGCCGGTATCCCCCAGGAACGCAACATCGAAGCCGCCGCCCTCCGCCGGATCGGCCACCCCGACGACGTCGCCTGGGCCGTCTGCTATCTCGCGTCACCCGCCGCCGAGTTCATCACCGGCCAGATACTTCGCATCAACGGCGGCACCGCCATGCCCGGCTGACCGGGAGGCTGTCCGGAGCAGCCCGGCCGACCGCTTCGGTCGGGCTGCTCCCCCGCCGCCTGTCAGGCCCTTTGGCGGGCCGTTGTTGTAGAGCCTGACGGTCAACGCGGCGACCTCGTCCTGCCAGGCGCCTTCGCCGCCGATCGTCATTTGCGCCAAGCCGACGACGTTGACGCCGCCGAGGGTGGAGTAGTCGGCCCAGGCGCATACCGGGAACCGGAAATCCGCGACGTTCTTCGGCCCCGTCGCCCGTGCTGCGGGTGACCTGCATGCCGCGAGGTGCGGGCGGCGGTGATCTCCTCGGGGCCGGCGGTGCGCTCGGACGGTTCGCGGCACATAGCGACGGAACGTCTCGCCGTCGGCGGTGCGCGGGGCGGGCGCGTGCGGGTCGGGCTCGTGCGGGGCGGGCGCGTGCGGGTCGGGCTCGTGCGGGGCGGGCTCGGTGCCCGTCCGTGAACCGAATGCGTCGCGCCCGACCCGCGGTCGCGCCGAACCCGCCCGTCGGCGCCGGTCGCGGCGGTCGCGCCGCGAGTTCACCGGTGGGCAGGGGCCGTCCCGCGTGGCCGGCAAGGACCGCGTCCCGCCATGTCCGGACGCTGTCCTCGGCGGCTACTCCGCGTAGGGCTGGTCCTCGCCCTGGGCGCTGTAGGCGAGGCTCCAGATGTAGCCGTCCGGGTCGGCGAAGGTGCCGCCGTACCCGCCCCAGGGCAGGGCCCCGGCGGGCTTGAGGATCGTGGCGCCGGCCTTCGCTGCCTCCGCGACGACCGCGTCGACCCGCGCCTCACTGCGGACGACGTAGGTGAGGACCAGCCCGCTGAATCCGCTGCCTTCCGGGCTCGTGCCCACCTGGTCGGCCAGGCCTTCGCGGCCGTAGAAGCCGACGGGTGAGGCGCCGTCCGATTCGAAGAACACCGAGATGCCGTAGTCGTTCGCGACCTTCCAGCCCAGCCCCTCGGTGTAGAACCGCTTGGACGCCTCCATGTCCCGGACGCCGAGAAGGATCGAGCTCACGTGCGCTTTCATGCTTGTCTCCCTGGTGCTTGAGGTGCTGTGCCGTCCGACCGCCGGCAGGCCGGACCGCCGGGTCTGGCCCGGATGTCACATCGGCACGGGTTCACCGGTCAATCAGTAATGACCGACGAGACGAAGGAATGTGACACATGGTCGATCAGGACTGGGTGAGCGAGCAGTTCGCCGAGCACCAGGGCCGCTTGCACGCGGTGGCCTACCGGATGCTCGGCACGCCCGGCGAGGCCGAGGACGCGGTGCAGGAGGTATGGCTGCGGGTCAGCCGCGCCGACACCGGCGAGATCGAGAACCCGGGAGGATGGCTGACCACGATCGTCGCCCGGGTGTGCCTGAACATGCTCGAGGCGCGCCGGAATCGGCGGGAGGAGTCGGCCGGGGCGCTGCCGCCCGAGCCGGAGGCGCCGCATGCGACCATCCGGCCGACCGGCCCGTCCGGCCCCGAGGACGAGACGCTGCTGGCCGATTCGGTCGGTGTCGCGCTGACGGTGGTGCTGGACACGCTGACTCCCGCCGAGCGGCTCGCGTTCGTCCTGCACGACGTCTTCGCGGTGTCGTTCGGCGAAATCGGCGCCATCACCGACCGCTCCCCGGCGGCGGCGCGGCAGCTCGCCAGCCGGGCCCGGCGTCGGGTACAAGGAGCCGCCGACGCATCCGATGCCGCGCGATCGGCCAAACGGGAGATCATCGACGCGTTCCTCGCCGCCGCCCGGAGCGGGAACTTCGCCGCCCTGGTCGAGGTGCTCGATCCGGACGCGGTGGTCGGCGACATCCGCGGCGGCCACGAGGTGGCGGCCTTCTTCGCCGGACGGGCTCAGGCCGCCCGGCTCGCTCTGGTCGACGGAGTACCGGCTGCCGTCTGGTCGCACCTGGGCCGGCCGAAGGCCGTCTTCGCGTTCACCGTCGACGACGACAAGATCACCCGCATCGACATCGACACCGACCCCGACCGGCTCCGCGACCGCGACATCGTCGTACTTCCCGGTGGCGACAAGGAGCGGAGGTGACCCGTACGAACCTCAGGCTCTCGTCCTGCACGCTCACCGTCCACGATCTCGACGCGGCGCTCGGCTTCTACCGTGACGTGCTCGGCTTCGAGGTACGCGACGGCCACGGCTCCGGGCGGATACGACGGGTGAGCGTCGGCCCGCCCGCACAGCCCGATGTGCGGATCGTCCTCGAATCCCCCGGCGCGGACCCCCATGTCCCACCAGCCGACCGGCAGGCGATCGCCGGCCTGATGGCCAACGGTCTGCTGGGCCCCCTCGTCTTCGCGACCGACGACTGCGACGCCACCTTCGAGCGCATCGAGGCTGCGGGCACCGAGGTGATGCAGGAACCGATCGACCGGCCCGGCGGCGTCCGCGACTGCGCGTTCGTCGATCCGTCCGGCAACATGTTGCGATTCGCCCAATCGCGGCAAGTGGTCCCGTCTCCGGAGGCACAGCGGGCTGCATGTGCGGCGATCCGGCAGGACGGCGGGAACAGACCGTGAAGTTCCGGGCCGACGTCGACCCCGGTGCAACCGACGAGTGGGCCGGAGGCCAGGCGCGGCCGCTACCCGCTCGGCCTGAACAACGCCCACCGGCGAGCCGCCGGCGTCGCGACCCGCGACGCGGCCGAGGTCGACGACACGGTCGTATCCCCTCGGCGCAGCGGGCGTTGTCGACCGCTCGCCGGTGCCGGTGACGCCTGCCCCATCCGCGTGTCGTCCGTGTGTCGTCCGTGCTCCGGGCGATCGATACTAAGTAGCGGTACCAGGTAGATAGTGCTGCTACTGTGTCGCCACATGAACGCGGAGCGGCACAGCCAATGGCTGCGTGGCGTACTGGACTTGTGTGTGTTGGGCCTGCTCGCCGACGGCGAGAGCTACGGATATCGACTCACGCAGGCGCTGGAGGCCGCGGGGCTCGGAACGATCCGCGGCGGCACGTTGTATCCCGTGCTGCTGCGTCTGGAACGCGACGGGTTGATCACGTCCCGCTGGGGTGTGGGCGATGCGGGCCCGGCCCGCAAGTACTACCGGTCGACGCCCCTGGGCGACCGGGAGTTGCGTACCGCGGCCGGTGAATGGACCGAGTTCGCCCAGCGGGTAGGCGCGATATGGGAAGGGGTGCGGCAGTGATCGCCGGTTCCGATTGGCTCGGCTCGTTGGCGAGCGAACTTCGACTCCGCGGGCTGCCGGCGGATCAGGTCGCGCGGGTGTTGGACGAGACGCGGGCGCATCTGTGGGAGGCGGGCGAGGATCCCCTCCGCGCGTTCGGGACGCCCTCGGCCTACGCGGCGGCGGTATACGAGAGTCTCGGCACGCCGCCGACACCGGTAAAACGCCGGGTCGTTCCCTCGGAGCCGCCTCGACTCCAGGCGAGCGGCATCGGCAAGCGGCACGGCCGGCGCCCACTGCTCGACGATGTCAACCTGACCGTGCATGCCGGGGAAGTGGCCGCCGTGGTCGGCGCGAACGGCTGCGGCAAGAGCACGTTCCTGCGCATCTGCGCGGGACTGGAGCGGGCACACGCGGGTCGGATCGTGGTGCGCGGGTCGATCGGCTACTGCCCGCAAGGCGGGGGAACCAGTGATTTCCTCACCCCCGACGAGCATTTCGCACTCGTCGGCGCCGGCCGCGGCCTGAGCCGCAACCGCTCTCGTGGAGCCGGGCGGGCCATGGCCGAACACCTGCGATGGCCCCAGCCGGCGCCCACCGCGGCCGCGCGCCTGTCGGGCGGTACCCGACAAAAACTCGAGGTGGTGTTGACCGCGCTGGGTGATCCGGACGTGCTTCTCCTGGACGAGCCCTATCAGGGCTTCGACCACGGTTCGTACACGCACTTTTGGGACCAGGTCCGGGAATGGGCGAACAGCGGCCGGGCCGTGGTCGTGGTCACGCACCTGCTGGATCGGCTCGAACGAGCCGACACGGTCGTCGATCTGACGCCGCGCCATGAAGCAGCCCCGGCCCTTCGAGGCCGGCACCACCCGAAGGGAACCCACCTGCGGTGACGCGACTGTCGACCATTGCCGAGATGACCGGCCGAGAGATTCTGCGGCGCCGCGTGGTGCTCCTTCTCCTGCTGCTGTTCCCCCTGCCGTTCTACCTGATGCAACGCGCCGACCACCCCGGACAGGCGATCAGGTTCCTGTTCGTGGGTCTGAGCTGGGCGATGAGCGGCTCCGCCCTGTTCGTCGCGCAGAACGGACGCTCGATCGACCAACGACTTCGCCTGTCCGGCTATCGGGCGCATCACCTCTGGATGGGCAGGATGCTCGCCCTGTGGCTGATCGGTGTGGTGGTGATACTGCCCTACCTGGCGATCGTCACGATGGACCAACCACACGTGCGCCGCGACGCGCTCGCCGTGGCGATGGTGCTGTGCGTGGCCGTGGCGGCACCGTTCGGCCTGCTCCTGGGAGCCCTGGTGCCGGGCGAGTTCGAGGGCACGCTGCTTCTGCTCGTCACGGTCGGAATGCAGATGGTCGCCGACCCCGCGACGACCACGGCGCGACTGATGCCCTTCTGGTCGGGACGGGAGATCGGCACGTACGCCATCGACCACACCGACACCGCCTTCCTCGTTCGCGGCGTCGCCCACGGCCTGGTGGCCGCCCTCGTGTTCTCGCTGGCGTTGGCCGCCGTCTCCACGGCACGGCTACGCCGCCATCGACACCTGCGAGTGCTGCCCTCGGGGTGAGCCGGGTACGACCCCACGGGCCGGCGACCCGGGGGCAGGGCTCGCGGTACGGCGTCGGCCGCAGCAGGCCTGGGAGGCGGCCGGCGCCCGTGGGTGTGTCGAACCGTGCACGGGTTCGACAGCGCCCGTGCTGAGCGAGCCGCGGTTGATGTCGGTTGTCCCCGCCCTCTGTTCAGGGATGGCCGCAGTTGCGCGGTCTGTTCCCCCTCAGCAGGGCGCCGTTCCCTCTCGACAGGGCGCCGGCCCGTTGAGGCGGGGACGATCGGTCAGGTGCGGTGCCGGCGGCTGCTGCGGATCATCGACATCAGCAGTTCGTGGGTTTCACCGTCGGCGGCCACGACGAGTCCGCGGCCTGCCTGCCCGATCGGGGCACCGTCGATGCCGGTGACCACGCAGCCGGCGGCTCGGCACAGCGCGATGCCGGCGGCAAAATGTACGCTCCCGGATAGATCGCCGCCGTCGGTGACGTATGCGGCGCGCTTGCCTGCCGCGACCCAGGCCAATGCCAGTGTCGTGGACACGACCCGGGGCCGGAACCGTTCGACGAACCCGGGCTGGGCCAACAGGTCCACGGCCCGGAAGCCGGGCGCGCCGGGGAACGGCGGGTCCAGGTTGACATCCACGAGTCGGGTGTCGGGGGTGGGCGACAGCCGGGCATCGACCCCCTCGTGCCGCACCCGGGCGGTCTCGCCGTCGGTGAAGAAGATCTCGCCGCTGAAGGGGTCGGCGACCGCCGCCGCCCCGTTGCGCAGCGCCACGTTGACGGCCACCAGCATGTTGCCGACGGCGTAGTTCAGCGTGCCGCACAAGGGATCCACCAGCCACCGGCGCTCGGTCTCCGCGGCACCCTGCTGCCCGCCCTCTTCGCCGAGGACGGCGTCGTCGGGTCGGGCGGCACGGATGACGCCGAGGATCGTCTTTTCTGCCTCCACGTCGGCGGCGGTGGCGAAGTCCCCGGCGCCCTTGTCGATGCGCGTGAGCCGCCGGCCGTACATGCTGCGCACTACGTCCGCGCCGGCGCGTGCCGCTGCCATCGCGACTCCGGCATCGTCAAGGTCCGCATACGAGTTGATCATGTCACGCAGGATATGGGCGCCGGAGGAACTCGCCCGGGGTCGGGTCGCCGTCACCGGAGATCCCGTCGGCCGTCGGCGCCGACCGCTGTACGAGGTCCGACCCGTGATCGTGGCAACGTCGTGGCCAAGGCTCCGAGTGCGCACAGCGCGGCCGTCCAGACCAGCGCGGCGTCGGCCGCCGTCCGGTCCGCGACGGCGCCTGCCGCCCACGGGCCGACGGTCTGCCCGATCGCGAACACCGCGGTGAACGCGCCGAGCGTGCGCGACCAGTGGGGCGGCGGCACGTTGGTTCGGATCAGCGCCGTCACCGACGCCGGCACCGCCATGAAAGTGAGCCCGTACATCGCGGCCGAGAGCACGAGCACCGCGAGACCCGCGGGCTCCGGCGGCCGGATCAGCGCCAGGCAAGCGGAGGCCGCGAGCACGGCGAGGAGCACGGCGAGCGTGCGCTCGGGCGGCCATGTGTTGAACGCCCGCCTCCAGACCCAAGGGGCGATGACGACGGCCGAGCCCAGCACCACCCAGATCGAAGCCACCTGCCCCGTCCCCGTGTGGCGCTCCTCGAGTGCCGCGGACAGGAACGTGATGTACGCGATGTAGCCGGCCGCGAAAAGCAGGTAGGCCACGGCGGGCCGCCCCAGGCCCGCGATCGGGCATCCGCTTCGGGCGTCGCCGCGTTCGGCGGGCGAGTCCGCGCTGCGGGCGGCACCCCAACCGACCGCCGTGGCCAGGGCCGAGGCCGCGGCGAGCGCGATCCACGCCACGGGCCACCTCGCGGGCGACCCGGCCAACAGCGGCGGCAGCAGGGCCCCGCTCAAGGCGATGCCCAGTCCCGCGCCCGCGAAGTAGACGGTGATGGGGAGCGAAGACCCGGTCCGCTCGGCGGTCCGCGAGGCGATCACACCGCCCGTGATGAACACCAGCGCGCCGGCGAACCCGGCCGAAACCCGCGCCGCGGCCATCCCGGCGAAACCCACATCGGCGGCAGTCAGCGCCAGGGAAACGGCGCACACGATCATGCCTGCCCGGAAGGTACACGTGGTGCCGCACCGCCGCGCGAGCGCCGCGGCGACTCCCGCGCCTCCCAGATAGCCGACGCCGTTCGCGGTGGTCGGCAATCCGGCCTTCCCGAGGCTCCATCCCAGGTCGGCCCGCATGGCCGGGAGGACCAGGCCGTACCCGAAGCGCGCGAAGCCGAGCGCGACCGCCGTACCGAGCGCGAGGCGCAGCGACGTGGCGATCACCGGGCCGGCCCGAGATCCCGGTCGAGGAACCCGATCACCGTACGCGCCAGGGCGATTCGGTGATCCGCCAGGGCGTGGTCGGTGGGCCATACCGTGTGGCGCAGCCGGTCGAGCCGGGACTCGTAGGCCGCCACGAGCGGGTAGTGGTGCGTCTCCGGGGGTGAGACGTCGTCCCTCGTGCCCGCGACCAGCAGCACCGGACGGTGGGCGAGTCGCTGGGCGAGCCGGGCCAACTCCCAGGCCGGACCGGCCGCTTCCATCTCCGCGACGAGTTCCTCGCCGCTCGTCCCGCGCAGGGGCGAAAGCGACTCCCCGAATGCGCGGACGAGGGACTCGCGCACCGCCGCGTCGGTGCGCGCCGCCCGCCCTGCCACACCGAGGTCGAACCCGGCGAAGGAGCCCGCCGCCGCGACACCCGGATCCGCGGCGGCGGTGCGCAGCGCGGCGAAACCCCCCAGGCTGTGCCCGAGGACCGCGAGGCGGTTCGCGTCGAGCCGATGCGCGTTCACGAACCGCGGTTCCCGCACCGCGCCGACGACCCGGGCGGAATCCTCCAGGACATTGCCCCACGACCAGGAGCCTTCGACACCCCACGATCCGCGGTAGTGGAAGACCAGCGCGGCGTATCCGGCCCGGCTCAGCGCGTGTGCGAGGTCGAAGTTCCGCTCGTTGCCCGGAAATCCGTGCAAGAGCACGACAACCGGGTGCGGTCCCGGTCCGCCGGGCAGGTGCAGGACGCCCAGTAGCGGTACGCCGGAGCTCTCGAAGGCCACCGGCACAGTCGCCGCCGGAGGCCGGAGCCCGACTGCGTGGTCGTCCGCGATCGGATCTCTGCCCACGTCTGCCTCCCGAGATGGAAACGATCGGTTCGATGTCCGACGCCGCAAGCTAGCAGAACATCGAACCGATCGGTACTATCATGTGCATGCCGGTTCCCAAGGGTGCGACCCTCGACCCCACCCGCACACGCGACGCGATCGTCGACTCCGCCACCACACTGCTCTACGAGCGTGGTCTCGACGGCATCGGCATCGCCGAGCTCTGCGCTCGGACGGGCATCTCCAAGGAGACCCTCTACCGCCACTTCGGCTCCAAGGACGGGCTCGTCCAGGCCGTCCTGGAAGTCCGCTCCGACCGCGTCCTCGCATGGATCACCGCCGCCGCCTCCGCTGCCGGCGACGACCCCGCCGCCCGATTGGCGGCCGTGTTCGACGCGTTGGGTACCTGGTACGCCACCCCGGGCTTCCGCGGCTGCGCCATCCTGAACGCCGCGGCGCAGCGACACGCCGCCCCTGCGGCTCCCATCGCCACCCGCCACCTGACCCGCTACCTCGAGCTCCTGACGTCGATCGCGGAAGCCGCGAACGCCTCGCAACCCGAAGCGCTGGCCCGGCAGTTGCTCATTCTTCTGGAAGGCGCCACCGTGGTGGCCGACCATCTGGCGGACCCACACGCGGCCCAGGCCGCGCTCTCCGCCGCGCAGACCCTGCTCGAAACCGCCGCCGATCCGAGGCGGTAGCCGCACAGCCGCCGGGTGTCGAGCCGCCCGGCCCGCACGGGTTGGCGACGCCGCGGCGGCCGGACCCGCGTCCCCGTCCGTTCGTCCGCCGTCCGTCCGTCCGTCCGATGATGATCCCGCCGACCGCGTGCGGTCGACGGAGCGAGTCCGGGGGCGCCCGAGCGGGTGGCATTCAGTGGTGACGAGTGAGGGTTGCGTCCCTGGCGTCGGGAAGTCGGGCCGGTTTGCCGGCGGGCGCGGCGTCCAGGTCGGCGCGGCGCCGCCGGCACAGGCGTTCCAGCGCCTGTACCCCCGGTTCCGCGCCGCGGAGCAGGGAGGGGCCGGAGCCCACGAAGCGCGAGCAGACGCCGACGTGGGCGTGGTGGACGTCCGTCAGGACCTCGACCAGGCGTCGGTGGGCGGGTCGCAGGGTGGAGGACTTCGCCGGCGCGACCCGGCCCCACTCGCGCAGGCTCCACACCAGGACGCGGTGATCGGCCGACCACAGGCCCGAGAATCCCGTTCGGGGAACGTGCGGTGGGGCCATCGAGGGCCGGACGATGTCGTGGTAGTCGTCGACGCCGAAGCTCGCGGTGACACGCAGGGCGGACGCGCCGGCGCGCAGGAAGTGCGCGGCGCTGTCCAGGCCGACGGCGGATCCGGCGGGCGAGGGAGCGTGGAGGGCGTGTCGCAGGGCGACGATGGTCGCCTGGGTGAGGGCGAAGAACAGTCGGTGTCCCTGGATCCAGCGTTCGCGGACCGTGGCGTGCGTCCGGAGTTCGTGGGGGTCGCTTCGGGGGGTCAGCCCGGCGGCATGCGCGGCGAGTTCGAGGTCGGGCTCCGTCGGGGTCCCGTCCGGGTTCCGGGACAGGGCGCGCACTTTGGCGAGGGTGTCGTCGAGGGCGTCGATCAACAGGGGCGCGGGGGCACACGCGCACCGGGCGACGGCGAAGTATTCGTCGAACACGGCTTCGCGAGGCTTGCGTTCGCGGACGCGTCCGTGGCCTGGGGGCGTGTGGTGACGATCAGGTCGGTTCGCGGCCGCGTGCAGGGTCGCGAGGTCATGGGGCAGTTGGTGCGGAGGAGCCAGCCACAGCACGGATTCGCTTGTCATATGGGCCGTTTCAGTAGATTTGTGCGGTACGTTACCCGTCATGTCACGAATTCCCATGGATGATTCGTTTCGCGGCGCGATCGGCATGGTCGCCGAGATCCTCGAGGACTATTGGGAGGACCTGCGCGAGGAACGCCTGCCGGTGACGCCGGAGCTTCGCCCCGGGGACGTGCGGGCGATGTTGCCCGACGGCGTGCCGGTACGGGGCGAGCCGATCCAGGACGTGCTCGCCGATGTGCGGCGTGTGGTGATGCCCGGCCTCGTGCACTGGCAACACCCGTCGTTCCTGGGCTACTACCCCACGCAGACCAGCCCCGCGTCGGTGGTCGGCGAGCTCTTGGCATCGGGTCTGGCGGTCCAGCACATGATGTGGTCGACGGGCCCGGCCGCCACCGAACTCGAGGAGGCGGTCCTGGACCACCTCGCGGTCGCGCTGGGCCTGCCGGAGCGGTTCCTCAGCGGCGGGGACGGCGGCGGGGTCCTCCAGGACTCCGCGTCCTCGGCGGTCCTGGTGGCCGTGGTCGCCGCCCTGTACCGGGCCTCGGGCGGGCGTTGGCGCGAACACGGCACCGAGGGCCGCTATCGCCTGTACTGCACCGACCAGGCGAACTCCTGCGTCCCGAAAGCCTCGCGCATCGCCGGCCTGGGCGAACCGAGCCTGATCGCCACCACGGCCGGCACGTGCGCGATGGACCCTCGCGCCCTGCGCGAGCAACTGACGGCCGACCGCGCCGCGGGCATCGTTCCCGCGATCGTGGTCGCCTCCGTCGGCACCACGGGCACCTGCGCCATCGACCCGCTTGCCGCCGTCGCCGCGGTGTGCCGGGAATTCGGCGCGTGGCTGCACGTGGACGCCGCCTACGCCGGATCGGCGGCCGTCTGCCCGGAAAACCGCTGGATCAACGACGGCGTCGAACACGCCGACTCCTACGCCGTGAACTGCCACAAGTGGTTGTTGACGGGGCCGCCTTGCGACGCCATGTGGGTGGCCGACCGGCACAGCCTCACCGCCGCCATGGACATCCGCCCGGATTTCCTGCGGAACCGGGCCAGCGACTCGGGCGAGGTCACCGACTTCCGGGACTGGCAGGTGCCACTCATGCACCCCTTCCGCGCCCTGAAACTGTGGTTCGTCCTGCGCACCCACGGCATCGACGGCCTGCGCACGCACATCCGCGAACAGCTCCTGCTCGCCGACCTGTTCGCCGACCTGGTCCGGGAAACCCCCGGCTTCGAACTCGTCTCGCACACCCTCGGACTGGTGTGCTTCCGCCTCGTCGGCGACAACGCGCGCACCGAACGCCTGCGCACCGACCTGGACGCCACCCACCGACTCCTGGTGACGCCCACCACCGTCGACGGCCGCTACGTGCTGCGCGCGGCCCTGGGTTCGCGTCTGGCATCGCAGAGTTCCGTACGCAACGCCTGGGAACTGGTACGCGAGGTCGCCGCCGCGATCCCCGACCACCGACCCCCATCATCCGAGGCCCCGACGACGGCCCCGGTGGGCGCACGGTGACCACGAACACGCCCGCGCGCGGCCACACCTGCCCGGGGCACCGCAAAACCCACCACACACCCCGAGAAGCCGGGACCGTGCACGTGACCGGAATCCGGCCGTGCCGGCGCGCCGACGATGCGCGAGCCGCAGACGTGCCACGCCCCGTCCACCTGCGCCCACGCGTCCGCCCTCTCGTCATGCGAACGACATCCGACGGAGAACACCGTGCACGGACATGACGCCGCGGCCGCGGCGGGCGAACGCTGGTTCGACTACGCGGCGGCGCACCCCCACTCGAGCATGGAGATCGGTGGCGTGGCCGTGATCACCGGCCCCGCGCCCTCGACGGTCGAACTGCACGCGCTGATCGACTTGGCCCGCGCGGCCCACCCACCGCTGCGCGACCGAGCCCGCGCGCCCGGCGCGAACACGCGCGGTCCGGCCGCGCCCGCCGATCACCTCGAGGAGGTCGCGCTGCCCGCCCGCGGCGGCGACGTCGCGTTGCACGCGGCGATCGAGCGCGTGTGCGCCCGACCCCTCGCGGACGTCACCTGGGGCATGACGTTGCTCCACGGCCACCGTGACAACGAGTTCGCTCTGCTCCTTCGCGCCCACCACGGCCTCATGGACGGCATGTCCCTGATCGGGGTCATGCTCGCCGCGCTGGGGGAATCCGGCCTCCCGCGCCGCCGCACACCCCCCAGGCCACCACGCACCTGGACGCCCGGCCGCGTGCGCGCCCTGCTGCGCGCCGCGATCGACATCGCGCTGCCCGCGCACGCGATCGACCTCGGCCCGGCGCGTGTCCAAGCCCCGACCGGCCCGCCGCTACGCCGATGGGCCCACACGCCGCTGCCTCGTATGAAGGCGATCGCGCGCGCCGGCGGCACCAGCCTCAATGACGTGTATCTGGCCGCCCTCGCCGGTGCCCTGCGACCCTGGCTGCCCGACGACGCCACAGGCACCGTGAGGGCGATGGTCCCCCTCGACAGCCGGCGCGAGGACACGAGCACCGCGGTGGGCAACTTCCACCGCGGCGTCCCCGTCGTCCTGCCGTGCCGAGTGCCCACCGCGGCCGAGCGACTGGCCGCCACGCACCTGGCCACCGCGAACATCCGGACCGGCCGCTACGATCCCGACGCGGACGTCCTCTTCGATACCCTGCCCACTCGTTGGCACGGTCGGGCCCTGGCCCGCGTCCTGCATCCGCGGCGCACCACCGTGGTGGCCACCCATGTCCCCGGTCCCGCACGGCCCCTCGAACTCCACGGCCACAGCATCCACACCCTGCTGCCGCTGATGTTCCTGCCCGCGGGACACCGCCTGTCGATCTGCCTGGCCGAATACGCCGGAACCGCGCACCTGGCCGTCGTCGCCGACCCCAGCCTGCCCGCCATCGACGAACTCTCCACCCGATGGCTTGCCGAACTCGACGCACTCGAAGACACCCGCACGCCCCACCTCCCCGTCGCCGCCTCCGCGATCACACCCGGAGCGATCGTCGACCCGACACCGGGCAGCCCGGAGCGCACCACGACACCCTGACGTCACCGCCACCCGCACACCGCACCCCGTGCGGCGCGTGGAGACCCGGCGGTGGCGGCACCATCGAAACTCTCCGGGCCCCGCGAGCCGCCCGTCCGTGCGAAGCGGCCGGATCGCCATCCCCTGCCGCTCCCGCCCGGCTCCGGGTCAGGTGGTGCGCTTGGTGGCGTCGAAGCGCTTCATGCGTTCGAGGACCCGCTCGTGGGTCGGCGTGCTCATCTCGTCGACGATGTGGCCGTCGCCGAGAAAGACGACGCGGTCCGCGTAGGAGGCGGCGACCAGATCGTGGGTGACCATGACCACGGTCTGGCGCAGCTCGTCGACGCTGCGGCGGAGTACGCCCAGCACCTCGGCACCCGCGTGCGAATCCAGGTTGCCGGTCGGCTCGTCGGCGAAAATGAGCTCGGGGCGGGACGCGAACGCCCGGGCACACGCGACGCGTTGCTGTTGCCCGCCGGACATCTCCGATGGACGATGGCGCAGCCTGTCACCGATCTCCAGGGTCGCCACCACCTGGTCGAGCCAGGCCCGGTCCGGCTGGTGGTGGGCGATGGACATCGGCAACACGATGTTCTCCATCGCGGTGAGGAAGGGAAGCAGGTTGAAGGTCTGGAAGATGAAACCGATCTTGTCCCGGCGCAGTCGGGTGAGATCCTTGTCCTTGAGCGCGGTGATCTCGGTGTCCCCGACCCAGATGTGACCACTGGTCACCGAGTCGAGGCCGGCCAGACAGTGCATCAGGGTCGACTTGCCCGAGCCCGACGGCCCCATGATGGCGGTGAAGCAACCCCGTTCGATGCCGATGTCGACCGCGTCCACGGCCACGACCCGTGTGTCGTCGGCTCCGAACGTCTTGGTCAGGGCGCTCGCACGGGAGGCGAGTTCGGGCCCGCCCGGCAGATCGCGTGGAGTCGCATCGGTGTGGTCGCCGTCGTTCCTGCGGTGTTTGCGCACGGGCTCTCCTCGGTCGGTGAGCGTACGGACTCCTCGAGTATCGACCCGCCGTCGACACATGGGAACGCACCGGAGGGACCGGACTGCGCCGGAACGAGGCTCCCTTGGGGGCGTCGCCGTCGTCATCCGGCAACACCGCGACGGCGAACGGGCCATCGGCCTGCCCACACGGAAACCGGCGGGCGCGGTCAAGCAGTTCCGCCGAGGGATCGCCGGGCGCTCGCCGGGCACTAACGGTCGCCCGAACAACCCGACAGATATCAACATCACAACACCCCGAACACCGCGACAAGTGACGCGTATTGCTCCGGTCCATCCCTTGACACGCCCAACTCCCCACCGATGGGATGTCAATTCCCGTTGAAATACGTTCGATCACGATGATTTCCACGGGCCGTAAGTACCCATCGCACCAATCAGCACCTGTGCTCATTCGAATCCCCGAGCTCTGGAGCCGTCCGTGCACAAGGTACGAACCACCCTCACCCGCCGCCTCGCGGCGATCCTCACCGCCCTGCCGCTCCTGGCCCCGACGGTGGGCGCGGCCGCCCTGGCCGGCGCATCCGTCGTCGCCGCCCCGACGGCCGCCGCCGCACCCGACGGCCAAGCCGTGGTACCCCCGATGGGATTCAACAACTGGAACTCGACCCACTGCCGGGCCGACTTCAACGAGGCCATGGTCAAGGGCATCGCCGACCTCTTCGTGTCCCAGGGCCTCAAGGCCGCCGGTTACCAGTACGTCAACCTCGACGACTGCTGGGCCCTCCCCAACCGGGACGCGGCGGGCAACCTGGTCGCCGATCCGGTCCGCTTCCCCCACGGCATCAAGGCCGTCGCCGACTACGTCCACGACAAGGGCCTCAAATTCGGCATCTACACCAGCGCCGGCACCAAGACCTGCGACGCCGCCGGATTCCCCGGCGCCCTCGGTCACGAGCGCCAGGACGCGAACCTGTTCGCCTCCTTCGGCGTCGACTACCTCAAGTACGACAACTGCAACAACCAGGGCGTGGACGCCAGGAAGCGCTACACCGACATGGCGAACGCCCTGCACGCCACCGGCCGCCCCATCGTCTTCTCCCTCTGCGACTGGGGCGAGAGCAAGGCTTGGGAGTGGGCCGCCCCGATCGGTCACCTGTGGCGCACCACGGGCGACATCTCGGACAACTGGTTCTCGATGATCAACATCGCCCACCGCAACCAACCCCTCGCCCCCTACGCCGGCCCGGGCCACTGGAACGACCCGGACATGCTGGAGGTCGGCAACGGCGGCATGACCGCCGCCGAGTACCGCACCCACTTCACCCTGTGGTCGATGATGTCCGCGCCGCTGCTGATCGGGACCGATCTGCGCACGGCGAGCGCGGAAACCTTCTCGATCCTGTCCAACCCCGACGTGATCGCCGTCGACCAGGACCCCCTGGGCAAGCAAGGCACCGTCGTCGCCAACAACGGCGGCCTCGTGGTCATGGTCAAGGAGTTGGCCAACGGCGACCGCGCCGTGTCGCTGACCAACGAGACCGGCGGCACCGCCACCATCTCCACCACCACGGACGCCCTGGGCATCGCCAACCGCAGCCCTTATCGGCTCAAGGATCTGTGGACCAAGGTCGCCTCCACCAACACCACCGGCACCATCAGCGCCTCCGTACCCTCCCACGCCACCGTCGTCTACCGAATCACCCCCGGCCCGGTGCCCGTTCCCCCCGCCGGCACCTCGCACCTGTCCGACATCCCCTGGACGGGCATGCTCAACGGCTGGGGCCCGGTGGAGAAGGACCGCAGCAACGGTGAACGGGCAGCCGGCGACGGCCGGGCGCCGACCATCAACGGCACCGTCTACGCCAAGGGCCTCGGCGCGCACGCCCCCGGCACCCTCACCTACCACCTCGGCGCCCGCTGCACCCGTCTGACAGTGGACGTCGGCGTCGACGACGAGAGCACCCGGACCGGGTCGGTCACGTTCCGGATCTACCGCGACGACATCAAGGTCGCGGACAGCGGCGTGCTGACCACGTCGGACCCGGCCAGGGCACTCACCGCCGACCTGACCGGAGGCCGCACGCTGACCCTCGCCGTCACCGATGGCGGCAACGGCATCGACTACGACCACGCGGACTGGGCAAACCCCAGGCTCACCTGCACCTGATCCCCACTCATCCCGGCACAGCCCCGGCGGCCGGCTTCCGGAACGGCTCCCGGTCACGGTCGATCCGACCGTGACCGGGAGCCGGCACTTCCCGGAGCGGGCCGTCCCCGCGCGCCGGCCCGCGCGCCCCCGACCGGGGCTTCTCGAACACCCTCCGGTCCGACGCCGTACACGCTCCCGCGGTGGAATGTCGACCCGGTGAACCAACAATGGGGGTGCGCGGACCACCGCCTGCACGAACCGCGTTCAACGGAGCAACCGCCCGAACGAGTGGGCGCGTTCGACCACGCCCGTCTCCCGACAGGCAACGCCTCGACACCGGCGAGCGGAACTATAGGCCCGGACCGCGCAGTGCGATGGTACAGCCGACCTTGGACTGGATGTTGACGTATAGGATCCGGCCTTCGGGGTCGAAGGTGGCGCCGGCGAACTCCGCGTCCGGGTCGCCCGGGACCGGGGCCAGGCGGGCGATGTCGAACAGGACACCGCGCCGCCCACAGCGCGCGGATCGGCGAACTGCCGGCCCAGGTCGGCCTCGGCCCCCGGGAGGCGGCGACCCGACCGCGCGGACTCTCCGGCGGCCGGCGTCAACGCACGGCCATCGCCCGGGCGCCGGCGGTGGAGCCCGCGCTGCTGGTCCTGGACGAGGCGGTCTCGGCGCTGGACGTCTCGGTCCGGGCGCAAGTCCTCAATCTGCTCGCCGACATCCGCCGGGACACCGGCATCGGGCTGATCTTCGTCAGCCATGACCTGACCGTGGTGCGCTACCTGTGCGACGAGGCCCTCGTGCTGCATCGGGGCCGCACCGTGAAGCACCGACCCGTCGGCGACCTGCTCACCGCGCCCGCCGACCCCTACACCCGACTGCTGCTCGCCTCGATCCCGCGCCCCGGCTGGGACCCGGAGCACATCGCCCGACAACACCGCGCACTACCCGTGCCCACCGCCGGCGCCGCGGTCCCGAGCGCCTCATGGCGGCGAACCGCACCCGTCGATCCGCGACGGTGTGGCGTTGTCTGCCACTCGAGGGTGTGGCGATCGCGGCCACTCAGTCGATACAGAACTCGTTGCCCTCGATGTCCTGCATCGGGATGCACGAATCAGTGCCGTCATACAGCGTTTGCACGTGTACCGCACCGAGCGGGACCAGTCGTGCGCACTCGGCCTCGAGTACGGCCAGGCGCTCTTCACCCACGAGTCCGGTGCCGACCCGCACGTCGAGATGCACCCGGTTCTTGGCGGCCTTCCCTTCGGGGACGCGCTGGAAGTACAGCCGCGGCCCCACGCCCGAGGGATCGATGCAGGCGAACCACGCGTCCTGCTGCTCGGGAGGTAGTGAGATCTTGTACTCGTCCCAAGTGGCGAACCCCGCCGGCGGTGGCGGTACGACATACCCCAGCACCTCGCACCAGAAACGAGCGAGGCGCTCGGGTTCCGCGCAGTCGAAGGTGACTTGGAACTGCTTGATCGCTGCCATCGGTCCATCGTAGAAGCAGGTCTTTCGTCGCTTGTCCAACGGGTCGCCGCGGTGCGGCGGGGGGCGGGGCGAGCCGGCCGCCGCGGCCATCACCGGCGAACACGAGGGCCGGGCAGGACGGTTCGCGGAACGGAAGCCGTCGCGGACGATCGCCGCGGAGACGGTAGGGGCGGCGCGGGTGGTGGCCCATCGCAGCGACGTGATGCCGGACGTGCCCCTGCCCGAGCCGCCCCCGGACGGCATCGTCGCCGGTCACCGGGAGGGTCTGGGCCCTGCCGCGCGGCGCAGTCGGTTGGCGATCGCCAGTCCCAGGCCCTCGTCCGCGGGTAGGGACACGACGACGACGTCGCACCCGCGCCGATCGAATTCGCGCAGAATCCCGTACAGCCCCTGCGCGTAGGCGGCCGGCGATTCGGGAACGGCCATCACCGTGTGCGCCTTCACCGGAGCGCCGGCGCGGGAGGAGGGGACGAGCACGCCCACCCGCTGCCCCGACTCCTGCGCGAGTTCCGCTTCGGCGACCACGTTTTCGGGCTCGACCAGGATCACCCGCGCGCGAGGCGCGTAGTGCGAGGGATGCCGACCCGGCACCGGCGTGCGGCCTGTGGAGTCGACCTCGAGCGAGCGTCCCAGCACGGCTTCGAGATCCTCGCGCGTCACCCCACCGGGCCGAAGGATGCTCGGAACGTCGCCGGTGGCGTCGACGATGGTGGACTCGACGCCGACGAGGCAGGGGCCGCCGTCCAGCACGAAGTCGACGGCATCGCCGAGCTCCGCGCGGACGTGGTCCGCCGTCGTGGGGCTGACCGCACCGAAGCGGTTGGCGGACGGGGCCGCGACACCTCCGCCGAAGGCCGAGAGCAGCGCGAGCGCGACGGGATGATCGGGCACGCGCACGGCCACCGTCTCCAGGCCGCCGGTCGCCGCCGGAGACACCCGCCCGCCCCGCCGCAGGACCAGTGTGAGGGGACCCGGCCAAAAACGCGCGGCCAACAGGCGGGCCGTCGCGGGCACTTCCCGGACCCAGTCGCCCAACCGCTCCGCGCCCGCGATGTGCACGATCAGTGGATGGGAGGGTGGGCGCCCCTTGGCCTGGAAGACACGCGCAAGGGCGGCGGGGTTCTCGGCGTCGGCGCCCAGACCGTAGACGGTCTCGGTCGGGAGGGCCACCAGGCCCCCATCACGCAGCACAGCGGCCGCCTTCTCGATGTCAGCCGTTCTCGTCGTCACATCGGCAATCGTCTCACCGCAGCCGCGCGCGGGAGGCAGGCGTGCAGCCGGTGCCCGCGCCGACCTCCCGGAACGGGCCGGTGGTCGGGTCGAGCCGACCGTCAGGGGCAGCGCCGCCACGCGGCGAGGTACCCGACGTACATGCGCGCTTTCCGTCCGACGCGCCCCGACTCGCCGTCGAATGTGATCCGGGCCACACCGTGTCACACGTTCCCCCCGTCCGGCGCCTTGTGTGCGAAACCCCAAGCGGACGAAGCGAACGAACGGAACAGGGACCATGACCAAGCGCGGCGGGCGGCGCCCGCCCGCCGTCCGCCCGCATACCCGGAACCCCGGGACCGGCCGCCATGAAAGGGAATGGAAGGATTCGAGGATGCGCGACCACACCGCGGACCCGGCGACCGATGCCTTCGTCGCCCACCGCAATCTGCTCTTCACCGTGGCCTACGAAATCCTCGGCTCGGCGGCCGACGCCGAGGACGTCCTGCAGGAGACCTGGCTGCGTTGGGCCGAGGTCGATCTGGAGCAGGTCCGCGACCAGCGCGCCTACCTCGTCCGCGTCACGAGCCGGCGAGCCCTCGACCGGCTGCGCACCCTGCGGCGCCGCAAGGAGACCTACGTCGGCCCGTGGCTGCCCGAGCCGCTGCTCACCTCGCCGGACGTCGCCGAGAACGTCGAGCTCGCCGAGAGCCTGTCCATGGCCGTGATGCTCGTCCTGGAGACCCTCTCGCCCACCGAGCGGGCCGTGTTCGTCCTGCGCGAAGTCTTCGACGTCGACTACGACGAGATCGCGGAGGCGGTCGGCAAGACCCCGGCCACCGTCCGCCAGATCGCCCACCGCTCCCGCAAGCACGTCGACGCCCGCCGCCCTCGCCAGGTGGTCTCACCACGCCAGGCCAAGGCCGCCATCGCCTCGTTCCAACACGCCGTGGAGACCGGCGACCTGCAGGGCGTGCTCGACGTGCTCGCCCCCGACGTCGTCCTGATCAGCGACGGCGGCGGCGTCAGGAGCGCCGCGCTACGGCCCGTCATCGGCCTCACGAAGGTGGTCCGCCTCCTTCTCGCCGCCCTCGGCGACAAGGAAGGCACGCTCACCGGCGAGGCCACCACCGTCAACGGCGATCCGGCGCTCCTCCTGCGCGTCGACGGCGAGATCGACAGCATCATGGCGATCCGTCTCGACGACGGCCTCGTCACCGACATCTACTTCGTCCGGAACCCCGCCAAGCTCACCCACATCGCGGCCGACACACCACTCGACCTGAACTGACACCACAACGGCCGCGGCCCCATCGTGGGCACGGTTCGCCGACAAGGCCATGGGCATGCGGGCCGTCTTGTACCCGGTCGCGGTGCCGGCGCTGCCGGTGTGGTGGTGGGTCCGGCGGCGGGGGCGGGCGTTCCCCTGGGATGTGGACGCGCTGATCACCCTGCCGTTCGTGGTGGATGTCGCCGGGAACGCGGCCGACCTGTAAGACCGGGTCGTGTGGTTCGACGACGCCTGCCACTTCGGCGACCGGGCGGTGCTCGGAACGGCGTGCGCGGTGGCACTGCGGCGGCGGAGCACCTTGCCGGCGTGGGCAATCGCATGGTGCTACGCGGGGCCGGGGCGACCACGGCAATCCTGTGGCCCGGGGGTCAGCCGGCGCTCGGGATGTACAGGAATTAGACCGGGTAGGGCGCGGCTCGGCCTGGCTGATCGACCGTCACCCACACCTCGAAGCCCGCGGCGAAGGCGGATTCCTCCAGTGCGAAGCCGATCACGGCGTTCTTGGTTTCCTTGCTCGTCAGCTGCCCGTTGAACGAGGGGGCCAGGGTCCGGTCGGGGAGCGGCGGGTCGACCTGTGCCATGTGTACGGCGTTGTCGTCGTGACGCACCACGCTCACGTGAACCTGACCGTCCAGGGTCAGCGGCTTCGCGCCGTCGTGACCGAGCCGGACGTGGACGTCGCCGCGCCGCGATCCGGCGGGCGCGGGGACGTCGCCGGGTGTTGCGACCTGGGTCACCGATACGCGGGCGAGGTTGGGCAGGACGAATTCGGTGCCCAATGCCGGCGGCGGCGGGTCCTCGGGACCGAGCCACTTCGTGGGCCTGGGTCCGCGCGGTTCTTCGACGGACGATCCGTCCTTGGCCCGGGTCGGTCGCGTCTTGTCGGCAGGAGCTTCCTTCGGTGGGTGGTCGAGACTTACAGGCCGAGCACGAGGGCGGCCGAGCAGACGAGCAGGGTGCGGGTGGATAAGGCGATGGACATGTCGTGCCCTCCTCGGACCCGGCGTGACCGGTCACCCTCGGGGACGACCCCAGGAGATGTCCGGTTGCGGCAAAAGCCGCACGTGAGGGCGCGCGACGTACGGGTTTGCGATCGGGACCCGGTGGAGGCTTGATCGAACGGCTCGCCCGCCCCGACCCGAGGCCGGGTCGGGGCGATGCCGCGCATGCGGCGGGCAGGTGCGACGGCATCGGAACCGCCTGCGCCCGGAGGCCGCAGAGCGCTCGGAGAATCGGCGGGCCGGGTCAGCGCGGTCGGTCGCCAAGGATGGTCACGCGTTCCATGATTCGCTCGTGTGGGTAGTAGTCGGCGCTCGCGTAGTGCTGTGTCGCGCGGTTGTCCCAGAACGCGATCGTGCCGGGGCGCCAGCGCAGCCTGCACTGGTATTCGGGGTGGCGGGCCTGGTCGTAGAGGAATGCCAGCAGTTCGCGGCTCTCGTCGTCCGGCAGGCCCTCGATGTGGTGGGTGAAGATGCGGTTGACGTAGAGGAGTCGGCGGCCGGTCTCCGGGTGGGTGCGGACAACGGGGTGGGAGACTGCGGGGTACTTCTGCTGCTGCCGGGCCAGTTCCTCGGGTTCGAGGGCGCTGCCGAAGGTCTGGGTGAAGTCGTGGACGGCCGTCAGCCCGTCCATGCGGGTCTTCGTCGCCTCCGGCAGGCCGTCGTAGGCCGCTGCCATGTCCGACCACAGCGTGTCGCCGCCGACGGCGGGGACGTGTACGGCGCGCAGGATCGAGCCCATCGGGGGTGTGGTCTCGAACGACGCGTCCGAGTGCCACACGTTTTCGACCGCCGGCGAGTCGGCGCCCCGGGAGAGCCGGACGACCTCGGGGATGTCGTCCGCCTTGGGCAGGAAGGGGTGGACCTCCGGTGTGCCCCAGAGCCGGGCGAGGTCACGGTGTTGGGGTGCCGTGAGGTTCTGGTCGCGAAAGAACAGGACCTTCCATTCGAGCAGGGCTCGGTGCAGTTCGGCGTGCAGTTCCGGGCCGAGCTGCCGGGCGAGGTCGATGCCGGCGATCTCCGCGCCGATGGTGGGGCTGCACGGCGCCAGTTCGAACAGTTCGTACGGGGCGGTGGGCCGGTAGTCGCCGGTGGGGCAGAGTTCGCGCACGGGCACGGCGGATAGGCCGTTGTCGAACACCGGGCGGCGCGTGTTCTCGGGAGCAGTGGTCACGGCGGGAACCTCCAGGAGTGAGGCGGAAACAGGGATCGATGGGAACAGGGGTTGATGGGAACAGGGTTGGTGGGAACAGGGATCGGTGGGAAGCAGGAGTTGGTGGGAACAGGAGTTGGTGGAGACAGTGGGCACGGTCACGCGCGGTGGACGCGGGGAGTCGGTCGATGCGATCACGCTCCGGAGGTCGCACCGCCGGTGGCCGGGGTGCGTCCGTGGCGCATGAGTACGGCCACCAGGACGCCGACCAGGCCGACGACCGCCGCGATCGCGAAGGCGTGCTCGAAGGCGGCGTCCGCGTAGACGATGCGGCCGGTGCGCGCGTCGGCGCGGGCGATGTCGCGTGCCATCACGACGGCGGGCCCGGCCGCGAGCCGGGCCCCGGCTGTACGGCGGAGTGGGTGACACGGGGACCGAAGTTGCCTGTTCCAGTTCGGGTTCCGGTGCGGGTGTCGGGGATGGGCTGACTGCCACGAGGGCCTCCTTCGGACGACGTGGTGGCGCGGCGTGACGTGGCTCAGGGCAGGTCGAGGTGGCGCGCCGGCCGGGCGGGGGGCGGCGGGCGCGGCGGCGCGCGGGCATGGCCGGCGGGCGACTCTGCTCCGGTGGGTGGGGGATCGCGCTGAGGGAACGAAGGGCAATCCCCCGGTCGCGGAAGGAAATCACCCCTGCGGGGTGTGCGGGATTGCTACGGGGCGCCGGGTTTCCGGATCTGTTCCAAAGGGGTTTCCGATGCGGACAGTGCCAGGGTTTCCGGGCGGCACGGCGCGGTGAGAAGGCCGACACCGGCGTCCACCAGGTCGGCCACGTACAGCGCGGTCGTGCCCGGGGCGTAGTGGGAGTCGACGCTCTGGCGCAGCTCGCGTTCGGCGAGCGCGCGCGTGGCGAATCCGGCGAAGTGTTGCCAGCGTCGCAGGGCGAGCCGGTCCGGGAGCGTGCCGCCGGACAGGGTCAGGGCGCGGGTGTTGAGTTCCTTCAACCCCGTGGTCCACGGGCTGCGCCCGAGGTCGTCGAGTGCGAACGTGACGACGTCGGGGTGCACGGTGTAGGCGGCCTGTACGCAGAACCGCAGGTACCAACTGCCCTCCGACGGGCTGTCGCGCAGTTGGTCGAGCAGTTCGGCGAGGGGCAGCACGAATGCCTCGGCGAGGGCGTACGGATCCTGTGTCCGTCCCTGCCGGTCGAACAGTGCGATCAGTTCGGTGCGGCGCGCGTTGATCGGACCCATGCGGTACTCGAAGATCGCGTCGACCAGGCCCTGGGGCGACCCGAAGTGGTATTTGACGGCATTCGTATTGCGCTGCCCGGCCGCCACGGCGATCTCCCGTGCCGAGACCGCGTTGATGCCCCGCTCGGCGAACAGGCGTTCCGCAGTTGTCATCAAGCACAGCCGGGTGGCCGCCGAATTTTCCATGTCGCGGACGTTAACGCACATGCGTTAACCATTCAAGAGCCCGAAGCATCCCCTACGCCAGGACGCCGCACCCTTGTCTCGACACTCCGGGAGGGCCCTGCCGCGTCGTGCTTGGCGAGTGCTTCGCGGCGAATCCACCGGAGCAGGGTGGGGTTGTCGACGGTTGTGACGACGCCGACGGTGCCGTGCAGGTGACGGTCGTCGTCCAGCAGGGCGAGCAGGCACGCGGCCAGGTCCACACGGGCGGTGAACCTGCCGTCGGCGTGGCCTTCGACAAGGGTGTAGTCGGTGGCGAACGGCAGGTGGTAGAGCCCGCTCGGGCGCACGATCGTCCAGTCCAGATCGGCGGACCGGACCAGCGTCTCCATCCGCCGCATGTCGTCGTACAGCGTCTTGCCCAGCACCTTGGTGACGTAGGGCAGGAGTACTCGGTTGAACAGGAACCCGCCGTCGGAGTACGGGTGCGGGTCGACGCCGCTCGAGCTGACCACGGCGAGTCGACGCACGCGATGCCGTTTCATCGCGGCGACGATGTTGGCCGCTCCCTGCGAATAGGTGTTGATCGGCTCCTTCGCGGCGGGCACCCCGAGCGTGGACAGCACCGCGTCCCGCCCGGTCACGACGGCGTCGACGGCCACCGGATCGAGCACGTCGGCACCGACCACCTCGAGGCGATCGTGGTGCAGCGGAAACGAGTCCGGCTGCCGGGTGACCGCGGCGACCCGATGTCCGGCGGCGAGGGCCCGGGCGGTGAGCAGGCGGCCGGTGGGGCCATTGGCTCCGAAGACTGCGATACGCATGATGACGGTCCTTTCCTGATGACGACGTCTTCTCCGAGACGATCGGGAAGCCGCGTGCGGCGGTCCGAGTGCTCGCGCCGGCGCCGGCGGTTCGTCGAGCGGTGCGTGTACCTGCGCCGGGTGCGGCTCAGGTGTGTGTACCTGTGCCGGGTGCGGCTCAGGTGCGTGTACCTGCGCCTGGTGCGGCTCGCGTGGCCGCACCCGGCACAGCCCTGGAAGTCCTCGCACCGCGACGACGGCGCCGGCCGCGGTCGGATGTCGGCCATCTGCGGCACGCCCGCCCGCGCGGCTTCCGTACCGCCACGACCATGCCGAAGACGGCGTGGTGGAGCGGGCCGACCGGCTCGGCGCCCCCGTCGCCGATCCGGTCCACAAACTCGAAGTCCGCAGCGTCGCGCGCGCGTTCGGCTGCCGGATCCCGTGCCCGGTGTGGAACGCCGTGGGTTTTTCGGTCAGTCCGAGTCCCGGTCGGCCTGCTGTGTTTCGCGCAGGACCGCCCAGGCATCCGCCACCGGGCCCACATGCCCAAGCTTGTCGGGGTTGCTCACCGTACGGATCGCCTGGATCCGCCCGTCGAGGATGTCGAGCGTCCAGGTGTTGACGACCCCGCCGTCCCGGTCGCGGAAGATCGCGCCGGGCTGGCCGTTCATCCGGTGCGGTTGCACGACGCCGCCGATCCGGGCGAACGGCGGGAGGAAGACGGCGAGCACCCGGGACACACGGTCGGCGCCGAAGAAGCCTCCGGCCCACTGCGGGGCCTTGCCTCCGCTGTCCGCGACCAACGACACGTCGGCGGCGAGCAGTTCCCGCAGCGCGTCGACGTCGCCTTCCCGCAACGCCTCGAAGAAGCGTTCGGCGAGTTCGTCGCGCTCGCGACGGTCCGCCTCGAAGCGGGGCCGGCCCTCGTCCATGTGGCGGCGCGCACGCACCACCAGCTGACGGCACGCCCCCTCGGAGCGGCCCACCGCCGAGGCGATCTCCGGGAAGCCGAAGGCGAACACCTCCCGCAGCACGAAGACCGCCCGCTCCAGCGGACTGAGCCGCTCCAGCAGCAGCAACGCCGCCATCGACACCGAATCGGCCAGTTCCGCCGACTGCTCCGGGTCCTGGTAGGGGTCGGTGAGCAGTGGCTCGGGGAACCACGGTCCGACGTATTCCTCGCGCCGGACGCGAGCCGAGCGCAGCACGTTGATCGAGATGCGGGTGACCACGGCCGACAGGTACGCCTTGGCCGAGGTGGGGGTTGTCGTGGAGGTCGCGTAGCGCAGCCAGGTCTCCTGGACGGCGTCCTCGGCCTCGGTCACGCTGCCCAGGATCCGGTAGGCGATCGAGAACAGCAGCGGTCGCAGTTCCTGGAACTCCTCGGTGTGGGTCACTTCAGTTCCTCCTTGAAGCCCTGCCGCCACGAGGGGTGGCGCAGCCGCCGGCCGAGTTCCCGCTTGGCCTTCGCGTTGGAAAAGCCGCGTCCCTCGGTCATCATCACCACCGCCTGATCACCGGCCGGCAGTCGGACGAGCCACACCGGGATCCGGATCGGCTGCTTCGCGCCGGCGCACGCCGCCAGGTGGGGCAACCACTCGCTCGCCGGGGCCGGTTCGTCGTCGACGATGTCGAACACGCCCCTCGCCTTCTGCTCCACGGCCAGGACCGTGGCGCTCGCCGCATCGTCGAGATGCACCCACGAGCTGTAGCCGGTGGCACGCCCCACGAGCGGGTACTGCCGCTTGCGCACCAACTCGACCTGGTCGTCGATGGCGCCCGGCCCGTAGAACGCGCCGTAGCGCAGGACCACGCCGCCGGCCTCGAGGACCACGTCCTCGACACGGCTCAACGCTTTCAGCCCCACGTGCGCCGCCGTGCCCTCGAGCAGGTCCAGCGGATCCTGTTCGGTCTTCACCCATCCGCCCGCGCGGATGCCGTTCCAGGAGGCGTAGCCCTGCGCGACGAAATGCGACACACCGGTCGCCTCGGCTGCGGCCAGAAGGTGGTCCGTCCCCTCGGTACGCAGCCGGTTGGTCGTGGCGAACCAACGGTCGGGATGCTTGATGTCGGGCTTGCCGGCGTGCGCCATGGAGATCGCCGTCATCTGGTGCACGATCACCTCCGGCCGAGCCTTGGCCACCGCC
Source organism: Embleya sp. NPDC050154 (assembly GCF_044460165.1). NCBI lineage: Bacteria > Bacillati > Actinomycetota > Actinomycetes > Kitasatosporales > Streptomycetaceae > Embleya > Embleya sp. NPDC050154. The sequence continues at coordinate 53,335 of NZ_JBITJP010000028.1, forward strand.
TCGCCGACCGACACCGCGTCCAACCGTCCATCACCACGCCGTCCGCGTCCTGCCGCGCCAACTCGCGCAGCTTGGCCGCGCTCGTGGTCGTGGCCGTCACCTGGTGGCCGCGGGCCACGAGCTGTGTGTGGCACCAGCCGCCTCCCCAGAACGCCGGTTCCGCCCGCCAGGAACACCCGCATGATCATCACCTTCCCGACGCGAGAATCTGTCTTCGCTACCCGAGACAAGACAGCGCGGCCACCTGTGACATGGCGGCGAAGATCAGCCGACCGCAAGGGATCGACCGACCCGCCGCGGCGAAGGCGGGAGTCGGCTGCACGGGATTCGAACCGAGACGAACGTGCGGGCGATCGGGGTTCCGTCGCCGACCAGGCGCGGCCGTCGAGGAGGGCACGGCGGAAGCCCGCTCGTGTGGGTGCCGGAAGCCCGGCCTCCGAAGCCGGATCGGGGCTCTCGCGTGTACAACGGGTGTTCAGGCGGCCCATTGTCACCTTTGACGCGTCGTCCGCCGCCGAAACGACCGGACCCTAGGTTGCCGACCATGGACATCGCACCCCGCAGCGCCCCGTCCCCACGGACACCCGCCACCCACCTGGAGATCGAGCCGAGCATCCTGTACTTCGGTACCCCGGTGACACTCCTGTCGACGGAGAACCAGGACGGCTCGTTCAACCTCGCCCCGATGTCCTCCGCATGGGCACTCGGACGCACCGTCGTACTCGGACTGGGCCGCGAGGGGCAGACCGCGCGCAACCTCGGTATCCGACCCGACGTGGTGATCAACCTGCCGGCCCCCGCCCAGTGGCCGGCGGTGGAGCGGCTGGCGCCGCTGACGGGACGCAACCCGGTGCCGGCCACCAAGGCCGAGGGCTTCCGCTTCGAGCCGGACAAGTTCGGCGCGGCCGGCCTGACCGCCGAACCGTCCCACCTGGTCCGTCCGCCTCGCGTCGCCGAATGCCCGATCCAACTGGAGGCCCGCGCCGAGCGGGTACAGCCGGACGTCTCCGGGGGATTCGTCATCGTCGAGGCCGTCGTACGCAAGGTTCACGCCGACTCCCGCATCGTCGTTCCCGGCACCGACCACATCGACCCCGCCGCCTGGAGCCCCCTCGTCTACAACTTCCGCCACTACTTCGCACTCGGCCCGGAACTCGGCCACACCTACCGCAGCCAAACCCCCCGCAGCCCCAAGGACTCCGCCGCCGAACAGGCACTCGCCGGCACCGCGCACCACTGACCGCCGGTGGTCGGCCCGAAGTCGGCGGCAGTGGCGATCCCGGCGGCGCAGAGCGGCGAAGTCCTCTCCGGTGTCGGGCCGTACACCTTTGGCAGGCGGCCTCAAGGCCCTGCCCGGTTGTCCCGCGCACCTCCCGTCGGAGCCGGCCCGCCTGCGGGCCACTCCGTCTTCGCCGCTCCGACCGACGTTGGGCCGCTGTGGTCGACACGCTCGTTGGCTGCGGATCCGCGGCACTGTCCCCCGGCTCTGGCCCAGGCTGTGGCGGTCGCCGTCTACACGGACACGCCCATCGACTGCCTCGACTGCCTCGACTGCAACCACCGGCCCTGACCGGCCTACCGGCGCGGACACGCCAACCGCGCCGAGACCTCTCCGCCGACAACCGTGCGCGCTGTCGACGAGCACCCGCCCGGTCACCCGGCGCCGATCGCGGGGCTCGAACGGGTTCTCGGGCCGGCGCAAGGTCAGGAGAGCCCGATTCCTAAGCCGTGGCCCGCCGGACTCGGTAGTTCCAGCGTGTGAGCGACCGGACGACGGTTTCGGCGCCGATGGGGTTGGCGCTGTGAACGAAGACCGCTCCGATGCGGAAGGGGCTTCCGTGGAAGGCGGCTTCTTCCAAGAGGGTCACCACGGGCAGGATGGTGTCGTCGCCGCCGAGATCGTGGTCGAGCCAGAGTTCGTCGATGAAGCGGTCGCGGTACTCGCGCAGGAGCCGGATACCCTCGCCGCTGGTGCGGGCGATCCGCGTGGCCCTCGGCAGCGGTCGCAGGTCGTCGATGCCGAGGATGACGGGCGTCGGTACGGGCGGGTCTTCATGCACCCGCACATCATCCTGTACCCGACCACCAGCGCGGAAGAGCGGCCACAGGAAGCGCCGAAGCAGCGAAGGCGGAGCATCACGAGCAGGTCGCAAACCGCGGCGCCGACCCACCCGGCAGGTTGACCCGCGCTGGGCGACAGTCGCGGACGCACGGTGGCGGAGGCGGCTTACCTGAGTGCCTTTACGGTTTCCTTCGCCCCGGGCCGGAGCGCGCGGACGAGGTTCGGCGCATCCTCTCCTCCTTCGTGGAACCCACCCGGCAAGAGCCCGGAAATCTGCAATACCACCTCCACGAGCACGAGGACGGCCGTTTCTTCCTGTACGAGGTCTGGCGCTCGCAGGAAGACCTGGACCGGCACAACGCGACGCCACCGCTGCGCGCCTTCCTGGAAAACCTGTCGACCTTCCTGGAGGCGGACCCGGAGGGCTACTTCGACACCATGCTCAGCCCGTATCCCGGGGTTGCGCCGGTTCCCGCCTGAGCGGGTGTCCACGGGCAGGTGCCATGCGTGGCAGACGCGGGAGGACGCCCGGTGACCTGCCGGTTGCGGTGTAGGAAGGCAGTCGGCGAAGCGATCGCGGTACTCGTGGGCGAAGCGGCCGAGGTGCGAGACGCCCCACCGGTAGGCGATCGTGCCGACGGGGTCGGTGGAGGTGCGGATGTCCTCACGGATCCGGTCGAGTCGCAGGTTGCGGACGTAGGACATGGGCGAGAGGCCGAGCCGGTCGTGCCCTCACGGTGTGCGATTCGTTCGGAAGGCGGCGTCGAACGAGGTGTCGGGCGGTTGGATGGCGGCCAGCGTGCGTACGAACGCGAGCGCGTCGGGTGCTCCGATCAGACGGTCCATACCGGCGTCCTCCCACTCGATCGAGATCGGTCCGGAATAGCCGACGGAGTTGAGCGCCCGGAAGCAGTCCTGCCAGGGCACGTCGCCGCGGCCGGTGGAGACGAAGTCCCAACTCCGGCGCAGGTCTCCCCACGGCAGGTGGGAACCCAGACGACCGCGTCGGCCGTCGCCGTCGCGCAGCCGGGTGTCCTTGCAGTCCACGTGGTAGAGGCGGTCGCGGAAGTCGACGATGAAGGCGATCGGGTCCAGTCCCTGCCACAACAGGTGGGAGGGGTCCCAGTTCAGGCCGAGGGCGGGCCGGTGGTCGACCGCCTCGAGCATGCGCGCCGTCGTCCAGTAGTCGTAGGCGAGTTCTCCCGGGTGCACTTCGGCGGCGAACCGCACGCCGGTCTCGTCGAAGGTGTCCAGGATCGGGTTCCAGCGGTCGGCGAAGTCGGTGAAGCCCTCCGCGATCTGCTGCGGGGATACCGGGGGGAACATCGCCACGGTGTGCCAGATGGCCGAGCCGGTGAATCCCACCACGGTCTCGACGCCCAGTCGGGCGGCGGCTCGCGCGGTGTCCTGGATCTCTCGGGCGGCCCTGCGGCGCACCCCCTCGGGCGAACCGTCGCCCCACACGTGCGTGGGCAGGATGGCGCGGTGGCGCTCGTCGATGATCGCGTCGCACACCGCCTGTCCCACCAAGTGGTTGGATATGGCCCACGTCCGCAGCCCGTACTTGTTCAGGATCGCCATCCGGCCGTCCACGTAGTCCTCCTCGGCGAGGGCTCTGCGGACGTCGAAGTGATCGCCCCAGCAGGCGATTTCGAGGCCGTCGTAGCCCCAGTCGGCGGCGAGTCGGCACACCTGCTCGAAGGGCAGGTCCGCCCATTGACCGGTGAACAGCGTGATGGGGCGAGGCATGGTCGTCCTTCCCGGGGGCGCGGCGCGGAGTCCGCGTCGCACGGGAGCGGGCGGGTGCGGGGTGGCCGCTCCACGGGGCCGGTGCATCCGACGCCCTCCCGCTCTTTCGGTGGATTCGAGGGCAGCAGCCTCCACTCGACCACTTAGTTTGTCCATAGACAGGAACAAGTTTGTTTTCATTCGTGAAAACTCTTCTTGACACAAGCGGAATCCACTACATTCCTGGCGGAACGCGGCTGTCGGAACCCGACGAAGGCGGGAAGGAACGCAACGCCGCGTTCACGCACCCCCACGACCCCTCCGGGGCCGCCGATGCCGCGCGCAGACCTCCGGGACGCGTGGCGTTCGATCCCGATGGCGGCGTGCCGAAGCCGTCGAGCGAGTGACCGCGTCCACGACGTCGTCGACCCCGTCGGCGCCACGTACGAACGAGGAGATGTGATGACGGGACTACCCCAGCCGGGGGGCGAACGCAGACCGATGGCGTGTCGATGGATCGAGCCCACCGGGCCCGAGGCGCCCGCCCCGGATCGCGCGCCGTCCACGTCTTCGACATCCGCGACGCCTCCGGCCGAGCGCGCGGGTCGTGTCGGGGTGTGGCTGGTGGGTGTTCGCGGGTCGGTCGCCGTGACCACGATCTGCGGGGCGCTCGCGGCCTCGGCCGGCGACGAGTCGCCGCTGGGGTGCGTCACCGCCACCACGCCCTTCGCGCGATGTGGCCTGGTCGGCTTTCGTGATCTGGTGTTCGGCGGGCACGACGTGGACACGATCGGGCTCCGGGCCCGCGCACGGCGGCTCGTCGCGGACGGGGTGCTCCCGCACGGCTTGCCGGACCGGGTGGGCGTCGGACTCGACGCGATCGACGCCCGCGTGCGTCCGGGCGTGGCCGCCGCCGACCCGCGCCCCCAAGCCGACCAGATCGCGGAACTGGTCCGCGATATACAGGAGTTCGCCTGGGCGCAGGACCTGACGCGGGTGGTCGTGGTGCATCTCGCGTCCACCGAGCCGCTGCCGAGGCCGCACCCCGCCCACGCAAGCGCGGCCGCGTTGGGCGCGGCCCTGGAGACCGGCGTCGACGTGCTGCCGCCGAGTGCGCGCTACGCGTGGGCGGCCGCACTGGCGGGCTGCGCGTTCGTCGACTTCACGCCGTCGGCGGGCGCGCGAATACCGGGCGTCGCCGAGTTGTTCGTCGCGCGCGGCGTGCCGTACGCGGGAAGCGACGGCAAAACCGGGGAGACCCTGCTCAAGAGCGTCCTGGCGCCCATGTTCGCCCAGCGCGCCCTGCGCGTCACGTCGTGGTCGGGGACGAACCTCCTCGGCGGAGGCGACGGCGAAACCCTCTCCTCGCCCGAACGGGCCGCGGCGAAGGTCGAGTCCAAGGACCGGGCGCTGCGTTCGCTCCTGGGCGGGCCGGTGGGCGGCGGGGTGCACATCCACAACGTGCCGGAGCTGGGAGAGTGGAAAACCGCCTGGGACCACGTGAGCTTCGAGGGCTTTCTCGGCACCCGGATGAACCTCCAGTTCACCTGGACCGGTTGTGACTCGGCGCTGGCGGCGCCGCTGGTGCTGGACCTGGTCCGCCTGGCGGCGCGCGCCCACGCGGTGGGTTGCGCGGGACCGCTGCGCGAACTCGCCTTCTACTTCAAGGACCCGGTCGGAAACGACGAACACGCGCTGTCCGCGCAGTACGAGACCTTGCTCTCCTGGGCCCGGGAACGGCTGGCGACGGGCCGAAAGGCGACGCGATGAGCGCGGCCCAGCGCCCACGCGCGCGGGTCGGCGGCCCGGGCGAGGGCATGCCGACCGAATCCGCCGCGGACGACACCACACCCGGAGCGGGCACACCGCCGAACGCACGCTCGGTACCCGCCCCGGAACCGGCGGCAAGATCGCTCGCCGACCGCGGCGACCGCGCCGACCGACCGGGGATCACCGCCCGGCTGCGAGCGTACGCGGAACTCGTCCGGGTGTCGGCCGCGTTGAGCGTGCCCGGCGACGTGCTGGTCGGCGCGGCCGCGTCCGGCCGCCTGCCGCACGGCCGAACGGCGGCCCTGCCGCTCGCTTCGGTATGCCTGTACTGGGCGGGAATGGCGCTCAACGACTACGCGGACCGCACCTCGGACGCCGACGAACGACCGCATCGCCCCATCCCCTCGGGCCGGGTCGCGCCCGGGGGCGCGTTGGGAGCGGCCGTCGGTCTCACCGCCACGGGCCTCGCCCTGGGATCGTGGGCCGGCGGACGGCGTCGGCTGCCCGCGCTGCTGGGCCTGGCGGGCGCGGTGTGGACGTACGACCTGATCTGGAAGGGCACCCCGTTCGCCCCGGCGGGCATGGCACTCGCGCGCGGGCTGGACGTGCTGGTCGGCGCGGAACCGGCGCGCTACGCGCTCGCCGCCCCGAGCGCCGCGGTCGTGGCCCTGCACACGTACGGCCTGACCGCGTTGAGTCGGCACGAGGAACACGGCACGACGCCGGAACCCCCCGCCCGTGCCCTGGCCACCGCCGCGGCGACCGCGATCGCCGCCGCCCGGATCGGCCACGGCCGTCGACCCGGCGACGTGAAACCGGCGGACCGGAGCGGGGCGACACCCGCGTCGGCCGCCGCCTTGATCGCATACGCGGCCGCCTACGGCCGTCCACTGCTGCGGGCGAGCGCCGCCCCCCAGGCCCCGGCGATCCGAGCGGCCGTCGGCGGTGGCGTTCTGGCCCTGATCCCGCTACAGGCCGCCCTGTTGTCCCGACTCGGTCGACCCGGCGCCGCACTCGCGCTGTCCGCGTCCTGGCCCCTCGGCCGCGCCCTCACCCGGCACGTGTCACCCACCTGAGCGAGGTGAACCCGCCCGTCGCCGGCCCGAACACGGACCCGGACCCGGGCCCAAACCCCGACCCGAGCACGGACCCGAGCCCTAACCCGAACCCCGACCCGAACCACACCCGACCCCAGCGGAGGAGGAAGTCCCCGTGAGAATCGCCTACGGCACCAACGGTTTCGCCGACCATCGCATCGGCGACGCGCTCGAGATACTCGCCGACCTCGGCTACGACGGGGTCGCGTTAACCCTCGACCACCACCACCTGGACCCCTTCACCCCCGGATTGGCCTCGCGCGTCGCGGGAGTGGCCGCACGGCTGGACCGGCTCGGCCTGTCGGTCGTGATCGAGACCGGCGCACGCTACCTCCTCGACCCCTGGCGCAAGCACCACCCCACCCTGCTCGACGACACCGCCGGGGCGGACCGACGCGTGGACCTGTTGGAGCGCGCGGTGCGCGTCGCGGCCGAACTCGGCGCCCCCGTCGTGTCGTTGTGGAGCGGCCGGGCTCCCCGCGACGTCGACCCCCGGGCCTGTTGGGAGCGCCTGACCGCGGGCTGCTCACGGGTCCTGACGCAAGCGCACGCACGGGGCGTGAGCCTGGGCTTCGAACCCGAACCCGGGATGTTCGTCGACACCCTCGACCGCTACGAGGAACTGTGGCGACGCCTGGGCCGCCCCGAACACCTCGGCCTCACCCTGGACATCGGGCACTGCCGCTGCCTGGAGCCGCTACCGGTGCCCGACTGCGTGGCACGGGCCGGACCGCACCTGGTCAACGTACAGATCGAGGACATGCGCCGCGGCGTGCACGAACACCTGGAGTTCGGGCAGGGCGACATCGACTTCCCGCCCGTCCTGCACGCCTTGGCCGACACCGGCTACGACGGGCTGGTCGGCGTCGAACTGCCACGCCACAGCCACGCCGCCACCGAGACCGCCCGCCGCTCGATCGCCTTCCTGCGCGCGGTCGAAAAGGAGATCGCCGGATGAGGCACCCGGGGCACCGCGAAGCGCACACCGATACATCGACCGCGACGCGGCCGGCTGCCGACCGTCGATCGCCCGAACCGCACCTCGACGCACTGCGCGCGGCGTTCGAGGCCGGCGTCCGCCCCGAACGGCGGGACTGGCCCGCCCGGACGGCGGCGAACCCCGCCCGCGTGGCCGCCGCATTCGCCGCGGCGGGCCGAGTTTGCGGACGCGCGGACCTCGCCGGGATCGCGGGCTGGACCTGCGACGACGCCGCGCGCGTACTGCTGCTGCACGCCGTCGCCCGCGGCCGTGACGGCGGCCCCGCGCCCGTAGACCCGACCGCCCTGGTACGCGCTCTGTACGACCGCGGCGACCCGTGCGAACGCCGCGCGGTGCTGCGGGCCCTGCCCTACCTGCCCGACGTCGACCCGGCATCGGCGCGCGAGCTGGTCGAGGACGCGCTGCGGACCAACGACCACCGCCTGATCGCCGCCGCGATGGGCCCCTGCGCCCAGGTCCTGGACGCCGCCGCGTGGCGGCACGGAGTCCTCAAGTGCTTGTTCGTCGGTCTACCCCCGACCCCCACCGTCGCCGACCTGGACCAACGCGCCGACGCCGAACTCGCCCGCATGCTCCGCGACCTCGGCCGAGAGCGATCCGCCGCCGGTCGACCCTCGCCCACCGGTCTCGAACCCATCGCCACCGCCTTCGCACCGTAGCCGAGGAGCCCCACCGATGCGCGTCTTCGACCCCCACATCCACATGACCTCGCGCACCACGGACGACTACCGCGCCCTGCGCGACGCCGGCATCCGGGCCCTGGTCGAACCGGCCTTCTGGCTCGGCCAACCCCGCACGTCCGTCGCGTCCTTCGTCGACTACTTCCAGAGCCTTTTGGGCTGGGAGCCGTTCCGCGCCGCCCAGTACACGATCGAGCACTTCTGCGCCATCGCCCTCAACCCGAAGGAGGCCAACGACCCCCGCTGCGCACCCGTCCTGGACCTCCTCCCCGAGTTCCTCGCCAAGGACCGCGTCGTCGCCGTGGGCGAGATCGGCTTCGACTCGATGACCGACGCCGAGGAGCACGCCTTCACCCACCAGCTCGCCCTCGCGGTCGAGTTCGAACTGCCTGCCCTGATCCACACTCCCCACCGGGACAAGGCGGCCGGCGTCCGGCACACCCTCGACCTGATCCGCGACAGCGCCATCGAGCCCGGCCGCGTCCTGATCGACCACCTCAACGAGACCACCGTCGAACTCGTCGCGGACACCGGCTGCTGGATGGGCTTCTCCGTGTACCCCGACACCAAGATGACCCCGCAACGGGTCGTGGATGTCCTGCGCGCCATCGGCCCCGACCGCGTGGTGGTCAACTCCGCCGCCGACTGGGGGCACAGCGATCCCCTGTCCACCGTGCACACCGGCCGCGCCATGCTCGCGGCCGGCTGGAGCGCGGACCAGGTCGACCACGTGCTGTGGCGCAACCCCGTCGCCTTCTACGCCCAGAGCAACCGCCTCGACCTCCCCGCCCCGGACGCTCTCGTCCGCGCTCGACCCGGCGACACCCACGAGGGCAACTCCATCCTGCGCGGAGCGCGCACATGAGGTTCCGACACCACGACGGCACCCTCGTCCACGCCGCCTACTGCACCAACGTCCACGCCGCCGAGGACCTCGACGGCGTCCTCGAACAACTCGGCCGATTCTGCGAACCCGTACGAACCGAACTCGACCTCGACACGCTCGGCGTCGGCCTGTGGCTCGCCCGCCCCGTCGCCACCGCGCTGACCCGGGACCACGCCGCGATCGAACGCCTGCGCCGCGAACTCGCCCTGCGCGGGCTCGAAGTGGTCACCCTCAACGCCTTCCCCTACACCGGCTTCCAACACGACGTCGTCAAACACAACGTGTACAGCCCCGACTGGGCCGACCCCGCCCGTCTGGCGTACACGCTCGACTGCGCCCGCATCCTCGCCCACCTGCTCCCCGACGACGCCACCCGAGGCAGCGTTTCCACGCTGCCGCTCGCCTGGCGCACGCCTTGGCCGGCCGAACGCTCCGACGCCGCCCGACGCGCCCTCGACCACCTCGCCGCCGGCCTCGAACACATCGAATCGCGCCACGGCCGGCGCATCCGCGTCGGCCTGGAACCCGAGCCCGGCTGCGTCCTGGAGACCACCGACCAAGCCGTCGCCGCACTGCGCGGCACCGATCCCGACCGGATCGGCGTCTGCCTCGACACGTGCCACCTCGCCGTCGGCTTCGAGGATCCGCACACGGCCCTGGTCACGCTCGAGAACGCCGGCATACCCGTGGTCAAATCCCAGGCCTCGTGCGCCCTCCACGCCCAGGCACCCACCCCCGACACCCTCCGCCCCTACGCCGAACCACGCTTCCTCCACCAGACCCGCGAGGCCGGCACCCCACCGCTCGCGGTCGACGACCTACCCCAGGCCATCGCCGGCGGCCTACCCGGCAACGCACCCTGGCGCGTGCACTACCACCTCCCCCTCCACGGCCGACCGCGCGCGCCGCTGACGGCCACCCACGACGTGCTCGACCGCGCCCTCGAAGGTCTGTTCGCCGGCCCCCGCGCGCGCACCGACCACATCGAAGTCGAGACCTACACCTGGCCGGTCCTGGACGACACCGGGCCACCGACCCCCCGGGCCCTGGTCGCCGGTATCGCCGCCGAACTCGCCGCACTGCGCGCGGCCCTGCTCGACCTGGGCCTGAAACCCGCCGACAGGAAAGGAACCTGATGCCCCGCCTGCTGGTCCTGAACGTCGTCGGACTCACCCCCCGCCTGCTCGCCCACATGCCCGCGCTGCGCCGCATCGCCGACAGCGGCTTCCAGGCCCGCCTGGACCCGGTGCTGCCCGCGGTGACCTGCTCCGTGCAATCCACCTTCCTCACCGGCGACCTCCCGCGCGAGCACGGCATCGTCGGCAACGGCTGGTACTTCCGCGAACTCGGCGAGGTACTCCTGTGGCGGCAACACAACCGCCTCGTGGCGGGCGAGAAGATCTGGGAGGCGGCCCGACGCGTACGCCCCGACTACACCGTCGCCAACATGGGCTGGTGGTACGCCATGGGCGCCGACGTCGACTGGACGCTCACCCCCCGGCCGATCTACTACTCCGACGGCCGCAAGGAACCCGACTGCTACACCGATCCGCCCGAGCTGCACGACGAACTCACCGCCCGCCTGGGCACTTTCCCCCTCTTCCACTACTGGGGACCGACCGCCTCCATCCGCTCCTCGCAATGGATCATCGACGCGACCGCCTACGTGCTGCACAGGCATCGGCCCGATCTGACCCTCGCCTACCTGCCGCACCTGGACTACGACCTCCAACGGCACGGCCCGGATGCCCCCGAGGCGATCCGGGCCGCGCGTGAGATCGACACCGCGCTGACCCCACTCCTGCGCCGGGCCGCCGAGAGCGGTTGCACCGTCGTCGTGCTCAGCGAATACGGCATCACCCGCGCAAGCCGGCCCGTCGACGTCAACCGTGTGCTGCGCCGCGCGAGTCTGTTGCGCGTGCATACCCAGGACGGCATGGAGTACCTGGACCCGTGGACCTCGCGGGCATTCGCGGTGGCCGACCACCAGATCGCCCACGTGTACGTCCGCGACCCGGCCGACCGTCCCCGCGTCGCCGCCCTGCTGGCGGAACAACCGGGCGTGGCCGAGGTCTTGGACGCCGAGGGCAGACGCGAGTACGGGCTCGACCACGACCGGGCCGGCGACCTGGTGGTGGTCGCCGAACCCGAGGCATGGTTCACGTACTACTACTGGCTCGACGACGAGCGTGCCCCCGACTTCGCCCGCCAGGTCGAGATCCACCGCAAACCCGGCTACGACCCGGCCGAACTGTTCTGGGACCCCGCCGACCGCCACGTCAAACTCAAGGCGGGCGTGGCCCTGGCCCGCAAACGGCTCGGGCTGCGCTACCGCATGGCCGTCGTCCCGCTCGACCCCGCCCCGGTACGGGGAACCCACGGACGACTCCCCGCCGACGCGGCGGACGCCCCGCTGCTGCTGTGCAGCGACCCCACCGCCAAACGCGACACGGTGCACGCGACCCAGGTCAAGGCCCTCCTGCTCGAACTGGGCCTGGCGAACGCATAGGCGACGGATCGCCGGCACACGGGGCGGCAACCCCCGGTGTGGTGGCGCGACTTCATGAGCTCACGTCGTCGTGGGCAACTTCACGACCACATGGTTTGTCCTTGATCTGGAAGAAGTTGGATTTCTTCTGTGAAAACTCTTCTTCACTCAGGAAGAACGCACTACATTCCTGGCCAAGCACCGGCCGTCCGGGCCGGACAACCCGAAGGGACGCATCCGTGACCACGCAGTTCGACGGTCCGAGCGCAAGCACAGGCATCGGGGTCGGCATGGTCGGCTACTCGTTCATGGGTCGCACGCACTCCCAGGCGTGGCGCACCGTGAACGCCTTCTTCGACCTGGCGCGGGCACCGACGATGGTCGCCCTCGCCGGACGGGACCGCGCCGCGGCGACGACCGCCGCGCGACGCCTGGGCTGGAACGTCGCGCTCACCGACTGGCGCGCGCTGATCGAGCGCGACGACATCGAGATCGTCGACATCTGCACCCCCGGCGCCTCACACGCCGAGATCGCCGTCGCCGCGCTCGCCGCCGGCAAGCACGTCCTGTGCGAGAAGCCGCTGGCCAACACGGTCGCCGAGGCCGAGGCCATGGTGGCCGCCGCCGACGAGGCCGCCACCCGCGGCGTACGCGCCATGGTCGGGTTCAACTACCGCCGCGTACCCGCCGTCACCCTCGCCCGCGATCTCGTCGCGGAGGGACGCCTGGGCGAGATACGCCACGTGCGTGCCCAGTACCTCCAGGACTGGATCGTCGATCCCCAACACCCACTGGTGTGGCGGCTCGCCAAGGACGAGGCCGGCTCCGGCGCGCTCGGCGACATCGGCGCGCACATCATCGACACCGCCCAGTTCGTCACCGGCCAACTCCTCACCGGAGTCAGCGCACTCACCGAGACGTTCGTCCGCCGACGCCCGGTGGCCGAACTCACCGCCGTCCACGGCGACGTCGACGTCGATGACGCCGCGCTGTTCATCGGCCGGCTCTCCGGCGGCGCCCTGGCCTCGTTCGAGGCCACCCGCTTCGCCACCGGACGCAAGAACAGCCTGCGCATCGAGGTGAACGGCTCGGCCGGCAGCATCGCCTTCGACTTCGAGGCCATGAACGAACTGTGGTTCGCCGACCGCACCGACGACGCCCGCACCGCCGGCTTCCGCCGCATCCTGGTCACCGAGCCCGAACACCCCTACGCCGGCGCCTGGTGGCCGGCCGGCCACCTGCTCGGCTACGAGCACACGTTCACGCACCAGGCGGCGGACCTGCTCACCGCGATCACCGAAAGGCGCGACCCGACCCCCACCTTCGCCGACGGACTCCAGATCCAGCGGGTCCTGGCGGCCGTCGAGACCAGTGCCCAGGGCGGCAACGGATGGGTACCGATCCCGACCGGTCGGCTCGCCGCATCCATGGGAGGTCTTCGATGACGCTGCTGGCGGTAACCGGAATCCGCAAGGAATTCACCGGTGTTCGCGTCCTGCACGACGTCGACCTCGACGTGGGGGCCGGCGAGGTCCACGCGGTCGTGGGGGAGAACGGCGCGGGCAAGTCGACCCTGATGAAGATCCTCGCCGGCGTGCACACCCCCGACGCCGGCACCATCGCCGTCGACGGCACGCCGGTCGCCTTCTCCCACCCCTCCCGCGCCCAGGCCGCCGGCATCGCGATCATCCACCAGGAGTTCACCCTCCTGCCGGAACGCACGGTCGCCGAGAACGTCTTCCTCGGTCGCGAACCCACTCGGCGCGGCCTGGTCGACCGGGGCGCCATGGAGCAGGCCACCACCCGACTCCTGGCCGAACTCTCCGAGACCTCGTTCGGCCCGCGAACGCCCGTCCGCCGCCTGTCGGTTGCTCAGCAGCAGGTCGTCGAGATCGTCAAGGCGTTGTCCACCGACGCCCGCGTGCTGATCATGGACGAGCCCACCGCCGCACTCGCCGACCACGAGGTCGAGCGGCTCTACGCGCTCGTGCGCCGGCTCACCGGACGCGGCCTGGGCATCCTGTACATCTCGCACCGCCTGCGCGAGGTCTTCGACCTGTCGACCCGCGTCACCGTGATCAAGGACGGCCGGCGCGTGGCCACCCTGGCGACCGCGACGACCGACGAGGACACCGTCGTACGCCTGATGGTCGGCCGCGAACTCGGCGCCTACTACCCCCCTCGCGCCGGCGCCGCGGACGTCGGCAAGGTGCGCCTCGCCGTCGCCGGAGCCGGAAACGCCAAGCTGACCGCCATCGACCTCGAACTGCGCGCCGGGCAGGTCGTGGGCATCGCGGGACTCCAGGGATCCGGGCGAACGTCGCTGGCCCGAGCCCTGTTCGGCGCGACACCGTTCACCACCGGCACCATGCGCGTCGACGGCAGGGAGCTGCGTCCGCGTGATCCGCGCGAGGCCATCCGCGCCGGCATCGCGCTCGTCAGCGAGGATCGCAAGGGCGAAGGACTCGCCCTGCGCCAATCCGTACGCGACAACACCCTGCTCGTCGAACGGGCCGTCTTCTCCCGCCCGTTGCGCGCCCGCCCCGCCCCGCCCGTCGCCGATCTGCTGGCCCGCGTGGCACTGCGCGCCCGCGGCGAGGACCAGCAGGTGCGCTACCTGTCCGGCGGCAACCAACAGAAGGTCGTCATCGCCAAGTGGCTCGGGGTGCGCCCGGGAGTGCTCGTCTTCGACGAGCCCACGCGTGGCGTCGACGTCGGCGCCAAGGCCGCCATCCACGAACTCGTCCGCGAACTGGCACGCGAGGGCATGGCGGTGCTCATGGTCTCGTCCGAACTCCCCGAGGTGATCGGGATGAGCGACCGCGTGCTCGTCATGTCCGAAGGCAGGATCGCCGGCGAACTGCCCGCCGGCCCGACCGAAGAAGAGATCATGCGCCTCGCCACCGCCGGTCGCGTGGCCGCCGGAGCCGCCACGTGAACACCCAGGCCCTCGCACCCCGAACACGCACCGCGAAATCCGCCCTCCCCGGCCGGTTCGCCGACCCCACCAGTGTCGTCTACCTGGCCCTGCTGGGGGTCATCCTCCTCGGCTGGATCACCGTCACCGCCCGCGGCGGCTCCTTCCTCACGCTCGACAACACCGTCGGCATCCTGCAGAACTCCGTCGTCCTGGGCCTGATCGCCGTCGGCCAGAGCGTCGTCGTCCTCACCGGCTCCCTGGACCTGTCCGTCGCCTACCTGGTCAGCATCGCCACCCTCGTCGCCGCCGAGACCATGGACGGCTCCGACGGCAACATCGTCCCCGCGATCGCCGCCGTGCTCGCCTTCTCCGTCGCGGTCGGCCTCGCCAACGGCCTCATCGTCACCAAACTGGGGGTCAACGCGTTCATCGCCACCCTCGGCGTCGGCTTCATCCTGCGCGGCTGGATCGAGGACACCTACTCCGGACCCGCCGGCAAGGTCCCCGAGTCCTTCCAACGCCTGGGCTTCGACCGCATGGGCCCGATCCCCGTCTCCGCGTTCCTGCTCCTGGCCGTCGCCGTCGCCGTCTGGTTCGTGCTGCGCCGCACCCGGCTGGGCTATCACATGTACGCCGTCGGCGGCGACGAACAGACCGCCCGCCTGTCGGGCGTGCGCACCCACCGCGTGATCATCGCCGCGCACGTGTTGTGCGCGGTATGCGCCGGGCTGGCCGGGCTGTTCCTCGCCGCCCGCCTGGGCGCCGGCTCGCCGTGGGCCGGCACCGAGGCGCGCTACGACCTCACCTCCATCGCCGCGGTCGTGCTCGGCGGCACCGCGCTCGCGGGCGGCCGCGGCGGGGTCACCGGCACCATCGGCGGCGTGCTGATGCTCGCCGTCCTGGACAGCGTCTTCAACCAGATCGGCGTCGACCCCTTCTTCCAGAACGTGGTGCGCGGCGTCGTCATCATCGTCGCGGTCGCGCTCTACGCCCGCCGAGGCACCACCAAGGGGGTCGCGTCGTGATGGTCGACACCCTGGACAAGCGGCGCCGGGCGCCGCACGCGTCCCCCGATCCGCACCTCGTGGCCCGCGCCACGCCCGCACGACGGTTCGCCGCCTCGCTGCGCGCCGGCGCGCCGGTGTACCTGCTCCTCGCGGCGTTGCTGCTCGCACTGGGCATCGAGGACCCGACGTTCTTCCGACCCGATCCCTTCCTCGCGTTCCTCAAGCGCTCGGCGCCGCTGGTGGTCCTCGCCGCCGGCCAGTACCTCGTGATCGTCTCCGGCGGCTACGACCTGTCGGTGGGCGCGCTCGTCACGGTCGGCGTCGTGGTCACCGCGGAGACCTACCACGCCTTCCCCGGCGCGCACTGGACGATCGTCGTGGCCGTGCTGCTCATCGGCGGCGCGTTCGTCGGCCTGATCAACGGACTCGTGACCACGGTGCTGCGGGTGCCCTCGTTCATCGCGACACTCGGCATGACCCTGATCCTCGAAGGCGCCGTCTTCTACTGGACCCAGGGTTCCCCGAGCGGCATCCTGCCCGACGACTTCCGCCGGATCGGCCGCAGCATCGCCTTCGGATCGGTGCCCTGGGCCGTGCTGGTGTGCGTCGCGGTGGGTGTCGTCGCGGTCGTGCTCATGCGATCGAACTTCGGCCGCACCCTGGTCGCCACCGGCGACAACGCCGAGGCCGCGGGACTGGCCGGAGTGCGCGTGATGCGGGTACGCGTACTCGCGTTCGTCCTGTCCGGCACGGCCGCCGCGGTCGCGGCGATCCTCGTCGGCGGCTTCTCCGGGGTCTCCGCCCAGGCCGGGCGGGGTTACGAGTTCGAGGCCATCACCGCCGTCGTCCTCGGCGGCGTCGCACTCGGCGGCGGCAGCGGCTCGGTGGTCGCGGCGATGGCCGGCGCGCTGTCCCTGCAGACCCTGTTCACCCTGCTCAACCTCCGCGGGGTCTCCAACGCCCTGGAGACCACCGTCCAGGGCGTCATCGTCATCACCGCCGTCGCGCTGGGAGCCGTCGACTGGTCCCGGCTGCGCGCCCGCGTGTCCGCCCACCTGCCCTTCCTGTCCCGACCCTCCCGAGGAGAATCACGATGAGACACAGACTGTCCGTCGGCCTGACCGTCGCAGCCGCCCTACTGGCCACGGCGTCGTGCTCCAGTGACAAGGCCGACTCCTCGTCGGCGAGCAAGGCCCCCGGCGTCCCCGGCGCGTCCGCCCCCGGAACGAACCCCGGCAAGGGCGACTCCGGCGACTCGAAGTTCTTCGTACAAGCGGACTACGACCGCCAGTTGGCGCTTCTGAAGGCGACTCCGCAAGGCCCCGCGGACAAGCCCTGGGAGCAGATGCTCGACCCGCAGCAGATGGTCGACACCACGCAGTACAAGAAGGACGGCCCGTACGAGATCTGCTTCTCCAACGCGAGCGTCGCCAACAACTGGCGCCAGACCGGCCTCAAGAACATCCAGGCCGAGGCCGCCACCCACCCCGAGATCGCCAAGTTCACCGTCCTGGACGCCCAGGGCAAGGACGACAAACAGATCTCCGACATCCAGGAACTCGCGGGCAAGGGCTGCTCCGCGCTGATCGTCTCGCCCAACACCACCGCCACGCTCACCCCGGCCGTCAAGGCCGCGTGCGGAAAGATCCCGGTCGTCGTCTTCGACCGAGGCGTCAGCACCGACTGCCCGGTCACCTTCGTCAACCCCGTCGGCGGCTACGCCTTCGGCGACACCGGCGCCCGATTCCTGAAGGAGAAGGTCAAGCCCGGCGGGAAGATCCTCGCGCTGCGGATCCTGCCCGGCGTCGACGTCCTGGAGAACCGCTGGGCCGCGGGCAAGCGTGTGCTGGAGCAGGGCGGACTCGATGTCGTCGACGTCAAGTTCACCGACGGCGACCCGGCCAAGACGAAGGCCGTCGTCAGCGACGCCATCCAGCGCCACGGCACCATCGACGGCGTCTGGATGGACGCCGGCGACACCGCCGTCGCGGCCGTCGAGGCGTTCGAGGACGCGGGCAAGAAGGTCCCGCCGATCACCGGCGAGGACCAGCAGCAGTTCCTGGAGGTCTGGAAGAAGAAGAACCTCACCGCGATCGCCCCGACGTACCCCTCGTACCAGTGGCGCACTCCGATCATCGCGGCTCTGAAGATCCTCAAGGGCGAACCGGTACCCAAGGAATGGAAGCTTCCGCAACCCACCATCACGGCCGACAACCGCGATCAGTACCTCAAGCCCGGCATGCCGCCGCTGCATTACGCGATGTGCGGCTGTGAGACGTTGCCCGGCTATCCCGACAAGTGGGGCGGCAAGTAGTCGAACGAGTCGGGGCGATCGTCTCGTCGCCCCGACTCCGATCGGTCACGATCCCGCAGCTTCTTCGATCCCGCGACGACAAGGAGCACCGCCATGCGTGCGCTCGGTGTGAACACCTGGATCTGGGCTTCCCCACTCACCGAAGGCGACCTTCTGCGACTCGCGCCCCGCATCCGTGAGTTCGGCGCGGACGTGGTCGAACTCCCGCTGGAGCAGCCCCATGACTGGAACCCGGTCAAGGTCCGCGAAATCCTGCTCGACCACGACCTGACCGCGGCCTCCGTCGCCGCCGTCATGCCCCCGGGCCGAGACCTCGTCGCCACCGACGCGGCCGGCCTGGGTCGTACCCGCGACTACCTGCGCCGCTGCGTCGACGCCGCCGCCGAGGTCGGCGCGCCCGTCGTCGCCGGCCCCATGTACGCGGCGGTCGGCCGCACCTGGCGCACGACCGAGGCCGAACGCGCCCGCATCCTCGACGAGTTCCGCGACGGCCTCGCCCCGATCGTCGAACACGCCCGCTCCGCCGGCGTCCTCCTGGCCGTCGAACCCCTCAACCGGTACGAGACCAGCGTGCTCAACACCGTCGCGCAAACCCTGGAAGCCATCGCCGAACTCCCCGCCGACGCCGTCGGCATCGCCCTGGACACCTACCACCAGAACATCGAGGAACACGACCTCGTCGGCGCCGTCCAAGCGGCGGCGGGCCGGATCGCGCACGTGCAGGTGTGCGCGAACGACCGCGGCACGCCGGGCACCGACCACCTCGACTGGCCCGGCTTCCTGACCGCCCTGGCGGCAGCCGGCCATCAGGGTCCGCTCTGCATCGAGTCGTTCACCGCGCACAACGCCTCGATCGCGGTGGCCGCCTCCATCTGGAGACCCCTCGCGGCCACCCAGGACACCATCGCCCGCGACGGCATCGCCTTCCTGCGCGCGACCCTCGCCGCGCTCTGACCCGTACGGCACCTCGCCCGGTCCGACCAACCGGCCACGGAAACCCTCGCACCGTCCCGCTCGCCCGCGACCCGCGCGGCACGAGCAGCGCACCCCTGTGCGAAACGAGGAGAACCCATGCGCTCGATCGGTCCACCCCGTCCCCTACCCGCCTCCCGATCCGTGCGATCACTCGGTGCCGTCCTCGCGATGGCCCTGGCCCTGTTCACCCTGACGCCCGTTCCCCAGGCCCAGGCACACGCCACGTTCCGCGCGCTGCTGTTCACCGAGGCCGTCGGCTACGTCCACGAGTCGATCCCGGCCGGCATCAAGATGTTCCAGGACGAGGCCGAGGCGAACCACTACGAGGTCGTGCAGTCCAACGACTCCGCCGTCTTCAACGACGCGAACCTCGCCGGCTTCGACGTCATCGTCATGCTGCAGAACTCGGGCATGGTCTGGGACACCGAGGCCCAGCGCCAAGCCCTGCAGAAGTACGTCCACTCCGGCAAGGGCATCGTGGCCCTGCACAACGCCACCGACATGGGCATCGACAACGAATTCCCGTGGTGGGACAACCTGGTCAACGGCGGCGCCCACATGCCCGCCCACTCGCCGGGGGTCCTGCCCGGCACCGCCAAGGTCGCCGACCGCGTGCACCCCTCGACCAAGGACCTGCCGGAGCGCTGGTCCCGCAGCGAGGAGTGGTACAACTTCGACAAGAACCCCCGGGGCAATGTGCACGTCCTGGTGACGGCGGACGAGAGCACCTACGACCCGGGCCCGTCCAGGATGGGCGCCGACCACCCGATCTCGTGGTGTCGCAACGCCGAGGGCGGCCGGGTCTGGGCCACGGCCATGGGCCACACCGCCTCCTCCTACGCGGAACCCGATCTGCGCAGGCACATCATCGGCGGCCTCAAGTGGGCGGCGGGCAACGTCCCCGGCGACTGCGGGCCGACGGTGTGGAGCAGTTTCGAGAAGGTCGCCCTCGACGAGAACACCGTCGATCCGATGCAGTTGGACGTGGCCCCGGACGGGCGGGTGTTCTACATCCAGCGCGCCGGCGAGGTGAAGGTCTACAAGCCGGACACGCACAGCACGGTCACCGCCGCCAGGCTCGACGTGTACACGGGCGGCGAGGACGGCCTCGTCGGCATGGTCCTGGATCCCGGCTTCGCACAGAACAAGTGGATCTACCTCTACCACTCGCCCAGGAACGCCGCCACGGACGTCAACCGACTCTCCCGGTTCACCGTCACCGGCGACACCATCGACCCCGCGAGCGAGAAGACCGTCATCGAGGTCCCCGCGTACCGCGACCGGACCTTCCCCGAACCCGGACACACCGGCGGCGCCCTCGACTTCGGCCCCGACGGCAGTCTCTACCTGGGCACCGGCGACGACACGCCGCCCAACCTCGATCCGGCGTGGCAGGGCTACGCACCCCTGGACTGGCGACCGGGCAAATCCATGCTCGACGCGGCGCGCACCGCGGGCAACACCAACGACCTGCGCGGCAAGATCCTGCGAATCAGGCCCGGGGCCGACGGCGGATACGACATCCCCACCGGGAACCTGTTCGCCCCGGGCACGGACAGGACCCGGCCCGAGATCTACGCGATGGGCTTCCGCAACCCCTTCCGCTTCCGCGTCGACCAGGGCACCGGCCGGCTGCACGTGGCCGACTACGGCCCCGACCGCGGCCTGCCCACCACCGACCGGGGCCCCGAGGGACTGGTCGAGTACAACGTCATCGCACAGCCCGGCAACTTCGGCTGGCCCTTCTGCCACGGCGACAACCAGCCCTACGCCCCCTACAACCCCGACAACGGCGCCGTGGGACCGAAGTTCGACTGCGCCGCCCCCACGAACCCCTCGCCCAACAACACCGGACTGACCCGGCTCCCGGCCGTGCAGATGCCGCAGATCTGGTACGGCTACGGCACCTCCCCCGAATTCCCCGAGATGGGCAACGGCGGCAGCGCGCCGATGGCCGGCCCCGTCTACCGCTACGACCCCAACAACCCCTCGCCCACGAAGTTCCCGGCCTACTACGACGGCGCCGGCTTCTTCTACGAATGGGCACGCGGCTTCATGCGGGAGATCCGCTTCGACGCGTCGAACAAGCTCCACAAGATCAACGACTTCCTGCCGACGGCGCAGCTCGCCAAGCCGATGGACATGACCTTCGGCCCCGACGGCT
Organism: Embleya sp. NPDC050154; assembly: GCF_044460165.1. Lineage (NCBI taxonomy): Bacteria > Bacillati > Actinomycetota > Actinomycetes > Kitasatosporales > Streptomycetaceae > Embleya > Embleya sp. NPDC050154. The sequence continues at coordinate 74,426 of NZ_JBITJP010000028.1, forward strand.
CGATGTACGTGCTCGACTGGGGCAGGGGTTTCGGCGGCGGGAACGACGACTCCGGTCTCTACCGCATCGACTACACGCAGGGCCGGCGCCAGCCGGTCGCCGTGGCCAAGGGAACGCCGACCAACGGCCCGGCACCGCTGACGGTCGCGTTCTCCAGCAACGGTACGCACGATCCGGGCAACATCCCGATCACCTACGCGTGGGACTTCGAGAGCGACGGCACCGTCGACTCCACCGACCCGAACCCCACCCACGTCTACACCGCCGTCGGCGCCTTCAACGCGCAACTGAAGGTCACCAACACCACCGGTGACACCGGCTTCGCCAACGTGTCCGTCACCGTGGGCAACACCGCGCCCACGATCAAGCTGGACCTCCCGGCCGACGGCAGCTTCATCGAATTCGGCGACCGCGTGCCCTACAAGGTCACGGTCACCGATCCCGAGGACGGAGCGATCGACTGCGCCGAGGTCGTCGTCAACCCCGCACTGGGACACGACGACCACGCGCACCACACCACCGACATCCCCGGCTGCGAAGGCACCATCGACACCGGCGACCTGGGCGGGCACCCCGAAGGCGCCAACCTCTACTACATCGTCAGTGCCAAGTACACCGACAAGGGCGCCTCCGGCGCACCCCCGCTGACCTCGCACACCCGCGCCATGCTCCACCCCCGGCACAAGCAGGCCGAGTACTTCACCGCACAGTCCGGGACCCGGCTGATCAACGAGCCGGGCGCGGAGAACGGCAAACGCCTCGGCGACATCAGCGACAACGACTGGATCATGTTCGACCCGGCGAACCTGGCCGGCACCAAGTCGCTTCGCTACCGGCTGTCCTCGCCCACGGGCGGCGGGTCCATCGAGTTGCGCGCGGACTCTCCCACCGGAACGCTTCTGGGCAGCACACCCGTACCGGCCACCGGCGGCTGGAACGACTACCGGATCACCCCCGGCGTGCCACTCACCGCGCTCGCCGGAACGCACAAGCTCTACGTGGTGTTCAAGACGCCGACGAACCACGCCTACGACCTGGACGCGGTCCTGTTCGATCCCGAGGTGGTCACCGGCGAAATCCAGGCGGGCCTGTACACCCTGACGGCCGAGCACAGCGGCAAGAACATGGCCGTGCAGGGGGCCTCGTCGGCCGAGTCCGCGCCGATCGTGCAACAGGCATCGGGCGCCGGCAAGGAACAGAAGTGGCAGGTCGACCCGGTCGGTGACGGCTCGTACACGATCAAGTCGGCGATCGACGGCAAGTGCCTGGAGGTCCCCGGCTGGTCCACCCAACTCGACGTGCAACTCGTGCAGTACACGTGCAACAACGGCGGCAACCAACACTGGAAGCCCACGGTGAGCGCCAGTGCCGGCACATTCGCGCTGGCCAACGTCACGAGCAAGCTGTGTGCGGACGTCGCCGGCGTCGACACGCAGGACGGCGCCAAGGTCGTGCAGTGGACCTGCAACGGCGCGGCCAACCAGAACTGGAGGTTCACCAGGGTCGCCACGGACGCCCAGGCACCGGTGACCAACGCGACGCCCGATCCGGCGCAGCCCACCGGCAAGGACGGTTGGTACACGGCGGCTCCCGTCAACGTGACGCTCGCCGGCGTCGACGAGGCGGGTGGGTCCGGGGTCGCATCCACCGAGTACGACCTGGACGGCGCCGGGTGGGCCGCGTACGACGGAACCCCGGTGAGCGTCAGCGGCGACGGCGAACACAAGCTTCGGTACCGCTCGAAGGACAAGGCGGGCAACACCGAGGAGGGCCGGGAACTGGTGGTCAAGGTCGACGCCACGGCTCCGTTGACCACGGCGGGATTCGCGGCGCCGGGAGACAGCGGCTGGCACCGGGGAGCGATACCCGTCACGCTGAGCGCCGTCGACGCGTCCTCGAAGATCGCGGGAATCGAATTCGCGCTGGACGGCGGCGCCTGGACGCCCTACTCGGACAGCCCGGTGTCGGTGTCCGGCGACGGGGAGCACGTGCTGCGCTACCGCGGTGTCGACCGGGCCGGACTCGTCGAGCCGGACAAGGCCGCGACGATCAAGATCGACGGGACCAAGCCCGTGCTGTTGGTCGCGGGGGTCGCCGACGGCGCGGTCTATGGCGACGCGCAGGACGTGCGGGTGAGTTGGGAGGCGATCGATCCGACCTCGGGTGTCAAGACGCTCGCGGGCACGCTCGACGCGAAGCCCTTCACCTCCGGCACCGTTCAACCGTTGTTCGCCCTGAGCCTGGGGCAGCACACGGTCGACGTCTCGGCGGCGGACAACGCGGGCAACACGACGACGACCGCGGTCCGCTTCACGGTGACCACGTCGATGCGCGACATGCAGAACCTCGTCGACCGTTTCCGCGGAACGGGATGGTTGTCCGCGACGGCCAGGACCAAGCTCACCCGACAGATCGAGAAGGCCCGGGTGGCCGAGGCGCAGGGCCGGGACGACCGGGCGATGGCCGAACTCGGCAAACTCAAGACCCTCGTCGCCGACCCGAAGGTGGTCCCGAACGTGGATGTGCGCACGGTGATCACCCGCGATGCGAATCGGGTGATCGCCGACATCGAAGGGTGATCGCCGCCTGAACAGGGCGTAATACCCTCAAAGCAGTAACGGTTCGCGATGACGCGCGCCGGCTCGCCCCGAAGTCGCGGCCCCGTTCCGACGGGGTCGCGGCCTTCGCGGTACCGTCGGCACAACTTTGTTATCGAAATGGAAAAAGTTGATGATGCGCCACGCGAACGACGGAAAACCAGGACAAAAGTCCAGTGCCGGTCACCACGTGCCCGTCACCCGTGACGACCCGGGGAAAGGCTCGGCTGCCTCGGCGGGATCGTCGCGGGACGTGGACGATGTGATCCCACCGGATCACGAGGGGGACGAGGCCATGGAAACGCAGTTCGGACCGGAGAACCGTCACCAGGCGCACCTGCTGGAGTTGTTGCGCGACCACGGGCCGCGGTCGCGGAGCGAACTCGGCGACGCCGTGCAGATCTCACGCTCCAAACTGGCCGTCGAGATCGATCGGCTCGTCGAATTGGGCCTGGTGGAGCCGGCCGGACTCGCGGCCTCGCGTGGCGGGCGACGCTCGGGCATCGTACGTATCGCATCCGCGACGCGGTTCGTCGGCGTCGACATCGGCGCGACGTCGATCGATGTCGCCGTCACCAACGGCGAATTGGAAGTGCTCGGCCATCTGACCGAGCCGTGCGACGTGCGCGGCGGCCCCGCGGCGGTGCTCGACCGGGTATTCGCGCTCGTCGACAAACTGCGCGAGGACGACCCGTTCCCACGAGTCCACGGAGTGGGCATCGGCGTCCCGGGACCGGTGAGCTTTCGTGAGGGCATGCCGGTGATCCCACCGATCATGCCCGGCTGGGACCGTTTCCCGATCCGGGATGTGGTCGGCCGACGACTGGACTGTCCCGTCCTGGTGGACAACGACGTGAACATCATGGCCCTGGGGGAACGCCACGCCGGCGTCGCCCGGTCGATCGACGATCTCCTGCTGGTCAAGATCGGTACGGGTATCGGGTGCGGCATCGTCGTCGGCGGCCGGATCTACCGAGGCGTCTCCGGCAGCGCCGGCGACATCGGCCACATCCGACTCGACGAGTCCGGACCGATGTGCGTGTGCGGCAACACCGGCTGCCTGGAGTCCTACTTCTCCGGCTGGGCCCTGGCCCGTGAGGCCGAAGCGGCGGCCGCGTCGGGCGCCTCTCCCTTCCTCGCCCGCAGGTCCGCCGAGAACGGGCCCCTCTCCGCCCGCGACGTCGGCGACGCGGTCACCGCCGGCGACCCCGGCGCGGTGACCATCGTGCGTGAGGGCGCCGCCCGACTCGGCCGGGTGATCGCCGCGCTCGTGAGCTTCTTCAACCCCGCGATGGTGATCATCGGGGGCGGTGTGGCCGGACTCGGCCACCCGCTGCTCGCCGAGATCCGCAGCGTCGTGTATCGCCAGTCGTTGCCCCTGGCGACGGAGAACCTGCCCATCGTGCTGTCCGAACTGGGCGGCGCCGCGGGCGTCGTCGGAGCGACACACCTGATCAGCGACCACGTCCTGACCATCGCGTGAGAACCCCGATCGCCGGACCGGCGCGGGCGGCGGGCCCGATCTCGGTACCCCGCCCCCGGCCCGGCCCGTCGCCGACGACAAGGAGCTCGCGCCGTTACGAGTCCAGCGCGCTGGGAGGCGCTTCGGGCAGCCGGAGGTGCAGGAGGCGTTGTACTCGAAGTGCCACGCCTCGTTGTCGTACATCCGGCACCAGCCGTACTTGCTGCCCTTGGCCTGGAGCCAGGCCTGGGCTCCTCGTAGGGAGCCCGGAGCCTTTCCTGGATCACCTCCCGCATTCGCCCCACCCGGTCGAAGCCGACGTGGGACAAGCCATTGCAACCGGATCGGTCCGACCGGCGTTCCCCTCGACCGTGCCCCGCCGACCGGCCGCATCCGCTTCGCCGAACGGCCGCTTCGGCGCGAACCGGTGGGGTCAGCCGATCCCGTCTCCGGTGGTCGTCGAGCCGTCCCCGCCGACACCGAGTTTCCCGGCCCAGGCCAACGCTCCCGCGTGCAGCGCGTCGTGGTCGTCGGTGCCCGCTCCCGGATCGGAGTTCATCAGCTCCGCGAGCACCGCGCCGTCCAGGTCGCGCGCGAGTACGCGGCCGAGGAAGCGCGCGTTGACCTCCCGGTCCCGGTAACCGCACTCGTCGAAGACCCCGGGCAACTCCTCGGCGTCGAGCACGCCGGGCGTGGCGTCGAAGGAGGCCGCCAGTCCGTCGTCCTGGACGAAGTCCGGATAGGACGCGCGTCCCCACGCGAGCGAGCCGGGTTCCCACCAGTAGAGGTAGCCCAGTTCGTAGCCGTCGATCAATGGCCGCAACATCTCGACCGGCAGCCAGGAAGGCGCGCCCGCCAACAGATCCACGGGCTCGTCCCCCGCATAGGTCGTATCGCTGCAGTCGACGTCCTGGCCGTACAGCAGGGCCCGCCCATCCGGTCGCAGCACCAGTGTCCACGCGCCGTTGGAGTGCCAGAACCCGAGTTCGCCCTCCTCGTGCGCATAGTTGGAGGGAAATCGGGGGCTCTTGGTGAGTGCGAGCAACACCGAGGCGGCGGCGCGCGTCCACAACTGCTCGGGAGCGTCGAGGTCTTCCGGAAGTCCGGGTCGATTCGCCATGTCCGCTCCCATCGTCGCGCGCTTGGCCGCCCACCGTATCCTCCGCACTCGGCGACCGGGGACGAGGTCCGATACGGCGCGCGCTTCACCGCCCTCCCCCACCGCCTCGGTCGAACCCTCGGAAGCCGTACACGGCCCGGGCGGTGGCGCCGAAGACGCGATCCCGCTCGGCGGCCGACAGGCCGACGCAGGTGCGCTCCGCGAGCGAGAGGACGTCGTCGTACGACGCCGCGAGTGTGCACACCGGCCAGTCCGAGCCGAACATGGTGCGTTCGGGGCCGAACATCTCCAACGCGTGGCGTGCGTAGGGAAGCACCTGTTCGACCGTCCACGCCCGCCAGTCGGCCTCGGTCACGATGCCGGACAGCTTGACCGCGACGTTGGGCAACGCGGCGATCTCGTGCAGCGCGGCGGCCCAGGGCTCCCAGGCACCGGCGCCCGCGCCGATATCGGGCTTGCCGATGTGGTCCAGCACGAAGGACTGTTCCGGATGCTCGCGGACGACTCGGCACGCGGCGGCCAACTGGGCCGGCTTGACGAGCAGGTCGTACACGATGCCGGCGCGCGTCAACGCGGCCAGTGCGCGGCCCACATCCGGTCGCAGCAGCCATCGGGGGTCCGGCTCGTCCTGTACCAGGTGCCGGATCCCGACCAGGCGCTCGCCACCCGGTCCGGCACGCAACTCGGCCACCCGATCGGCGACGTCGGGTGCGGTCAGGTCCACCCAGCCGACCACCGCGACGACCGGCGTGGTCGGATCGGCGGCCACGGCCAGGAGTTCGGCGCTCTCCGCGGTGTCCGTGACCGCCTGGACCGCGATGGTCGCGATCTCACCCGGGTTCGGTACGGCTGCCGCGAGTTCGGCCGACCCGAATCGACCGCGCAGCGGATCGGCCCAGGGACCGTCCATCCAGCCGTACTCGCGTTCGTCGGTATCCCACAGGTGGTGGTGCGCGTCGACTCGGACGGGAACCTTCACACCGCCTCCACACGAACGCGCGGCACGACGCCGCGCTCGGGGCGCGCGACACCGGGAGCTCCTGCACGCGGATCTTTCACGAAAACGCCACTCCCGATCTCGTAAATCTCCCACACCCGACCGTCATTCATCGGGTCAATCAAGACATTAAGCCCGAATTGCCGGAATTTCTGTGAACATTCCCTCGAATTGATAGGACCACTGAAACGTCATGATCGGTACGGTGTCAAGACTTGACGCCGCACCGCCCTCACGGGATACCTGTGATCCGACCACGTCGGACCCAGCGACGCGCCGTCGAATCACCACCGACACCAAGGAGTTCGAAGCCATGCGCGTAGCCCTGCACACCCGACTCGCAGCGGGCCGCGAGAGCGAGTACGAGCAAGCCCACCGCGAGGTACCGGAGCCCTTGATCGCGGCGATCAAGGCGGGCGGCGCCCACGAGTGGAACATCTGGCGCAGCGGCCGGGACCTGTTCCACCTGATCGAGTGCGACGACTACGCCGCACTGCTCGCGTCCCTTGCCGACTTGCCGGTCAACATCGAATGGCAGGCCCGGATGGGCGAGTTGACCGAGGTCGCGCACGACTACTCGGCCGAAGGGGCCGACGCGAGCCTGCCGCTGATCTGGAGCCTGTGACCTCACGACCGCGCCCCCGGTGGTGATTCCGGAGCCGGAGTCGCCACCGGGGGCGCGGTCGCGCACGAGCGACGCGCCCTGGGCGTTCGACGCGGCATACCTGAGCACGTGGCACCGTGCGGCGGGGCCCGTTTCCCCGGTGGGGAAACGGGCCCGTCGGCTCGCCCTGCCCCAGTGCGGGGCGAGTCGGTCTCAGGTCGCGGCGGCGAGGTCGGCCCACAGGGCCGCCGGGACGTCCCACTCTCCCATCGCGACCGTGTCGGCCGCCTCCTCCGGGCTGCGGGCGCCGACCAGGACGGTGGCGACCGCGGGGTGTGCCGCGGCGAAGCCGATCGCCGCGGCGCGCAGTGGCACGTCGTAGCCCGCGCAGATCGCCTTCAGCCGCAGCGCGCGGGCGAGCACGTCGGCGTCGGCCGGTGCGTAGTCGAAGTGGGCGCCGGGACGCGGGTCGGCGAGCAGACCGCTGTTGAACACCCCGCCCGCCAGTACCGAGACGCCGCGCTTCGCACAGTGGTCGAGCAACGGGCCGCCGCTGCGGTCGAGCAGGGTGTACCGGCCGGCGAGCAGTACGCAGTCCACGTCGGTTTCGGCGACGAATCGATCGAGCATCGCGGACTGGTTCATCCCGACCCCGATCGCGCCCACGACGCCCTGCTCGCGCAGTGCCACCAGGGCGGGCACGGCCTCGTGCGCGGCCTGCTCCCAGTGGTCGTCGGGGTCGTGCACGAGGGCGATGTCGATCCGGTCCAACCCCAGGCGTTCCAGGCTGGATTCGAGGCTGCGCCGCACGCCGTCGGCGGAGTAGTCGCGTACGCGGCGCCGGTGCGGCGTGTCGACGAACCCCTCCGCGGCGGTGGGCGCGGCCGGGTCGTCGACCAGGAGGCGGCCGACCTTGGTGGAGAGCGTGTACGCGTCGCGCGGGTATCCGCGCAGGGCGGCGCCGAGCCGCGTCTCGGACAGGCCCACGCCGTAGTGCGGGGCGGTGTCGAAGCAGCGGATCCCGGCCGCCCACGCGGCCTCGACGCTCGCGCGCGCCTGGGCGTCGGTGCCGGCCGTGTACAGGTTGCCGAACGCCGCCGCGCCCAGGCCGATCGAGGTCGCGACGACGCGCGTGTCGCCGATGCGATTGCTTTCCACGAACGATGCTCCTTGTCCGGTGGACGGGCGTGCGGCCGGGCAGGCGAAGTGGACGCTTCGCCTGCCCGGACTCCACGATCCCGGCGTCTTCGCGATGGGGCGTTACTCCGGCCGCAGCCGCAGGCCCTGCATGCCGCCGTCGACGGCGAGCGAGGTGCCGGTGGTGGAGGCGGCCAGGGGACTCGCCAGCGAGCAGATCGCGAACGCGACCTCGTCGGCGCCGACGAGCCGACCCATCGGCTGGCGCGCGGCCAGGGCCGCCCGCTCGCGTGCGGGGTCGTCGGCCGCGTCCAGCAGTCGGCCGACCCAGGGCGTGTCGGCGGTACCGGGATTGACGCAGTTCACCCGGATGCCTTCCCGCACGTGGTCGGCCGCCATCGCGAGGGTGAGCGCCAGCACCGCACCCTTGGAGGCGGAGTACAGCGCGCGTTGCGGCAGACCCGCGGTCGCGGCGATCGAGCAGGTGTTGACGACGGCCGCGTGTGCGGATACGCGCAGGTACGGCAGCGCGGCGCGGGTGACCCGGACCAGGCCGACGACGTTGACGTCCAGCACCCGGTGCCACTCGGCGTCGTCGTTGTCGGCGACGGTGCCGGCCGCGCCGATGCCGGCGTTGTTGACCACGATGTCCAGGCCGCCGAGGAGTTCGGCGGCGGCCCGGACGGCCGCGGTGACCGAGGCGTCGTCGGTGACGTCGGCGGTGAACGCGGGCAGTTCCCGGTCACCGGCGAGGGCGGCGGGGTCGCGGTCGAGTATCGCCACGCGCGCGCCGCGGGCGGTCAGCATCCGGGCGGTGGCCAGGCCGATCCCGGACGCGCCGCCGGTGACCAGGGCGGTGCGGCCGGCGAAGTCCCCGGACGGGGTGGAAACCGGTGCGGGCGGGTTGCTCACGCGGACACCTCCACGGGAAGCGCCTGTGCGGCGCGGTCGGCGACCCAGAACTCGCCGTCGGGGTGGCGGAATCGGGCGATCGAGGCGGGTTTCATGGTCGCGGAGAAGCCGGGCCCGGTAGGCGCCCGGTAGTTCCCGTCGACGATCACGACCGGGTCGACGAAATGCTCGTGCAGGTGGTCGACGTACTCGATGACCCGGTCGTCGATCCGACCGCTGACCGCGACGTAGTCGAACATCGACAGGTGCTGGACGAGTTCGCACAGGCCCACGCCGCCGGCGTGCGGGCACACCGGGACGTCGAATTTGGCGGCGAGCAGCAGGATCGCGATGTTCTCGTTGACGCCGCCGACCCGGCAGGCGTCGATCTGCACGAAGTCGATCGCCTGCGCCTGGAGCAGTTGCTTGAAGACGATCCGGTTCTGCACGTGCTCGCCGGTGGCGACCTTGACCGGGGCGATCGCCTTGCGGATCGCCGCGTGCCCCAACACCTCGTCCGGGCTGGTGGGTTCCTCGATCCAGTGCGGGTCGAACTCGGCGAGCGAGCGCATCCGATCGATCGCCTCGTCGACCTCCCAGCGCTGGTTGGCGTCCACCGCGATGCGGATGTCCGGGCCGACGCTCTCCCGGGCGATCCGGCAGCGGCGGATGTCGTCGGCCGGGTCGGCGCCGACCTTGAGCTTGATCTGGGTGAAGCCTTCGGCGACGGCCTCGCGGCACAACCGGGCGAGTTTGTCGTCGTCGTAGCCCAGCCATCCGGGCGAGGTCGTGTACGCGGGATACCCGTCGCGGCGCAGCGCCCGGGCGCGTTCGGCGCGGGTGGGTTCGGCGCGGCGCAGGATCTCCAGCGCGTCCTCGCGGGTGAGCGCGTCGCCGAGGTAGCGGAAGTCGACGAGGTCGACGATCTGTTCCGGCGTCAGGTCGGCGAGCAGCTGCCACAGGGGTTTGCCGGCACGCTTGGCCTTGAGGTCCCACGCGGCGTTGACGACGGCGGAGATGGCCATGTGCATGATGCCCTTCTCCGGGCCCAGCCAGCGGAACTGGCTGTCGCCGACCAGGGACCGGGAGAACGCGCCGAGGTCGTCGAGCAGGTCGTCGAGCGGGCGGCCGACCACGTGGGGGCGCAGCGCGTCGATCGCGGCGACCTGTACGTCGTTGCCGCGGCCGATCGTGAAGGAGAAGCCGTGGCCCTCGTGGCCGTCGCCGGCGTCGGTGCGGAGCACGACGTAGGCCGCCGAGTAGTCGGGGTCCGGGTTCATCGCGTCGGACCCGTCGAGTTCCCGGGAGGTCGGGAAGCGGATGTCGGCCGTCGCGAGCTCGGTGACGACGTGTGGGGTCCGTGGCGTGGGCCGGGTGGGCCGGCTCACGCCGTTCGGGTGCTGCGGGGTCACGTGTGGCTCCTCGGTTCTCGGCCGTGCGGCCCGGCCGCCGCGAACGGGATGGGTTCCCTGGAACGGGTTCCCGGTGGTGGGCTCCCGGTGGCGGGTGTCCGGGGCGGGCGTGGCTCTGACGCTCCAGACATCCGATGTATATCGCGACTGGCGTCCGCCCGTCCAGCATTCCTCCGATCAATACTTGACTTCTGTTCGGCCATTGACCGTAATCGACTTGTTTTGTCGCCTCATCTGACATATACATCGGATGACTAGTCGGTCGACTGCTGGTCGGCCGCCCCAGACGAACGACACGTTCGAGATGCCAGAGGAGATCGCTGTGAAGCTAGTCCGCGTGGGCGCGCCCGGTTGTGAACGCCCGGCCGTGCTGGACCGGGGTGGGGTCCTGCGCGACCTGTCGGGCGTGGTCGGCGACATCGACGCGGCGTTGCTCGCGGATCTCTCGGTACTGCCGGATCCGGCGTCGTTGCCGGTGCTCGACGCGCCCGCCGGCGTACGGTTCGGGCCGCCGCTCGCCCGCCCCGGCAAGATCGTGTGCGTCGGGTTGAACTACCACGACCACGCGCGCGAGACCGGCGCGGAGACACCCGCCGAACCGATCGTGTTCATGAAGGCTCCCGACACGGTGGTCGGTCCCGACGACACGGTGCTGGTGCCGCGCGCGTCGAGGGCCACCGACTGGGAGGTCGAGCTCGCGGTGGTGATCGGCCGTACCGCCGCGTATCTGACCGCGGATCAGGATCCGTTGGGGTATGTGGCCGGCTACGCGATCAGCCACGACGTCTCCGAGCGCGACTTCCAACTCCTGCGCGGCGGCCAGTGGGACAAGGGCAAGAACTGCGCGACGTTCAATCCGCTGGGCCCATGGCTGGTCACCGCCGACGAGGTGCCCGACCCCCAGGCCCTCGCGCTGACCCTGAGCGTGAACGGCACGCTCCGGCAGAACGGGTCGACGGCCGACATGATCTTCCCTGTCGCGTTCCTGGTCGCGTACCTGTCGCAGTTCATGACGCTGTACCCGGGCGATGTGATCAACACCGGGACTCCCGCGGGTGTCGCCCTGGGGCAGCCCGATCCCAAGCCGTACCTGCGCGCCGGCGACACCGTCGAGTTGGCCGTCACCGGGCTGGGCACGCAGCGACAGACCTTCGCCGACGCCTGATCCCTCGGAGGTGTCGCGCCCGCCGGGTCCGTCCGGCGGGCCGTGCGGCCCGCGGGGTGTGCGGGTTGTCCCGTGCGTGTGCGGCGGGTCCGGCGCGTCGGCGGGTGTGCGCGGCCGCCCGGCCCGTCGAACGCCCGCGCGGCCCGTCGACGCGTCATGCCATCTTGCGCAGCCACTGCTCGACACCCGCGATGTGCGCCGTCGACCACGCACGTGCCGCCTCCGCGTCGCCGCTCTCCAACGCGTCCACGATCGCCTGGTGTTCGCGCACCGTCTGCGCCCACGAATCGCCCTGGGTCAGCCCGCGCCAGACCCGGGCGCGCATGGTGGGGCTGGAGAGCGAGTCCAGCAGCGAGCACAGCACCACGTTGCCGCTGAAGCCGGCGATCGCCTGGTGGAAGCGCAGATCCTGGTCGATCAGCTGCTCGGGCGTCGGGTGCGGATCGTCCACCTGTGCCAGGGCGCGCAACTCGGCGATCCCGGCGTCGTCGACGCGTTCCGCCGCCAGCGCGGTGGCGGCCGGCTCCAGGATCCGACGGACCTGGAGGAAGTCGAGCACGCTCTTGTCGTGGTGGAAGTCCACGACGAACGCGATCGCGCCCATGAGCAGCCCCGGTTCCAGGCTGGTCACGTAGGTACCGTCGCCCTGCCGCACGTCCAGGATCTGGATCAGCGACAGCGCCTTGACCGCCTCGCGCAACGAGTTGCGCGAGAGCCCCAGCTTCGTGGCCAGGTCGGCTTCCTTGGGAAGCTTGTCGCCGGGCTTGAGTTCCCCGGAGACGATCATCTCCTTGATCCTGTCGATGGCTTCGTCCGTCACAGCCACGCCGATGATCCTTCCAGAGGTCCGATGACTACCAGTATGACGGGCCCGGGATCAAGAAGACAGCGCGTCCGGATCTCAGCGCGCCGAGTACTCCCCCGCGCACCCGCGCCCTGGGTCACGCCGGGTTCGGCGCTGGGCTGATCCGCCGCACCATCGGTGCGGGCACAGCGGCTCGAACATGCGGTAGCGGCAGGCTCGACAGGTCCTCGACGGCGCACGCGTCACCGTCCCCGCCGAGCCGGGCACACGTGCCGTCCGCGGCGACCACGAGCGGCGGCAACACGGGCATCCCGCTCCGGGACGATCCGGCAAGGTCACGTAAAGGTCACCGTCGCGCGCGCCACGGCGCCCCCGCAGGCCCTCAGCCGTCCGATCTTCCGCGACGCGCCAGGAACGAATCCCGTACACGGCGTGACCGTTGCCCGCCGGCCATACCCCATCTCGCGCGACCGCGTCCTGATTCCGGCGAGACCCGACCGGTCGGGCGAGGCCGATGCCAGGTCGTCTCGCCGGCGACGGTGGGTACCACCGAGCGGCGCGCGTCGTTCGCGAGCGGCACGGCACGGAGGCGTTCGCGGCCTCTCCCTCCCCCTTGTCGCGCGGCTCCCGGATGGGGCGCGACGGTGGGAATGGCCGGCGGAACGCGCCTTGTCCTGCAGGGCGTCGCGCTCGACGTCGCCGAGGGCGAGGTCCTCGGTGTAGTTGATCGATGCGCCCGTCATGTACGAGAACTCCGCGGCGGCGATCTCGGTGGCAGGAGGGGTTGGCCAACGTCGCCCGGCACGGCGGGTCGGATCCGACCGTCCGGGTCGTCGTCGGGCCCGACCCCTCGGGCGCCACCCGGGTGGAGATCGCGAACCACGGCGGGAAGGCACCGAGCGGGGCCCGGGACGGCGGGTCCCGGCCGGATCAGGGACTGGGTCTCGTCGGGCTGCGCGAGCGGATGACCCTGCTCGGCGGTACGTTGCACGCCGGCCCCGATCCCGGGTCCGACCCGACGGCCGAGGTGGGCCGGCTGCTCGTGGCCACGTTGCCGGCCGGTCCCGCCGACCGCTTCCCGGCCGCCTCGGTCGAAGCGGGGGCGGCCCGATGATCCGGCTCCTGATCGTCGACGATCAACGACTCGTCCGCTCGGGCCTGCGCATGCTGTGCGCGCCGGCCGACGACCTGGAGGTGGTCGCGGAGGCCGGAAACGGCCAGGAGGCCACCCGGCTCGCCGCGCGCCTGCGTCCCGACGTCGTCCTGATGGACCTGCACATGCCCGGCATCGACGGCGCCGAGGCCACCCGCCGGATCCTGGCCGAGCGGCCGACGACCAAGGTGGTGGTGCTCACCACGTTCGACGACGACGATCACCTCTACCCCGCGCCGACCGCCGGCGCCTGCGGCTTCCTGGCCAAGGACGTCGCCCCGGAGGAGCTCCTGGACGCGATCCGCCGCGCGGCCGCCGGGAATTCGCTCGGCAGCCCGGCGACGCTGCGCCGCGTGGTCGCCCGGGCCGTCGCGGCCGAGACCACGCCGGACCCGCAGGCGCCGACCGAGGGGACGCGGCTGACCAGGCGCGAGATCGAGGTGCTCACCCTGGTGGGCCACGGTCTCTCCAACCCGGAGATCGCCGACCGCCTCCACGTGGGCGTGACGACGGTCAAGTCCCACTTGGCCACCATGATGGGCAAGACCGGGACGAACAACCGTGTACGCCTGGCCGTCCTGGCCGCACGCATGGGCCTGCTCACGGAGTGACGCCCGCCGACCGGCAGGCGGCGCGGGCCCGTTGCCAACGACGCGGGACACGCGACGGGCCAGGCGCAGGCGTCCGGTCACGGAGACCGCGCCTGCCCCAACCCATCGATCACGTGCCCCAACGCCCCGGCCACAGCCGCGACGGGTACTGGGTGACGCGCTGAGGTGCCGGATGCCCAGGGCGGGCAGGAGTTGAGTCAACGGTCGACCAGCCGTGGACGCGGGGCCTCACCCGTGGATTCCGCGTCGGTGTCGTCGGTGCCGACCGGGCCGCGGGGAAGCATCCGGTCCAGCCACTTCGGCAGCCACCAGTTGGCCCGGCCGAGGAGTGTCATGGTCGCCGGTACCAGCACCATGCGTACGACCGTGGCGTCGATGAAGATCGCGGTGGCCAGGCCGAGCCCGAACATTTTGATGGAGGGGTCGTCGGCGACGGCGAAGGACGTGAAGACCGCCACCATGATGAGGGCGGCCGAGGTGATGATCCGGGCGGTGCCCGAGACGCCCTCGACGATCGCCGTGCCGTTGTCGCCGGTGCGCAGGTACTCCTCGCGTACGCGGGAGAGGAGGAACACCTCGTAGTCCATCGACAGGCCGAACAGGATGGCGAAGAGGAACATCGGGATGAACGACACGATCGGAACCGTCGCTTCCAGCCCGATGAGTGCGCCTCCCCAGCCCCACTGGAAGACCGCGACCATGATGCCGTAGGCCGCGCCGATGCTCAGCAGATTCAGCAGTACCGCCTTGAGCGGTACGAGTATCGAGCGGAAGACCAGCATCAGCAGCAGGAACGACATCGCCAGCACGGCGGCGACGAACATCGGCAGGCGTTGGCTGGTGCGTTGGCCCACATCGGACAGGCTCGCGGTGGCGCCGCCGATGTGGGCCCTGGCCGGGCCGTGCCCGATCGCCGTGGGCAGCACGTCGGTGCGCAGCCGGGCGATGGTGTCGGCCGTGGCCTTGTCCTGAGGGCTGGTGGTCGGGAACACCACGAGGGTCGCGATGCCGGTGGCCCGATCGATGTGCGTCGGCGCGACGGCTGCGATGCCCGGATCCGCCGCGACCGTTGCGACGAGTCGGTCCAGCACTCCCGGATCACCGGTGGGGTCCGCGGCGATGACGAGGGGACCGTTGGTGCCCGGGCCGAACCCCTCGGCGACGAGGTCGTAGGCCCGGCGCTCGGTACGGCTGTGCGGCAGTGAGCCGTCGTCGGGCAGGCCGACGCGCAGGCCGAGCACGGGCAGCGTCGCGGTCAGCAGCAGCCCCGCCGCGCCGACCGCGTACGGCACCGGGTGCCGGCTGACGTGCCCGATCCAGCGACGCCACCCGGCGGCGTGGGCGGTGCCTGCCGCCGGGCCCCGCCGCCGTGCGAGTCGGCCCGGCTTCCAGGTCTGCAGAGCCCGGCCGATCCGGCCGGCCCGGGCCAGGCGTGGGCCGGCGGCGCCGAGGAAGGCCGGCAGCAGCGTCACCGACGCGAGCACCATGGTCAGGACGACGATCGAGACGGCGAGCCCGCCCACCGTCATGAACGGTACGTTCGCGACCGCCATGCCGAGGATCGATACGACGACGGTGCCGCCGGCGAAGACCACGGGCCTCCCCGCCGTGGCCACCGCTCGCCCCGCCGCCTCGCGGGGATCGAGCCCGCGCGCGAGGTACTCCCGGTGCCTGGCGAGCACGAACAGCGCGTAGTCGATGCCCACTCCGAGCCCGACCATGCTGCCCAGGACAGGGGCGAAGGTCGGGACGTCCGTCACCCCCGCCAGTACCGTCATCGCGGCAACCCCGACGGTCAGCCCGAAGACCGCCATGCCGATCGGCAGCGCGGCGGCGACGAGCGAACCGAACGCCAGGAACAGGATCGCGGCCGCGGCGAGGATGCCGATCAGCTCGCTTGTGCCGCCGTTGGGGTCGGAGAAGGCGTAGAAGAGGTTCCCGCCCATCTCGATGCGCAGGGGCAGTTCGGCGCGCAGCCGGTCGCCGAGATCGACGAGGGCGTCGAGGTCTTCGGCCGACAGCCGGCTCTGGTCGGGGTACTGCACCCGGACGACCGCGATCCGCCCGTCGGCCGAGACAAGGCCGTCGCGCACGGTGGTGTCCCCGCCTGCGTCGAGTGCCCCCGCCGGGTCGCTCGTGCCGAGCACGTGCGGCAGCCGCCGCACCTCGGTCTGCAGCCGAGTGAGAGCGGTGCGCGCGCTGCCGTGGTCGAAGAACGTCGCACCGCCGTCGAGGGGGGTGACGACCACTTGGGCGGTCATCCCCTCCTGGCCGGTGCCGGCCCGCTCGATCAGTTGCGCGGCCCGTTGGGAGTCCAGGCCCGGAGCGGTCATCGAATCCGCGGTCCGCCCGCCGATGGCGATCGCGGCGAGGACGGCAAGCGTGGCGGCAATCAGCCACGCCGCGATCACCCGCCACGGATGGCGCGCGGCGCTTGCGCCCAGGCGCAACAGGGCTTTCGAGAGCATCGGTTCCTCCAACCACCGCGGCGGCCGTCCGTGTACGGCCGCCGATGCCGAGGTTCGTCGCCACGGCGCTCCGCGGCATCGGCTCGCGGGCCGCGGATCGGTCGGCCCCAGGGCGGAGCGACGCCCCGTCCTTTCGGCCGATGCGCGACACGGCGCAGTCCCTAGGCTGAGAACCGTGCTGCGAGACGACCTGCGAACCCTGTGGAACGAACCCCGACCGCCCGACGCGCCCGCCCGGGTGTGGCGGGACTGGGCGCTGCTCGCCGCGGGCCTGGGCGGTGTGATGCTGGAGGCCACCCTGCGCGAGAACGTCGTGTGGCGGCCGGTGGCGGTGGTGTTCGCCCTGTGGCTGTGCCTGCTGCCCCTGTGGCGCCGGCCCCGCCCACTGGCGATGGTCACGCTGGCGTTCGGCTCGGTGATCCTGCTCCAGCTGGCCTCACTGCTCGCCGCACCGCGCGAGCCCGTCGGCCTGGACACCGGCGCGGTCGTGCTCGTGCTGGTGTATGCGCTGCCCCGGTGGGGATCGGGACGGGAGATCGTGCTGGGCAGCGCGGTGATCCTCACGGCCTTCGCGCTGTGTACCGTCACGTACGAAACCCCGGCCGCCGAACAGGTCGGGGGCTTTGTCTTCCTGTTGCTGCCCGGCTTGATCGGGGCTGCCGTGCGGTTCCGGGTGACCGCTCGCGAGCGGCAGTTGGAGCAGGTACGTTCCCGCGAGCGTGAACAGCTCGCCCGGGAACTGCACGACACGGTGGCCCACCACGTTTCGGCCATGGTGATCAGCGCCCAGGCGGGCCGGGTGCTCGCGGGCACCGACCCGTCCGCCGCCGTCGAGGCGCTGGAGGGGGTCGAGGAGGAAGGGGCGCGCACGCTGGAGGAAATGCGAGCCATGGTCACCGCGCTGCGCAACCGCGGGGCCGGCGCCGAGCTGGCGCCGCCTGCCGGTGTCGCGGATCTGGAGCGCCTGGCGCGCACCCCGGGTGGTCGCCTCAGGGTCGACCTGGGGCTCGACGGCGAACTGGACACGTTGCCCCCGGCCGTGGACGCGGCCGTCTACCGCATTGTGCAGGAGTCGGTGACCAACGCCATGCGCCATGCGGTCAACGCGACCGAGGTCGTCGTCCGGGTCACCGCGGAACGGCACACGGTACGGGTGAGCGTGCGCGACAACGGCCACCGCACCGGCCGAGGCCGTGCCGGATACGGACTTGCCGGCCTGCGCGAGCGCGCTGCCCTGCTCGGCGGCAAACTACAAGCCGGCCCCGGCCCCGACCAGGGCTGGCATGTCGAGGCCGAGCTGCCGAGAGGGAGGACCGAGAGCGGTGCCCATCCGCGTCCTCGTCGCTGACGACCAGACCATCATCCGCACCGGGCTGCGGATCATGCTGAACGCCCAGCCCGACATCGAGGTGGTCGGCGAGGCCGCCGACGGACGGGAAGCGGTACGTCTGGCCCGCGAACTGCGCCCCGACGTCTGCCTGTTCGACATCCGCATGCCCGTGATCGACGGGCTTGAGGCCACCCGGTTGGTCGCCGGCCCGGGCGTCGCCGACCCGCTGGCCGTGGTCGTCATCACCACTTTCGACCTCGACGAGTACGTCTACGGCGCGCTGCGTGCCGGCGCCCGCGGATTCCTCCTCAAGGACACGGGACCAGACCTTCTGGCCCAGGCCGTACGGTCGTCGTCCGGCGGTGAGGCGCTCATTGCGCCCAGCGTCACCGTCCGTCTGCTCCAGGCATTCGCGGACCTGCCCGCCGGCCGGCCCGCGGCCCAGCCGGTTTCCCCCGTCACCGCCCGCGAGGAGCAGGTGCTCCTCGCCGTCGCTCGCGGGCTGACCAACACCGAGATCGCCGATGCACTGCACATCAGCCTCAGCACGGTGAAGACACATCTGGCCAGCCTGATGGCCAAACTCGGCGCCCGCAACCGGGTCGAGATCGCGATGTGGGCCTACGAAACGCGCCGTATCCTCCCCGGAACCTGAGCCGGATGCCGGGCCATGTCCCATGAGTCCCCGCCCGGACATCAGTGCACCCGTCGGCTCACGTCGACTCCACGTGCCTCACCGCCCCAGAGCGTGACGTACCAGGAGGCCGGAACCGAAACGGTGAGACACCCGATACGACAAAACTCCCGACAGCCACCTCGCCGGCCGCCACCTGCACGCCCGGAATCAACGTCTCGATGCTCGGCATCCGTGGATGGTACTTCCCGGGCAGGCCCGATCCCGCCGCGGTCCGGTGCCTCGGCCGGTCAGGCCGCCCGGTTCGGGCTGCCGGCGGGGAACATGTCACCGAAGCGGTGGGCGAGGGCGTCGGCCAGACGGGTCCTGGCCTCGGTCAGGCGGGCGATGCGGGCGTCCAGCTCCGCCAGGCGGCGCACGGCGACCTCGGCGACGGGGCAGTCGCCCGCACGGACCCGGGGACCCGGGCCCGGGGGCTCGCCGTGGAGCGGGAAGACCATGTCGAGGACGTCGATGAAGTCCTTCAGGTCGCCGATGGTCAGACCGGCTTCGAGAAGTCGGCGTACGGCCGACAACCGGTGCACGTCCTCCGCTTCGTACTCGCGGTGGCCGGACGCCGAACGCCCGGCCCTGAGCAGGCCCTCCTGCTCGTAGTAGCGCAGGGCCCGAGGGGTCAGGCCGGCGGCTGCCGCCGCATCACCGATACGCACGCGTGATCCTTTCGGGGCGGGTGCCCGGGCACGGTCACGCATCACAATTCCACGAGCACCGCACCGATGTGTCGTCCCTCCAGCAGTTCGCACAACGCCCGGGGCGCCTGATCGATGCCGGAGAGCCGGACGTGCGGGAAGGCGAGGGTGCCCGCGCGCAGACCGCGCCCGAACGCGCGCATGCCCTCGGGGATCGCGTCCAGGTGATCGATGCCCGCCATGCCGCGCAGGGTGATCCCGCGCAGGATGAGCGCGCCGGTGTCCACTTCGACGGGAGCGGAGAACCCGCCGCCGAGTTGACCGGAGAGCGCACCGACCAGGCCGACGCGGGCACCGCGATTGGCCACCGCCAGGGCCGCCGTCAGTTGCTCGCCGCCCACGTTGTCGAAGACCGCGTCCAACCCCTCGGGAGCCGCCTCGCGCAACTGCTCCTCGATCGGGGCGCCGCCCCGGAGCACCACGGCGTCGTATCCCAACTCCTTGATCAGGTAGTCCGCCTTGCTCCGCGAGCCGGTACTGCCGATCACCCGTCGCGCGCCGCGCAGCCGCGCGAACTGCCCGGCCATCGTCCCGACCCCACCCGCCGCGCCGGTCACGAACACCGTGTCCCCGTGCCGCACTTCGGCACCGCGGACGACGCCGAGCCAGCCGGTCATCGCCTGCGACAGATGCGCGGCCGCGTCGGGCAGCACCGCGGTGTCGACGGGCCGGGCCTCGCCGACGTCGACGGCCGCGTACTCGCGCCAGCCCCGCATGTGCGTCACGAGATCTCCGGGCACCAACTCGCCGCCGGGTGCCGCGACCACCTCCCCGAGCGCGGGCCCCCACATCGGCTCGCCCAACTCGGCCGACGGGACGGGCAGATCGTCGCCACCCTCCACCAACGTCCGCATCACCGCGACCACGCTCATCAGCCGATTGCGCACGAGCACCTGCCCGGCCCTCACCTCGGGGACCGGAACCCGGACCAGCTCGAAGTCGTCGACCTTGAGCGCCCCGTCCGGCCTGGCTCGCAACCACACCTCGCGCTGCTCGGCGGGGACGGCAGGGACGGCGGGCACAGCGGAAACGTCGCCAGTCATCACAACTCCTGGGATCCGAGGATTGGGTCGCAACGACGGTAGAACTTGACGCTTACGTCAAGTTCAAGCCCTGCGTGGGAATTCGTCTCCGGTGCCGTCCACTTCGGCCTCCCGGCCGCGACCCGCCTCGTGGTGCCGGCCCGGCGCCCTTCGATCGGCCGGTCCGCGCACAGCGTCCGGCCGCCGACAGCGCTTCGACGGCGATCGCCGGGTCGACGAAACCCAGTCGGTTCCCGGCCGGTCGTCGGCGCAGCGACGGTACAGGACGTCCACCACTGGACAACCCCGAGGACGAGGACTCCCTGACGGATGTCGCAGGCCGTCAGCGTCGGCAGGCCGCGACCTCGCGCAGGATTGCGTCCGATTCCACCAGCCGGGTACCCGGGTCGAAGGGCATCGTCGCGTGCGCACGGCGGCGCACTCGAACTTCCTCTGCGGTGGCTCCGGTTCTCGGTCGTCGAACGTCGGTCGTGCGGGGTGTTCCGGTTGATCGGGTTCGGGTCCGGCCCCTGGTCAGGTGTGTCGGCCGGTGTGCTTGTGCGTTACGAAGGTGTCGGTCACGTACGGGATGTCCATCGGGTCGGGGCGTGTGGCCAAGTGTTCGTGCAGTCGCGCGAAGAATGCCTCGTGCTCGGCCTCGGGCATCGCGTTGACGTAGCTGAGTGTCGCGATGCGGTCGGCGAGTTGCGCGTGGGTGAGCGTCTCGGTCCAGTGGAAGCTGCGGCGCACCGCCGGTACGTAGTGGCCCGAGGCGTCGAGGTCGGTGCGGAAGTCGCGGCCCACCTCGTACGGCTGGAACTCCTTCCACTCGGTGACCTCGCTCAGCGCGAGCGCCTCCGCGTCCGACTCGTCGCGCTCGTTCCACACCAAAGCAAGGCCGCCGCCCGGGCGCAGTACGCGGGCGATCTCGCGCAACGCGGCGGGGCCGTCGAACCAGTGGAACGCCTGCGCGACCACAACCGCGTCGAACGAGGCGTCGGGGAAGGGAATTTCCTCGGCGGTGCCGCTGTGCAGCGAAACCCCGGGCAGTGCCGCGGCGAAGGCGGCCCGCATCGCCTCGGACGGTTCGACCGCGGTGACTCCGACGCCCAGCGCGGCCAGTTCGGCGGTCATCCGGCCGGTCCCGGCCGCGAGATCGAGCACGTCGCGACCGGGATCGAGGCCGACCGCGTCGCGGAGATAGGGGATCACCTCGGGACGGTACGCGGGCCGCGCCCGGTGGTAGCGATCGGCGCCGGACCCGAATCCCCGGCGAGCAAGCTCACGCATGTCCATGGCACCGCATGGTCCCCGCAACGGCGGCCGTTTACCAGGCAAATCCACCCCGCCCGCGTGCGAACGCCACCGGGTACGGGCGTCGGACCTGCCCTTTGGCCACGAGGCCGCCCGGGGCCCGGCACGGCGGCGCAGCGCGGTACGGCACGGCGGCGCGGCGCGGTACGGCACGGCACGAGCGGGGAGCGGCGCGGCGCCGCCCGCCGTGCCAGGGTCCGGGAGACACGACCCCTCGCCTGGTCGAGTCCTCACCACGAGCGGGCGCAGGACGGCGCGGCGAGAACGCGACGACACCACCCAAGGCCCTGGGCCGCGGAGCGAACCGACTTGGAGACACCGGAATCGGCGTGTTCCGGCATGGCCCGCTCGGCCGGCAGTCCGCTCGCGCCGGTCCAGGGGGGAACGACGACGCTCCGGACGACGGTTCGAGTCCCGCCGGCCGGCGGGGAGTCAAGGGCGCGTGTCGGGGCGGGACTTGCCGGCGGGGAGGGGGTTCGAGGGATCGTCCAGCCACGGGGTCTGGCCGTTGGAGGTGGCGGTGAGACCGAAGCGGGTGCGTTCGGGGCGTCCGTGGTCGATCCACCAGGTGAGCGCGGCCTCGACCTCGGCGAGGATCGGGCGGGGGCCGTGTGCCGCCGTCACGGACACGTCCGTGCCCGGGGTGTGGTCGACGCAGGCCCAGGAGCGGGTGTCCGCGTCGACCAGCCACAGGGTGAACTCGTCGTCGCCCGGCGCCGCGCCCGGGGGGCGGCCGACCGAGCGGCGCACTCCGGGGACGAACACGCCGACGCAGAAGGCGGCGTCGCGGTCGTCGATCACAAGCCGGGGGTCGAGGGTGGTGCTACCGGGTACGCCGGGGTCCTGTTCGCCGACGGTGTCCATGACGGCGCCGCGCACGCCCTGGCCGCGTTCCCACATGAACGCAGCGTCGCCCACCACCCGTCCCGACGCACGCGGCCCGGAGTCGGCGTCCGCGTCGACGTCCAGGACGAGCAGCACGCCGTTGTACAGGGCGCTCCCCCACGGGGTGACGATCCGACCCCCGGGGCGTGTCTGGGTGATCCACGCGTGCGGGATCGTGTGAACGGAGAAGGTCGACAACAGCCGATCGTACGGGGCGCATTCGGCGCTGCCGTGGGTACCGTCGCCGACGGTCAGGTGGGGGTGGTGTCCCGCGCGGTGCAGTGCGGCGCGGGCGTCGGCGGCGACGACGGGGTCGAGTTCGATCGACGCGACCGCGTCGTCCCCGAGTCGGGTGGCGAGCAGCGCGGCGCCGATGCCGACGCCGGTACCGATCTCCAGGACGCGGTGTCCCTCGTGCGCGTCGAGGAGGGCGAGCATGGAGGCGACCATGCGCGGCATGCTCGCGCTGCTGGTCGGGCGTAGCGAGAACTCCGGTGCGCGGATGCCGTCCTCGACCTGGGTGATCAACGCGGTGTCGGTGTGGACGAGGGTGCGCCAGCGTGCGGGGTCGGTGGTGCGATCCAGGCGGTGGTACCCGTCGTGTGCCGGAACCCACACCCGCTCGGGCAGGAACGCCTCGCGGTCGACCCGGTCCCACGCATCGGCCCAGTCCGGCGTGAGCCAACCACCCGCGGCCAACTCGGCCGCCAGGGCGGCGGCGCCGCGCACGATCGCGGCGCCGGTCGAGGAGGTGGTGCCGGGGGCGTCGACCCCGGGGGCGGTGCTCACTTCTCCGGCGGGGCGGGCGGGTTCGGCTCCGGCGGCGGGATCGGCCGCCCGGGTTGCTGACCGTCGCCCTCGATCGGATCGTCCCCGCCACGATGACGTCCGGGCATCGTCGCCTCCTCGGCTTTGGATCAAAAGCATCACCCAGCGTAGCCGAACGCACACCGTAACGAAACGGATTCGGTGAACTCCTCCCACACGGAAGGCCGCGCTCGGCCTCCCCGACACGGTCGCGGTCAAGGTCGACTCCCCGCCGGCGCATGATGGCCATTTCGCGCGGACGGTATGACGATCACGGCAGATGACCATGAAACCTCAACGGGAAGCGGATCCCCCGGTGTTGGATTCGGGCAACAGTGCTCGAGACGAGGGGTGGCGCACATGGTGAAGAAGACGCTGGTGGGTGCGGGTCTGCTCGCCCTGATGGCCTTCGGTCTCGCGGCGCCCGCGCAGGCGGCGGGTACGTCCACCGCGGCCGCGTCCTGTTCGAGCGGCATGTACGTCAAGGCCAAGACGAACCTCAAGATTCGCGCCACCCCGACGACCAAGAGCACTGCGCTCGGCGTCTTCCCCGGGGGGAGCAGGGCCTGCAACGTCGCCCAGGGGTGGGGGCAGAATCTGGACGTCTGCGGCGAGAAGAGCAACGTGTGGCAGAAGATCCGCTACGGGAGCACCACCGGCTGGATCCCTCGCGCCTGCGCGATCTACCCCTGACCGAGCCAGGGCCGCCCGCCCGTTGATGGTGCGCGCCGACCACGACGCGCCGCCGGGAGCCGCTCGCTCGCACACGATCCGTTCCCGAAGCACCCCGATGCCTCCGGTGACCCTTCGCCGGAGGCATCACGGCGTGGCGAGCACCGTTCCGCCCGGAGGTCACCTCACCCGGCACCACACCACCCGCGTACCGGATCCCGGCATCCTTCCAGGTAAGCCGGCAGGTCAGGCCCGAACCGGAGGGCATCGTCAACGGTGACGCCGCACGTGCGGCCGGCTCCCGTAGGGGTCGGACGGTCGCGATGTGGACCCGCGTCCCATCAAGGGATGCCGCCCGCCGTTCCGCCGCCCCACCCGTTCGCGCCGAAACCGTGCACTCGCGCGTCGATGGACGATGTCCCCTGCCGACGCGCCCACTTGGTCATGAAGATTGGCTGTTTGCCCTCTATTCACAAGTGGACGAGCGCCCATAGGCTGAGCGACCTTCGCGTTCTCGGGAGGTGTCGTGAACGGTCTCCGTGCGCTCCTCGTCTGCCTTGTGATCGCGTGTGCCGCGGTGGTGTCGCCGGTTGCGGCGGTGTCCCCGGCCGCGGCCGTGACGCCGGGTTGGTCGGCCCTGCCGGTGCCGGCGGCCGCCCCGCAGGTGATCGTGTCCGATCTCGCCGCGCGCGGACCGGGCGAGGCGTGGGCAACCGGGTACGAGCAGGCCGCCGATGGACCGCGGCCGATGTTGTACCGGTGGGACGGCACGGCGTGGAGCCGGGACACAACCTTCCCCGGCGCCGGCGAACCGGGTTGGCTCGGCAAGGTGCAGTTCGTCGGCGACGAGGTGTGGATCCTGCGCAACCGCGCGGGAGCGGTCGAGATCCTGCGCCGAGCGACGGGCGGGTCGGGAGGATGGAGTGCCGTCCCGCTGCCGCAAACCCTGTGGACCTACCAGGACTTCACCGCGGTGCCGGGTGCCGCGTGGGTGGTCGGTGAAGACGAAACCGGGCTGAAGGTGTTGTACTACGACGGTTCCGGCTGGGCCACGCAAACCACTCCGGACGGTGTGTTGTTCCTGATGGGGATCACCGCGCGTACCGCCACCGACGTCTGGGCCTGGGCGGACACCGACACCGGGACCACCATCCTGCGCTGGAACGGCAGGGTGTGGCGGGACGCGAAGGTGTCGCTGCCGCCGAACAGCAACGTACACACGATCCTGCTCGAACCGTCCGGCCGGATCACGATCGGCGGCAGCCGGTACACCGACGGCGTGGCCCGCACCTACCTGATGACCGGGAACGGGCGCGCCTGGCACACCACTTACCCGCCGTTGGGCGATACCTACACCGAGGCCATGGTGCGCGGCCCCGACGGTGCGCTGTGGCTGCCGGTGCGCAGCGACCGCGCGTTCCAGTCGAAGTACGCGCGGGTGGGCGGCTCCCGCACCACCTTCTCCTACGGCCCGGTGCGCGCCAACGCGATCGACGTCAAACCGCGTGCGCTGGCGACCGCCGGGTTCTCGCTGCTGTCCTTCGGGACCGTCGAGATCTACGGCTCGAAACCGAACCTGATGAGTGAGCGGCTGGGAGGCTGACCATGGCACGCCGACTGCTCGTCGCGGCCCTCGCCGTCGCCATGACCATGACCATGACGGCCTCGGTCGCGGCGGAAAACCTGTCCTGGCAACACGTTCCGGTCCCGGCGCAGGTACGCCCGCAGGCCGGGCTGAACGAGGCCGTGGCGTTCGGGCCGGACCGCGCGTGGGCGGTGGGTACCGACGCCGTCGGTCGCCAGGCGCCGGGCTTCCCGCTGGTGCTGCGCTGGGACGGAACCGCGTGGCAGCGCCAGAGTCTGCCCGGGATCGGCTGGCAGGGGGAACTGCTGTCCATCGCCGCGACCTCACCGACCGCGATCTGGGCGGTCGGCCGCGACTCGGCGGGCGGCGCCCGCCTGCTCCGCTCCGATGGCATCGCCTGGTACGAGAGCCGACCGCCGCGCGGTGTCGTGCTCACCGAAGTCGTCGCCGGCGGCGGTGAGACCTGGCTGATCGGTTCGCGGCACGGCGCGCAGGCCCTACTGCGCTGGGACGGCCGCGGCTGGCGGGACGTGCCGGTGCCGCCGGGTTTCGTGTACGGCCTGCACATCCTGGCGGCCGACGACGTCTGGGCCGCGGGCGCCGGCAACTCGGGTGCGGCCGTGTCGCATTGGAACGGGCAGGCGTGGCAGCAGACGAGCGTGGACGGGTTCCCGCGGTCGGCCGTCGGCAGCGTGCTGGCGGTCTCACCGACGGAGGTGTGGGCGGGTGGCACGGCCGGGTTCGTCGGCGGCCCACCGGGCAAGCCGATTCCGCCACTGCTGGTGCGCTGGGACGGGCAGGCGTGGAGCCGGGTGGCCGTGCCCACCGACTTCGGCTCGATCGACTCACTGGCGCCCGGCACATCCGGCGGACTTGCCTGGGTCTCGGTGGCCCGCTCGCAGAAGTGGGGCCCGCCGGGCAGTTATCCGCCGTTGGTCCCCGGGCCGGATCTGCTTGCCTGGAACGGACAGTCGTTCACCGAGTACAGCGAACCGGCGGTGGCCGGGGAAGGTGACTCGTGGGTGCTGCGACTGGCGCCGGTGCCGGGCGCGGCGACGGTGTGGTCGGTCGGCCGTGCCGCCGGTCCCGAAGGCACCTTCGCCCCACGCATCCTGCGGTTCGGCTGACCTGGGGACCAGGGGTCCGTCCGAGGCGGACGACAATCGCCTCGGCCCGTGGCACCTCAACCACGCGCGGCACGCACTCCGTGGCACCTCAACCACGCGCGGCACCCAATCCGTGGTGCCGCCGTGTGACGCGGGACGTACGAACGCCGCGTGCTCGCGGGCGGCCGGCGGATCGGGCCGACGCGTCGGGTGGAGCCGAGTCGGGGCGGCCTCGATCACGGTCAACGCAGGTTGCCTTCGGTCCCGTGTCGCACCACGGGCACGCCGCGCAGCCACAAACCCAGGCCGCGCCGGCGGATCCGGGCCGCACCGAGAAGCGGTGCCACCGGGTGCCGCAGGGTCAGACCGAGCAGGGATCGCACCGTGTACGGGCGTCGCTCCCCTCGCACCCGAGCCACAAACGGCCGCCGCGCACCCGGATGGTGCAACGTGACCGTCAGCGCCAGATCACCGTCCGGCGCGGGCAGGCTCAGCCGATAGCTGCCCGAGACGGGGAGGAACGGCGAAACGTAGAACTCCTTTTCGGCCGCCGCTCTTCCCCGGCCGTCGGTGCGAAGTACGTACGCGTGCCTGCCGCCGTAGGTGTTGTGCACCTCGGCCACCACGCACGCAGGCGTGCCGTCGCGGTGGTGGCACCAGTAGACCGAGAGCGGGTTGAACACATGGCCGAGCACCCGCGCCTGAGTGAGCATCAGCACCCGCCCACCCCGGATGTCGATGCCGTGCGCCGCCGTTGCCCGCTCCAGGGCGGGGCGGACCGGCCCGGTGCCGGCGAAGTGGTCGCGTGCGTCGAATCGGGCCAACGGGCGGAGCGGCCACGGCAGACGCGGCGGCGCGTCGAGATCGATCAGCCACATGAAGGATGGGTACGTGAACACCGAACGCACCGGCTCGGCGCGCACGTGCGTAATGGCGCACTCGAACAACGCCGGTGCGAACGAAGCGGCGGCGGACACCGCCCCGCTCGCGGGGGAGCCGGATCGGGACCCGCGCCCGGGCCCACGCGCGGTCGGGTGCACGGTCACCACCGCCCGCCCAACGACTGTGCCGCCGCCAGGCCCGCGCGGCAGCCGTCCTCGTGGAAGCCCCACCCGTGGTACGCGCCGGCGAACGCGATCCGGTCCCGGTTCAGTTCGGGCAATCGACGCTGCGCGGCGACCGCTTCCGGGGTGAACACGGGGTGTTCGTAGGCCATCCTCGCGAGCACCCGTTCCGGCGCGATCGCCCGGTCGTCGTTGAGCGTGACCACGTACCTCTCGCCGGTCGGCAGCCCTTGCAGCCGGTTCATGTCGTAGCTGACCCGCACGCCCGCCGTGCCGGCCCCGCAGGCCGGGAGGCGGCAGTTCCAGGACGCGTGCGCGCGGCGCGGCAGAAGCGTGGTATCGGTGTGCAACACGGCGCTGCTGCGCTCGTAGGCGAACGCACCGAGCACGTCGCGCTCGTGTCGGGTCGGCCGGTCGAGCAGCGCGAGTGCCTGGGCGGGATGGGTGGCCACGACCGCGCCGGTGTAAGTGCGTACGCCGCCCGCCCGATCGTGCACGGCGACTCCGTCCGGGTGCCGGACCACCGCGTGTACCTCGGTGCACCGGCGGATCCGGGTGATCTGCTTGCCGATCCGCTCCACGTATTCACGCGATCCACCCAGCACGGTGCGCCACCTCGGCGAGCCGGAAACGGCGAGCATGCCGTGGTTGGCGAGGAAGCGGAACAGGTGCCGCGCGGGGTAGTGGGTGGCCAGTACGCCCGGGCAGGACCAGACCGTGGACACCAGCGGCAGCACGAAGTGTTGCGCGAAGTAGGGCGAGAATTCGCGTTCTCGGAGAAACCGGCCGAGGGTGATGTCCGAGTCGCCCGCGAGCAGTTCGTGCGCGGCGCGATGAAACCGGGGCACCGCGCCGAGCATCCGCAGGTACGCCGGTCGGGCCGCGGTCCCCGGGGCGGCGAACAGCCCGCCCGGGCCGCGCCCGCCCGCGTACTCCAGTGTGCAGCCGTCGCAGCGCACGGACATGCTCATCTCGGTTTCGCGGGTGCTCACCCCCAGTTCTCCGAACAGGCGGGTGAGCAGCGGATAGGTGCGTTCGTTGTAGACGATGAAGCCCGAGTCCACCGCGAGCGGCCGGCCGCCCGAGCCGGTCACCTCGTGGGTGTGCGCGTGCCCACCGAGCCGGTGGTCGGCCTCGTACAGGGTCACCTCGCCGGCGGCGCGCAGCACGTATGCGGCGGTCAGACCTGCGATGCCCGACCCGATCACCGCAAAGCGCCGTGGCGGCTCCGGCCCGGAGCCCGAGAGCGCTCCGGACGCATCGGCCCCGCCGTAGGGCCCGCCGCGCTCGTGGGCGTGGCCGTCGCCGCCGAGCCGATCGCCGTCGCCGTAGTGGTTCGCCATCCTCATATCAAGAATTCGTCGCGGCGCCACCGGCGGATGGGTGCGAATCCGAACGGTGTGCGACCACCCGGCACAACGCTGACAGGCCGCAGAAGCCCGAACCGTCCGAACGCGATCCGCACCCCACTCCGCGACTCGACCCCTCGACCTCTCGGCCTCTCGGCCCGCTCAGGGCAGGGCATCACCCTCCCCCGCCGCACACCGCCCGCGTCCGCTTCCGTGGCCGGGGCCTCGAAGCAGGCGGGAGTCTGCGTGTGGAGGTCAGCCCGTGGCGCCGAGGGCCTGGTCGAAGTCGGCCCACACGTCCTCGGGGTCCTCGATGCCCACCGAGACCCGGATGGTGCCCTCGCCGATGCCGACCGCGCGCAACTGTCCGGCGTCGAGTTGACGGTGTGAGGTGCCGGCGGGGTGGACGACCAGCGTCTCCAGCCCGCCGAGCGAGGCCGCGAGCCGGGCCAGGCGTACGCGGTGGACGAAGTCGTGTGCCGCGTCGCGCCCTCCGATCATGTCGAAGGCGAGCATCCCGCCGGGGCCGTCGAGGACCCGGCCGGCGATCTCGTGCCCGGGGTGGCCGGCCAGGCCGGGCCAGTGCACGGCGGCGACGGCCGGATGTCCGACGAGACGCCCGGCCAGGACCTCGGCGACCTCACAGTGCCGCCGCATCCGCAACGGCAGCGTGCGCAGGCCGCGCAGGGTGAGCCAGGCCGCGAACGGGTCGGGATTGACGCCGGTTTCGACGGCGCGTTCCCAGACCCGGTGGTGTGCGCCGGTGTCCGCGAAGACGGCGATGCCGCCGACGACGTCGGAGTGGCCGCCGACGTACTTGGTGGTGGAGTGCACGACGATGTCCGCGCCGTGTTCCAGGGGGCGACACAGCACGGGGGTGGCGAAGGTGTTGTCGACGACGGTGGGCACGTCGTGGGCGCGGGCGACGGCGGCCATCACGGGGATGTCGCACACCTGCGTCATCGGATTGGCGATCGTCTCCAGGTACAGCAGGCGCGTGTTCGGGCGCACGGCGGCCGCCACCTCGGCCGGGTCCTCGCCCGAGACGTAGGTGACCTGCACACCGTAGCGCCGTTCCAGGTCACACAGCGTCGCGAACGTCCCCCCGTACAGGCGGCGTTGTGCGATCACGTGGTCCCCGGACGCGAGGTGGGCACCGAGAACGGCGTTGATCGCACCCATGCCGGAGCCGGTGGCCAGCGCGGCGACCCCGCCCTCCAGGGCGGTCATCGCGGTTTCCAGGGCGTGTGTCGTCGGGTTCCCGTAGCGGCTGTACACACAGGGACCGTCCGACCGGGACATCGCGTCGGCCAACGCGTCGGCGTCGTCGAACGCGAACGTCGACGCCTGGTGGAGCGGAACCGCGATCGGTCGGGAGGGGGGCGCAGCAGGCGTTGGCCCTGCTCGTCCGGCACTGGGTCTCCCCCGGGGACGCGGTCCTGGTGGAGGGGCCGACGTATCCGGGCATGCTCGAGCCATTGCGCGAGGCCGCGGCGGATCCGCTCTGGGCAGAGCGAGACTGGGACGGGCTGGATGTCGAGGCGTGGTGTCGGACGCTGGTCGATCGCCGGCCCGCGTTCGCCTACCTGGTGCCGACCTTCCACAACCCGACCGGGACGGTGATCCCGTCGCTGGTGCGCCGGCGCCTGGTGGAGACGGCGGTCGCGCACGATGTACCGATCGTCGACGACGAGGTGCTCTCGGGCCTGTCCTTCGTCGGCGACCCGCCACCGGGACTCGCGGCGTTCGCCTCCGCCGGACGGATCGTCAGCGTCGGGTCGCTGAGCAAGATCGTGTGGGGCGGCCTGCGAATCGGTTGGATCCGCGCCGACCGCGACCTGATCGCCCGCCTGGCCAGACTCAAGGCCACCCAGGACCTCGGCGGCGACGTACCGGCACAACTGGCCGCCGCCGAACTCGTCCCGAACATCCCCGCCCTCTCCCGCCACCGCGCGCGGTTGCTGCGCGCGCGACACGACCACCTGTGCGCACGACTGACCACGGACCTGCCCGACTGGCATTTTCGCCCGGTGGAGGGCGGCCAGACGTTGTGGATCCGACTGCCGCACGGCGACGGAGGATCCTTCGCACAGACGGCCATGCGGCACGGAGTGGCGGTGCTGCCGGGTTCGTCGCTGCATCCGGCGGGCGGAAACGCCGATTGTGTACGGATCTCCTTCCTCGCCGACGTAGGGGTCCTCGACGAGGCCGTGGACCGCCTGGTCCGCGCATGGAACGCCTATCCGGGAGAGCCGAGGCCGAACACCGTGCCCTCCGGCGTCGCGGTATAGACCACGGGACATCCACGACCCCACCGGATCGCGGTCACAGTCGCAGAAGCCGGGGGCGCAGTCCGACACCGGCAGCGCCTCGTCGCCGCGCTGCGCACCGACATCCCGCCCGGCGTGATCCGGACCAAGCCCGGCCGGACGCCCCGGCCGACTGGTTCCCGGAGGACATGAGCCTCCACGTCGACGACGGGGCCTGTGTGGCTCGGCGAACCGACGTTGCGCTGCCCGCACTCCGGTCGCCACCACGACCGAGCCGGCCGGACGCCTTCCCGGCAACCCTCGACAACGACATCACCCACGATGTTGCCCCGCTGACCGGCGCGGCTTCGGTGCGGCCCGGTGCGGCCCGGTGCGAGATTGACCCATGAAATGACGTTTTGAATGAACCATTCCATGGGTCTTTCGCAGACATAGATTTGCTCATGTCAGCAACGAAAGCCCCGGCCCCAGGCCGGGAGAACGCCCCGGTGTCCTCACGAAAGCAGGCTGCGCCATGCCCTCGACCACGTCCCCGACCGTGTCCGCGGCCCCGCCGCGCCGCCGCCTCGGGCCGACCCTGGCACTGCTGGCATTCGCCCAGCTCATCATCTCCGTCGACTACAACATCGTGTACGTCGCGCTGCCCGAGATCGGCGCCGGCCTCGGGTTCTCGGCGCAGAGCCTGCAATGGGTGATCAGCGCGTACGCCGTCGCGTTCGGCGGGTTCCTGCTGCTCGGGGGTCGGGCGAGCGACCTGTTCGGGCCGCGCCGGATGTTCGCCCTGGGCCTGAGCCTGTACGCCGTCTCATCGCTGCTCGGCGGCCTCGCCGGCGGCCCGGGCCTGCTCATCGCCGCCCGGGCGATCCAGGGGGTGGGCGGTGCGTTCCTGTTCCCCGCGACGCTGACGTTGGTATCCACGAGCTTTGCCGAAGGACGGGAGCGGAACCGGGCGTTCGCGGTGTGGGGCACGGCCGGCGGCAGCGGCATGATCCTGGGTTCGCTCCTCGGCGGGGTCCTCACGGACGCCTTCGGCTGGGCGTCGGTCTTCTTCGTCAACGTGCCGCCGGCCGGCGCCGCCGCGCTGCTCGCGTTCGTGCTGATCGCCCCGGACTCGCCGCGCGCCAAGGGGCGTTCGTTCGACCTGGCCGGTGCGCTCACCTCCACCATCGGAGTCACCGCTGTCGTCTTCGCGCTCGTGCAGGGTCCGGAATCGGGCTGGACGTCCCCGGCCGTCCTGACCGCGTGCATCGCGGGCGCCCTGCTGCTCGCCGCCTTCGTCGTCGTGGAGCGCCGCAGCGCCGATCCGCTGCTGCCGCTTCGGCTGTTCGCGAACCGCAACCTGAGTGTGGGCACCGTCGTCACGTTCCTCTACATGGGTACCTTCGGCACGCTGCTGTACTTCCTCACTGTCTACTTCCAGGGCGTGCACGGCTACGACGCGTTGACCACCGGGCTGGCCTTCCTGGTCCCGATGGTGGCGATCGCGGTCGGCTCGCAGACCGCCGGGCGCCTGGCCACCCGGTACGGCATCCGCCCGACCATGATCGCGGCGCTGCTGGTCGGCGCGGGCGGCGCGGTGATCGTCGGCTCCACCATGGCCGTCGGGGCGTCGTACGCCGCGCTCGTCCCCGGGCTCGTCGTGCTCGGCATCGGGCAGGGTGCCGGCTACACCCTGATGTTCGGCGCCGCCGCGCTCGGCGTGCCCGCCGAGGAGCAGGGCATCGCGTCCGGCGTCGCGTCTACCAGCCAGCAGACCGGCGGCGCGGTCGGCCTCGCGCTGCTGGTCGCGGTCGCCAACTCCGGCCTGGACGGCCTCACCGGCGAAGCCCTCCGCGGCGCGACCACCGACGGACTGCGCACCGCGGTGTTCATCGCGGCGGCCGGGATCGCGGTGACCGCCCTGGTGGCCCTGGGCCTGCGCAAGCCGGAGACGAAGCGGATCGCCGAACACACGTCGGCAACCGAGGGACGACCCGTCGTCCACATCTGACGAGACGCCGATGCGCGAACACCGCCCTGCCGGGGCGGTGTTCGCGCATCGGCATGTCGTCGGCATCTCGTCGGCGCGTCATCGGCGTGCGGTCTGCCCAGAAGTCCGTCACGTCGGCGTCACTCCGCCCCCGGAGGCTGACGAAACGCCCGCTTTCCCAGACCCGTTCGGCGAAACGCAGACAGCCGTAGCTTGACCCGGCCGCTACGGAACGGGAGACCGCACCCGGTGAGGCGGATGCCTTTCCGCCGAGACGCGACAGACGTGCCGCCACCCGCATCCCGGCGCAGCGGAAGGGGCGTTGACGGCACCGCTGTTGCCGACGCCTTCCAGACCGCCGCCGTCGTCACCACGACCGCCGTACGGAAGACCGCAGGCGGAACACCCACAGGCGGCCTGCCGCTGGGCCTGCGTATCGCCGCGGCCCGTCTGCGCGAACGCCCGGGATGGGCGGTCGACGACCTGGTCGACCGGCCGGCCGACGAGCGGCACCGTCTGGCGGAGCCGGCGACGGGTGACCTCCCGGTGCGCGGCAGCCTGGAGATCGGCCGTGCCGCCCGGCGTGGCAGCGCCGACCCGGTCGCTCGGACGGCGGCCCGCGGGTGATGCCTGCTGGGGCTGATGCCGGCGGGCGATGTGGAGAAGCCGGCCTCGCCCACGCCCGCCGAACCACATACTCGGCGAGAACCCCGGCCAGCGCGCGTGGGACGGACCCTCCCCGGCACTCGGATCGGACGCACTGATCACACGGCTCCGGCCCGCCCCGACCAGGGGCGGCACGCGGCCGAGAGGGGAGCGCGGCGCGGAACGGCATCTGCCCGGGGGCCGCGTGTGCCCGGGGGCGGCTGTCCTCGACGCGCCTGTCGACGAGTGGCCGTGACCGTCGGGCTCACGCGCCCTGGGTTCACGGCGTGTGGCCCGGGGCGTACTGCTCGGCGTACTCCCCGGTGGCCGGGACAACGGTGATGACGTCGATCATGACGCCGTCCGGCGCCGCGACGATGAAGTGGCGCTGCCCGAACTCCTCCGTGCGCAGGGAGAGGAGTTCGGGCAGGCCGGCCAGTGTGACCAGCCTGTGGTGTTCGGCGTCGACGTCGTCGACCTCGAAGTTGAGCAGCAGGCCGCCCTGGAGAGGTGTGCGATACCCGTCGGGGATGGTCGGATGGGCGTGGTCGAGCAGGGCGAGTTCGTACTGCGGGGCGTCCGGGCGGTGGAGGCTCACGTACCAGTCGGCCTCGAAGGACACCTCGAACCCGAAGTGTCGGGCGTAGAAGTGGCGTGATGCGGCGACATCGCGGGTGGCGATCACCGGGTAGAAGCTGCCGAGCTTGACCTTCATGACACGTCTCCATCCGCCTGCGGGCCAACTTTCACATACCTTGAGTATGTGAAATGCACGGTAGCATACCCGGGGTATGCGAAAGGAAGGGTGAACCGAGGGATGGCTGTCACGAGAGCCGAGCAGCGGGCGGCGACACGGCGGGCACTGCTGGCCGAGGGGCGCCGGAGGTTCGCCGCCGACGGCTATCACGACGTGGTTCTCACCGATGTGGCGCAGGCGGTGGGGGTCACCAAGGGGGCCGCCTATCACCACTTCGACAGCAAGGCCGGACTCTTCCGGGCCGTGGTCGCCGAGGTGCAGCGCGAACTCGGTGACCGGGTCGCGCACGCCGCCGAACCGTACGACGACCCATGGGAGCAACTGCGGGCCGGCTGCCGGGCCTTCCTCGCCGCCGGACGCGATCCGACGGTGCGCCGAATCGTGCTGATCGACGCGCCGGCCGTACTCGGCTGGGACGAATGGCGGGCCATGGACGAAGACTCCTCCGCCCGGCATCTGACCGAGGCTCTCGATGCCCTGGTGGAGGCCGGAGCCATCGCCGACCAACCGGTGGAGCCGCTCGCGCGATTGTTGTCGGGGGCCATGAACGAGGCCGCGCTGTGGCTGGCCCGGTCGGCAAGCACGGAAGCACTGGCACAGACGGAGCAAGCGTTGGACCGACTGCTGAACGGGTTGCGATCCCGGAACAACGAGCAGCCGTGAAAGCGCTGCTCACCACCACTCGTCGAGCCCGAAATCAACAGCTTCGACCCCCGCGTCGTCGCCGCCACGGCTCACAACCACGTGCACACCGGCAACCTCCTCCATGCCGGGAAGACAATGCGCCGGCGACACACCAGTCCGGTGTCGGGGCCGAGGCCGGGGCCGACTGGTCGGCGCTACCCCGCCTGCTGCCCTACCGATGGGCCTGGTCCGCGCGGTCGGCTCGCTGGAGGGTACTGACCGTGATCCGCCCCCGCCAGCGGATCACCAACCGACGCACACGGCGCGGTTCGCCTGCCGAGAAACGGGTGGGACTCCTCGCCCAAACCCGGCACGAGGCACTGAGCTGGGCGGGGGGTGCGCAGATGTGGGATCCGGGGCGGGTTTGCCGGTGTCACGCGTCGAACCACACGACCAGGCGCACGCCGTCGTCTCCGCAGGATTTCGCGGCCCGTGCCATCTCCGCCCACACCCGCCCCCATCGCCCGTCGGGCGGCACCGCCTCTCGTCGCCGCATGCGTTCGACGCGGAACACGCGCTCGTCGACGGCCCATTCGGTACCCGGTGGGTAATCCGCTCCCCTGACAAGCCCGCCGATTCCGAGGACACGGGCCAGGCGGGGGCTCTGGGTGGACTTGCCGACATATTCGAGCCCGTCGCGGGTCCGGCGGTACTCATGGACCCGATCGTCCAGGCCCTCGGCGGGCTCGTCCCAGTCCACAGCCCTCAGTTGCGCCCAGTCGATCCACGTCGCCCGATCACCGTCGCATTCCGCGTGCCGCGCACGGGCGAGGGCGCAGGCATCGGACGGAAGCCCCCGATCGGCCGCCAGAGGACGGAAGTTCGCCAGATTGCGGACACCGAACAGGCAACCGAACGCGTCGTAGTTCCGATCAATGCCGAACTCCGCGAGATCGACCGCCACCCGCCACTGCCCCCGGCCCCTGCCCAACGCCCGCGTCTCGACGCACCCGTCGATGTCCGTACCCATGAGCCCATTCTCCCGGTGTCGCCGGCGGACCCCGGCAAGCGATCCGACCACACCTCCGCGCCGGGCCTCGGACCGCCTTGCCGCCGGGCAGGGTCAGTATCGGCACGCCGAGCATTGACGCCCATCCGCCGCGAAGCGTTCCATCACCGGCCGGAGACCATTGCCGAAGCTCGCCGGATCCGCGACGCGTCATCGCAACCATCGATCGCCCGGCCTCGGTTCACCCGCCCACGCGACACCGCCGGAGGAACATCCGACGGCGGAACCGGAGAAGCACCCGATACCGAGGACGACCGGCTTGCCCGGGAATCGGCCACGCCGCGCTCACCGTGCTCGGGATCAGACTTCGTTGCCGCGGACGTGACGCTTCGTCGGGGGTGGTTGGGCGGGGCCGGACGGTGTGGCGCCGGGGTTGCCTCGCGCCAGACCCTGGCCGGTGCCGCGCTCTTGGGGTTGCGGGTCGGAGGAGCCCGCCGTCGCCGCGTCGCCGCGTGCGGCGCCCAGGCCCAGGCGCGCTTTGTTCGCCGCCTCGATGCCCCCGGCGCCGGTTTCCGTGTCACGGGCCGGCTGCGATGCCGTACGGGACGGCGCAGGGGTGTCGTTCGGTGTGCGTGCGGCGGATGTCGTCTCGCGTTGGGTGCGGAATTCGCCCAGTTTCGCCGATGCCGCCGCGGAATAGTACGAGTTGTCGCTGTCGAGCAGGGTACGCAGCGGGGCCAGTCTCGCGTCCAGAAGCCGAAGGGTGGACTTGGCCTGTGGGCCGCTCGGCTGGGTTCGGGCATCCTGCCGGTCCGCCGCGGCATCGGCGTCGCGAAAGGTGTCGAGAATCAGCTTTCGCACCGCGGGGAAGCCCTGGGAGGGTCCGGTCGACCAGTTCTCGCCAACCTCGACCTGGGCGGCGGTCACTCCCGGGCGCGCCAAGGCCGCCCGAGTGCGATGTGGGAAGCGGCCGCGGGCGGCTGCCCAGGCGGTGACTTGTGCGAGCGTCTTGCTGTCACGCTCGAGGATCGCGGTGGTCCGCAACGTTTGCAGTTCGCGCAGCCCCTGGTCGAGAGACCGCCAGTAGTCCGGCTGTTCGAGGTCGTCCAGTTGTCGACGAAACAGCCGCTTATCCTTCAGAACGTTGTCCGAAGGAGCGGCCACGGGTTGGCCGACGATCTCCCGGGCACGCGAGGCCGCCTCCCTCAGTCGCTCCCAGCGGGTGTTCTCCTGGTTGACCACCGCGGGTCTCCTCCTCGGGACAGGTCAGGTCGTGGATGCGATCCGCGCCGACAGGATCAATCATCGCGCCCGGTCGTCGCAATTTCGGACTCGACCGCGATGGCCACGTGGGTCGTTCCCCGTACCCGTGTCGACGGCACGCTCACGGCAAGGACTTTCCAAGCCACCGGGCGTCTCGGGAAACGGTTCACCGACGTGCGGAACGGCTCGACCGCACCGCTCTCCGGTCGGCGGACTACCATGATCCACTGGAGAGAAGGTCGCGCCCGGCGCCCACGCTCCTGGCGGGCCGGGCGCCTACGCACGAAGGTCGGGGAACGGCATGGCTTGGTGGAACCCGGCGACATGGCGATCGCGCGGACGAGGCGCCGAGGTGCCGGCGGGCGGATCCGGAAGCGGTTCCGAACGCGGATCCGGATCCGAAGCAGCCGCCATCCAGCGGATCAGGCGCGAGTTGTCGACGCGTACCGGCGGCCCCGGCGCCCCTCAAGTGCGGCGCAGAGCGGTCTCACGCACGCGGATGACGGTCGGCGTCCCTTCCAGCCCCGTCGTCCGGCACTCCTCCGGCCGCGATTCGTCGCAGGATCGACCATCGCGAACTCGCCTGTACACACGGACGCGTTCGTATCGGCTGCGAACGGCGGTCGGCGATGGCGTGGGAACGAAGTCGCCGTCCCGACTGCGGCCCAGGACGCCGGGACAACCGGCCCGGGAACACCGCGTGCGCTCCGACGCGGTACAGGCGGCGAGCCGCCTGCGGGGCGCGAGCAGCTTGCGTCGTGCCGACAAGGGCATGGTCCGCCATCAACTCGCCTCCGCCAAGCGCACGTCGGGGCGCGTCCACGTGGCCACGAACCGGCGGGAAGGCGCGGCCACCCCCGGAATCGCCGCCTCCGGCTTCGGCGCCGCAGTACGGATAGCCCCCGCCCGGGACGAACTGAGAAGCGGTGCGTTCCGCAAGCCGAAAGCACAGGAACAGGGCCGTTCACAAGCGGACCAAGTGCGGCAATACCTGGACGCCTGGTGGCGCACCCGCTCCACGCGCGGCTCCGAACGCAGCGGGTGACAGCCGCCCGCGACTCACCGCCGCCACCCGTGGCCCCGATCACCCGGCCCCCGAACCCTCAGCGGCCCGCCCCCATCACCGACCACCCGCTCAGGCCGCCCGGCCCATCCGGTCCGGCACAATCACGCGGCAGCCGACATCACTCGCCAGTCGGTCGCGCCCGACCGCATCCGCGCGGTGGTCGCACCACGTTTCGCGTCCCGATGTGGCCGAGGTCGCCGACAGGAGCCGAGGATCGGAACCGGAGCACCGGACGATCGGAGAAGTCCTCGTCCATGACTTCGCCCTCCGCCCGTAGACGATCTCGGTGCGAGGCACGGGGAACCGCAGCGTGTCGCCTCCGCCCGCGACGTGTGGCTGATCGAACCGGGCGGCCGTCCCGGACCGGCTCCGCGCCGCCGACGACACATCGACAGGGCAGAGCGATCCGGGCACCTCACTAGACCGAGAAGCTGTTCACCCTGGTCGGTGTCACGCGGACGATCACCCGGGCGATCTCGTCAGGCTCCGGCGGCGGGGCCTCGCCGAGGTACCTGAGCGAGAGCGCGAGTGGAAGCTCCTTAGCCGGGTCCGGCACGATCTCGGCGGTGCCTCGCAGCTCGACCGAGTGGTAGGGGTTGTCCAGGTCGAAGACCGTGACGCTGACCCGGGGGTCACGACGGAGGTTGCGTACCTTCGCCCGACCCTCGGTCGCGGAGAACACCACGGTGTCGCCGTCCCGCTGATACCAGACCACCGAGGCCTGGGGCCCTCCGTCGGCGTTGAGCGTCGACACGGTGGCGAAGTTCCTGCCGTCGAGCAGCTTGCGCGTCGACTCGTCGAGCGTCGTGGACATGGGGTGCTCCCGGTTCTGTGCATCCGACCCGCGCGCCCCTTGGGGCACTTCGTCTTACGGACCCATCCTCTGCGCCCCCGGACAGCGACGGAAGAAGGCACTTTCATGTCACAGCGGAACATCCAGGTAACGGAACCACCGACCCGATGAGCCGCCCGTGCCCGTCCGGCCTTCCGCTCTGTCGATGACGCCACCGCCGCTCCCGGCGCACGCAGGTCACCGGTGCCACCCGTGGGCGTGCCGATCGTGCTCGCCTTCGAAATGCCGTACGGCGTACCCCCGTCCGCGCCTGTTTCCCGTCCCGGTTTCGACGCAGCGTTTGCCGGGCGTACATCCCGGTCGACGTCCGTGTTCGGCGCGCCGACTAGGCGGACTGCCAGAGTTCGATGCGGTTGCCCTCGGGGTCGGTAACCCAGCCGAAGCGTCCGACGCCCTCCATATCCTGGGTCTCGTCGGCTACATCCGCGCCCTTGGCGCGGAGTTGCGCGAGCATGGCGTCCAGGTCGCGGACCCGGAAGTTCAGCATGGTCTGCTGGGTACGGGAGCCGAAGTAGTCCGTCCCGATCTCGAACGGCGCGAAGACGGTGGGGCCCGCCTCCTGGTGCCACAGACCGTTTTCGTCCGCGTCCAAGCCGAGGCGAGGGCGCGGTGCGCGCGGATGAGCCACCGCAGGCTCTGCTGCCGACCTGCGGCAGCCTGCGCGGCCGCCGGCCCACGGCATGCTCCCTCACATCACAAACAGGTATGGCCCCCTGCCTGGGGGCCATACCTGTGGTGAGGGGCCATACCTGCCGCTCGAACGGTGCACCTGGCGGGCTCGTGCGACGACCGGCAGTGACGTGGGTGGGCTCATCCGGCGGGAAGAGCGTCGTGGGACCGGGGTCGGACGCGTTCGAACGACTGCGGGCGTGCGACGATCACGCCGGCAGGAGTTGCGGTTCCAATTGCTCCGCCGGCGCAGCCTTCGGCTCCCACAGCCTGGTTGTCCGCACGTAGCAGTAGATGACCGAGGTCATCGCCAGAATGAGCAGTGGTCCGAACACCCACGGATGTCTGGCCATCTCCATCGGCAGATAGCGATATGACACCAAGAGCACCGCGAAAACCGTCGCGCCGTAGCTGACCAACCGAATTCCGGACCGGTTCCAGCCATGGTCGAGCGAGCGCAGCGCCCCCTCTATCGTGAGCACGAACACCACGCCGGCCACGAGGTCCGCGCCGTAGTGGTAGCCGAATCCCAGCGTGGCCGCGAGCGTGCCGATCAACCAGAACGATCCGGCG
Organism: Embleya sp. NPDC050154; assembly: GCF_044460165.1. Taxonomy (NCBI): domain Bacteria; kingdom Bacillati; phylum Actinomycetota; class Actinomycetes; order Kitasatosporales; family Streptomycetaceae; genus Embleya; species Embleya sp. NPDC050154. Next base: position 115,063 of record NZ_JBITJP010000028.1, read on the forward strand.
AATCGGATGAACCGCGATCCCTTGCGGGAATGAATGAAGATCGTGGTGGCCCACGCCGTGTGCAGGCTGGGCATGCAGTTGCGAGGGGTGATCTCGTCGAACCGGAACGGGTGCGGGGTACCGATCGACGGCGGCGTATCCGGCCATAGGTTGGCCACCGCCCACTGCCCGCCTTCGGCGCTGTAGGCGAAGACCGGTCCGACCACCGGGAAGATCATGTAGATGCCGGGCCCGAGCAAACCGATGACCAGAAAGGTCCGCACCAGGTGGTGGCCCGGGAAGCGGCGCTCGACCGCCACATGACGCAGTTGGTACAGCGCGACGATGGCCGCTGCCAGTGGCAGCTGCCCATAGACGCCGCCGAGAACATGGGAGCCGATCGGGTCGGTGGCCTCGAGCATCCGGCCTACCAGCCACGACGGGTCACCCAGTGCGTGATCGGCGGTTGCCACGTACTCGTCGAGCACGTTCGGGCGCGTCACCGACGTGATGAGCAGCCAGGTATCGCCGGTCTTGTGGCCCGCCACCAACAGCAGTCCCAGCCCCGCGCCCTTCAGCAGCAGGACACGTTCCCGGCCGGTACGGCGCGTGAGGGCAATGACCGCGCAGCCCAGAATCACCCACAGCGCGCCGTTGCCGAAGTTCATCCTGGCATCGACCACCCACCGCACCAACCAGAAGGCGAGGTCGATACCGATTGCCGCACCGGCCGCGATAAACCGCTCCCGCCAGGTGAGCACCACCATCGTCAGCGCCAGGCCCGCGTACAGCAGCGGCCCCGAGTCGGGAGGGAATATCACCTCCCGCGCCTGAGCGGTAATCGGCCCCCCGGAGCCGTAGTGCCGTGCGATGATCTCCAAGGTTATGAGAAATCCGAGGGCTGCCACACTCACCGCGGCCCACAGAATCGCCCGCGACCGACGCTGCACGGCGACCATGCCTTCGCGACTTATTCGCGAAAACTTTCGCAATATTATGAATATCAATTACTCGGCCAATTTTGTTGGATTCCAGTAAATAGATCACCCTTCGTGCCGGATTGCGTGGTTCTTTGGTGAAGGACGGCGCTTGGGGTGATCGTCGTGAGATCGATCATGTTATCGGAGCGCCACGGGCGAGTCCGAAGGCGTTCTTCTCGTGTTTCCACGCCAGTGGCCACCATGGATGCCTACACGCCCGCGGCCGCCTCACCGCTCGGCTCCGTCGAGCATGTCCCGCACTCGCGCAACCTCCCACGGCGCGTCCTCCACGGGCCGGTTCGCGCTCGGTTTCCGAAGCATGGCGCGATGGTCCTCGATGACCGCCTCCCGCATCAACCCCCACGCCGCAGCGGCTTGCACCTCCCGGATGCGATCCAGCACGAGTGCCCTCGCCGGCTCACGTGCTTCCTCGCCGCCCCGCTTCACGGCCCCGTCGGGACTGCACCAGTGGTCGAGGGCGATACCCACGGCCGCCCGGTCGTCGCTTTCGAGCAGCGTGCGAAGCTTCGTCGAGCACGCCGTAGACCGTCCGGGCGGCCTTGCCGCGCACCACGTCCGAGTCCGTGCGCGTGAGAGCGTCCAGCAGGAGGTCGGTGTCGCCGGGCTCGACGTGGCGCGCCCCGATCGCGTTCAGGGCGCCGATCTCGGCGGAAGGCATCGGCCGCCGGAGCACCTCCCGCGCGGGCCGGAACCTCGGCCGGTACGCAAGCGTGCGCCTTCGTGCGTCACGTCTCCGGCGGTCCGGCCGGTGTCCAGTTCCCGTGGAGTCCGAGAGGAACACGCGTCGGGATTCGAATGCGCGCCACCGGCCCGGATCCGGGGTCCTCATCCGGAATGACCAGGAGCCAACTCGTGTCTTGGGTAAGGTCGATGGCAAAGGTCAGCCAGTGGCCGTACGCAGCCGTCTCGGAGCCGTCGTCGTCCATTCCGTTGTCGCGCCCGGCAGGCGCGTAGACCGGTTCGCCGACCGAAAGGTCGCTGTCCGACCACGTCGTGGCGGTGATGGGGCCATCGGATCGGTCGGTGTCGTACCAGCGCAACGCGTCGTGCTCGCCGTGGGGCAGATCGATGCGGCCACTCCTCGAGGCGAGTGCGACCCGGCGGTGGCGACGGCCGATGAGACGGTCGTCCACTCGGGGGAATTCGACGGAGACGTCGTCGAGTCGGGTGCGCCGCATGGTGCCTGCGGCGGGATTCAGGATCGCGCGGGTCAGCCCTCCATGGTTGGGCGTGCGTGGGGCGTTCGGGTCCTCGATCAGCGATAGGCGATCCCATTTGCACGTAGTCGAGCACGACGTCCCCGTGCGGGTCGACGTCGTGGGCGTTGACGGTGTGCCACACCCAGAACGCGTCGTCCTCGGCCCATCGCACCGGTCCGCCGTCGCGCGGGATCAGGGCGACCCGGGTGCCCCGCTCCGGACGCCAGGCGATCATCGAGCCGCCGCTCATGGCGGCGTCCATGTCGAAGAACACCGGGGCGAGCACGAGTACCAAAAATCTTGCGGTCAGCGCCATGTCGTGGATCATCACCGGTTCGTCGACCCCCGGGACGGGAGTCGGGCCGCGAGCGACGGTTCCGTCGCGGGCCACGATGGACCAGGTCAGGAAAGGCGGCTCCAGCGCGTAGCAGAAAACCGCCATCTCCCCCGTCGTCGGGTCGATCTTGGGATGCGCGGTGATCCCGGCCGGCAACGCCCCCTCGAACGTCTCCCGACCGATGGTCTCCAGGTCCGGCGTCATCCGGAACGGGCACGCGGACTCGGCGAGCGCGAGCAGGCGTCCCGCATGGCGGACGACATTGATGTCCGGCAGGTCGCGGAAAGTACCCACGAGCGGTGCCGGGACGTCGGGCTCCCGGGGCAGGATCATCGATTCGATACCGCCCCACAGGGCGCGGCCCGCGCGTTCCTCCGCCAGGAGCGCCGGCGTACGCACGAACCGATTGCGGTAGCGGGCCTTTCCGCCCGACAGCCACACGCCGTGCAGCATGCCGTCGCCGTCGATGGGATACAGGTACGAGCCGATGGGGGTGAACCGGGGATTGGGCCCGTTGCGCAGGAACATTCCGTCCAGACCGCTCGGAAGTTCACCCCGGATCTCCAGGTCCGGCGCGTCGATCTCCTCGATCACCGGTGCGAATCGTCCCGACAGATACGGATTGCGCGTCGGATCAAAGTCCGGGCCGGGTCGCATGACCAAATCACCTCCAGAGGGCCCCGCTCAACTCCCTCCCCACAGAAAGCACGCACCGTCGCGCGCGGCATCCCGCTTGTTACAGTTTGCCCCGATCGGCGTCCGCAAATCGACGAGCGCGAGGCGTCTCTGCGACCCCGATGCCCCGGTACGGCGATCCGTCCCGACGTCGACGCCGAAACGAAGCACGAGTGCGCATCGGCCTCCACCCTCGGATGCACACGTCCGGGGACGCAGCCGACGGCGCGGCTTCGAGCAGGCCCTGGTCGCCGTCCCGCACGTCATCCAAACCCAGCGCCCGTTCGGTGAACCCGCTTACCTCCTGCGCGTGGCGACCACCGACCCGGGCGCCTCCAGCGGCTCTACGACCGGCAACTCGCCAAGTTGCCGGGGGTCCAGCGCTGACCTCCACCATCGTCATGAAGAACGTCGAAGAACGTCGAAGAACGTCGTCGACGCCCGCCCGCTGCCGCGCTAAGGGAACACCGGCGGGAACGCCGACGGGCGGCGACGCCTCCGCCGTGCCCACCGTGCGTCGCGGAAGCCGGCGGCGTCTCACCTTCCGATGACTGTCGTACGCCCCTCGAATGGGGTTGTCCCCCGGTGCCCCATCGGGAAGGCTGTGGCCAATGACCTCCCATCCGCCCGGCACGGCCGGCACGGCAACCACCACCTTCTCCGTCGGAGGCGAATTCCCGGTATCCCGGGTCGGGTTCGGCGCCATGCGCCTGTCGACCGACCCCGGCCCCGAACGCGACGCCGCCATCGCGGTGGCCCGACATGCCGTGGAGGCGGGTGTCACTCTGATCGACACCGCCCACCTCTACGGCTGGGGAGCCAACGAGGAACTCCTCGCCGAGGCCCTCCATCCGTACCCGGACGACCTGCTGATCACCACCAAGGTCGGCGTCACCCGGACCGGCCCCGAGGGGTGGGCGTACGACGCACGGCCCGAGAGCCTGCGCGAGCAGGTCGAGCAGGGCCTGCGCCGACTCCGGATCGAACGCGTCGGCCTGCTCCAACTACACCGGATCGACCCGGATGTTCCCTTGGCCGAGCAGATCGGTGCGCTCCACGAGCTCCGCCAAGAGGGCAAGATCGGCCATATCGGCCTGTCCGAGGTCACCGCCGCACAACTCGCCGAGGCCCGACAGACCACCGAGATCGCAAGCGTGCAGAACCGCTACAACCTCCTCGAGCGGGAGTACGAACCCGTTCTGGACGCCTGCGAAGCCGCCGGGATCGCCTTTCTCCCCTGGCGCCCCGTGGCCGCAGCGACGCCCGGGCCGGCAGCCGCGCTCGATGCCGTCGCCGCCGAACTCGACGCCACCACGCCCCAGGTCCTGCTCGCCTGGCTGCTCGCCCGCTCCCCCGTCGTTCTGCCGATCCCCGGAACGAGTTCGACCGCCCATCTCGACGAGAATCTCGCCGCGGCGGACTTCCGCTTGACCGAGTCCCAGCGCAAGCGCCTCGACGAAACGGTACTTCCCGCCCGGTGACCTGAACGGACGCCGCCGGTCGCGAGCGTCGAGACCAGTGTCCTTCCGCGATCGGAACGTGGCTCAGGCAGTGCCGTCCGGGGCCGATTCGGGTTTCGTGTGGAGGACCTCGCGGGCCTGCTCCGCGGCGCGGGCGATGCTCTCGGAGACGAAGTCGACGAAGCGGCCGATGTTTTCGAGGCGCGTGGCGGCGGGGGTTCCGGCACCGAGAACGTCGACACCCTGGCGTGCGACGTCGCCGAGGTGGGCGGTGGAGCGGGCACTGGCCATCATCGACTGGTACCAGACGTCGTCGTCGACGAAGTAGCGCTCGCGCCGGCGTTCGTCGCGCTCGCGGCGGACGAGGCCCTGGCTCTCCAGGAACGCGATCGCCTTGGACACGGACGCCGGACTGACCTGGAGGCGCCGGACGAGGTCGGACGCGGTGAGGCTGCCCGCGTCGGTGGTGTAGAGACACACCAGGACCCGGGACATCATCCTGGCCAGGCCCGACTGCACGAGCACGGTGGTGAACACCTCCTCGTACTCGCGCACGGCCTCGGCATCGCGCCCGTGCGCCTGCGGGGGCGCCTCCGACCCCGGATGAGCGGCCTGCCCGCGCCGGCGGGCGCGCCGTTCGGTGGCGCGGTGGGCCACGTCGGCGCGATAGGCGGTGGGGCCGCCGTTGCGCATCACCTCGCGGGTGATCGTCGAGGTCGGACGGTCCAGCCCCCTGGCGATCTCGGCATAGGCGAGGCCGTCGGCCAGTCCCAGCGCGATCTGCCGACGTTCCTGCTGGGTGAGCCTGCCTCCCGGCATCGCGGTCTCCTTCATGCTCGGTGGGGCCTCACGCTAGCGTTCACTCTCAATTTATTGCAACGAGCAAAGCAGAGATCGTTGCATTATCCACACAACCATTGCAACAATTAGCCCGCCTTGACCTGCATATATGTCGATTTTATGCAACGACCGGATTGCCGATCCAATGAACGCAACGTAGCTTTTCCCTCATCGGAAACAGCGGGCCGCAAGGGGCCACGCTGCACCGGAAGGAGAGCACGATGCAGAAGTTCGACACCCCCACCCCCGTCACCGCCGTCCTGGACATCCCCGCGGGACGCATCCGCTTCATCGCCGCCGACCGGACCGACACCACGGTCGAGATCCTGCCCGCGGACGCCTCGAAGGCCCGCGACCTGAAGGCGGTCGAGCAGACCACCGTCGAATACGACGGCGGCGTCCTGCGGATCGAGGCCGCATCGGCGACGAACCGGATCCTCGGCGCCTCCGGCTCCGTCGAGGTCACCGTCCGGCTGCCCACCGGCTCCCGCATCGACGCGAAGGCCGCCGCCGCCGACCTCCGCGGCGTCGGTCGCCTCGGGGACGTCACCTTCGAGGGCGCTCAGGGCACCGTCAAACTCGACGAAACCGCGACCGCCCGCCTCACCCTCCAGGCCGGCGACGTCTCGGTCGGCCGTCTCGGCGGCCCCGCCGAGATCGACACCCGCAAGGGCGACATCCACATCACCGAGGCCGTCCACGGCGCACTCGCGCTGCGCACCGAGTACGGCGAGGTCTCCGTCGGCGCCGCCCGCGGAGTCTCCGCCACCCTGGACGCCGGCACCACTCACGGTCGCATCCACAACACCCTCAAGAACCCCGACGGCGCCACCGCCGGCCTCGACATCCACGCCACCACCGCCTACGGCAACATCACCGCGCGCAGCCTGTGACAAGCACCCACCACGACCGACCCGACCGTCGCCGCGCGGGGGCTGCGCAAGCCCCCGCGGCGACAGCGTCGTCCTCGACCTCGCCGCGTCCGCAGCGGTACCCGAAAACGAAGAAGGGCGCCCCTCCCGATGCGGGAACGGCGCCACGAAACGTCGAAGGTCGGTGAGGGTGGCCGCCTCACGGCGGAAGGCACACCGTGGCTCCAGCCGAACGGTAGTCCACGGAGGCAATGGTTGGGCCCGGGGGCACACCCTCACCGACCTCCACCACAACCGACACCACCCCGGGATCATTCCCAGTGCCGAGTCGCACCCGCAGGGCCCGACGCGGCGCGGGTGCCGGGACGGTCTTTTGGGCGCAAGGTCCCTCCGGCACCCTTCAGCCGAGTTCCTCGGCCAGTCCGACGATGATGCCCTCGGGACCGCGGACGTAGCAGAGCAGATAGCTGTCCTCGAACCGCGACACCTCGCCGACGAGTTCGGCACCGTGAGTGCGCAGTCGGGCGACGACGTCCTCGATGTCGTCGACGGCGAACATGATGCGACGAATGCCCAGCGTGTTCACCGGCGGCTGCTTCGGCTCGGCGCCGATCGCCTTCGGCGTGTGGAACATCGCCAACTCCACGCGGCCATGGCCGTCCGGTGTCCGCAACATCGCGATCTCCTGTCGGGCGCCCTCGAGCCCGATGATGCGGTCCACCCAACTTCCCTCGTGTGGCGCCCTGCCCTCCAGTTCCATGCCGAGTTCGACGAAGAACGCAATGACAGCGTCGAGGTCCTCGACAACGATGAGAACGTTGTCCATCCGCTTGATCGTCATGCCGAGTCTCCTTGGCGTGGTGGGGGCCGGATTGGCCCTCCACCCTGAGACGGGGCCGCCGGCCCTTTCTCGACATCCTCTGCCGCATCTTCTTCGAGAACCTCGCGGCGCGGGGACGCTCGTCACGCGCCGACCGTCCCAACTCGGGCGAAAGCAGCGCAGATCAAGATGGACGATCTGCACACGCGAATTCCGACGACACGCCGCCACGTCCAGCCCGCGACATCACGGGACAACCGTATGGTTGTAAATGGCCTTCCCTGAAGCCCGCCCGGTTCGCCGGCGGTATTCGGCGGGCCGACGCAGACTCGAAGGATGGAGATCCACCAGGCCCACGGATACGTCACGATCCCCGGTCGCGGGGACGCCGAGGTGACGCTCGACCTGTTCGACTGGCCGGTCGACGGCGATACCCTCCCCCGCACCTGGAGCGCGATCATCGACGACGGCCCGATCATGGACGCCGGTACCCACGGCGTCCTGCACCTGGACACCGAACCCACCACCCTCGGCCACCCCTTCGTCGTCGCCGCCGGCGGGGACCACGTCTCGCAGATCATCGGACACGGGGCATCGTGACCGGGAGTTCACGAGCCCAGGATCACTACGACGGGCCCGCCATCGTCGCCGCCGACGGCGCGAGCATCCCGGTCGAGGCCCACCTGCGCCTGGGCGCGGACGGTGCCTGGCACGGACGGGTGTGGACCGACGACCCCTCCGTCGACCTCGACCGGATCACCTCGGCCCGCATCCGCCTCCTGCGTGTGGACCAACGCGCGGCGAGTTTCACCGTCGACCGCGTCCTGGACCACCACGCCCACATCACCGGCACCGGCGTCCCGCCCTTCTGACCACACATGTGCGACCACCGACCCCGGTCGGCGCGGGCAGCGTGCCATGCGGCTCGTCGATCACGGGGAGTCCCGGTCGGATCACCGAGTGGATCCACCTTTTGCGCTCCCGTCCACCCGACCCGGCCGACCCATCGCCCGAGACCCGGGCAAAATGATCACGATCGGCTGCGGCACAACCCCGCCACCGGCGTCGGGCACCTGAGCGGGGTAGTGCGACTTGGCGTCGCGCGAGACGATCAGGTCGCCGACGTGGACGGTACAGCCGACTTCGCCGCCGGCCGCAGCGACCCGTCGGCAACACTTCGTCCGGTGTCTTCCTGAGACTGGGGTGTGCACTCGACTGCCGGCGCCGCTTCTCACGGCCGGCCGGCGACGCTCCTGCCCGGTAGCACCCAGTGCCGACCCATCGAAAGCCGGCTCGCCCGCGGTCACACGAAACGCCAAAAGATCATCATCTTCTATGATCGTCCGACTCATAATTGAAGGCAGGCTACTCTCCGGGGGGAGAAATGACGGAAGAGCCTGGTTTGGGCAAGCGATTGCGACGCAGATTCCGCCCGTCGCCGGAGCGCACGTCGCAACCGCAGTCGCAGTCTCCCGCTCCACAGCCGAACGTCCGGAACCCGTGGATCACCCGGGACACGGCAGCGACGAAGGCGTCGAGTGCGCCTGTCGGCCCACCGGTTTCGTACAGCGACCGAGCCGCTCCCATCCCTTACAACCACGGGTCCGACGGGATCACTCCGGAGAGCGTGCACTTCCAGAAGGTTCTGCATGCCTACGACACCAAGTGGCTGTCCTTCGACGTCACCAGATCCATGGGCGAGTTGGGGACGCCGCTCGGCAAGCCGACGGCCAACTTCAAGCAAATGGACCTGTTGACCGCCAAGGAGGCCGCAATCGTCATGTTGCACTCCCGAATGGTCTTGCCGAAGTACGGCTTCCGGCGCATGGGCGTGATGCACATGGGCCCCAACGACGGCTATGCCTTCGCCGATGACCATGGCGGCGTGCAGTTCAACGCCAAATACTTTGGGCCGGGGCAGCGGAACACGCTGCTGAACCAGTTGCAAACGACCCACACCAAAGGGGTGGTGCTCGGCGGCGGGGAGTTCGGGGGCGCCATGGTGGTCTACCACGAGGGCCAACATACCGGCGCGCGCGAGGCGGCGTTTCTTCACGACAAGAACGAGAAGGGCGCTCTCGCCGGGTTGTTCAAGGGTCTCACGCGAGATCCCGAAATCATCGGCAGCTTGGGCAGCCATGCGGGAAGGAACTACGGGGAACGCTGGGCAATGGGCTCGACGATGGTTGCGTTCCACGGCACCCAGGCCCCTCGGGTGGCTCAGGAGATATGGGCTCAAGGAGTGGCGATGAACGCCGACAACTGGGGCGACATCGACCGCCAGGCAGCTAATCTGCGGCGCAGTCTCGATACTCTCTACGCCCACACGGACCCCGCGACCGGTCTGGCATTGAAACCGGAGGAGGCCGAGCTCCGCAAAACCAGAATCGCGGCGTCCCTGGGCTTCGGCCGACCGTGGACTCCGGGGCAACCGCTTCCGGACCTCAATCCGGCCGTGCACGGCATCAACGCGCGGCCCCAGCAGGAGCGTGCGCACACCGCCCCCGTGATATTTGGGCGGGAGAGCACCCCCGGCAACGGCGGTTTCTAGGAGTCGAGCGGCCCTGGTGGCCGTGACTCCCCGGACGGGAACGGGGCCGACACTCTCACCGAGTCCCCGCGTACTTGGCCAGGCGGCAGGCCACCCTGGAGGTCGCCCTCCGGCCGGTGGTCGAAGGCCGCGGACTCACCCCTCCCGAGCCCTTGGCTGAAATCCCTGTACTCAGGGCGGCGTCGAGCGCGTCCTCCGGTTGGCTTCCCACGAGATCACCTTGCCAGAACCGCAAGTTCTCGTGCCGTATCCGATGGTCCTGACAAGACTGAGCGTGTCCCGACGCAAGGAACCTCAGTGAACCGCACCGGCATCCCGACCCCGATGATCGACCCCGCGGGAAGTCCTCCGCGGGTATCGATCCGCCCCCGGCGACGCGGGCGTTCGTCGAGCGCTCGGCATTCATCGGGGCGAAGTCACCGACTGCCAGGCGATGTTCCCGACCCGACCGGCTCCCACACCGGCCGGCCGGACATCCGCCACGGATCGATCAACGCGACCGGACGCCGACTGCACCGCCCCCTCCAGGACAGGAACAGATGATTCCCGCACCACGATCACCAGCGCAGCACGCCCTCCGATCGGCGCGGACGATGGCGACCGTCATCCTCGCCTTCCTCCTGACGATCGGTGCCGCCGCCTGCAGCGCACAGACCGACGACGACATCCCGTCCTACGCCGCCGCCACCCGAAACGACCCGAAGTTCACGAGCAGGTTCCAACACAAGTTCGCCGACGTCGACAACGTCCGGATGCACTACGTGACCGGCGGAAGTGGCCCGCCGGTGGTACTGATACACGGCTGGCCACAGACCTGGTTCGGTTGGTGGCCGGTCATGCCGGCGCTCGCCGAGCACCACACCGTCTACGCGGTCGACCTTCCGGGACTGGGCGACAGCACCGGCTCCCCGACCGGCTACGACAAAGCCACCCTGGCGCGCTACGTCCACACCCTTGTCACCGATCGGCTCGGCGTACGCGACGCCCGGGTCGTCGGACACGACTTCGGCGCCGCGGTGGCATTCCAGTACGCCGCCCAATTCCCCGCCGACACCGCACGCCTCGGATACCTCGACCTACCGCTCCCCGGCCCCGCGGTCGACGCGCCCACATACCGCTCACTGAGCTGGCACATCGCCTTCCACTCCCAACGCCGGATCCCCGAAACCGTGGTCGGCGACGACGTCCGCGCATACCTCGCGCTGTTCTACCCCCAAGTCTCCTTCGGCGGAACGGCGTTCGGCGGCACCTCGGATCGCTCCCCGTTCACCGACGCCGAAATCGACGAGTACGCGCGGACCTACCGCCGGCCCGAGGCCCTGTCCGGCGGCTTCGAGCTCTACCGCGCCCTCGACAAGGACGTCCGCGACACCACGGCCGCGGCACCGGTACACATTCCGACCCTGCTGATGACCGCCCAGGGTCAACTCGACCCGATCCGAGCCACCGCGGCCCCACGCATCACCAACATCGTGCAAGCGGTGGACGTACCGAACGCGGGCCACTGGCTCGTCGAGGAGAACCCACAGTTCGTCACCACGGAACTGCTCCGCTTCCTCGACGGATGACCTCCCACCCCAATCCCGGCGCGGGGTGCCACACCCAACCCCGCGCCGCGGTCGGGTTGGTCCGGGCGGATGACATCGGTGCCGGAATCGCGTCGGGGGGTTCGCCCGTGGAGGGGCGGAGTTCGCCGAGGTTCGGCGGAATGCCGGCCATGCGGCGCATCACCCGGCGGGATCGCGACTGATGCGCACCCTGCCGTTCGGCGTCGGCCAATCGCCGCCGGCCGCCCCGCTGCCCCGCTGCCCCGGATGGACGCCCCGGCCACAAGGACCGCCGCCACCGCGCCCAAGGCCACCCCGCCGTACTTCGTCAACGAGGAGGAGGTGCCGCAGACCGGATCCGGGATCACCGTGGCCTACAACCGCACGCACTGTCAGGACGGTCGGGTCGCGCTCCGGCTCGCCACCCGCCGCAGCCCCGGCCGCACCGAGGCTTCCAGCGGCCCGTCCTTCGACGTCCTCACCGACACGGACCCGCCTGCGGGCTCGACGACCGGGTAGGCACGATCGCGCCGGTCAGCCCTCCCCGGCCGGCTGCGTGCGGCGGGATCCTTCGAGAACCGCGTCGAGCAGGCCGGGGAACAGTGCGTCGAGGTCGTCGCGGCGCAGTCGCACCAGCCGGGATCGGCCCACGACGGTTGTCCAGGTGACGCCCGCCTCGCGCAGCACCCGGTAGTGGTGGGACAGCGTCGTCTGGTGCACATCCAGGTCGCTGCCGATGGCATTGCAGCTCTCCTCGCCGGTCACGGCGAGCCGTTGCACGATCTCCAGCCGCACCGGATCGGCCAGCGCTCGCAGCACCTCCACCATCCGGATCGCGCCGGTCGCAGGTTGGGACACCTCACGCATCGCTTCACTCCGTCCGTGGCGAGCTCTCAGCCTACCCACTCATTGATACATGGACAAGCATCCATGTATTGCATACAGTGCCGATCACCCACCTCCGTGATGCTCCGGAAAGGCGGCACGATCCATGCTGAGACGACTGTTTCCCCTTGCCCTGGCGACGTTCGCCGTCGGCACCGACGGTTACGTCATCGCCGGCCTGCTCCCCTCCATCGCCGCCGATCTGGGCGTGTCCACCCCGGCAGCCGGCCAACTGGTGACGGTGTTCGCGCTGGTACTGGCCCTGTCGGCACCGGTCATGGGCGCCCTCACCAGCGGCCTGAGTCGGCGGTCGGCGCTGCTGGTCGCCCTGGGCGTGTTCGTGGTCGGCAACGCCGTCACCGCGCTGGCGACCAGCTACGAGGTGGTGATGGCCGCCCGCGTCGTCACCGCCGTGGGCGCGGGCATCATCACCGCCGCGGCCTCGAGCACCGCGGCCGCCATCGCCCCACCGGAACACCGGGGCCGGGCACTGGCCCTCGTACTGGGCGGCCTGACGTCGGCAACCGCGCTGGGACTGCCGCTCGGCACGCTGATCGGCCGCGCCGACTGGCACCTCACCCTGTGGGCCGTCGCCGGGATCGGCCTGCTGGCCGCCGTCGGCATCGCCCTCGGTCTGCCCGACGTGACGCTCCCCGCCGCCTCCCTGCCCGACCGCGTGCGCCCCCTCGCGCAGGGCCGCGTCCTGGCCCTGTTGGCGGTCACCACACTGGCCTTCCTCGCCACTTACACGCTCTACACCTACATCGGCCCCACCCTGCGCGACGCCACCGACGGCGACGAATCGCTGCCGACCCTGATTCTGTTGGCCTGGGGCGTCGGTACGCTCGCCGGGAACATCACCGCCGGACGCCTGGTCGACCGCCACGACCCCGCCCGTGTCCTCACCGCCGCCCTCGCTCTCGCCGCCCTCGTCCTGGCGTTGACCCCGCTCGCCACCCGCGCCCTCGCACCCACCCTGCTCTGGGCGGCCCTGTGGGGCGCGAGCGTCGGCGTCGTCGTCGTCCCACAACAGCACCGACTCATCGCCCTCGGCCCCGCCGCCGCCCCGATCCTGCTGGGCCTCAACTCCTCCGCCCTCTATCTCGGCGTCGCCCTCGGCGGCGGCCTCGGCGGGCTGGCCCAGGAGTGGCTGGACCTCACCCCGGCCCAACTGGGGCCGGTGGCCGCGGGCGTCACCGCCGTGACGCTCCTCTGCCACCTGGGAACCGCACGCCACCCCGCGGGGGTTGGCCCCCGCGACACCCGCGCCGACCACGGCCGAGCCGAAACCGTCGAAGGCGTGACATCGAAGACAGCCCCGTAGGAACCCCCGGAAACGGCCTCGGGAACACCCCGTCGTCGGCATTCGAGACGCCACGAGCTCGCGGTCGGAGACAGGTTGCGACTGCGACCGTCACCGTACGAGGGACCCGCCCGGTCGGCCGGGCGGGTCCCTCGTACGGATCGACGTCGGGACTCAGGCCCTTCGACCGCTGAGGTAGGCGTCGATCGCCTGCCTCGGTTCCTCGCGGGTACACACCCAGTGGCCCACGGTGTCCACCGTGACCAGGTTCGTCTTCGGGGAGGCGGCGGCCATGCGGCGGGCACCCGGCAGCGGGGGAGCCGGGTCGTGGGTGGCGTTGACCACCAGGACGGGCGGCAGGGCGCCCGGAACGCCGTGCGCTCGGCCCGGGCGGGCAACCGACCGGAGTGGTCTGGTACTGGCGCAGTGTGCCGTCCTGGATCGTCACGAGCATGCCGCATCCGTCGACGCGCCACACGCCGTCCAAGGCGGGCGGTCGAGCCGCGCCGGTGCCGGCGGACGCGGTAGCGCCTGCGGTCGACACCAGCACCGAGGAGGCCGCCGCGACCGCCGAACACGCGCTGCGAAGTCTGGTCATTGTTTCCGTTCCCTTTCATGGGGGCGCGGGGCGTGCCCACCGAACCCGGAACGGAGGTGCACCGGAACGGAGTTCGGCGCCGAAGCGGAACTCGGCACCCGGCCGATCCGCACCCGCGATCTCGCCTCGTCCGCGAACGTGACCACGATCGCGCCCCCATGCGGTCACGCGGCAACCGGGCACCACCAGAGTCGAGGGAGTGCCTGGACCCACGTTCGAGGGTGTGCCAAGGGAATTCGGATCGACCGATGCGACCCCGGCGGGATTAGGCGACGGGATCCTCTGCCACGCAAGTGCCCGAGCCACCGGGGCGGTGCTGCCGCCCGTGGGGACGGAGTCGGCGAGGGCTGCCCGGCGGTCAGTTCGGGAGCAGGGACTCCAGCGGGACCCGGGGGTCGGTCAGGCGGTCCGGGTCGACGGCCGCACCGGAGCGGATGAGGGCCTGGACGGGTTCGACCACGTCCCAGACGTTGACGTTCATGCCGGCCAGGACCCGGCCACCGGACAGCCAGAAGGCGACGAACTCGCGGGCGGCAAGGTCGCCGCGGAAGACGACCCGGTCGTAGCCGTCGGGTTCGGCGTAGCCGGTGTACTCCATGCCCAGGTCGTACTGGTCGGTGAAGAAGTACGGCAGCCGGTCGTAGACCGCGTCCTGGCCGAGCATCGCCCGGGCCGCGGTCTGCGGCTGGTTCAGCGCGTTGGCCCAGTGTTCGACTCGGATGTGCCGCCCCAGCAGCGGATGGCGGGCGTTGGCGACGTCGCCCGCGGCGTAGACGTCGGGGGCGGACGTACGCAGGTGCTCGTCGGTGACGATGCCGTTGTCGACCGCGAGCCCCGCTGCTTCGGCCAGGCCGGTGTTGGGGGTGACGCCGATCCCGACCACGACCGCGTCCGCCTCGATCCGGGTGCCGTCCGTGAGCAGGACACCGTCCACCGCGCCGGCGTCGCCGCTGATCTCGGCGACCTCGACGCCGAGGCGAAGGTCGACTCGGTGATCGCGGTGCAGCTCGGCGAAGACCCGGGCCGCCTCCGGGCCGAGTGCCCGCAGCAGCGGCAAGGCCGCGCTTTCGAGCACCGTCACGTCGGCGCCCGCGGCGCGCGCGGCCGCAGCCGCCTCCAGGCCGATCCAGCCGGCACCGATGACGACGATCGCGGCCCCGGGCCGGAACACGGCCTTGAGCCGGTCGCTGTCCGACAACCTGCGCAGGTACGACACCCCGTCCAGGTCCGCGCCGGGAACCCGCAGCCGGCGCGGCGAGGCACCGGTGGCCAGGAGCAGCGCGGCGTAGTCGAGCCGGCTGCCGTCGCCGAGGGTCAGCCGGTGCGCGGCGGGATCGAGCGCGGTCGCCGTCGTGTCCAGACGCAGGTCCACCCCGTGGTCGGCGTACCACCGCTCCGGATGGACGTACGCCTTCTCGCGCTCCTCCTTCCCGAGCAGGTAGCCCTTGGACAGGGGCGGGCGCTCGTACGGGCGCTCCCGCTCGTCGCCGATCAGCACCAGCGGGCCGTCGAAGCCCTGTTCCCGCAGAGTCTGCGCGGCCTTCGCCCCGCCCAGACCCGCTCCGACGATCACATGGGCACGGTTCGCGGTCATGTTCTCTTCCTCCTTTGTCGGGTTTCCGCACCGGTCCGGTCACCGGGACGGGGGCGGAGGCGGGATCGAACGCACGGCTCCCACGACGGCGACCGACACAGTCCGCGGCACCACGCCGCGAAGGCGGGACCGACACAGCGAGTGGACCTCCCGCCGGGGAAATCCGGGAACCGGCCCCGCCATCCTGACCGCCCCGGGCACCCGCCGACGGGTCCGGATGCCCCCGCCGCCCCCCAACCACCCGAACGGCCCAGCACAGCATCCGCGTGGTGGCGGACGACGACATCGAACCGCTTCCCGGGTAAGTCACCGGCGCCGAAGCTCCGATGGGTTTCGGCCGACGATCCGGTCCGCCGTTCGCGTTCGGGTGTGGACGGGCGCCACTCGAGGCGTGGGGTTGGGCGGCGATGGTCGCCGACGGCGGTGGCACGCCCGGCGGAAGGGTCACCGGGGCACCGGGCGGGCGCCGTCGAGATCGAGCAGGTCGTGGCCGAAACCGCGCGGCGCGCGTGGGTCGGTGCGCGCCGAGGTGAGGACGCGCAGGGCGTCGGTGTGCAGTACACGACGGCCCGCCGCCTTCAGTGCTTCGACCAGCGCGCCGTCCTCGCCCACCGCCATCGCCGCGAATCCGCCGACTTCCAGGTACGCGGCGCCGGAGAACCCCAGGTTCGCCCCGTGCACGTGCCGCTTCCTGTCGGCACGGCGGTCGTACCGGGCCTCGAATGCCTCCCGCACGCCCGGTGGGTGCCCGGACCAGTCGCGCACGCGAACGGTTCCGGCGACGGCGTCCCAGCCGTCGCCGGCCCACGCGATCTGTCGGGTCAACCACCGGGCGGGCACCCGGCTGTCGGCGTCGGTGGTCGCCAGCCACATGTCCCGTACGTCGCACCTGTCGCCCAACATCGCCGCGAATCCCGCGGCGCGTGCGACCCCGGCCGCCCCGGCGTCGGTTTCCACCACGTGCGCACCGAACGCGCGGGCGACGTCCGCCGTACGATCACGGCAACGGTCCGCGGTGACCACCGTGGTGACGGGTACGCCCGAGGCGGCGGCGCGCGCGTTGGCGCGAGCGAGCGCCCGCAGGCAGCCCGGGAGTTCGTCCTCCTCGTCGCGTGCGGGCACCACCACGAGCACGCGCCGTACCCGAGGCGGGCGACTGCCGTGGACCCTCAACGCAGTCCCTCGACCGCGGCCGGGGACACGTGCGCGGCGGAGACCGTACCGGGCCGGTCCCGGGTGTCGATCAGCACATCGAGAAGGAAGTCGGGCTCACGGTGTTCGACCACGCGTACCAGGTCGGGCAGCGCCCGCACGGCGGCATGCACGTGCTCGGCCGAGTCCACGTGTCCGGGCGCGGGCGGGCGCCAGTGCACCGCGACCACGGTTCCGCCCGGGGCCAGGGACGCGCGGGCCCGGGCCAGGACCAGGTCCCGTTCCGAAGGTTCGAAGTAGTACAGGAACTCGGACAGCACGATCAGATCGAATCCGCCGGGGCGGTCCGGCCATTCCCGGGGCAGGACGAGGCATTCCACCCGGACGTGCGGGAGGTCGGCCGTGCGCGTGCGGGCCTGCGTGACGGCGACCTCGGAGAGATCGCAGGCCAGCAGCCGATCACAACGGTCGGCGAGCAGCCGGGTGAGCACACCGACCGAGCACGCCGGTTCGAACGCGTCGCGGTATCGCGTTCTCGGCAGCGACGCAACCGTGAGCGCGTACTTGCGCCGGTCGTAGGCGCGGTCCGCGAGGCTCCACGGGTCCGCGGCGGCGGCGTACATCGCGTCGAACGCCTTCCTCGGCAATGCCTCGCTCATCGGAACACCACCTCGTAGGGGCGGACGAAGTGCTCGATCTCCTCGGGCGGCAGGATCACCCGATCGTCACGGCCCGGGGCGTGGGGGCGCAGTTGCGTCTCGAAGCACCCGACGGCATCACGTTTGCGCCGTCGCCGTTCGGGGGTCAGGTCCACCCGGACCGCGCGATCCCAGGGGACCCGCGGGTCGTCGGGGCGGGCCCAGTGCCACATCCACACCGGGTACTGGACATGGGCCACGTCGGCGGACGCGCACGCGAGCGCCGCGGCCCGCCCCGCCGCCTCGTGATCGCCGTGGACGTCTCCCGACCACGGGGCGGCGCAGATTCCGAAGCCGGCCACGAGCGCGACGAGGGTGTCCGCGGCCTTCGCCTCGTGCTCGGCGACCCCGGTGTCCGGCAGCCGCAGGCGCACGATCTCGGCGGCCGAGGTCCCCGCCGGCCCGAGCAGGCCCAGGGCTCGTTCCGTCTCCCGGATTCGGCGCGCGCGCAGGAGCGGCGGCGGGATCGGCCCGCCCGGGTGGGACTTCTCGCCGTCGGTGAGCAGCACCACGCGTACGCGCGAACCCGTGTCGAGATGGGCGGCGATCAGGCCGCCGGCGCCCAGGATCTCGTCGTCGGGGTGCGCGGCGACGACCACGAGGCCACCGGCGCGGAACGGACCGGCCATCTCCGAGGGGGCCACGCGGGGCAGGTCGGTCAATGCGCGCCAGGCACGCCACACCCGCTCGGGCGTGCCGGGGGCCTGGATGGGATCTGCGGGCGCGCGCTCGCCGGTCACGAGGTCGCCCCCGGGAGCCGGCCGTCCGCCTCGGTCGACACCGCGGCGGCCCGCAGGGCCCCCAGGCGTGCCAGGTCTCGTTCGGCGTGGTGTTGGCGGATGTACACCGTCAGGTCGGCGACCGCGCGAGCGTGTCGGGCGTCGTGACCCAGCGGCCCGGCGCCCAGTGCCCGCCCGACCCGCTCCAGGACCTCCGCACTGGTGCGCTCGACGACGGCGCGGACCCGCAACGCCCGGACCTGTGCGGCGCCCGACCGGTCCAGGGGATCGGCGTCGATGTCCGCGGCGGCCTGCGCCAGCAGCGTCCGGCCGACGGTCAGGGCGAGGTCGACGCCGCCGAGGTGGGCCAGCCCGTGCTCGTCGAGCCGACCCCTGCCCGCCGCCTCGACGAGTGGTCGGCTCACCGCGCGGGCGCCGCCGAGCCAGCACGCCGCCACGCCGACTCCGCCGTGATGAAAGCCCGGACGGTCGAGGTAGGCGCCCACGTCGCCCACGGGTTCGGCCGGGACCGCGTCCAGTTCGACGTCCAGGGTCTCGCTCGCGGCCATGCCGATCGCCGGCCACGAGTCGGGCAGAACGCGATATCCGGGGGCGCCGACGTCGATGGTGAACAGGCGCGGGCCGTCCGGGGCGTCGGCGGTCACGAGCGCGTGCGTGCACATCAGGGCGCCCGAACACCAGCGTCGGGTCCCGTGCACCCGCCACCGGCCCCGGTCGAGCCGTTCGGCGGTGAGTTTGCTGCCGGGCGGCTCGGCCGCCCACACCCCCCAGCGTGCCCCCGGGGCCGCGACCGCGACGCCGTCGCCGACCTCGGCGATGATCGCGAGAGCATCGGCATGACCCTCCGCCAGCCGCCCCAGGGCGAGGTCCCGTTCGGCCGTGGCGGTGAGCGTCTCCCACCGCTTTCGGGTCGCCCCTTCCCCGGGCGCGTCGAGGCCGGTCGGATACCGGCGGGCGAAGTCGACGAACCAATCCCGCACGTCCTCCCGGTGGAGCCGAGCGATAGTCTCCGCCGACGCCCCGACCTCGAGATCCCGCTCCCGGAGACCGCGCGTATCGGCGCTGATCTTGTCGATACTCATCCCACACCGCTACCCCTCACGCCCATCTGCACGCTCTGTCACACGAGAGCGGCAAGGGCCGAGCCGCCGGGCGGGTGACGAAGTGGTCGCTCCACGGTCTTCGGCACGGTGTGGTGCCGGGTGCCGCTCGGGGGGACCCGCGTCGACGGCGGGGTGGGTGCCGGTCCGCCGCAGGTCCCGACGGCTGGACCTACACCCCTTCGTCGCCGGGCGCCGCCTCGTCGTCCCGGGCGGCGTGGCTGCCGGACAGGACGCCGAGAGCGCCGACGCACCGGGCGGCGACCGGGCTCGGCGCCGCCGAAGTTCGATTCGTTCGGCGACGCCGGGTCGGGCGGGCTCCGGGCGGGCGCATACGGGTCATTGCGGACCCATGACACGCACGACGGACACGATTCGCGCGTCCTCGTCCGCGTGATAGGTGGCGATACAACCGCCCAGGCGCACCTGACGGTAGTCGCGCTCCCCGAGTGCGATCGATTCCCTGCCGAACGGATCGCCGGCGAGGCGAGCGAGTTCGGTGTCGAAGCGCCGGCGGGGTTCGGACGCGAGATCGTGGACGTCGGCCTGGGCGTCCTTCGCGTATCGCACTCGGAAACTCATCGCCGGGCCTCCTCGTCGGGGTCGTGCAATCCGACGAAGCCCGAGTCGTCGCCGGCTCGCAGGGCTGCGATCAGTGTGTCGTCCTCGGCGATCGCCTCCGGGGGCAGACTCCACCGTGCCGCCACCAGGGGCACATCGACCAGGAGCGCCGACCCGACGCAACGGTCGAAGCCCGCCCGCCGAGCCTCGGGCAGGGCAGCGCGAATATCGTCGAGCGTCGCGGGCAGATCGGTCGACCGTCCGCGGATCCGCGTACGCCACACGGCGCCTGGCTCCGCTTCCATATCCGCTCCTTTCATGGGCATCGAACCGCCGACCGGTCCGGATGTGTTCGTGCCGGGACCGTGATCCGAGACACCGAACGGATGAACATCCGCACGCTCCGGCGCCAGGACTCCGCCTCCTCGAGAACGGTCCGGTTCGCCACGGTCATACCCGGGGCCACCACGACCTCGGCACCACCGGCTTGGTCGTCGATGTGCCGATCCGAGTTGCTTCCGAGTCGGTGGCCGATACCCGGTTCGATCCGGTCACGCACCTCGCCGAGCCGGATGCACGCATGCCTCGTGCGACCGGCTCGATCGAGGCCCCCGCGCCGTTCCGCACGGCAGCCCTGCGCTGCGCCGTCCCGAGGCTCCGGATGCAGGGCGGAGAGGCTGGTTACGCGGGCCGGTCGGAGCGTTGGGCCGGACATCACCGTCTCTGTCGGTGGGAATCTCTACACTCTGCGTGATGACAAGCAATCCAGCCCTTTCCGCTCCCTGGCAGGCTGTCGTGGATCGGCTCCACCCCGATCACGCGGTCTCAACACCGCCCGTCAGAACCGGCGTTCGCCGAACCGTGGGGGTTCTTCGATGAGCGGCGCGGAAGACGTCGCGGGGGCCGCGGTACGGGTCCCGCACTCGCGGACGGGTACGCGGGGTGTGTTGAACATCGTCGGCGCGCACCTGTACGTGCAGGACTCCCAGGGCCGGATCCTGCTCGGGCTGCGGCATCCCGATTCCCTCTACGCGCCCTCGACCCATCACTTCCTAGCCGGTCACTGCGAACAGGAGTCCGCCGTCGCGTGCCTGGTGCGCGAGGCCCGGGAGGAGGCCGGGCTGGTGATCGACTCCGAAGACGTCGAGTTCGCACATGCCGTCCACCTCATGGATCCGCCGGGGACTCGGCCACGAATGCAACTGATCTTCCGGGCGCGCCGGTGGAAGGGGACGCCGACCGTCCTCGAACCGGACAAGTGCGTCGGCTGGGGGTGGTGGCACCCCCACAACTTGCCCGAACCGACCGTTCCCTACGCACGTGTCGCGATCGAAGCCATCCAGGCGGGCCGCCTCTACACCGAGATCGGCTGGACCTGATCCGAACACGGCCCCATCCGTCTCGCACGAACTCCTGCGCGTCGAGCGGGATCAGCGGGCCCCTCGGCGGTCCGCGCTCCGGTCGTCGGTACTTCGCGCCGGTGCCCACGACCGTCACAGCGGCCAACGGCGATCGGCGAGCACCGGGAACTCCGCCCGCACCGTGTCGACCACTGCGGGGTCGACGTCGCAGAAGGTCACGCCCTCCGCGGTGCCGGCCTCCGCGAGCACCTTGCCCCAGGGGTCGACGACCCGGCTGTGGCCGCCGAGTTCGACGCCGCCGTCCTGCGTGCCGACCGCGTTGCACGCGATCACGAGTACCTGCTCCTCCACGGCGCGGCAGGTGGTGAACAGCCGCCAGTGCTCGCGTCGGGCGGCCGGCCATGCGGCCGGTACGATCACCGACTTCGCGCCGCGATCGATCAACCCCCGCCACAGTTCGGGGAATCGCAGGTCGTAGCAGGTGGTCGCGCCGATCGGGCCGAGCCCGGTGTCGGCGACCTCCAACGTGTCGCCCGGGGTGAGGAGTTCGGCCTCGCGGGAGGCGTAGCCGAAGACGTGCACCTTGCGGTACGTGTGGGCGATCTCCCCGCCCGGGTCGATCAACACGGCGGTGTTGAACAGGCGTCCCCGGTCGTCGCGCTCGACGATGCTGCCGAGGTGCACGTGGGCGCCGAGCCGCCGGGCCCAGCCGCGGGCCGCCGTCACGGTGGGACCGGCCAGGGTCTCGGCCCGCTCGGTGTAGGCGTCGAAGGCGAAGTATCCGGCCGCCCACAACTCCGGCAGCACGACCAGGTCCGCTCCCCGCGCCCGGGTGAGCATCCCGTCGACCCGCTCCCGCCGCTGCTGCGGGGACTCCTCCGGCGGACTGGCAATCTGCAGCAGAGCGATTCTCATGAGCCCTCCTCCCGAGCGGCGAGCCCCGTCCAGTCCGCCATGTCCGGCACGCTCAGGGCAGCCAGCGTGCTCGACAGGTGGGCCGCGACGGCCTGCCCCGCCCGCTCCGCGTCGCCGTCGCGCACCGCGGCAACGATCGCTCCGTGTTCGTCGAGCACGGCCCGGGCCCGGCTCTCGGCACGGACCACCGCGCGCAGCCCCATCCGGATCTGCCGGTCCCGCAACGATTCGTAGAACTCGGCCAGTACGGGGTTGCCGGCCGCCCGCACGATCGTGCGATGGAACACCCGGTCGCAGTCGATGAAGGCGACCGGATCGGCGAGCAGGCCGGCCTGCTCCGCCACCAGGCG
Source organism: Embleya sp. NPDC050154 (assembly GCF_044460165.1). Classification (NCBI taxonomy): domain Bacteria; kingdom Bacillati; phylum Actinomycetota; class Actinomycetes; order Kitasatosporales; family Streptomycetaceae; genus Embleya; species Embleya sp. NPDC050154. Next base: position 137,601 of record NZ_JBITJP010000028.1, read on the forward strand.
CTCCAGCTCGACGGCGAACTCCGCCCCCCGAGCGGCGACCCGCCGGATGGTCCAGTCCTCGACCATCTCCCGGGCCTGCATCACGGCGCGGACCTCGGCGTCCGAGATCGGCGGCACGTAGGCGCCCTTCTTCGGCACGATCCGGACGAAACCCTCCGCCTCGAGCCGGAGCAGTGCCTCCCGCACGGGGGTACGCGAGGTCCCCGCCGCCTGCGCGACCTCCGACTCGGTCAGGAACGTGCCGTCGTGCCGCGGCATCTGTGCGATGTGCCGCTTCAGCCAGCGGTAGGTCAGGTCCTGCGCGGAGCCGCGTTGCGGGCCCGTAGCTCGTACACCACTCATGAGCAACATGTATACAAGTGGGGTATCAGCCGTGCAAGCGGCGTTCGACGGCGCGTGTCCTCGCGCCGCTCCCCACGGACGAGGGACAACGGATAACGGATGCGCAGTCGCCGGAAGCCGTGCGGCCGGTGTGCTCCACGGCCCGGGCGAACCCATCGGGCTGCCCGTATCGCGCAATCCGGTTCGCTGCCCCGAACGGCTGCGGTGTGCCGTCCGGTTCGCCGTCCGGCCTCGGATATCATCGCTGTTCGAGGCCGGAAACGACTCCGGAAGATCATCGTTTCGGTCCCGGAGGGAACCCGATGCCCACCTCGCGCCACGAGGACCTGCGCGCCGCGATCACAAGCGCCCGGGAGGCCTTGGCCGCCCATCCCGACGCCGCCACGTCCCCGGCCCTGGCAGCCCTGATCACGGCCGCCGAGCCGTTCGCCAACTTCGCCCCGGCCGTGCCACCCCCGACCAAACGCCCGTAAACCGAACAGGGCTGGGGCTCGGCCACCTCCCTGGCCGTGCCCGGCGCGGGCACGCTCGGGCTCCAGGGCACCGAGGGCAAGCCGACGATGATGGACCACCTCGGCGGTGCGCGCGGATTCGGCGATGGTCCGGGGTCAGGGTCGGCGCAGCTCGGCTCGCAGGGTGCGGATGGGGCGTCCGCGCCAGGGGCAGCTCATCGGAGCACCGGACCCCGAACAACACGCCGCGGTGGCGCGGGCGGATCAGCCCACGGTTTCCGGGAGTTGGAACCGATGCGGCAGGTAGTCACCGAGGAACCACGTGACAGCGTGCATTCCGTGCACTCCACATCGGACGCAGGCGCCGCGCCCGACGCCACACGCCGACGAACGCGACCGGGATCCGTGGCCGTTCTCCGAGCCGTCCACGGATCCCGGTCCGCGCTACGGCGGCTACCTCGCGCGTGCCGTGGGCGACGCGGGGTCGGGGAGATGCTCGTGGGCGATCAGCCGCCCCATGGCCCGCAGCAGCGGGGCGGCGGCGGCGATGGAGCGTTCCGGGTCGGGTTCGAGGCCGGCCAGGGTGTAGCCGGCCCGGAATCCGGCCGCGGCGAGCTGATCGCGGGTCAGGCTCAGGCGTCCGCATACGGCGATCACGGGGACGCCGTGGAGGCCGGCGCGGCGGGCAACGCCCAACGGGGCCTTGCCATGGAGGGTTTGCCGGTCCAAGGAGTCCTCCCCGGTCACCACCAGGGTGGCCGCGCGCAACTCCCGGTCGATCCCCACCGCGTCGAGGACGACGTCGACGCCGGGTCGGCACCGCGCGCCCAGGCCGACCAGCGCGCCGAAGCCGCTGCCGCCGGCGGCCCCGGCGCCCGGCAGGACCGCCAGGCGTACGACCCCCGGACCCACGGTCCGCGTCAGGACCTCGAGCAAGCGCCCGAGTCCGGCCTCCAGGACGCCGATGTCCTCGGGCCCGGCGCCCTTCTGCGGTCCGTACATCGCCGCGGCCCCGCCGGGTCCCGACAAAGGCGCGTCGACATCGGTGGCGAGGACGAATTCGGTGGCCGCCAGCCGCGGATCGAGGCCGGACAGGTCGACGTCGGCGAGGTCGCGCAGGGCCGCGCCGCCGTCGGGTATCACTCGCCCGCCGGCATCGGTGAACCGGGCCCCCAGCGCGCCGAGCAGTCCCGCTCCCCCGTCGGTGCAGGCACTGCCGCCCAGCCCCAGCACGACGGTGCGCGCACCGGTGTCCAGCGCCTTGCGCACGACCTCGCCGGCGCCCCTGCTGCTCGCGGTGAGCGGCGCGGGGACGTGGCCGGGCAGCAGCCCCAGTCCGGAACTCTGGGCGAGTTCCACCACGGCCGTGCTGCCACGCTGCGCATAGCAGGCGCGTACGGCCCGGCCGGTGGGGCCGCCGACGGTGACCACGCGGCGCCGGAAGCCGCAATGGACCAGGGCGTCCACGGTGCCCTCGCCACCGTTGGCAACGGGCAGGCCGCTCACCGACAGGCCGGGGCGGGCACGGCGCAGTCCGGCCGCGAGATGCCGGACCACCTCCGCCGCGCCGAGCGAGCCCTTGAACTTGTCCGGCACGAGCAGGACGTGCGGCGCCGGCATCGCGCGCGGCCCAGGACCCGGGTCGGCGCCGGCACCCCGGGCCGGGTCGCGTGGTTGCGGGGCGAACGCGCCCCGGGTCATCCGAGACCCTGTCCGGACGGCGGTTCGACCGGGCCCCGGGACCAGGGCGCACCGCGCAGGGCGGCTCGGACGAGGTCCGTCATCCGCTGCTGGTCGTGGATCTCCTGCCCGCGACTGCTGGTCTCGTGGCCGCCGCTGAACCAGTCGATGCACACGTCTGCGCCCGTGTCTTGCAGGGCCTTCGCGTAGGCGTACGCCTGCTTGGGCGGAGTACGCGTGTCGTGGGTGGCCTGCATGATCCAGACGGGCGCGCGCACCGCGTCGACGTACGTGATCGGCGAGGAGTGCCGGAAGCGATCCGGGTCGAGGTCGGGGGCCGCTCCGAAGAAGGCCTTCCAGGCCGCGCGCAGAGCCGGGTTCATGTCGTCGTAGGCGGTCACCCAGTCGGCCATCGGGACGAACGCCATGGCCCCCGCGAACAGTTCGGACAACCGGCCCACGGCCAGCAGGGACAGGAAGCCTCCGTAGGAGGCACCGGTGACGAAGATCCGTCCGGCGTCGGCCACACCGTCGGCGATCAGTCGCCGAACCGCCGACTCGATGTCCTCCAGTTCCCGGTCGCCGATGGAGCCGATGAAGCCTTCGCGGAACCGGCGGCCGAAGGTGACCGAGCCTCGGTAGTTCAACGACGCGTACGCCACGCCCGAGGCGACCCAGGCCTGTGCCTGCGGGTTGTAGGAGTCGACGGAGACCAGGTTCGGGCCGCCGTGCAGGTTGAGCACCAGCGGAAGCGGCCCGTCGGCGTCCGGGGGTCGGCATGCCCACAGTTGCAGGGGGTGCCGTCGGTGGAGTGCACGGTGTGCGAGCCGGCGCGGACGCCCGGCACCAGGGGGGGTAGGCGCGTCGGCCGGGAGTATCTCCCCCGTCCGGCGGTCGACGTGCAGCACGGTCAACGGCTCGTCGAAGCGCTGGCGTCACCCGATCGCACGCGCCCGAACGAAGGTTTGCCTCGGCCCGGCGGCAACGGTCCGGCGCATCCCCCACCCGCGCACCCCCCGCGGAAACCCTCCCCCGAACCGGCGGGGCGACAAGGGTTTTCCCTGATTCGCGCTCCGGGGTCGGATGATTACCCTTTGATAGCGGTCCCCTCGACCTCCGGTGCCGCGGTGCCGAGCACGTCCCCCGTACCGAATCGCCTCCGGCGCGCGCCATCGCGCGCCGTGCGATCCGCCCGAGCGGCCTGTCGTCGGCCTCCCACCGACGGCGTCCGTCGACACACGACGCAATCCCTCCGGCATCGGAGCGCTCCGATGCCGCCACGAGGAGGTACACGTGTGAAACGCAAACGCCTGTCCGTCCTGACGGCTGCCTTCACCGTCGCTCTCGCGATGGTCGCGGTCAACCCCGACCCCGCCGTCGGCGAGAAGGCACCGTCGTCCGCGGATGCCACGACGTCGGCCGAGTACAGCGTCGTCGGCGTGCGAACCACCCAACAGCGCAGCGCCATCGCGGCGACGGGCGCCGCCGTCAACGGTGTCGAGGACAGCCGCCTGTCGATCACCGCGACCCCGGAGGAGGTCCGGCGGATCAGGGCGCTCGGCTTCACCGTGAACGCGGAGGCCCCGCCCGCCCCCGGCGGCCGGATCAACCGGGACTTCCCGCCCGCGGACTCCGGCTACCACAACTACGCGGAGATGGTCACCGAGATCGACAAGGCGGTCGCCAACCACCCGACGCTGATCACGAAGCAGGTCATCGGGCGCTCCTACGAGGGTCGCGACCTGTACGTGCTGAAGATCTCGGACAACGTGACGGTCGACGAGGCGGAACCGGAGGTGTTGTTCACCCACCACCAACACGCCCGGGAGCACCTGACCGTCGAAATGGCGCTCTACCTGATCAAGTTGCTCGGTGACGGCTATGCCGGCGACCCGCGGATCAAGGCGCTGGTGGACAGCCGCGAGATCTGGATCATGCCCGATGTCAACCCGGACGGAGGCGAGTTCGACATCGCCACCGGTTCGTACCGAAGCTGGCGCAAGAACCGGCAGCCCAACTCCGGTTCCAGCAACGTCGGTACCGACCTCAACCGCAACTGGAACTACAAGTGGGGCTGTTGCGGCGGATCCTCGGGCAGCACGGGCAGTGAGACCTATCGCGGACCCAGGGCCGAATCCGCGCCCGAGGTCAAGGCCGTGACCGACTGGGTGAAGAGCCGCGTCGTCGGCGGAAAGCAGCAGGTGACCGCGGCGATCGACTTCCACACCTACAGCGAACTGGTGTTGTGGCCCTTCGGTTGGACGTACGACGAGGTCGTGCCCGGCATGACCGCCGACGAGTACAACACGTTCGCCACCATCGGCCGGGCCATGGCGGCGACCAACCGCTACACCCCCGAGCAGTCGTCCGACCTCTACATCACGGACGGCTCGATCGACGACTGGCTGTGGGGCGATCAACGCATCTACGCCTACACGTTCGAGATGTATCCCGCGTCGGGCAACGGTGGCTTCTATCCGCCCGACGAGGTCATCGATCGCGAGACGTCCCGGAACAAGGCCGCCGTCCTGCATCTGCTCGACTACGCGGACTGTCCCCCACGCGCCATCGGCAAGACCTGCGGCGGGGAGCCGCCCGGCACCACGTTCGAGAACACCAACGACGTGGCCATCCCCGACAACGGCGCGGCCGTCTTCAGCGACATCGCCGTCACCGGTGTACCGGGCAACGCGCCCGCCGGACTCAAGGTCGGCGTCGACATCAAGCACACCTGGCGCGGTGATCTGACCATCGACCTCGTCGCACCGGACAACTCCGTCTACCGACTCAAGAACTCCAGTGCCAACGACTCGGCGGACAACGTCATCACCACCTACACCGTCGACGTCTCCGGCGAAGTCGCCAACGGCACCTGGCGGTTGAAGGTGCAGGACGTCGCCTCCGCCGACACCGGCAAGATCGACTCCTGGAAGGTCACCTTCTGAGCGGGTGCCTCGGCGGTTTCCCGTTCGCACGGCCTCGGCCCGGCCCGATTCCCCATCGGGTCGGGCCGGACCGCGTGCGGGGCGGCGATCTCCCACCGACCCGGCGCGGCACGCACGGCCCGAACGGCCCACACCCATCCACGGGGTTGATGCCGGACATGCCCGATGGCTAGGGTTCAGTCCGGAATTCCCCCTCTGCCGGGAGAGACGATGGCCGACCAGGTCGCCGGCTCCGCCGAAACCCTCGACCCGCCGTCGGCTCCCTTGGTGGGTCGGGCCGCACTGCTCGCCTCCGTCGAGTCGCGGATCGCCGCCGGTGGCAGCGTGGTGCTGACCGGATCGAGCGGCATCGGCAAGACCACCGTGATCGGCGCCGTGTGCGGATCGGCCACGGCCCGCGGCGAGAACGTCCTGCGCACGAGTGGCACCGAGATCGGTCGGCGGGTCCCCTATTCCGGGCTGGCCGCTCTGCTGCATCGTGTTCCGCCCGAACTGCCGGCCGCGCTGGCACCGGCGCAACGCTCCGTCGTGGGCGACCTGCTCGCGGGCGAACACACCCGGATGTGCCCCGAGGCGTTCCCCCGGGTCCGCCCGCCGTGGGAGGGCCGGTTGTCCGGAGCCCGATTCCACGACCTGTGCGGGCAGGCCTGGCAGGAGCTGCTCGAACGTTCCTCCGCGCTCTTCCCGACCCTGGTGGTGGTCGACGACGCGCACTGGCTCGACGCGGCCTCGGCCGACGTCCTCACACACGCACTGCACCACCTGGCCGGCACCGACGTGCGGGCGCTGGTCGCCGGCGGGTGGCCCGAGCGGGGTACGGCCGCGGACGGCGAGGACCTGCCCTGGCTGACCGCGCCGATCGCGGTCGAGGTGGCCGTACCGCCGCTGCCGGCGGAAGACCTGGTCGAACTCTTCGACCGGCACGGCGTACCCGCACGTGTCGCGAACAAGTTGCACGCGGATTCCGGCGGCAACCCGTATCTGGCCCTGGCCCTGGCGGGCGGACCCGCGGATCGGGCCCCACGCCACGGCCGACCGGCGCCGTTGCCGCATCGGGTGCGCGCGTTGATCGGCGAGCGCGTCGCGCGCCTGTCCGCACAGACCCGCGAGACGTTGCTCGTCGCGGCGCTGACCACCCGCCCGACCCTCGAACTGCTGCTGCGCGCGGGCCGCGCGGACGCCGAGTACGACATCCGGGTCGCCGCCGCCACCGGGCTCGTGGTCGGCGAGGGAGGGCAGATCAGGTTCACGCCGCCGGCCGTGGCCGGCGTGCTCGCCGAGTCCGCGCGTGCCGACCATCGCGCGAGGCTGCACTCGGCCCTGGCCACGGTGGTCACCGACGCCGCCGCGCGCGTCCGGCATCGGGCACTCGTCTGCGCGGACCCGAACGCGGAGCTCGCCCGGGAGTTGGAGAGCACCGCCGCCCAGGCCCGCCGGCGCGGGTCCCGCCGGCTCGCCGCCGAGCTGTATCTGCTGGCCGCGGAGCGCACCCCCGCCGAGTTCGACGGCCGGCGACTGGATCGGCTGGTCGCCGCGGCGGAGGTGGGTGCCACCGCCGGGTTGTCGGAGGTCGTGCACCGGGCGGCGGACGCGGTGCTGGCCGCCGACGCGCCGGCCGCGCAGCGCGTGCGCGTGCGCATGGCGTTGATCGATCTCGCCGGCCAAGGGCTGTCGGACATGGACGAGTTGTTCGCCGCGGCCCTGCTCGACGCGGGCGAGGATCCGGCCCTGACCGGGCCGTTGCGGCTGCGCCGCTCGTGGGCGGCGATGGTGGCGGGCGATCACGAACGCAGCGCCCACCACGCCGACTCGGCGATCGCCTTGGCCCGTACGGCCGGCGACCGGGCCACCGAGTCGATGGCGTTGGCCGTGACGGCGATGACCGCGCGGGCCACCGGACGCGCCGACCACCGGCTGCACATGGACCGCGCGCTGGCGCTGCCGGAACCCGAACTCGACGGCCGGTTGCACATGACGCCGCGCTTCGTGGCCGCGCGATTCGCGGTCTTCGACGACCGGCTCGACGACGCCCGGCACGACCTGCTCGCCATGCTCGCCCGGACCGAGGGCGGCACCGGCGAGGAGATCGTCGCCGTCCTGCGCTCATTGTCCGACGTGTCCGCGCGCCTGGGCCGGTGCGCGGACGCGCTGCACTTCGCGGACCGGGCGATACGGATCGCCGAGGATTCCGGTCTGAGCCCGGGACCGGGTTGGTACAACGGCGCGATCGCCGAACTCGCCGGTGGCAGCGTGGCGCGGGCCGGGGCGTACGCGCAACGCGGTGTGCGTGCCTCGGAGCAGGAGGGCGACTCGATCTTCCTGGAGCGCCATCTGCACGTCCTGGGACAGGCGCGGTTGCGCGCCGGCGACCTGTGCGGCGGCATCGCGGCGCTGCGGCGGATCGCCGACCCGACGCGGGACCGGCGGGTGTCCCCGCCGTCGATGTTGCGCTGGCACGGGGATCTGGCCTCCGCGCTGGCACTCGGGGGCCGGCTCGACGAATCGGAGCAGGTGATCCGGTCGGCCCGACAGGCACTGGACCCCGCCGACCGCGGGCGGGGCACGAGTGCGCACCTCGACCGGGCGGAGGCGGTGCTGTGCGCCGCTCGGGGCGACGTGGGGCGCGCCGTGGAGTTGCTCGACCACGCCACGCAGGTCTTCGAGGTCCTGCACCAGCCGCTGGAGGCGGGCCACTGCCTGTTGGTCCGGGGCCGGATCGAGCGCAGCCGCCGCCGGCACGCCGCCGCGCGCACCGCCGGGGCGCAGGCGTTGGCGCTGTTCACCCGGTACGACGCACGGCCGTGGATGGAGCAGGCACGTCGTACGCTCGCCGGGCCGCCGGCAGCGGGTGGGCCGCCGACCGGCCCGCCGCGCTCCGATGCCGCCGCGGCGTTCGCGACGCTGACCGCGACCGAGGAGCGGGTGGCGCGGCTGGTCGCGCAGGGGGCGAGCAATCGAGAGGCGGCGGCGGCCCTGTTCCTCAGCGTGAAGACGGTCGAGGCGTCACTGACCCGCATCTACCGCAAGTTCGCCGTGCGTTCGCGCACGCAACTCGGCTCGCACCTGCACGACGCGTTGGGCCTGCCGGAGCCTCCCCGCTGACCGGCCGTTCCATGCCCCGAGCGGCGTCTCGTCCCTCCCGTCGTGCCGATCCTGCCCCGTTTGCCCCGCTCCTCGGGAAGGTGAACCATGGAGAGGGATCGCCATGCGACCATCGCACGCACTTGGAGGCGGACGATGTCGGGTCCTTTTCAACAGTTTCCGCTCGACGGGGGCTCGACCGCGGATCTGTATCTGCTCCGCTACGACAAGGACGGCGGACTGCGCAGCCCGGTCGCCGAGCAGGAGATCAAGGATCGGCTCGCCGGGGTCGGCGACGTCTTCCTGTTCTCCCACGGGTGGAACAACATCTTCGCGCAGGCCCTCGATCGTTATCGCAGTTTCATCAGCGGGTTCATCGCCCAGCGGCAACAGTTCGGGGTTCCGGTTCCACCGGACTACAGGCCGTTGCTGATCGGCGTCATCTGGCCCTCGACGAGTTTCGTCATGCCGTGGGAGGCGGGCCCGAACATCGCGGCCGATCCGGATCCCGACGGGGCACAGGCGCGCCAGGTGGAGGAGATGCTCGGTCTGGTCACCGAGTCCCTGGACGCCGCGGCGGACCCGGAGTTCGTCGAGTTGGTGGACGGGCGCTCGACGATCGACTCCGATGCCGCGCTGCGTGCGGCGGAGATCGTGCTCGACGCGCTGCGGGCCGGCCCCGATCCGGACGATGGTTGGCCGCCGCCCACGGCGAAGGAATTGCTCACCGTCTGGGCGGCGTTGGACGGCGCCGAGTCCGCGGCACCGCCCGTCGATCCGGACGACTTCGGCGTCGCGGGCGGTGCGTCGCCGGGTCTGCTCGTCGCCGGTGGCGGGGGTTTCGATCCCCGCAGTCTGTTGCGCACGGCCACCGTGTGGAAGATGAAGGCTCGCGCGGGTGAGGTGGGGAACAACGGGGTGGGTCCGCTCGTGGCGCACATCCTGCGCGAGAGCGGGGTCCGGCTGCATCTGGTCGGCCACTCCTTCGGCGCGAAGGTGTTGTTGTCCGCGCTCGCGTCCGCCGCCCCGAACCGTCCCGCCCGGTCGATGTTGTTGTTGCAGGCCGCCGTCAACCGCTGGTGCTTCGCGGCGGACGTCGCCGGCACCGGACGCCCCGGCGGCTACCACGCGGTCCCGGAATCGGTGGAAAGGCCGTTGCTCACCACGTTCTCCGCGTTCGACGACCCGCTGACCAAGTTCTTCCATCTCGCGATGCGCGGAAGTCAACTGGGCGAACCGGGCGTCGCAGCAATCGGCGATCCCGAACTGTACGGTGCGCTGGGCGGGTTCGGCCCGGGCGGGGTGGAGGGGATCTCCGCCCGTCGCCCGGCGGCCGTCCCCGGTGCGGAACGCTACGACCTCGGCGGCGGGTTGCGCGTGATCGCCGTGGACGGCGGGGTCGAGATCGACGGGAAGCCGGCCATCACCGGGCACGGCGAGGTGAGCAACCCGGCCACGTGGTGGGCCATGCACGCGCTCGTGCGACCCGACTGAAGTGCGGTACGGGCACGCCGTGCCCCGACGCGCCCACGACCCCGACCGTGGCCGGGCGACGGCACGACGGCCGGGAACACACGCGGCCCGCGTCGAAGGGAGCGATGATGGCCGAGGCTCTCATCGAGCGATGGCGTCTGGCGGTGCTGCGGGTACGGCTCGACCTGGCGCGGTCCTCGCCGATCGCGGCGGCCGAGCTGGTCGGATATCCCGCCGACGGCGCCACGACCTATTGGCGCGCCGACTTCGACTACGGCGCATTCGGGCTCTCCGAGGGCACCGGGCCGCCGACGCGCCTGGTGGTGCCCCCCGACCTGGTCGAGGCCGTCACACACTGCCTGGACGCGGACCTCGGGGCGGATACCGCACTGTGGTTGCGGCTGGTGCCCCCGTACGGCCACCTGGGCGCCGTACCGTGGGAGGCCGCCCTCGTACCGGCCACCGGTCGTCCGCTCGTGCGCGTTCCCGATCAACTGCCGCCGGGATCCGACCCTGGTCGGGTGTGGACCGTGGCCGTCGCCGTGTCCGTGGCACCAAACGCGCCCTGGGTCGCCGGCTATCTCTCGTCGTTCGTCTCGTCCCTGCGCTCCGCCGTCGCGAGTGACGTGGATGTGCACGTGTTCACCGACCCGGGCGCCGAACAGGCGTTGCGTAGGCTGCTGCACGAGGGTCCGGACGAACCGCGGGTCCATCTGCACGACTCCCGGAACGCCGTGTGGCTCGATCGCTCGGGGCAACACGACCCACACGCCGGCGGCGACGTACTCCCCGCGCCGGGGCCGGTGTTGTGGGGGGACTGGATCACCGCGGGGCTCGACGGCCGCGCGGTGCGGGCGCTGCACATCGTCACGGACGGCGCCTTCGACGGTGATCGCCCCGTGCTGTCGGTGAGCGCCGATCCCGCCGTGCCCACCGCGCGATCCGGTCGCGCGTACGTGAGCGCGGACCGCGTGCGGCGCCTCGCCGACCGCGTCGGCGCGTCCGTGTTGTCCTTCGGCTCTCCCCCGGGCAATCCCTGCGACGCGGCCACCCGGATCATCGCCGACCACGTCGGTCTGCGGCGTGCGGGGCCGACTCTCTACAGCGCGTTGCCGCTGGATCCGGCCGGATACGCCTTGGCCCAGGCACACGCGTTCGTCGCCGGCGCCCCGGGATCGGTGCCGATACCGCGCGACCCCTCGCTGTTCGCGTACCTCCAGCCGGAGTTCGTCCAGGCCGCGCTCCAGGACCCCTGGCCCGATCCGGACCGGCCCGGCCAGACCTGGCTCAGCGGGCGGGCACCCATCGGGGATTCCGCGACCAGCGGGGCGATCCTGCCGAACGCGCTCGGCGTGGCCGGGGGCGACGCGATCACCGCGCGCTACGCGGACGCCGATTCGGTGCCGATGTGGGTTGCCGCGTCCACGCGTTACATCGAGAACCAGGTGGCCGCGCTGGTCCGTACGGCGGGCGTGCCGGGTGAGACGCCGGCCGCGAAGCAGGCCTACGACCTCGGGGTCGGGCAGGCCATCGCCGAACTGCGCGCCCTCGTCGACCGGCGGATGCGGGAGTCGTGATGCGTACCGTCCTGGGCTTCGAACCGTTCGGCGACAGCACCGTGCTCAAGTTGCGGGAGGCGCCCGCGGACATCCCGGGGCTGGGCACCAATGAACTCACCGACGTCACCGACCCGGGCGGCCCGATCGCCTCGCGCGGCGCGGCCCTGCTGGAGCGGCTCCTGCGCCATCCGGTGGTGAGTCGAGGGCTGGACGTCGCCCTGGCGCAGAAGCCGGCCGCCGGACCGGGGCCGCTGTACCTGCATCTGGTCTCCAACCAGGCCGATCAACTGCCCTGGGAGCAACTGCTGTCCGCGCCACAGGGTTTCATCGCCCTCGACGCCCGCTGGCCGATCGCCCGCATCGCCGCCATCCGCAGCCCCGTCGATCGCCGCACGTTCGCTCCACCGCTGACCATCGTCGCCGTGTTGTCCGCGGCGCTGCGCAGTGGCGTGCCCCAGCTCCAGGCACTGCTGGCCGCCACCGCGCTGCCCGACGCCCGGGCGCTCGACACCCACCTGCACGTGATCAGCGCCGAAAAGGCCGTGCTGGATGCCGTCACGGCGACCGGACGACCCGAGGTCACCGCCGAGGCGATGCCCGGATCCGCCCCGGAGCTGGCCAGGCGGATCACCGCGGCCCGGCCGCACATCGTGCACCTGTTGTGTCACGGCGGGGCCTCCGCCGGTGTGCGCACGCTGGCCTTCGCGCACACCGCCGACGTCGACGCCGGCGAACCGGTCGGCTCCGTGCAGTTGAAGCTGCCGGACCTGGTGGTCGCGTTGTTGCCGTGCTCGCCGTGGCTGGTCGTACTCGGGGCCTGCCAGACGGCACAGACCTCGGACACGCTCTCCCTCGCCCACGAGCTGGTCTCGCACGGATTGCCCGCCGTCGCGGGCATGCGCAGGCTGATCGACCTCAACGACACCGACCGGTTCTGCGCCGCGCTGTACCCGGAGGTGATCGCCACTGTCCGGACCGCTGTGAAGGATGCCGGGGAGCACGAGATCGACTGGGCCGCGACCTTGACCGCGCCGCGCCAGGCGATGGCGCAGGCCGATCCGACCCTGACCGACTCGTGGTCGGATCCGGTGCTCTACGTGCAGGACAATCCGCTGCGGATCGTCTCGAGTTCCGCGCTCGGTGTGTCCGACACGGCGAACCTGCAGGGGCAGCTCGACACGTTCGAGCGGTTCCGCGCGACGCTCGACCCGACCACCGCCGACCCGGGCCTGGTCGAGCGGGTCGACGCGCTGATCGCCGGACTGCGGGCCCGATTGGCCGGTGGTGATCCGTGACTCTGCCATCCGACATCCAGCTCAACGCCTGGACCGGGGACGAGGTGGCGCGAGCCACAACGGGTGAGGACGCGGCAAGCTGGGGTGCCAAAACGCGCGGCATCCCGCGTTCGCAGGCCGTGCTCCCGTTCGGCCCGCCGGTCGATCCGCGCGACTGGCGCTCGGCCGACGTCGGCTACGGGATCCTGCTCCCGGACAGCACCGATCCGAATCTGTCCGATGCCGCGAAAGCGGCCGGCGAGGACGCCGCGGCACCGATCCGCGAACTGCTGGCGGCCCGGCCGGACACCGTGGTGTTGCGCTGGAGCCCGGACCTGCCCGGCCACCTCCTGCGCCGCTACTTCGCGCACGACCGGCCGCAGGAACCGGCCATCGGGTTGTCCGAGTTCGGCACCGGCCGGGGCCGGCTCCCGAGGTACGTGGCGATCGTCGGCGGCCCCGAGGTGATCCCCTGGTCCGTGCAGTACACCCTGGGCACCCGGCACCTGGTCGGGCGCATCCCCCTGTCCGGGGAGCCGTTGGCCCACTACGCGCACGCCCTGCTCACGGACTGGAACGAGGCACCGGCCCGCACGGATCGGGCGCTGGCCTGGACGGTCGACCACGGTCCCACCGACATCACGGCGTTGATGCGCGCGGTGATCGCGTCGCCGCTGGCCGATCGGCTCACGCCGCCCCCGCTCGCGCAGTTCCGCAATCTCACGGCGGCCGAGGCCACCGGCGCGGCGCTGCCGGCCGCCCTGGCCGAGATCCGCCCCGGACTGCTCGCGACCTCCAGCCACGGTCGGACCGGACCGCTGGGCAACCCCGCCGAGATGCGCGCCACGCTCGGGCTGCCGGTCGACGGCACGCACACCACGGTGCCGCTGGACACGCTGTGCGACGCCGTGCCCGGTGGCTGCGTCTGGTACGCCCAGGCGTGCTGTTCGGCCGGCGCGGCGGGCGAGAGCTTCTACGCCGGCCTGCTTCCGGTCGGCAGTTCCGCCTTCGGCACGGTCGAGGCCGTCGCGGGCCTGGGCACGATGGTGGCACCCGCGGCTTTGCGACTGCTCGGTCGGCAGGACCCGGTGCGGGCCGTGCTCGGGCATGTCGAACCGACCTTCAGTTGGACGCTGCAGGTCGAGGACACCGGCCAGGGGCTCGGCGGGCGCTTGGTCTCCGCGCTGTCCACGCACCTGTACGCGGGCGAGCCGCTGGGCTTGGCGCTGGCCGAATACCGGGCCGACGTCGGCGAGTTGCACACCCGCTGGGCCCGACTGCGGGAGGCGTTGGCGGGCGGCGACACGTCGGTCCGCGAGACGTTGACCAGGCTGCGCGTCTCGGCCCTGGACCGCCAGAGCCTGGTGCTGTTGGGCGATCCCACCGTGGCCCTGCCCGCGTTGACCCACCAACCGTGACCCGACCTCCTCGACGGGCGCGGCGACCACCGGCCTCGATGTGCCGTGCGGCTCGACCGATCGGCGCCGCGCGGAGGGGTGCACGATCGGGTGCGGGTCGCCGTCGCCCGGTGTGTCGCGCCCGGTTCCGGTGTGCCCCACCGCCACGATGGCCGGGTCCGCCCGGCGCGGTCCGGGCCCGGTGGGAAGGGATGCCCATGCCATTGCGGAACTACGGAGTGCCGGCCGCGCGGGCGGTGGCGCGCGTACGCGAAGGCGCCACCGACACGCCGCACTACCAGATTCATCTGACCGACGACGCGGCACCGCATACCGTGCGGCGATCAACGTGCTGTCCACGCAAGCGCCGTCCGAGCTGCTCCGGTCAGCACACGCGAAGGGGCGACGCAGCGCGCGTCGCCCCTTCGACGCGTGCTCCGGGTCCGCCGTACCGGTTGCCGCGTCGCGCGCCCATGCGATGGCCTGTTCGTTGGCACCCTGGGATTCCGGAGCCGAGGCGCACTCGTGCCCGTCAAAGGCCGGCTGATTCCACGCCGACGATGCCCGAAATCCCGCGCGCCGCGCACGGGTTCCGCGTGGGGCGCCGGAGCCGGCGCCGATTTGACAGAACTAGCCGGATGTCGCCGACGGCTTCACCGCCTCCCCTTGCCCGTGTGAGTGTTTCGCTCGCTCGGGCACGCAGCCTGCCTGCACGGTCACCCGCGTCACTCACAAGGCGGACGCGGCGCGGACCGGCGACGTGGTCGAGTCTCCCCCACCCAAGGAGTCTCGATGAACCGCAGAACGACCACGGCCGGGACCGTCCTGGCCATGCTCGCCGGCCTGGCCATCGGCACCGCCGGCCCGTCCTCGGCCGGAGCCGACCCCTCCCCTCCCCCCGCCGGCTCCCAGGCACTCGCGGTATCCGCCGCCGACCGGGCGGCCGCCGGCGGCCTGGACGCCCTCGCCAAGGGCCCGGACGAGCAGTACGAACGCCAATTCGTCACGCCGTGGGTCAACGACCTGTACTCCGTCGCGTACCAGCGCACCTACCGCGGCCTGCCGGTCGTCGGCGGGGACGCGGTCGTGCTGGCCGACGGCCAGGGCCGGGTCCGCTCGACCCAGTCCGCCACCGGAACACGGGTCGCGGTCACCACCCAGCCGACCGTGACGGCCGGCGCCGCCGAGAGCACGTCCAAGGCGCAACTCCCGGTCGTGGACAAGGTCGACTCGCACCGCCTGGTGGTCCGGGTCAAGGACGACAAGAG
>NZ_JBITJP010000029.1:0-151883 GCF_044460165.1 Embleya sp. NPDC050154
AAACCCTTTTCAATAGGGTTTGTTTTTTTAGTTGGGTTGGCTTTTCTTTGTGGGCAATTATTAAAAATGGGGGGGCGCCCCGGGGGGGGGGGGGGGGGGGGGGGTTCCGGGGGGGGGGGGGGGGGGGGGGGCGCTGACGCGCCCGGGGTTTGGGGCTTCGCTCCGGGCCACGTAGTCCGACCTGCGGCTCGGCCGCTGTCCGCGCTTCGCGCGTTGATTACTGGGGTCGGGGGCGCTGATGCGCCGGGGGTTGGGCGCAACCGGTGGGGGGTGGGGTGCGTGTGGACCGTACCGGGGGTGTCGCGTGGGGCGGTGCGGGGAGGGACGGGGGACGTGGCATGGGGGAGGGGGAGGCGCTTTCCGATGCGTTCGGCGCGTTCGAACGGGACGTGCGGCGTGTGCTTGGTGAGCGGCCGGACGGAGGGCGGCCGGCCTTGGGGGTGTTGATCGCGCGGCGTCGGCGTCGGCGGCTCGCCTGCGTCGGGGTCGGGATCGTGGTGGTGGTTTCGGGGCTCCGGTTGGTCGTTGCACGGAACCGATCACCCGGTCGTGTGCGTGGGTGGGGGAGAGACGCTCGAGGCGGGTGTTCCGCGACCTGAACCGACATCGGGTGCGCGCCCCGGGCCGGATAAAGTACCGGGTCACGGCAGGACAGACACGCCGCGACGGGACGCGGGGGAACGATGGGACGGGACACGGGCGGTCGCGCCGACTTCGACGTGTTCTACGCGGAGAGCCACGGCGCCCTCGTCGCACACCTGTACGCGCTGACCGGAGATTTCGGCGAGGCCCAGGAGGCCGCGCAGGAGACCTACATCCGAGCCTGGAAGGACTGGGAGCGGATCAGCGACTACGAGAACCCCGTCGCGTGGATCCGCCTGGTCGGTCAACGTATCGCGGTCAGCAGGTGGCGGCGCACCCGTACCGCGCTCAAGAGCTGGATCCGGCACGGCCCGGACGGGGATCTGCCCGCGCCTGGCCCCGAATCCGTGGCCCTGGTCGCCGCGTTGCGCCAGATTCCCGAGGCCCAGCGCCGTGCGGTGGTGATGCATCACATGGGCGGGCTGTCGGTGGCCGAGATCGCCGCGCACGAGGGCGCGCCCGAGGGCACCATCAAGGCCCGCCTGTCCCGGGGCCGCGCCGCGCTCGCCGGCCTGCTCGCGGACGGTTCGGAGGCGGTCCGGACCGGACGCTCCTAGGCCACGACGCGGTCCATCCGGGTTCATCCGCGCGGCTGTGCCCGGAAAACCCGAAGGAATTGGCCTTCCGGATCACATGCCAGGGCCGTATCCGAGGCAGCATGCTTGAACGAGGCAGTGCTATCGCCGCACCGGACTTGCCGTTCCGGGCCGACATCGTGGAGCGTGAGACACATGAGGGGCAGAGGGGACTCGGGTCGGGAGACGACCGTGCCGGCTCGCGGTGGCTTCCCGGAACGGACGCTGCGGCAGGACGAATTGCGCGCCCAGCGGGCACCGGCGGCGGACGACGACATCTTCGGCGACCTGTACCTCGACTTCGAGGACGCGCCCGCCCGCGAGCCGGCCGAGCGGAACGGGCCGGCGCAGCCGCGGCCGACGCACGATCCGGAGCCCGCGCCGAACGGCTCGGCCGACGAGTTCGCGGCCGAATCCGAGCCGGACGACGGCCGGCCGCGAGCGGACGCCGCCACGTCGTACGAGGGGTACGACGCCGACCCGGCGGACGATCCGGCGCCCGCGCCGGCGGCGGATTCCGGCCTGCCGCAGGCCGATGCCGAGGCGGCACCGGCCGAGGCGCCCGAGGCCGCGTCGCGTTCGTTGTGGGACCAGGCCCCCCGGCCCGCCGAGACGTTCGCGACCGGGCCGGACGCGGCGGAGCGCGGGCCCGACGCGATCCCGCACACCGTGACCCCGCGCGCGGTCCGCCCGGAGGGCGGCATCCCGGCCGCGCCGCCACCGGTGCCCGCGCCGCCGACGATCTCCGGCGGCTCCGCCGACACCACCTTCGCCGCCGGGCACGCGGTGCCGCCGCCGCCCTCGGTGCCGCCGATGCCCACTTCGCCGCCGCCGGTGCCCGAACCGCAGACCCGGCTGCTGCCGGCCGACCCGCCGGTGCCCGAACCGGTCGAGGAGGCGGACGAGTTGGACGTACCCACCACCTCGCGCAGCGACAGCCTGCGTCGGGCCGACGCGGCCGAGGGCGACGTCCCGGAGGACACCGGGCCGCCGCTGGGCGTCCAGGCGTCCGCGTGGTCCACGTCCTCGCACCCCGGTCGGCGACGCGCCGCGCGGCGCGAACGGCGCGGATTGGGCCCGGAGCTGACCGCTCGCGACAACGACGACCGGTATGCCGCGACGGGCGACGTGTTCATCGTCGCCGACGGCCTCGGCGGCCACCCCGCCGGTTGGTACGCGGCCGACGTCGCGGTGCGCACGCTGGTGGCCGAACTCGCCGCCGCCGACCTGGCCGCGGGCTGGAGCGACCGGCTCAGCGCCGCGATCGCGGTCGCCGACCTGGCGGTGCGCCGGCACGGTGTCGCGCAGTACGAGGGCATGCGCACGACCGTGGTGGCGGCCGTCCTGCAACACGGCAGGCTGCACCTGGCCGGCTGCGGCGACAGCGTGTGCTGGCTGGTGCGCGGCGGCCGGGCGTTCCGGCTGACCGAACAGGGCAACGCGGCCGAATTCGGCCGTCCCTGGCTGCTGACCTCCACCCCGTTGGGCGGCTCCCAGGCCCCCGATCCCGAACTGCAACGCATCGAACTGCACCCGGGCGACCGTGTGGTCCTCGCCACGGACGGCGTCGGCCACCTGCCCGACGAGACGGTGGCCGACCTCGTGCACGGCGACCCCTTCCACGCGGCAACGACCTTGACCAGGACGGCCGTCGAGAGTGGTGACGACGACGCGACGGCGGTCGTGGTCGAATGCGACGCACTGCCGGTTCCGGCGGGTCATCGCTCCGGCGCCGACCCCAGGGAACAACCGGAGGATGCGTCGAGTGCCCCCGGGGCCCTACGGTCGGACGGCGGGACTGCCTGGTGACGGTTCACCGGGCGAAGATGGGCGATGCCCCAGGGCGGGGCACGAGACCGGACGGATGGCGATGCTCGAACTGATCCTCACCGTGGCGACGTCGGACGACGCCGACCAGCAGGAGTCGGACCTGGCCCGGCCGCGCACGGTGAAGGTGCAAAGCGAGCCCGGCAAGAAGATCGCGATCGGCCGGGACCCGTCGCGGTGTGGCCTGGTCACGCCCAAGGACTGGCGCTTCGTGTCGCGTGTGCACCTGGAGTTCGTCTACTCCCTGGAGCGCGGCTGGAGCGTGGAGTGGCTCCAGGGCTCGCACCCGCGCCCGGTCGCGCTGGTGCAGATCGATCGTGAGGGCGTGTCGGAACCGGTGCCCTACGGCGCGACGCTGCCGTTGGGTTCGCTGCGCCCGGGCCGGGTGGTGGTCACCGACCTGGCCCGAAGGCGACGGGTCCTGGTGGAGTGGCGGGTCTCCCTGCCGCAACGCCCGGGCGAGGAGCCCACCGAACCGGACGTGGGCGTCCCCGAGACCCAGGACGTCGCGCCGTTCGTGTTGCAGAACCGCCTCTCCGAGACGGAGATGGAGGTGCTGGCCGCGCTGTCCTGTGACTGGGTGCACGGTCGTCCGGTCAAGCGGGCCAAGTCGACCAAGGAACTGTGCGAGCTGCTGCACCTGTCCGCGGCCACGGTCGAGCGGTACAAGACCAAGCTGCGCCGCGAGTTCTACAGTTCGGGCCTGTGCCCGGAGCTGAACTCCCTGCTCGGTCCGAACTACCTCGACACCGTGCGGCACGTGCACGGGGGCTGGGACCTGATAGCGCAGACCGCGGTCACCCACGGCATAACGGGACGCGGTCCGTGCCCGTGTGGTGCGGACGCGCCGCACGCGGGTACCAGGTGAGCGGTAGGACCGGGGAGGGGGCGAGGGGATCATGCTCGAACTGAACATGTCGTTCGTCGCGATCGAGGACGGCCGCGAGGCGGAGCGTGATCCGCTGCCGAGCCCCAAGAGCGTGCGAAAGCCCGGGGTGGCGGGCACGCGGGTGTTCGTGGGGCGCGACCCCAGCGTGTGCCGGCCGCTGCTGACGCCGCACGACTGGCTGTTCGTCTCGCGCAAGCACCTGGTCTTCGAGTACAGCGAGGACCGGGGCTGGACCGTGGAGTGGCCGCGCGGACAGCGGGACACGCCGGTGGCGATCGTTCGGATCAAGCGCGGCGAGACCTCGCAGGACATGCCGTACGGCGCGATCCTGCCGCTGCCCGCGCGCACCAGCGGCAACATCCTGGTCAGCGACCTGGCCCGGCGGCGCAGCGTGGTGCTCGCGTGGCGGGCGATGCAGCCGGTCCGGCCCAGTACGTCCGCGTCGCTGGTCGGGACCGCTCCGGACACGGTGGACATCGGTCCGGAGGAACTGCGCACCAAGCTGAGCGGGGTGCGGCTGGAGGTGCTCGCGGCGATGTCCTGCGACTGGATCCACGGCCGCGCCACCAAGCGGCCCAAGACCACCGACGAGCTGTGCGAGATGCTCTACATGGCCAAGGCCACGGTCGAGCGCTGCAAGACGGAACTGCGCCGGGACTTCTACAGCTCGGAACTTTGCCCGGAATTGAACCACTTGCTGGGGCCCGACTATCTGGACACCACCCCGCATGTGCACGGAGGTTGGGACCTGATCGCCCAGACGGCGGTCACCTGCGGCATTGTGGGACGCGAACCGTGCCCGTGCGCACGTCGCGGTGGATCGATCGACTGAACCACGGGGGGTCGGCCGCACGGCGGGCCGGCACGCGGGATCGACTGTGGATGGACTGACGGCCAGGAGCGTGGGGGAGGAAACCGGTGCTCGATCTCAACATGGCGTCGACTTCGGGGGCGGACGACGCGGCGACGGTCGCCATGCTGATGGCAAGCGCGCCGAGTCGGCCGGGGGCGACGTTGGCGGTCGGTCGCGACGCGACCCGCTGCCATCTCGTGACGCCGGCCGACTGGCTGTTCGTCTCCCGGGTGCACCTGGAATTCCAGTGCGACGACGACACGACGTGGTGGGTCACCTGGCGGCGCGGCTCGCAGAACGCGCCGGTGGCCGAGGTCCAGGTGGACGACGGCGAGACACGCACGCTGCCCTACGGCGGCACCGCGCCGCTGCCCAACCGCGGCTCCGGCGAGGTGGTCATCCTGGACCTGAACGGGCAGCGCCGGGTCACCATCGGGTGGTTCCTGGCCGGCGACTGAGCGTCGAATCGATCCCGAGCCGATCCATCCGCTGATCTGACGACAGGTCAGGAGTGTTGCCCCCACCCGTCCGGAGTCCACACATCGGACATCTGTGAAGTCCTTCACAAGGGCGGCGGTAGGATCGGCCACGCGTCAGGCCACCCCGTCGTGCGTCTTCCACGCGGCCACCCGTCATCGCAGCACGCGAAGGAAAACCGTGAGCAAGCCCGTCGTTCTCATCGCCGAAGAGCTGTCCCCGGCCACCGTCGATGCCCTCGGACCCGATTTCGAGATCCGCCACTGCGATGGTGCGAACCGCGGTGAGCTGCTGTCCGCGATCGCCGACGTCGACGCCATCCTGATCCGCAGCGCCACCAAGGTGGACGCCGAGGCGATCGCCGCCGCGAACCGCCTCAAGGTGGTCGCGCGCGCCGGTGTGGGGCTCGACAACGTGGACGTCCCGGCCGCCACCAAGGCCGGCGTCATGGTCGTCAACGCGCCGACCTCGAACATCGTCACCGCCGCCGAGCTCGCCTGCGGTCTGCTCATCTCGGTCGCGCGCAACATCCCGCAGGGCAGCGCCGCGCTCAAGAACGGCGAGTGGAAGCGCAGCAAGTACACCGGTGTCGAGCTCTCCGAGAAGACCCTCGGTGTGGTCGGCCTGGGCCGGATCGGCGTCCTGGTCGCCCAGCGCATGTCCGCGTTCGGGATGAACATCGTGGCCTACGACCCCTACGTGCAGCCGGCCCGCGCCGCGCAGATGGGTGTGCGACTGCTCAGCCTGGACGAGGTGCTGGAGCAGTCCGACTTCATCACCGTGCACCTGCCCAAGACGCCGGAGACGCTCGGCCTGATCGGCGACGAGGCGCTGCGCAAGGTCAAGCCGACGGTGCGCATCGTCAACGCCGCGCGCGGCGGGATCGTCGACGAGGTCGCGCTGGCGTCCGCGCTCAAGGAGGGCCGGGTGGCCGGGGCCGGCCTGGACGTGTTCTCGAAGGAGCCGTGCACGGACAGCCCGCTGTTCGAGTTCGACAGCGTGGTGGCCACGCCGCACCTGGGCGCGAGCACCGACGAGGCGCAGGAGAAGGCCGGCGTCGCGGTGGCCAGGTCGGTACGGCTCGCGCTGGCCGGCGAACTGGTGCCGGACGCGGTCAACGTGCAGGGCGGCGTGATCGCCGAGGACGTGCGCCCGGGCCTGCCGCTGGCCGAGAAGCTCGGTCGCATCTTCACCGCCCTCGCGGGCGGCGTCGCGGTCCGACTCGATGTCGAGGTGCGCGGCGAGATCACCCAGCACGACGTCAAGGTGCTGGAGCTCGCGGCGCTCAAGGGTGTCTTCGCGGACGTCGTGGAGGAGTCGGTCTCCTACGTCAACGCCCCGCTGCTGGCCCAGGAGCGCGGTGTGGAGATCCGGCTGACCACGAGCTCGGAGAGCCCGGACCACCGCAACCTGGTCACCGTGCGCGGCACGCTCGCCGACGGCGGCGAGATCTCGGTCTCCGGCACGCTCGCGGGCCCCAAGAACATCGAGAAGATCGTCGAGGTGGACGGGTACGACGTGGACCTGGTGCTCACCGCGCACATGGTCTTCCTGCGCTACGCGGACAAGCCCGGCGTGGTCGGCGTGATCGGCCGGCACCTCGGCGAGGCGGGCGTCAACATCGCCGGCATGCAGGTGGCCCGCGCCGCCAAGGGCGGCGAGGCGCTGGTGGCACTCACCGTCGACACCACCGTCGAGCCGCAGATCCTCACCGACATCGCGGAGGAGATCGGCGCGGTCTTCATGCGTTCGGTGAACCTGGACGACTGACGCCGGCCGCGGCCGGCGACGGGCGCGAGACACGCCGTACGAGGCCCGGGGACCCATGTGGTTCCCGGGCCTTCGGCATGTCCGGGAGCGGGTGGTCGCGGCCCCTCGCCACGCCGCGTGGCGGACGGTCGATCTCAGATAGTAGGAACTCCGAGTAAATTGCAGACATCGACGCGACCCGTCGCCTACCGTGAAAGCAGACGGCCCTTCCGTACCCGGAAATCCCCGTACGGCAGGAAATTTCAGCACGCCCACAAGGCCCCTGCACGTGTCCGTCACACACCGTGTAGACACCCGAGCCTTGTGAAGGAAGTGCAGTCATGGACGAAACCACGCGCCGCAACGCAGCCCGTGCCCTCCAGCGCGCCCTCGACCGTCGCGACAACGGCGGCAGGCCCGCCGACGAGGACCGCTGACCCTCGATCCACCCGTTGCGTCCCATCATCCGGACTGCACATGATCAGTCCCTGGGACGGAAGGTAAGGTCCACCGCATGTCTCGCAGCATTCGTCTCGCAGTGGTTCCCGGTGACGGCATCGGCCAGGAAGTGGTCGCGGAGGGTCTGAAGGTCCTCGGCGCCGTACTTCCCGCCGATATCAAGATCGAGACCACCGAGTACGACCTCGGTGCCCGCCTGTACCACCGCACCGGAGAGACGCTGCCCGACAGCGTGCTCGACGAGTTGCGCGGCCAGGACGCGATCCTGCTCGGCGCCATCGGCGACCCGAGCGTGCCCTCGGGGGTCCTGGAGCGCGGCCTGCTGCTCAAGCTCCGCTTCGCCTTCGACCACCACGTCAACCTGCGCCCGGCCCGGCTCGCGCCGGGCGTGGTCTCGCCGCTGGGCGCGGACGCGGCGATCGACTTCGTGGTGGTCCGCGAGGGCACCGAAGGCCCGTACACCGGCAACGGCGGCACGCTGCGCACCGGCACCGAGCACGAGGTCGCCACCGAGGTCAGCGTCAACACCGCGTTCGGCATCGAGCGGGTGGTGCGCGACGCGTTCGCCCGGGCCCAGGCCCGCCCGCGCAAGAAGCTGACCCTGGTGCACAAGAACAACGTGCTCGTGTTCGCCGGCCGGCTGTGGACCCGGATCTTCGAGGCGGTCGCCGCCGAGTTCCCCGACGTCACCACCGACTACCTGCACGTGGACGCGGCGACCATCTTCATGGTCACCCAGCCCGAGCGGTTCGACGTGATCGTCACCGACAACCTGTTCGGCGACATCATCACCGACCTCGCCGCCGCCATCGCCGGCGGCATCGGCCTCGCGGCCAGCGGCAACATCAACCCCTCCCGCGAGTTCCCGTCCATGTTCGAGCCGGTGCACGGCTCCGCGCCGGACATCGCTGGCCAGGGCAAGGCCGACCCCACCGCCACCGTGCTCTCGGTCGCGATGCTCCTGGAGCACCTGGGCCTGACCGACCAGGCCCGCCGGGTCGAGGAGGCGGTCCACGCCGACCTCGCCGAGCGCGCCGGCCTGGGCACCCGCAGCACGTCGCAGATCGGCGACGCGCTCGCCGCCCGAGTAGCCGGCTGATTCGCCGGCACCATCACGTTCGTCGACCGGGACCGTCGACGCGTGCCCCCTGCCGGACCGGCGAATCGGTCGTTCGGCGGGTCAGGGGCCGCGCCTGTCGGGATCCCGGTCGACTGCGTTAACGTCTCACCGGGTGGAACGTGGGTGCGGTTCCCGGGAACACTTCCAGTACGTCCGGTACGGGAAGCCGGGTCCCAGCAGCACCCGGCCCCGCCATACTCCACGGTGAAGGACGAGAACCAGCCATGACGACTGCCGCCCCGCAGGAGCCCGCCCTCCAGGCTTCCCTGACGATCGACCTCAAGCCCACCGCACACCCGCTGAGCGACGCCGAGCGCGCCACGCGCCTGGAGAACCCGGGCTTCGGCCGCGTGTTCACCGAGCACATGGTCGGCATCAAGTGGAGTGCGGGACGCGGCTGGTACGACGCGCAGCTCACGCCCTACGCGTCACTCGACATCGACCCCGCGAACATGACGCTGCACTACGCGCAGTCGATCTTCGAGGGCCTCAAGGCCTACCGCCGCCCCGACGGCAGCGTGGCCACCTTCCGGCCGCACGCGAACGCCGCCCGCTTCCGCAACTCCGCCCGCCGGCTCGCCATGCCCGAGCTGCCGGAGGAACTGTTCGTGGCTGCGGTGGACGCGCTGATCCGCCAGGACATCGCGTGGGTGCCCAGCGCGCCCGAGGAGAGCCTGTACATCCGGCCCTTCATGTTCGCCACCGAGGTCGGCCTCGGCGTGCGCCCCGCGAACGAGTTCCTCTTCCTGGTCATCGCGTCGCCGGCCGGCCCCTACTTCGCGGGCGGCGTGCGGCCGGTCTCGGTGTGGCTTTCGCAGGAGTACGTGCGCGCCGTGCCCGGCGGCACCGGCGAGGCCAAGTGCGCCGGCAACTACGCCGCGTCGCTGGTGGCCCAGGCCCAGGCCATCGAGCAGGGCTGCGACCAGGTGGTCTGGCTGGACGCGGTGGAGCGTCGCTGGATCGAGGAGATGGGCGGCATGAACCTGTACTTCGTGTACGGGGAGGGCAAGGACGCGCGGATCGTGACGCCGCGACTGACCGGCTCGCTGCTGCCCGGCATCACCCGGGACTCGCTGCTGCAACTCGCCGCCGACCGCGGCTACGCCACCGAGGAAGCGCTGATCTCGGTCGACGACTGGCGCGAGGGCAACGCGAACGGCACGCTCACCGAGGTCTTCGCGTGCGGCACCGCCGCGGTGATCACCCCGGTCGGCTCGGTCAAGTCCAGCACCGGGAACTGGACCGTCGGCACCGGCGAGGCGGGCCCGATCACGATGGAACTGCGCAAGGCGCTGGTCGACATCCAGACCGGCCGCGCGGAGGACGCCCACGGCTGGACGCACGCGGTGTAAGCCGCGCTGTACGCCGCGCTTCGCGCGGTGGCGGCTGCGCCGCCGGCGGCCTCCGGCCGCTCTCCTCGCAGGCTCGTCGATCACCGGTCGACGATCGAGTCGTGGGCACGGATGAAACGCGCTACGCGCGAACGGGCGGCCCCGCCGCTCTCCTCGCAGGCTCGTCGATCACCGGTCGACGATCAAGTCGTGGGCGCTGACGCGCCGGGAGAGCGGCCGGGGTCCGCAGCGGCCCTCATCCTGCCTGTCGTCGCGGAGCCCGCCGCCGCGCGGCATTCCGCCCGAAACCGCAACCCGCCCGCTCGACGCAACGGGTGGAGCGGGCGGGCGAACACAAAACTCCGCGCCCCGACCATGGCCCACATAGTGAGACCCTCGCACCACGCGTAATCTCATGTGCGAGACTCGCGAGTATGCAGCAGTGGCTCATTATTAGCCGCAGCGTGCCGGCAACGGGTTGACCCCCTACAAGGGGTGCCATACCGCCCACCGCCCGCACGCAGACCTCTCGCGACCGCGAGGGGTCTTTTTGTTTGGCCGCACCACCCACGCGGCGAGCGAGCGCGCACGGGCCCGCCATTTCTTGATCGACGGGAGAACCGAGGCCGATGCACCCCACGACGACCGACCCGAGCGCCTTCCACGTCTTCGACACCACCCTCCGGGACGGTTCGCAGCGCGAGGGCATCAACCTGACGGTGTCCGACAAGCTCACCGTGGCTCGCCACCTGGACGACTTCGGCGTGGGCTTCATCGAGGGCGGGTGGCCCGGCGCGGTACCGCGCGACACCGAGTTCTTCCGCCGGGCCCGGGAGGAGCTCGATCTCGCGCACGCGGTCCTGGTCGCGTTCGGCTCGACCCGCAAGGCCGGTACCACCGCCGCCGCCGACCCGCAGGTCCAGGCCCTGCTCGACGCGCAGGCGCCGGTGGTGTGCCTGGTGGCCAAGTCGCACGACAAGCACGTCTCGCTCGCGCTGCGCACCACGCTGGACGAGAACCTGGAGATGGTCCGGGACACCGTCGCCCACCTGCGCGCCCAGGGCCGCCGGGTGTTCGTCGACTGCGAGCACTTCTTCGACGGCTACCGGGCCAATCCCGAGTACGCGCTGAGCGTGGTCGCCGCCGCGCACGACGCGGGCGCCGAGGTGGTCGTGCTGTGCGACACCAACGGCGGGATGTTGCCCAGCGGGGTCCGCGAGATCGTCGGTGCCGTGCACGCGGGCACCGGGGCACGCCTGGGCATCCACGCGCAGGACGACACCGGTTGTGCCGTGGCCA
This sequence comes from Embleya sp. NPDC050154, assembly GCF_044460165.1. NCBI lineage: Bacteria > Bacillati > Actinomycetota > Actinomycetes > Kitasatosporales > Streptomycetaceae > Embleya > Embleya sp. NPDC050154. Next base: position 11,222 of record NZ_JBITJP010000029.1, read on the forward strand.
ACACGATCGCGGCCGTCGAGGGCGGCGCGACGCACGTCCAGTGCACCGCCAACGGCTACGGCGAACGCGTCGGCAACGCCAACCTGTTCCAGGTGGTCGGCAACCTCGAGCTCAAGCAGGACATGCGCGTGCTGCCCGAGGGCAAGCTGCGCGAGATGACCCGGATCTCGCACGCGATCGCCGAGGTGGTCAACCTGGCCCCCTCCACGCACCTGCCCTACGTGGGCGTGTCCGCGTTCGCGCACAAGGCCGGCCTGCACGCCTCGGCGATCAAGGTCGACCCCGACCTGTACCAGCACATCGACCCGGCGCTGGTCGGCAACGACATGCGGATGCTGATCTCGGACATGGCCGGACGCGCCTCGATCGAGCTCAAGGGCAAGGAACTGGGCTACGACCTCTCGAACGACAAGGATCTGGTCGGCCGGGTGGTCAACCAGGTCAAGGAGCGCGAGGCGGCCGGCTACACGTACGAGGCCGCGGACGCGTCCTTCGAACTGCTGCTGCGCGACGAGAGCCTGGGCCGTGCGCGCTTCTTCGCGCTGGAGTCGTGGCGCGCGATCAGCGAGCAGCGCGGCGACGGCGTGCCGGTGAACGAGGCCACCGTCAAGCTGCGGGCCAAGGGCGAGCGGATCGTGGCGACCGGCGAGGGCAACGGCCCGGTCAACGCGCTCGACCGCGCGCTGCGGCTGGCCCTGGAGCGGATCTACCCGCAGCTCGCGGCGTTCGAGCTGGTGGACTACAAGGTGCGTCTGTTGGAGGGCCGGCACGGCACCGACGCGATCACCCGCGTCCTGGTGGAGACCACCGACGGCAAGCAGGAGTGGAGCACCGTCGGGGTCGCGGAGAACGTGATCGCGGCGTCCTGGCAGGCCCTGGAGGACGCGTACACCTACGGTCTGCTCAAGGCGGGCCTGACCCCCGGTGCCCACGACACCGAGGGTTGCGACCGTACCTAGAACCAGAGGTGATGAACCGTCAGGGGCGGCCGGGGCGGAACGATCGCCATCCGTCGCCCCACGGTTCGTCCCAGCCCGCCGGCAGCGGCGACAGCGACCCCGGCGGTGGCGACGGCATCGCGGGCGGGACCGGCGGGACCGGTGGGGCGGGCTTCGCGGCCCGCGGTTGGAGCGGGGCCGGCGCGGGGGCGGGCGGGCGGACGGGCGACGAGGCCAGCGGACTCGCCGCGGTCATCGGATTGGGCGGCAGCAGCGGTTCGCTCTCTTCGAGACGTGCCAACTCGCGTCCGACGGCGAATCGTTCCAGCCGCCCTCGGACCTCTTCCGGTTCCCGCGACACGGACAGCTCGCGATCGAGGCCGAACTCCTCGGCCGCCGCACCCGGCAGCAGGTTCGCCTGCGGGGGCCTTCGCGGCAGCCCCGACTCGGTCGTTCCGTCGACCATCGGAAGGCGGGCCGCTTGCGCCGCGCGCCTGCTGTTGTCGTCCACCGAACCCACCTCGGTTCGTTGTTGGGCCTGCGCCTCAAAACGTTCTGATATCAATTGGGCAACAGATGACTATGGGAGGACCTTAGCAATGTGCGGGTCGAGGCGGGGACTCGGCCGGGCATGTCGCGGAGTCCTGTCACACGTTTGTCGAATTTCTCGAACGCCCGGGCCCGAACACCCTTGGGAATCCCGCCACATGGGGTTCGCGACCACAACACCTCAGGCGAACCCCGCAATGGGATTCGCCTGAGGTGAGGTGGTGCGCAATACGAAAAAACAGGTTCGAGCAGTTACCGAAGACCGGCGTGGACGGACCCGAAGGTCAGCGCAGGCGAGCCATCAGTGCGTGCTCCACCAGCGTGATCAGGGTCGACTTGGCCGATTCGCGGCGCCGTGCGTCACAGCTCACGATCGGTGTGTCGGGCCCTATCTGCAATGCCTCGCGGACATCCTCCGCGTGGTGGGTCTGCAATCCGTCGAAGCAGTTCAACGCCACGATGAACGGCAGTCCGCTGTTCTCGAAGTAGTCGATCGCGGGGAAGCAATCGGCGAGTCGGCGGGTGTCCACGAGAACCACGGCGCCGATGGCACCGCGGACCAAGTCGTCCCACATGAACCAGAATCGGTGCTGACCCGGCGTACCGAAGAGGTACAGGATCAGATCCTCGTCCAGCGTGATACGACCGAAGTCCATCGCGACCGTCGTCGTCTGCTTGTCCGGCGTCGCCGACAGGTCGTCGACACCGGCGCTCGCGGACGTCATGACCGCTTCGGTACGCAGCGGAGCGATCTCCGAGACGGCACCGACGAGCGTGGTCTTGCCCACGCCGAATCCGCCGGCGACGACGATCTTCGCCGACGTGGTGGAGGACCTGGCGGGGACCGGGCCCGGGCTAGAGCTTGCGAAGTCCACTGAGCACCCTTTCGAGCAGCGTGACGTCCGGCTGCCCCTGGTCGTTCCCGGGCTGGTGGATGACCACCAGCCCGGCTTCGGCGAGGTCCGCGACGAGTACGCGGGCGACGCCGAGCGGGATGGTGAGCAGAGCCGAGATCTCGGCTACCGACTTGACCTCCCGACACAGCGCACAGATGCGCTGGTGCTCGGGCAACAGGCCGGGTGGGTTGGCCACCTGAGGTGTCGTGGTGACCAGGGCCTCCAGCGCGAGCTGATAGCGAGGCCGGGTGCGACCACCGGTCATGGCGTACGGGCGGACCAGGGTCTCGTGAAACTCCTGGTCCCCGTGATCGGACATATCCGGAGGTGTCATCGCGGCAGTGCACCTTGGAGTTCGGCGCGCAAGGCCGGCGTGAGCACGGCACCCGCGCGGTCGACGAGCAGGGCCATCTCGTAGCCGATCAGGCCGATGTCGCACTCCGGCGACGCCAGCACGGCCAACGACGAGCCGTCCGAAATCGACATGATAAAGAGGAAACCCCGTTCCATTTCCACGACCGTCTGGGTCACGTGCCCGCCCTCGAAGATACGGGACGCACCCTGGGTCAGGCTGGTCAAACCCGATGCGACGGCGGCGAGCTGGTCGGCCCGGTCGCGAGGGAAGCCCTCGGACAGGGCGAGCAGCAGGCCGTCCGCGGAGACCACGACCGTGTGCGACACCCCAGGGGTGTTGTCCACGAAGTTCGTGATCAGCCAGTTCAGGTTCTGCGCGGCCTGGCTCAACGACTTCTCAGTCATGCCTGCTCCTGGTTGTTCTCGTCACGAGGCCGAGGGGCGGATCCCCCGGACCCGGCGGTGCGACCCTGCTGGATGCCCCGGCGGAAGTTGGTCAGACGCCCGCGAACCTCGTCGGGCGACCGGGACAGGCCCGGAGCGCCCGGCGCGGCCTGCCGGCCCGGCTGCTCCTGACGGGTGCCGGGAGCGGCAGGACCCGCACCCGGGTGACCCGACGCCTGGGCGCCGCCGGACTGCTCGACGCCGCCCGGCACCAGGTTGGCGCGGGGCACGCGACGGGGCAGACCCGCTCCGGTGGTGCCACCCGAGGACGGCTCGCGAGCGGCCTCCGCCGCGCGCCAACCGTCGTCACCGGCGGAGTACCAGCCGGACTGCTGACCCTGGGGGCCGACGGCGGGTGCGACCGCGGGGGACTGCTCGACGATCTCGTCCGGTTCCGTCGGTGTCCCGAACATGTCGGTGACGGGCTGCGGACGCCCGGCACCGAAGGTCGGGACCTGCTCGACCGGTGCCGGTGTCTGCGGCGGGTTGGTCGCCATCGGCACCCGGCGGTCGAGACCGCCGAGCGGACCGGCCTCCGGCTCCGCCTGCTCGCGCGCCGGCGTGGCCTGCTCCCCGCCTCGCGGCGTGGAACGGACCTGTGCGGCACGCATCCGACCGCCGCGGTTGCCCTGCCGGTGGAACCAGTCGGACTCGAGCGTGTCGAAGATCGGCAGCCTACCGTCATCGCCGGTGCTCGGCGGCGCGCTCATGTCCAACTCGGAAGGAGCGGGCAGTTGTTCGGCGCTCTCCGAGCCACCGACCGGCGCGAAGGGCGAGCCCTGCGAACGACCCGGTCCGGCGGGCGCGAACGGCGAGACCGCCGGTCGCACGTCACCCTGCGGGCCGCGGGCCTGCTCGGCCCGGGTGTGCTCGTCCTGCTCCTGCCGGGCGGGCTCGGGACGAGCCTGCGGCAGACCGCGCAGTACCGGCAACGCGTCGCCGGCCGAGGTCCGGCCGTCCGCGGGGCCCTGGCCGTGCTGCGGCAGGTCCTCGCGACGGGTCAGTTCCTCGCGGCGCGGCGCGTCGTAGGCCGACGGCACGTCGGCCGGCGGTGCGACGGGCTCGACCGGCAGCGGGGCCACCGGGGCGAGTTCGTCGTACTCGGTGCCCCACGGAGCCGGCGCCCGCTCCTGCGACCGCGGCGCGAGCTCCGCACCCGGGCCGCCGAACGGCTGCGCGGGCTGCTCGTAACCGCCCCGGTCGAACTCCGCCGCGGGCTGCGACTCGTCCGCGTAGGGCGTACCGAACGCGAACTGCGAGGTGTCACCGGCGCGTCCGGAGTCGGCCGGCGACTGCGGAGCGGCCGGGAAGGACCCGGTGTCCTGCCCGTATCGCGCCTGCTGCGACTCGACCTCGCGGCCGTCCTCGCCGGTGCCGAACATCGGCGCCGAGGGCGCGGCCGGGAAGGCCCCGGTGCGCGGGTCGTCCGGTCGCGGCTGGTGCTGCGGCGGCTGCGGCAGCACCGGTGCGAACGGGTTGTCCCGACCGGGCGTGGCGGGCGGCGGCGAACTCGGCGCGCGGTGCGCGCCGGTGCTGGTGACGCCCGGCTCGCTCGCGAACGGGTTCACGGTGCCCGGGTACGGCGTGTCCGTCCCGGCCGAACCGTCCTGGAAGGACGGGGCCGCGAAGGACTGCGTGCTGCCGTACGAGGGCTCCTGCTGGACCGGCGGCTGCGCGGGCCGGTTGCTCGGGATCTGCGTCGGCTGCGGGGCCTGGTTGACCGGCTGGGCCGGTGCGTCGGCACCGCGCTGCGGCAGTTCGCGCCGCCGGTTGCGCTCCTCGGCGCGGCTGCCCACCCGGGGCCCCGGAAGGGCCTGGGCGACCGGCGCGGCCGAGGGCAGTTCCTCGGACCAACCGGACACGGCCGCGGCGGTCTTGTCGCCGCCCTTGCTCCACCCGTCGCCGCCACCGGGGCGATCGCCCTGGATGAGCTCGATCGGGAGCATGACCAGCGCGGTGGTACCGCCACCCTCGCCCGGCCGGAGCTGGACGCGGATGCCGTGCCGGGTGGCCAGTCGGCCGACCACGAACAGACCCATGCGGCGCGAGATGGACACGTCCACCACCGGCGGGCGGGCCAGTCGCTGGTTGGCGTCGGCGAGGTCGTCGCCGGTCAGGCCGATGCCGTTGTCGTGGATCTCGATGAGCGCGCGGCCGTCCGGGAGGATGTGGCCGGTCACGCGCACCTTGGTGTGCGGGCTGGAGAACGTGGTCGAGTTCTCCAGCAACTCGGCGAGCAGGTGCACGAGGTCGTTGACCGCGCGGCCGGCGATGTCGGTGGTGGGCAGTGCGCCCAACTCGACCCGCTCGTACTGCTCCACCTCGGAGGCCGCCGCGCGCAGCACGTCGACCAGCGGAACCGGTCGGGTCCAGCGACGGCCGGGCTCCTCACCCGCGAGCACCAGGAGGTTCTCACCGTTGCGGCGCATACGCGTCGCGAGGTGGTCGAGCTTGAACAGGTTGGCGAGCTGGTCCGGGTCCGCCTCGCGGTTCTCCAGGTCGGAGATGAGCGCGAGCTGACGCTGGATCAGGCTCTGGCTGCGGCGCGAGAGGTTGACGAACATCGCGTTGACGTTGCCACGCAGCAGGGCCTGTTCGGCGGCCAGTCGCACGGCCTCGGCGTGCACCGCGTCGAACGCGCGGGCCACCTGGCCGATCTCGTCCCTGGACAACACGCCGATCGGCTCGATCGCCAGATCCACGTCGCCGGGATCGGACTCGGAGAGCCGACGCACCGTCTCGGGCAGTCGCTCCTCGGCGACCTCGAGCGCGGAGCGCCGCAGCGTGTTGAGCGAACGCACCAGCGACCGCGCCACGATCACACCGAGCAGGATGGTGATCAACAGCGCGCCGACGACCAGGATCGTGTTGAGCAGGGCGTCGGTGCGGGCCTCGTCGCGCAGGTCCTTCGCGGTGGCGGTCAGCTTGAGCCCGAGTTGGGCCTCGACCTGGCCGAGCGCGCTGATCTTGTCGGTGGACAGCGTCCACCACTCCTGCGTGGTGAAGTCGTTCGCGTTCTCGAGCCGGGCCAAACCGTTGGGCTTGTTGGAGGACGACAGCGCGGCGTTGACCATGCTCTTGAAGAGCTGGAAGCGCTCCTCGACGGCGGTGATCTTGTCCCGACTGACGTTGGCCTTGTAGACGGCGTTCCAGTCGGAGGGCGCGACGCTGGTGAATCCGCGGATCGCGTTCTGCTCGGCCTCGTTCAGGCGCGCGAGCGTCTCGCTCGCCTCCAGCGGGATCTCGTTCGGCTTGAGGCCGTACGCGATCACCGCGGCACGCTGCGAGGACGCGTACGCCTTCGATTCACCGAACGATCCGAGCGCGCGGGCGCCCTGGATCAGATCGGCGTCACGGGTGACTTCGGGCGCCTCCTGGTTGATCTGCAACAACTGCAGGATCATCTTGTTGTAGGCGTCGACCGTGCTGCGGGTGCTCGTGCGGAAGGCGTCCTGACGGGTTCGGTTCAACTCCGTCAGCGAGTGGCCGATGTCCTTGAGTGTGGCGCCGAGCACCGGCATCGAATCGGTGTTCATCTTCGCGACGGTCGCGTTGTAGACGGTGACCTGGTCGTCGGTGGTCTTCTTGGCCTTGTTCACCTCGGCCGTCAGATCCGCCGACGGAGCCACGCTCGCCTGCGCGAGCAGGTCGCGTTCCTGCTCCAGCCACGCGGCCAGCGTCGACGCCTGGTCGATGATGGCCGCGGCCTTCTGCACCGTGTCCATCTCGCGCGTCTTGTCGATCGACGACTGGATACGCAGGCCGCCGAGCAACGCGGCGACCACGACCGGGAGCAGGAGCAGCGCGGTGATCCGGGTACGGATGCGCCAGTTCCTGATCGAGAACAGCAACTTGAGCCGGGACGGTGCCGTCCCGGCGGGCCGGGCTGCCCCGGCGCCGGCTATGGAGTCCCCGACGGAGTCGGCGGGCTCGTTGGCATCCTGGGGTCCGCTGGCTTGCTGCGGGGCTCGCACCTCCGGCGTGGAGGGACCGGCCGTGGCCGGGGCCCCTGCGGAGTCGTGCTGCTTCTTCCGACGTCCCTGCACTAGCGTCGCAACCTCTTGTGACCAGTCGTTAGACCCGCCGGTAAGGCGAGGCTCGTGTGCGTTAATCCCTGGATTCGCGTCTTCCCAGGGCACCTCGGCCGCGTTCGCGCGGTGAGGTGAAGGAACTCCGCTTGATGGGAACCACCCCCGTGGTCGCAGGCATTTCAGCACAGCCACGGGGCCGCAACAAGATAGCGGGGTCCGGACAAATGTCCATTGCACCCGGTGTCGGCGGTTAAGCCGTTTCGCCAGGAAAACAACCGGTATTAAGGGGTAATCAGGGGCAAAACGCCACACGTTTGCTGATGTTCCGGGGAGGTGAAAATCACATATTGACGTCCGGGTTCGAACACCTGGTGTAAACCGTGATGCGCAGTCGGTGATCGAGGCCGTCGGGTCACCCGTGACCACCCCTGACGTAACCACGGGTAATCTCGAAGAACAAGGCTGCACCCTGCACGCATTTGCGGACACGCACGTGTAACCGCGTACGGACGAGGAAGAGCGAGAACCGGGAACCGTGGACAACATCAGCACGCACCGCCCCAGCACGGCCAACCCCCGGCGCACCCAGTTGGACGTGGTGCTGCCCCACCAGCGGGTGGCCGAGGCAGGCGTCGAGCAGTCGGTCATCGCCGAGGTGCGGACCGCGAACCCCAGGCGCACCAACCTGATGGACACCCCGGCCTGACCCCGTCGGACCGCACGCCGAGGCGGCCCGGGCCCGCGTAGCCTTGGGCACGTCTCGTTCGTGACTCTCCGGCAAGGGTGACCCATCTTGCGCATCGCCAGGTTCTCCACCGACGACTCCGTCTCCTTCGGGGTGGTGACCGGCGACGCCGACCAACCCGAGTCGCTGGTGGTGCACGCCCTCGCCGGCCACCCGTTCGGCGAACTGCGACCCACCGGTGCGCAACACGCGCTGTCCTCGGTCCGCCTGCTCGCGCCCGTACTGCCGAGCAAGGTCGTCGCGATCGGCCGGAACTACGCCGCGCACGCCGCCGAGATGGGCTCCGCCGTGCCCGAGGCGCCGATCACCTTCCTCAAGCCGTCCACGTCGGTGATCGGGCACGGCGACGGGATCGCCTACCCGCAGATCTCCGACGATGTGCACCACGAGGCCGAACTGGCCGTGGTGATCGGTCGGATGTGCCGGGACGTGCCGGCCGAGCGGGTGGCCGAGGTGATCTTCGGCTTCACCTGCGCCAACGACGTGACCGCGCGCGACCTGCAACGGGCCGAGGGCCAGTGGGGTCGGGCCAAGGGCATGGACACCTTCTGCCCGCTGGGCCCGTGGGTGGAGACCGACATCACCCTCGACCAGGTCTCCGAAGGCGAGGGCCTGACCGTGGCGTGCACCGTCAACGGCGAGGTGCGTCAGGCCGGCGGCACCGGGCAGATGATCCGTACCGTCACCGAGTTGATCGTGCACGTGACCCAGGCGATGACGCTGCTGCCCGGCGACGTGTTGCTCACCGGCACGCCGGCGGGGGTCGGTCCGCTGCACGTGGGCGACCGGGTCTCGGTCACCGTGGGTGGCGTCGGCACCCTCACGAACACGGTGATCAAACGCGGATGACTCGTCGCGCGCGGCCGATCACGGGCGGGACACCCGGACTTGTGGTGGTTCGAACGAGGGTCCGGTAACCCGTTTTGGTCACGCGCGCCTCATCGGGTAAAGTTCTTCTCGTGCCGCCCCGCAAGGGAGCGGCACGGAGCGAAGTCCTCGCAAAAGCCCCCGGGTAACGCGAAGGACGGAGCATTGGGGTATGGGGTAATTGGCAGCCCGACGGTTTCTGGTTCCGTTAGTCTAGGTTCGAGTCCTGGTACCCCAGCTGCATCGTCCGTCTTCGGGCGATGTCGCTGGAAGAAGTTCATGATTGATGATCTGGCCCCGTTGTGTAGTGGCCTAGCACGTCGCCCTCTCAAGGCGGTAGCGCGGGTTCGAATCCCGTCGGGGCTACCAGATCAGCCGTTCGCGGCTTCCACGGCACCGAGCAACACCAGTGGTACGAGGCCCCGTTGTGTAGTGGCCTAGCACGCCGCCCTCTCAAGGCGGTAGCGCGGGTTCGAATCCCGTCGGGGCTACCTCGAAGAAGAAGACCTCTCGCAATCGCGGGAGGTCTTCTTCGTTGTGCGGCTTCGTCGTTGGTGCGGCTTCGCGCTTCGGGGTGCCGTTCGCCGGGGGCGGCCGGCTCCGCTTCGAGGCGCGACATGGGGCGTGATTCCCCGGACGCCCGTCGGCGCCCGGGGAGCGGGGCGGTCAGACCTCCACCTGTGCCCGACGCAGCGCGTCGGACAACTTGGCGGCGGCCTCCATGACGGCCTGCGCGTGCAGGCGGCCCGGATGCCGGGTCAGCCGCTCGATCGGGCCGGAGACGGACACGGCGGCCACCACGCGGTTGCTCGGGCCGCGCACGGCGGCGGAGACGGACGCGACGCCGGGTTCACGTTCGCCGATGCTCTGCGCCCAACCGCGGCGCCGCACGCCGGAGAGCGTGGTCGCGGTGAACCGCGCACCCTGCAGGCCGCGGTGCAGCCGCTCGGGCTCCTCCCACGCGAGCAGGCACTGCGCGGCCGACCCGGCCTTCATCGGCAGCGTGCTGCCCACCGGGACGGTGTCGCGCAGGCCGGAGAGCCGCTCGGCCGCGGCCACGCACACGCGCATGTCGCCCTGGCGTCGGTAGAGCTGCGCGCTCTCGCCGGTGATGTCGCGCATGTGCGCGAGCACCGGGTGTGCGGCGGCCAGCAGGCGGTCCTCGCCGGCCGCGGCGGCCAGCTCGGCCAGCCGCGGGCCGAGCACGAAGCGCCCCTGCATGTCGCGCGCGACCAGACGGTGGTGTTCCAGGGCCACCGCGAGTCGATGTGCGGTGGGCCGGGCAAGACCGGTTATGGCGACGAGTCCCGCGAGCGTGGCAGGACCGGCTTCGAGCGCGGCCAGCACGACAGCGGCCTTGTCGAGAACGCCGACTCCGCTAGAATTGTCCATGCCTTGATATTGCCGTCTCGGATTACGAGACGCAAGTCCGCGACCGAGGCCGGTGCCGGCACAGTGGCGCAACGCGCCGAACCCGAGCACCGGGGCAACAGCCGGGAGCCGTCGGGACGCGGGCACGCGTCAGGGCGTCGACCGCGGATACGGAATCAGCCGCACCCGCGCGACAGAAGACACACAGCGCCGGCAATGGCGCCGGCCGGAGGGACAGCGATGGGACGGACACTCGCGGAGAAGGTCTGGGACGCACACGTGGTGCGCCGCGCGGAGGGCGAGCCGGACCTGCTCTACATCGACCTGCACCTGCTGCACGAGGTGACCAGTCCGCAGGCGTTCGACGGTCTGCGCCAGGCCGGTCGGCCGGTCCGGCGCACCGATCTGACGATCGCGACCGAGGACCACAACACGCCGACGCTCGACGTCGACAAACCCATCGCGGACCCGGTCTCGCGCGCCCAGATCGAGACGCTGCGCAAGAACGCCGCCGAGTTCGGGGTGCGGATCCACTCGCTGGGCGACGTCGAACAGGGCATCGTGCACGTGGTCGGCCCGCAGCTCGGTCTGACCCAGCCGGGCATGACCGTGGTCTGCGGCGACAGCCACACCGCCACCCACGGCGCCTTCGGCGCACTGGCGTTCGGCATCGGCACCAGCCAGGTCGAGCACGTGCTGGCGACCCAGACGCTGCCGATGGCGCCGTTCAAGACGATGGCGGTCACTGTCGAGGGCGACCTGCCCGAGGGGGTCGGCGCCAAGGACCTGATCCTCGCGGTGATCGCGCGGATCGGCACCGGCGGCGGTCAGGGCTACGTCATCGAGTACCGCGGTCAGGCGATCCGGAACCTCTCGATGGAGGGCCGGATGACCGTGTGCAACATGTCGATCGAGGCCGGCGCCCGGGCCGGGATGATCGCCCCGGACGAGACCACGTTCGAGTATCTGAACGGTCGCCCGCACGCGCCGCAGGGTGCCGACTGGGACACCGCGCTGGCGTATTGGAAGAGCCTGGCGACCGAGGCGGACGCGGTGTTCGACAAGGAGGTCGTCATCGACGCGGCCGAACTGTCGCCGTTCGTCACGTGGGGGACCAACCCCGGTCAGGGTGCGCCGCTGGCCGACTCGGTGCCGGACCCGGTTGCGATCGAGGACCCGGTCGAGCGCGCGGCGGCCGAAAAGGCCATCGCGTACATGGGCCTGACGGCGGGCCAGAAACTGCGTGAGATCGCGGTGGACACGGTCTTCGTCGGCTCGTGCACCAACGGTCGGATCGAGGACCTGCGCGAGGTGGCCGGCATCATCAAGGGCCGCAAGGTCGCCGACGGCGTGCGGATGCTGGTCGTTCCCGGTTCGGTGCGGGTCTCGCTCCAGGCCGTGTCCGAGGGCCTGGACAAGGTGTTCACCGAGTTCGGCGCCGAGTGGCGCTACGCGGGCTGCTCGATGTGCCTGGGCATGAACCCCGACCAACTCGCCCCCGGCGAGCGCAGCGCGTCCACGTCCAACCGCAACTTCGAGGGGCGGCAGGGCAAGGGCGGCCGCACCCACCTGGTCTCGCCGCAGGTCGCGGCCGCGACCGCGGTGCTGGGCCACCTGGCCGCACCCGCCGACCTGAACACCGCAGGAGTCTGAGCGATGGAAGCCTTCACCACCCACACCGGAACGGCCGTCCCGCTGCGCGAGAGCAACGTGGACACCGACCAGATCATCCCCGCGCACTGGCTCAAGAAGGTCACCCGCGACGGCTTCGAGGACGGACTGTTCGAAGCCTGGCGCAAGAACCCGGAGTTCGTGCTGAACCGGCCGGAGCGGGCCGGCGCCACGGTCCTGGTGGCCGGTCCCGACTTCGGCACCGGGTCCTCGCGTGAGCACGCGGTGTGGGCCCTGCAGAACTACGGGTTCCGCGCCGTCATCTCGGCCCGCTTCGCGGACATCTTCCGCGGCAACTCGCAAAAGGGCGGTTTGTTGACCGTCGTGCTGCCGCAGGAGACGGTCGAACGCCTGTGGGCGTTGACCGAGGCCGATCCCACCGCCGAGATCACCGTTGATCTGGTGGGCCGTCAGGTCCGCGCGGGCGAGCTCGTCGCGGACTTCGAGATCGACGACTACACGCGCTGGCGGCTGCTGGAAGGGCTGGACGACATCGGTCTGACCCTGCGTCACGAGGAGGACATCACCTCGTTCGAGGCGGACCGGCCGAGTTGGCTGCCGCGCACCCAACCGGTGGGCTGATTACGAACTACCTTGCAGTGCAAGGGAATTCGCGAGGATTGAACGGCGGGACGCGATCGCGTCCCGCCGTTCGCATGTTCGGCGTTCGCCCCAATGGGCGCCCCGTTGTGCCCATAGCCGGATGAGCTGTCACAATTGCGGTGTGGAGCACCAAGGCCGACACGTGAACGAGTTCGAAGAAGTGGAACTCTTCGCCGAACTGGCCACCCGGTTGAAGGTCGCCCACGCCCGGGTGCGTAGGCTCCGACTACCGAACGAGGCTAAAGTGGCGCTAATACGCCGCTTGTTGGTCATCACCGACGCGGCAAAGCATGATTTGGCGGACGCCTCGCGGCGACTGACCAAGCTCATGGACGAGTTGGACGCGGGGCCCGCGAGTTCGCGGGACACCGCCGAAGCCTGAATCCGTTGCGACACAAGGGTGATTCGCCCGTTCGGTAATTGCTTCGGCACTTTTGGATGCTTAGCGTGCCCAATGCCGGCTGAACTGTCCCGGCATCGGTTTCCGAAGGGGAAGACGTGAACAAGGCGCAGCTCGTCGAGGCGGTCGCTGACCGACTGGGTGGCCGCAAGGCCGCCGCAGAGGCAGTCGATGCCGTCCTCGACACCATCGTTCGTGCGGTCACGGGAGGAGACCGGGTGTCCATCACGGGCTTCGGCTCGTTCGAGAAGGTGGACCGTCCGGCTCGATACGCCCGCAACCCGCAGACCGGTGAGCGGGTGCGCGTCAAGAAGACCTCGGTGCCGCGCTTCCGCGCGGGCCAGGGCTTCAAGGACTACACCAGCGGGACGAAGAAGCTCCCCAAGCCCAACGTGAAGAGCGCGGCCGCCAAGAGCAGCCCGACTCCGCGCGTGATCGCGACGGACGCCACGGCGCCCGCCGCGAAGGCGACGACCCGCAAGGCCACCACGGCGAAGAAGGCGCCGGCGAAGCCGGCCACCACGCGCGCCGCGGCGGTCAAGACCCCGGCCGCGACCACCCGCAAGACCGCGGCCACCGCCAAGACGACGGCGGTCGCCAAGCCCGCCGCCAAGAAGGCGACCAAGGCGCCCGCGACCAAGGCCGCGACTAAGCCGGCCGCGGCGAAGAAGGTCACGGCCAAGGCCGCGACCGGCACCGCCAAGGCCACCACCACCAAGGCCGTCAAGAGCACTCCGGCCGCAGCCGCGGCCAAGGCTCCGGCGACCAAGGCGAAGGCGACCAAGGCCGCGCCGAAGGCCGCGACCGCCAAGCCGGCCGCGGCCAAGCCCGCCGCCGCCGCGAAGGCGCCCGCGACCAAGAAGCCCGCTACCAAGCGCGCGGCCAAGAAGGCCTGACGCGGCGGACATCGGCGGCCGGCCGACGGCCGACGAGGACGACGGGCCGGAATCCCACTCGGGGTTCCGGCCCGTCGCCGTGCGTGCCGCCGTCCGGCGCGAGGGTCAGCGCAGCGGATCCGGCAACGTGTACAGCGTCACCAGCACAACCCGATCCCCCGTGGCGTCCATGGTCATCCGCACCCGCTGACCGGGGCGCAGGAACCGCATTCCGCCGGCGTCGAACGCCGCCGCGTCGAAGGGCACGGGAGAGCCGTCGTCGAGCAGCACGACGCCCTCTCGCGAGTCGGTCTCGAAGGTGTACACGGTCCCCTGCATGACCCCATTCTCGCCTGTCCGTCACCCGTCACCCACCGCCGCCGCGAACGCACGCACCGCCGTCGATCCGACGCGGCGTCAGGAGGCGGCCGCACGCGGCAGAAACGGCACGGACGGGAGCAGCGCGGCGGTGGCCTCGCCGACGCCCAGCGTGATCGCGGTCCGCAGATCCTCGCCGGTGTCCACGTCCCGACGCACCGAATCCACGTCGTAGGGCGTGAGTTCGACCGCGCCCGAGGCCAGGTGCCGGGCCCGGGAGGGGCCGCCGAAGCCGGGCGCGAGCGGGACGCCGGCCGCGGCCGTGAGCAACGTGGTGCCCACACCCGCCGCGTCCGCCAGGAACGCCCGCGGCGCGCGCGTCGCGGCGGCCAGCACCCGATCCAACTCCCGGGTTCGCAACGCCGGAAGATCGGCGGACAGCGCGGCCACCCCGGTCCGTGGCCGGCGCTCGCCGGCCACCCGCGCCCCGTGCGCGAGCGCGGCGTTCAGGCCGCCGCCGACGTCGGCGATCACGTCCGCGCCCAGCGCGCGGATCGCCGCCGCGACCCGCGCGTCGTCGGTGACCACGAGCACGCCGTGCACGCGAGCGCAGGCCAGAGCCGCCCGAACGGTGTCCAGGGCGAAGGCGAGGGCGAGTTCGGGGCGATGGCCGGGACCGATCGTGCCGGCGAGGCGGCTCTTGGCGATCGACAGCGGTTTCACCGGCACCACGAGCCGCCACGAGCGCGTGCCGGAGGAGGCGGGACGCCCGTCGCCGGCGGGCCGGCGCCGGGCGGTGGAATCCGTCGCGGGGGACATCGGCAAGATCCTCGCATCCGTACCGTAAGCCCATATCCTCGTCGGTCGACGAGGACGTTTCTCGACAATGCGGAAGGCCCGGGGGAAACTGTGGGGTCCGCCGTACTGAATCGATGTTCCGCCAGAATCGATGTTCCGTGCTTCTCGCGGGGAACGTCGATGGTGTGAGGAGCGACACGGCGGCGGAAACATCGGGGCGGGACTTTCGCGTCGACACGCACGGATCTGAAACACATGAACGGGAGGAACGCCGGTGGCCCGCCGAAGGATCGGTTTCTGGTACCGCCTGGCGGTCGTGGTGATCAAGCCCCTGCTGTTGTTGTTCACGAAACGTGACTGGCGGGGCACCGAGAACATCCCGACGTCGGGCGGGTTCGTCACGGCGGTGAACCACATCTCCTATGTCGACCCGCTGACCTACGCGCACTATCAGTACGACAGCGGCCGCGTGCCGCGTTTCCTGGCCAAATCCGGCCTGTTCAAGATCCCGTTCGTCGGTCGGGTGCTGGCCGGCGCCGGCCAGATCCCGGTGTACCGGGACTCCGCCGACGCCGCGCTCGCGTTCCGCGCGGCCGTGGAGGCGGTCGAGAAGGGCGAGTGCGTCGCGGTCTACCCGGAGGGCACGATCACCCGGGACAAGGCACTGTGGCCGATGCCGGGCAAGACCGGCGCGGCGCGGATCGCGCTGACCACCGGCGCCCCGGTGATCCCGGTGGCCCAGTGGGGCGCGCACGAGTTGTTGCCGCCGTACGGCAAGCGACCGCGTCTGCTGCCGCGCAAGACGATGCACGTGCTGGCCGGGCCGCCGGTGGACCTGGACGAGTTCCGTGGGCGTGAGCTGACCGCGGACGTGTTGCGTGGAGCGACCGACCGGATCATGGAGGCGGTGACCGAACTGCTCGCCGAGCTCCGCGAGGAGCCCGCTCCGCCGAACGCCGGCGTCCGCAAGGCGTCCGGCCGCAAGGGCGAGGACGAGGGCGAGGCACAGGCCGGGATCGAGCCGAGTCGAGAGGTTCCGGGCGGCGCCGACCCGATCGGGTCCACCGCGCCGGAGCCGGCGCCCGCCGAGCCGCCGCGCACCGCGGCCGCCAGGGTCGAGGTCGGCAAGGTCGAGGTGCCCAGGGTCGAGGTCCCGACCGGGGCCGAGGCGGCGAAGACCGAGACCGACCGGCCCGCGGGCGAGCGCACCGGCACCGAGCACACCGAGGATGGCCGCGCATGACGCGCTGCGCGGTATTCGGCATGGGTTCCTGGGGGACCGCCTTCTCGATCGTGCTCGCCGAGGCGGGCTGCGACGTGGTGATGTGGGGCCGGCGCCCGGAAATGGCCGACGCGATCAACGCGCGGCACGAGAACGACGAGTATCTGCCCGGGATCGCGCTGCCGACCGGGATCCAGGCCACCACCGACCCGGCGAAGGCGGCCGAGGGCGCGGAGTTCGTGGTCTTCTCGGTGCCCTCCCAGACGCTGCGCGGCAACCTCACCGCGTGGGCGCCGCTGCTGCCCGACGACGCGATCCTGGTCAGCTTGATGAAGGGCGTCGAGTTGGGCACCGCGAACCGGATGAGCGAGGTGATCCGCGAGGTCACCGGCGTGTCCGAGGGCCGGATCGCGGTGGTCAGCGGGCCCAACCTGGCGATGGAGATCGCCCAGCGCCAGCCCGCCGCGAGCGTGGTGGCGTGTACCGACGAAGAGGTCGCCAGGCGGCTCCAGGAGGCCAGCCACACGCCCTACTTCCGCCCGTACACGAACACCGACGTGGTCGGCTGCGAACTCGGCGGCGCGGTCAAGAACGTGATCGCGCTCGCCGTGGGGATGGCGGACGGCATGGGCATGGGCGACAACACCAAGGCGACGCTGATCACCCGGGGACTGGCCGAGACGGCCCGGCTGGGTGCCGCGATGGGCGCCGACGCGCACACCTTCGCGGGCCTGGCGGGCCTCGGCGACCTGGTGGCCACCTGCACGTCACCGCTGTCGCGCAACCGCACCTTCGGCGAGAAGATCGGCCGGGGCACGCCGATCGAGGAGGCGGTGCGGGACAGCCGGCAGATCGCCGAGGGCTTCAAGTCCTGCGAGTCGGTGCAGACGCTCGCACGCCGGTACGGCGTCGAGATGCCGATCACCGACGTGGTGGTCTCGATCATGCACGGCGGCAAGCCCCCGTCGGTCGGCATGGCCCTGCTCTCGCGCTCCGCCAAGCCCGAACGCTACGAGTCGTAGCCCACCATCGCCTGTCGTGACGAACGTCGCCGGCCGGACCCGCGCTCTCCGGCCGGCCGGCGACGAGACGCGGCGGCGACGCGACACCGGCGACGCCACACCGGCAACACGACACGGGCAACACGACCCGGGCGACGTGACCCGGGCCGGTGATCCGCGGGCGACGCGACCAGGGCGGGGACGATGCGCGGCGGGGGCACGCCGGCGGCGCAACGCCGGGCGCCCGGCGGGCAATACCCCGTCCGAACGGCAAGCGGGATAGGGTCGTCCGACCATGAACGACGTTTCCGCCACCCCGCACCCCTCCTCGCGCCCCCGCGTCGCGGTCGTCTTCGGCGGCCGCAGCTCCGAACACGCGATCTCCTGCGTCACCGCCGGCAGCGTGCTGGCCGCGATCGACCGCTCCAAGTACGACGTGCTGCCGATCGGCATCGGCACCGACGGGCGCTGGCTGCTCGTCGACGACGACCCGGAACGGCTGGCGATCCGCGGCGACAGGTTGCCCTCGGTGGCCGACGTCGCGGAGTCCACCGCCGCCGTCGTACTCGCGGCCGACCCCACGGCACGCGAGATCACCGTGCTCGAACCCGGCGCGCTGCCCAAGCTGCTCGGCGAGGTCGACGTTATCTTCCCGCTCCTGCACGGCCCCTACGGCGAGGACGGCACGTTCCAGGGCTTCCTGGAACTGGCCCAGGTCCCCTACGTCGGGTCCGGCGTGTTCGCCAGCGCGGCGAGCATGGACAAGGAGTACATGAAGGCCCTGTTCGCCGGCTTCGGCCTGCCCTCCGGCCCGTACGCCACGGTCCGCCCCCGGGAATGGGAGCGCGATCCGGCCGCGGTGCGCGAGGCGGTGTCCTCGCTGGGCTTCCCGGTGTTCGTCAAGCCGGCCCGCGCGGGCTCCAGCATGGGCATCACCAAGGTGCACCGGATCCAGGACCTGGACGCGGCGATCGAGGAAGCCCGTCGGCACGATCCCAAGGTGATCGTCGAGGGCATGCTGACGGGCCGTGAGATCGAGTGCGGCGTCCTGGAGTTCGAGGACGGGCCGCGGGCGAGCCTGCCCGCGGAGGTCCGGGTCGGCGGCGACCACGAGTTCTACGACTTCGCCGCGAAGTACCTGCCGGACAACGGCACCGAACTGGACGTGCCCGCGGTGCTGACCAAGGAGCAGACCGCCGAGGTGCAGCGACTCGCGGTGGCCGCCTTCGAGGCGCTGTCCTGCGAGGGCCTGGCCCGGGTGGACTTCTTCCTGCTGGAGAACGGCCACTTCGTGATCAACGAGGTCAACACCATGCCGGGCTTCACACCGGTGTCGATGTACCCGAGCATGTGGCAGGCGACCGGCGTGGGCTATGCGGAGCTGGTCGACCGGCTGATCCAGGCCGCGCTGCGGCGGCCCAACGCGCTGCTGCGCTAGAACCCGTACGCACACCAGGGGCGGTCGACCTCCCGGCCGCCCCTCACGCGTTGCTCAGGTCCAGGGTGGCCGGCACCGTGCGGGCGACCGCGTCGGCGACGTCGACGAGCGGTGCGGCCGGCTCGGCGAACTTCTTCGGGACGGTCATCTCGACGTTGGCCCGCCGATAGACCGTGGTGAACCGCACCCCGTCGGCGTACCTCGCGAAGGCCCAGGTCACGCCGTTGACCTCGACCGAGTCGACCGGCTCGGAACCGGCCTTGGCCGGATCGACCACGCGCAGCGACGCGGGCAGGCCCACGCCGCAGCGCAACACGATGGCCGGATCGCCCCACGCGGCGGTCAGGGTGGACTCGGGAGAGATCTTCCGCGCCCCGGCGTCCATCACCTTCGCCGGAAGCGCGTCGTGCAGCGCTCGGCACGCGTCGGCCGCGGCCCCCGGCGGCGGGGTCGGCACGGCGACCTGCACCGGACCCGATCCGTCGCCGCCGCACCCCGCGGCCGTCAGCATGATGACCGGGAGCAGGCAGGCGATGAGTCGAGTAGGGCGCACGGCCTCGATCCTAGGTCGCGCCCGCGCCGGGTCGTTCGCGGGTGCTCACCCCAGGTTGACCACCGGACACGTCAGGGTGCGGGTGATGCCGTCGATGCGCTGCACCTCGGCGACCACCATGCGGCCCAACTGGTCGACGTCGGCGGCCTCGGCCCGCACGATCACGTCGTAGGGGCCCGTGACGTCGTCCGCCCGGGTCACCCCCGACAGCTCGGCGATGCGTCGGGCCACCGAAGCCGAACGGCCGACCTCGGTCTGGATCAGGATGTATGCCTGTACCACCACGGCCTCCCGGCGCGCAGGATGATGGGATCTTGACGTGATCCCCGCTGCTGCGACCATTGTCGGCCCGGCGGGGCATCGGCGACCACAGCGGGAGCCGATGGATCACGGCCGACACGGTGGACACGGTGAACGAGGCGGATCAGGGCTGATGGGCATGGCAGGAGAGCGGCGATGAGCGGGACGCTTGGCGATCTCGGCGAGTTCGGCCTGATCGGGGCACTGGTCGCCCGCGTGCCCACGGGGCCGCACGTGTCCCTGGGACCGGGCGACGACGCCGCCGTGGTCGCCGCCGCCGACGGGCGCGTGGTGGCCACCATGGACCTGCTCGTCGAGGGTCGGCACTTTCGGCGGGACTGGTCCACCGCGTACGACGTGGGCCGCAAGGCCGCCGCGCAGAACCTGGCCGACGTCGCGGCGATGGGCGCGGTGCCCACGGCGCTGCTGATCGGCCTGTGCGGACCGCCGGACCTGCCCACCGGGTGGGCGCTGGAGCTGTACGACGGCCTGCGCGACGAGTGCGCGGTGGTCGGCGCGGGCGTGGCGGGCGGCGACGTGGTCGGCGGCGAGACCGTCACCGTCGCGGTGACCGCGCTGGGCGACCTCCAGGGCCGTGCTCCCGTGGTCCGCTCCGGCGCCCGGCCCGGCGACGTGCTCGCGGTCGCGGGCTGGCTGGGCTGGTCGGCCGCCGGGCTGGCGATACTGGGCCACGGGCACCGAGCGCCGCGCGCGTTCGTGGAGGCGCACCGCCGACCCGAGCCGCCCTACGACGCCGGCCCCGGCGCGGCGATACTCGGCGCGACCTCGATGATCGACGTCAGCGACGGCCTGCTCGCCGACATGGGCCACCTCTCGCGCGCCTCCGACGTGCGGATCGACATCCTCTCCGGCCGGCTGGACGTGCCCGCGCAGATGCGCGACGTGGCCCGCGCGCTGGGCGCCGACCCGCTGCACTGGGTGCTCACCGGCGGCGAGGACCACGCCCTGGTCGCCACCTTCCCGGCGGGCACCGCGCTGCCCGCGCGCTGGCGGGTGATCGGGCGGGTGCACGCCGGCCGCGGCGTCACCGTCGACGGCCGGGACCCGGGCCTGGCGGGCGGATGGGACCACTTCGGGCGTGGCCGATAGGCGCGCCCGCGGCGTGGATAGGCTGCCCGACATGGTGCAGACTCCTCCACGCGTGCTGACGGTGGCCGGCTCCGACTCCGGCGGTGGTGCCGGGATCCAGGCCGACCTCAAGACGATGCTGGCCCACGGCGTGCACGGGATGAGTGTGATCGCGGCGGTGACCGCGCAGAACTCGCTCGGTGTGCAGGGCTACTGGGAACTGCCGGAGGAGGCCGTCCGGGCGCAGTTCCGCAGCGTCGTGGACGACATCGGGGTCCAGGCGATCAAGACCGGCATGCTCGCGTCGCCGAACCTGGTGGCGGTGGTCGCGGCCCTGCTCGCCGAGGTGTCCGTGCCGGTGGTGGTCGACCCGGTGGCCTCTTCCAAGCACGGCGACACCCTGCTCGCGAACGAGGCGCTGGAGACGCTGCGCACCCGCCTGCTGCCGGTCGCCACGGTGGTCACGCCCAACCTGTACGAGGTCGAGCTGCTGACCGGCCACAAGGTGCGCGAACGGGCCGACATGCGCGGCGCGGCCGAGGCGGTGCTGGCGTTCGGTCCGCGCTGGGCCCTGGTCAAGGGCGGACACCTGGAGGGCGAGGCCGCCGACTTGCTCTTCGACGGCACCCACGAGCACTGGTTCACCAGCCCGCGCTACGACAACCGGCACACCCACGGCACCGGGTGCACGCTGGCGAGCGCGATCGCCTCGCGCCTGGCCGTCGGCGACACCGTGCCGGACGCGGTCGCCGCCGCCAAGGACTACGTCACCGGCGCGATCCGGGCGGGCTTCCCGCTGGGCGAGGGGATCGGGCCGGTCGACCACGCGTGGCGCCGGCGCGAGGAATTCTGAGCGGCGCACGAACACCGACACGAACGGGTCCGCGTCGACGGCGCGGACCCGTTCGTGTTCCGCCAAGCCGTCCCGGACAAGCCGAAGGGCCGATCCACCCTGGGGTGAACCGGCCCTTCGATGTCGAGCGATCGAGCAACTAGCGGGAAACCTTGCCCGCCTTGATGCAAGAGGTGCAGACATTGAGGCGCTTCGGCGTGGCACCAACCATCGCGCGCACCGTCTGGATGTTGGGGTTCCAGCGACGGGGCGTCCGGCGGTGAGAGTGCGAAATGCTGTTGCCGAAGCCCGGCCCCTTGCCGCAGACGTCGCAGTTGGCAGCCACGGGAACACTCCAAAGACGAATGGGAATTGCGTACGAACACGTGCCGGCGAATGCCGGACAACCGCAGAAGAGTAACCGACGAACCAGGCGATGCGCGAACCCGGGATGATCCGGGCATAGGCGATCAGCCGATCTCGTCATGCTTCCCGCCAAGCCTAACCCATCCGGGTGGGCCGCTTTACCGCTCCCCGTCTCGATAACGTGGCCGGCGGACGGGACGCGCACAACGGATTCGTACAGGAGGTGGGCGTGCAGGGCCTGCTGGGAGAGCTGGACGGTCCGGCGGTACGCCGCTGGGGCCGCGTCGCCCTGGAGCTGATGGGGCGAGCGCGCGAGGAGATCGACGCCCTCAACGTGTATCCCGTGCCCGACGGCGACACCGGCACGAACCTGTTCCTGACCCTGGAATCGGGGATCGCCGAGGTCGACGCGCTGTTCGGCCGCGACCTGCCCGAGCCCGACCTGCCGACCGCGTTCCGGGCACTGGCGCACGGCGCGTTGATGGGCGCGCGCGGCAATTCCGGGGTGATCCTCAGCCAACTCCTGCGCGGCATGGCCGAGCGACTGGAGGCCGAACAGGCCGGCGCGGTCGAGACCGGCCGCGAGGTGCCCGCCGGGCTGGCCATCGCGCACGCGCTGCGCACCGCCGCCGACGCCGCGTACGCCGCGGTGGCCCGGCCGGTCGAGGGGACCATGCTCACCGTGGCCCGGGCCGCCGCCGAAGCCGCGGCGGGGGCGGGCGGTGAGATCCGACCGGTGGTGCGCGCCGCCGCCACCGCCGCGCACGGCGCGCTCGCCCGTACGCCCGAGCAACTGGAGGTGCTGCGCCGGGCGGGTGTGGTGGACGCGGGCGGGCGCGGCCTGACCGTGCTCCTGGACGCGCTGCTCGCGGTGGTCACCGGCGAGCGCTCGGCGTACCGGATCCACCCGCACCAGGCGCAGATCCCGGTCCCGGTCCCGTTCACCACGCCGGTCGGGTCGAACGAGGCGACCCAGGGGCCCGGGTTCGAGGTGATCTACCTGCTCGACGCGCCCGACGCCGCGCTGCCGGAGCTGCGCGAACGGCTCGCCGCGCTCGGCGACTCGCTCGTGGTGGTCGGCGGCGAGGGCCTGTGGAACGTGCACGTGCACGTGGACGACGCGGGCGCGGCGGTCGAGGCGGGCATCGCCGCCGGCCGGCCGCACCGGATCCGGATCACCCACCTCGAGCGCGGCCTGGCCGGCCTCTCGGCGCCCGTGCCCAGCCCCACGCGCGGGATCGTCGCGGTCGCCCAGGGCGACGGCCTGGCCACCCTGTTCGCGGACAACGGCGCGCACGTCGTGCAGGCCGGACCGGGCCGGCGGCCGTCCACCGGCGTGCTCGTCGACGCGATCCTGCGGACCGAGGCGCGCGAGGTGGTGCTGCTGCCCAACGACGCGGACTGCCACGCGGTGGCCGGGGTGGCCGCCCAACAGGCACAGGCGCACGGCGTCCGGGTGCAGGTGATCCCGACCAAGGCCGCCGTGCAGGGCCTGGCCGCGCTGGCCGTGCACGAGCCCGGCCGGCGCTTCGACCAGGACATCGTCGGGATGACCTCGGCGGCGGGCGCCACCCGCTACGGCGCGCTCACGGTCGCCGTCCGCGAGTCGTGGACGATGGCCGGCGTGTGCCAGGCGGGGGACGTGCTCGGCGTGATCGAGGGCGACATCGCGGTGATCGGCCACGACCAGCGCGAGACCGGCACCGTGGTGGTGGACCGCATGCTCGCGGGCGGCGGTGAGCTGGTCACCCTGGTCACCGGCAGCGCCTGCCCGCCGGGCCTGGCCGCCTCGATCGAGCGACACCTGCGGGCCACCCGACTCGGGGTGGACGTGATGGTCTACGAGGGCGGCCAGGAGGTGTACCCGCTGCTCATCGGGGTCGAGTAGCGATCGGTCCGGCGGTTGGAACGGCCCGATGACACCCTCGACCAGTACCGTTGGGCGGCATGTCGCGCCTTGACGAACCGCTGAAGAAACTCGTCGGCGACCGCACGGCGACGGTGCTGGCCAAGTCCCTCAAGCTGGACACCGTCGGAGACCTGCTACGCCACTACCCCCGGCGTTACGCGGAGCGCGGGCGCCTGACCGACCTCTCCCGCCTGGAGCCCGAGGAACACGTCACCGTGATGGCGGAGATCGCCAAGGTGAACAAGCGCCAGTTCCGCAATCGGCGCGGCAACCTCCTGGAGGTCGAGGTCACCGACGGGCGCGGCAAGCTCACCCTGATCTTCTTCAACCAGGCCTGGCGCGAGGAGGAGCTGCGCCCGGGTCGGCGCGGCCTGTTCGCGGGCAAGGTCGGGCGGTACAACAACGTGATCCAGCTCAGCCAGCCCGACTACCAGCTGATCGGCGAGGACGATCAGGACGGTGTGGCGAACCTGTTCGCGGGCGCGCTGATCCCGGTCTATCCGGCCGCCGCCAACATGCCGTCCTGGAAGATCGCGCAGTGCGTCGGCATGGCGCTGGACACACTCGGCGAGGTCGGCGACCCGCTGCCCGCCGAGATGCGCGAGCGGCGCGGCATGCCGGGACTGGCCGAGGCGCTCGGGCACGTGCACCGGCCGAACTCCTGGGACGAGGTGAACTCGGCCAAGGACCGCCTCAAGTGGGATGAGGCGTTCGTCCTCCAGATCGCCCTGGCCCGCCGCCGCCGGGACGCCAGGGCCCAGTCCGCGGTGGCCCGCCCGCGCCGCGCGAACGGCATCCTGGACGCCTTCGACGCCCGCCTCCCCTTCGAACTCACCGACGGCCAGAAGGAGGTCTGCGCCGAGATCGAGACCGACCTGGCCACCGAACACCCGATGCACCGCCTCCTCCAGGGCGAGGTCGGCGCCGGCAAGACCCTGGTCGCGCTGCGGGGCATGTTGACCGTGGTGGACGCGGGCGGGCAGACCGCGTTGTTGGCGCCCACCGAGGTGCTCGCGCAGCAGCACTATCGCTCGATCGTGGAGATGCTCGGGCCGCTGGCCGAGGGTGCCGGGATGCTCGGCGGGTCGGAGATCGGCACCAAGGTCACCCTGCTCACCGGTTCGATGGGGGTGCCCGCGCGCCGCGCCGCGCTCCTGGACCTGGTCACCGGCGAGGCCGGGATCGCGATCGGCACGCACGCGCTGATCGAGGACAAGGTGGAGTTCCACGACCTGGGCCTGGTCGTGGTCGACGAGCAGCACCGCTTCGGCGTCGAACAGCGCGACGCGCTGCGCGGCAAGGGCAAGCGCCCGCCGCACCTGCTGGTGATGACCGCGACGCCGATCCCGCGCACGGTGGCGATGACCGTGTTCGGCGACCTGGAGACCTCGATCCTGGCCCAGCTCCCGTCCGGCCGATCGCCGATCGCCACGCACGTGGTCCCGGCCAAGGAGAAGCCGCACTTCCTGGACCGCGCCTGGCAGCGGGTGCGCGAGGAGGTGGAGAACGGCCACCAGGCGTATGTGGTGTGCCCGCGCATCGGCGACGAGGAGGACGACCCGAAGGCCAAGAAGAAGGCGAAGTCGAAGGCGAAGGCCGCCGCGCGGGACGAGGACCTGCCCGCCGAGGCCTACCTGGACGACCCCGAGGACATCGGCGCGGACGCCGCGGGCGGCGAGGAGCGGCGCCCGCCGCTGGCCGTGCTGGACGTCGCCGAGTCGCTGCGCGCCGGTCCGCTGGCCGGCCTGCGGATCGAGGTGCTGCACGGCCGGATGGCGCCGGACGACAAGGACGCCGTGATGCGCCGCTTCACCGCCGGCGAACTGGACGTGCTGGTGGCGACCACGGTGATCGAGGTCGGCGTCAACGTGCCCAACGCGACCGCGATGGTGATCATGGACGCCGACCGGTTCGGCGTCTCGCAACTGCACCAGCTGCGCGGCCGGGTCGGCCGGGGCAGCGCCCCCGGACTGACCCTGCTGGTCAGCGAGATGCCCGGCGGCACCTCCGCGCGCGAACGCCTGGACGCGGTGGCGGCCACCCTGGACGGCTTCGAACTCTCCCGG
This sequence comes from Embleya sp. NPDC050154, assembly GCF_044460165.1. Classification (NCBI taxonomy): domain Bacteria; kingdom Bacillati; phylum Actinomycetota; class Actinomycetes; order Kitasatosporales; family Streptomycetaceae; genus Embleya; species Embleya sp. NPDC050154. The sequence continues at coordinate 36,858 of NZ_JBITJP010000029.1, forward strand.
ATCGACCTCGAGCAACGCCGCGAGGGCGATGTGCTCGGCGACGCGCAGTCCGGCTCGCGCTCCTCGTTGCGGATGCTGGAGGTGGTGCGGGACGAGGAACTGATCGTGGCCGCCCGCGAGGAGGCGAGCTCGATCGTGGCGAACGACCCGGATCTGATCGAGCACCACGACCTGCGCAGCGCGCTCGCCAGCATCCTGGACGACGAGCGCGCGGAATACCTCGACAAGGGCTGACCGCCCTCCCTCCGCTCCGACGCGCCCCCACCGGTCACCCGTTCGGAGCACGCGGAACACCCCGTCGGTTGGCTACCAATGGGGGCCATGGACGCACGCACGGGGGACGAGGGTTTCGACGCGCTCTTCTGCGGGTTGCTCCCTCGGTTGTATCGGCGGGCCGTGCTGCTCGCCGGCGAGGGCAGCGCCGAGGACGCGGTGCACGAGACGTACCTCAAACTGGCCCGCAGACCCGACCGCCTGCTCGGCCATCCCGAGCCCTACGCCTATGCCTTCCGGGCACTGGTGAGTGTCACCCGCGACATATGGCGCGTGCGTAGCCGCCAGGTCCTGCTGCCCGAACCGCCCGAGCCGGGGGAGCGGGCCCGGTCCGCCGCCGACCCGATCGCCCGGCGCGAGGCCGAGTGGGAGGCCGTGCGGATGCTCGGCTCGCTGCCCGCCAAGCAGGCCGCGGCGGTGCTCCTGGTCGACCTGGACGGATACACGATCGATCAGGCCGCCGAGATCCTCGGCGTGCACCGGGGGACGGTGTCCCGCTCGCGCGAGCGTGCCCTGACCCGGCTGCGCGCCGGCCTCGGCGGCCCCTCCGGCCGGTTCCGCCGCCGGGATCGACACGAAGGAGTCACCCGGTGAACCCCTCGCCTCCCGACCTCGACGACCCGGACGACGCGGTCCACGAACTGCGCACCCGGCTGCGCGACGCGGAGGCCGCCTGTGTCGAACCGCCCGGCCTCGCGGTCCGAGTGCTGCGCCGGCCGGCCCCGCGGTCGAGATGGCGCGGCACCTTCGCGATCGCGCTCGCCGCCGTGCTCGTCCCGGCCGTGGTCGGGCTCGGCGCCTTCCTGGTCGGTCGGCACGACGCGAGCGACGCGCCCGCCCCCAGGCCGCCCGCGGCGCGCGCGGCGAGTGTGCAGAGCGAGGTCCACAACTCCGAGGTGCCGTGCCGGGCGCTGCGCACGCTCGAGTGTTCGATGGGCGTGTTCAAGGAGCCGAAGTTGTCCTCGCGCACGGCCGACCTCGCGGATCGGGTGTGGCACGGCGACCGACTGCTCCTGGTCTGCCTGCTCACGGACGGCCCGCGGGTCACCGACGAGACCGGCGTCGCCTCCCGGCACTGGTACCGGGTGGTGGTGCTGGGCACCAACGCCGAGGGCTGGCTGCCCGGCGTGCGCACCCGCAACGAGACCGAGGTACCGGACTGCGCGCGCTGACCGGAGAGCGCGACCGGGACTCCGGGGGACGGGGCAGTGCGATCGGCGCCGCCGCGTCGGCGCGGACACGTGGTCGGGGGACGGGACGATCTCCGTCCCCCGACCACGTGGGCTCATCGCATACCGGTCAGCAGTGGTACATGCCCGGCATCGGGTCCTGCGGCGTGAAGACGCGCTGCGCGGGCAGGAAGCCGTGCCCGCCGTCGTCGCCGTCGGTGTAGTACCAGATGTCGTTGCCGCCCGAGTGCGGGTCACCGGAGGTCCAGCAACTGAAGTAGCTGTAGGTGGTGTTCAGCCGGCTGACCACGGGTGCCCGGAAGTACGGCTCCGAGCGCAGGTCGCTCGCGCCGTTGGCGCAGTGCAGGGTGCCGTTGCTGTCGACGTAGCAGTTCGCGGCGGGGGTGTGCGGCGCGGCGGTCTCGGCGACCGCCGGGGCCATGCCGGTCGCGGCCAGCGCGGCGCCGGCGACGACCGTGGCGAGGAAGGTACGGAGCTTCATCGGATCTCCCGGGTCGGGTGGGAATCGGGTGGGGTCGGTGCCTGGACGGCGATCGGTGTCGCCGGTGCACGACGGTGGCGCCCCCGCCGTGCACACCCCTCATACGATCCAGTGGCTCCGTGTGTATGACACGTCGCACAAAGTGCACGGGCCCGGATTTCGTCCACCGCGACCAGTCGATAGCGTGGGCGCCATGCAGGACACGTACGCGCAGGCCGACCCGCCGGGCACCGGCGAGCCCCACCAGTACCCGCGAGGGCACGCATGACCCGGGTGATCGCCGGGGCGGCGGGCGGTCGACGACTGAGCACACCGCCGGGCGAGGGCACCCGGCCGACCTCGGACCGGGCCCGTGAGGGACTGTTCTCCACCCTCCAGTCGCTGCGCGGCAACCTGCACGGCGCGCGGGTGCTCGACCTGTTCGCGGGCTCCGGCGCGGTCGGCCTGGAGGCGCTGTCCCGGGGCGCGGCGCGGGTGCTCCTGGTCGAGTCCGACCCCCGCGCGGCGGGCACGATCCGGGCGAACATCCGGCTCGTCGCGCTGCCCGGCGCGGAACTGCGCCCGGCCCGCGCGGAGAAGACCGCCGCCGTGCCCTGCCCGGACGAGCCGTACGACGTGGTCTTCCTCGATCCGCCGTACGCGGTCACCGACGAGGACGTGCGCGCGCTGCTCGGCGCGCTGGCCGAGCACGGCTGGCTGGCCGAGGAGGCGCTGATCGTGGTCGAACGTGCCACGCGCGGGGGGCCATTCGCGTGGCCCGCCGAATTCGCCGAGATCAGATCCCGTCGCTACGGCGAGGGAACGCTCTGGTACGGTCGCGCCGCGCAAGCCTGACCAGGCGGGCGGGCCATCGGGTCCGGACCCGTCGGCACCCGATTTCGAGGGGAACCTCCGTTGCGTCGAGTCGTCTGCCCCGGTTCGTTCGACCCGGTCACCAACGGTCATCTGGACATCATCGGACGGGCCTCGAGCCTGTACGACGAGGTCTACGTGGCGATCGGCTTCAATCGCGCCAAGCGCTCCGGCCTGTTCACCATCGAGGAGCGCATCGAGATGCTCCACGAGGTGGTCGATCAGTACAAGAACGTCAAGGTCGAGGCGTTCGAGGGGTTGCTGGTCAACTTCTGTCAGGAGCGCGGGATCCCGGCGATCATCAAGGGTCTGCGCGCGGTCACCGACTTCGACTACGAGTTGCAGATGGCGCAGATGAACTACGGTCTTACCGAGGTGGAGACGTTGTTCGTGGCGACGAACCCCCTCTACAGCTTTCTGTCGTCGAGTCTCATCAAAGAGGTCGCGACGTACGGAGGCGACGTGTCCGGCCTGGTGCCGGAGACGGTGCTACGTCGGCTCACCGAGCGGCTCGCGCAGGGCTGACGCGGCACGTGCCTCGTCGCCGGGCCGACCGCCCGCGGCGAGTCGGTCCGTCACGCGATGCCGGCGAACACGACGGCTACCGTCGGTTTGAGGAGAGAGAGCAAGCCCGTGGACGTGCAGCCCAAGCTCGATGAACTGATCGCACTGGTGGAGAACGCCCGCTCGATGCCGATGTCGGCGTCGTGCGTGGTCAACCGTGCGGACGTGGTGGCCCGGCTCGAGGAACTCAAGAACCTGCTGCCCGAGGAGTTCGACCACGCGCGCCGGGTGCTCGGCGACCGCGAGTCGGTGATCGAGGAGGGCCGCCGCGAGGCCGAGCGGGTGTTGGCCACCGCCCGGGAGGAGCGCGGCTCGCTGATCGCGGACACCGAGGTGGCCCGTGAGGCGTACGGCGAGGCCGACCGGATCCTGTCCGAGGCCCGGCGCGAGGCCCAGCGCATCCGCGAGGAGGCCGACGACTACGTCGACCAGAAGCTGGCCAACTTCGAGGTCGTGCTGACCAAGACGCTCGGCGCGATCGGTCGCGGCCGGGACAAGATGCGCGGTCGCCGCCCGTCCGACGAACTCGGCGAGTACATGCAGGCGCAGGAGTTGGCCGACGCGCAGGCCAAGGGCCGGCCGGGCAGCCTCCAGGCGCAGCTCGACGGGCACGAGGAGACGTTCGCCGCTCAGCCCGCTCAGCCCGCTCAGCCCGCTCAGCCCGACTACCCGCCCGCGCCGCCCGCCGCGCCGACCGTGCCCGCGCAGGCCGGCCCCTACGGTGGTCAGCACGGCTACGGCCAGGACGCCTACGGGCAGCCCGCCTACGCGCAGGGCACCGGACCGGACACCGGATACGCCGGCGGTTACGAGGGCCAGTACGACATGCCGCAGTACGACCAGCACGGGCAGCAGCAGCCGTACGCCGCGCAGCACGACCCGGCGAGCACGGGGCAGCAGCAGGCCTACGACCCGCAGGCCCAGTACGCGCAGTCGCTGGACGAGACCAGCTTCTTCGACACGAGTCTGATCGACGTCCGCCAGTTCCAGCAGGACGGCGGGCGCTAGGCCCTGTCCGGCGACGGGCACCGCCGTTCGCGGCGCCCGCTCGCGGCGTCCGGTCGGTCCGGGCGTCGCGGGAATCGCCGCTTGATCGTCCCGCTCGAATGGCCCCGTTTGGGGCCTGGCGCGCGGGCTGCGATACTCTTACGGACCGACCCTGCCCGAGGCGTGTTTTTCGCGTGCCCCGAGGGTCGGCACCCTGACCATTCGAGCCCCCCGTCATCCCGGGGGGTGGCACTGCATGAGGTAGGACGTCCTGGACCGCTTGGATCACCGCAAACCACTCGTCGTCGACACACGCGAGCTGGGGCGTCGGCCTGGATCCATGCTGAAGGTGTCCCGCTCCGTGCCGGCCCCGAAGGACATGGGTGTGGCAGATGTGATCGGCGCGCCCGAAGGTGCCCCCATCCAGCTGGGTGTCCGGCTGGAAGCGGTCATGGAGGGTGTGCTGGTCACCGGCGTCGCGCAGGTGCCGCTGACCGGTGAGTGCGTCCGGTGCCTGGAACCGCTCGAGCGTGAGCTCACGGTGCGTTTCCAGGAGCTGTACGTCTACCCGGACGCGGAAGCCGACGAGGACGCCTTCCGGCTCACGGACGACTTGTTCGACCTGGAGCCGGTGCTGCGGGACGCGACGGTGCTCGCACTGCCGCTCTCGCCGCTGTGCCGGGAGGACTGCCCGGGCCTGTGCTCCGAATGCGGAGCGCTGCTCGCGGAGGACCCCGACCACAGTCACGAGCTCGCCGACCCCCGGTGGGCGAAGTTGACCAACATCTTCGACGGACCTTCCGCCGAAGCCGACGTTGACGGCGCGTCCAGCGCCGACGAGAACCAGGAGAAGTAGCCGTGGCTGTTCCGAAGCGGAAGATGTCGCGCAGCAACACCCGGCACCGCCGGAGCCAGTGGAAGGCCACTGCCGCCAACCTGGTGACCTGCGAGCGTTGCCGTGAGCCGAAGCTGTCGCACATCGCGTGCCCGAGCTGCGGCACCTACAACCGCCGCCAGGTCCTCGACGTCTGATCAGGCCGGTGGTCGTTCCGGTGACGGAATCACTCGCGCAATACGCGGATCTGGAAGGGCGGCTGGGCTGGTCGCTCGACGCCGCCCTTCTGGAACGCGCCCTCACCCATCGCTCGTACGCGTACGAGCACGGCGGGCTCCCGACCAACGAGCGCCTGGAATTCCTGGGCGACTCGGTACTCGGCCTCGTCGTCACCGACACGCTGTACCGCAGGCACCCCGACCTGCCCGAGGGCCAGCTCGCGAAGTTGCGGGCCGCGGTCGTCAACTCGCGCGCCCTCGCGGGCGTCAGTCGACGACTGGACCTGGGCGCCTTCATCCGGCTCGGCCGAGGTGAAGTGGGCACGGGTGGGCGAGACAAGTCCTCGATCCTCGCGGACACGCTCGAAGCCATCCTCGGTGCGGTGTACCTGGACCAGGGTCTCGACGCGGCGACCGAGCTGATCCACCGGTTGTTCGATCCACTGATCGAGCAGTCGGCGAATCTCGGCGCGGGCCTGGACTGGAAGACCAGCCTCCAGGAGCAGACCGCCGCGGCGGGCATCGGAGTCCCCGAGTACGTGGTCTCCGAGACCGGTCCCGACCACGAGAAGACCTTCACCGCACTGGCCCGGGTCGCGGGTGTCGACTACGGCACCGGTGTCGGGCGGAGCAAGAAGGAGGCGGAGCAGCAGGCCGCCGAAAGCGCTTGGCACTCGATCCGCGCCAAGTACGGAGACGGTTCCGGCACGCCGCCGGCCGCCACCGCGTAGTCTCCGAGCCAATGCCTGCCGATAGGTAAGTTCGAACCGGTCGCCGACCTCACGGTCGCCCGGCACGATCTCACCTACCGGCAGGCATTTTCGCATTCTCGGATCCGGCCCGGGCCGGCGTCCGTGTCGTGTCCCGTGCGTTCGTGTTCTCTCCAGTCGTGTCGTCTCCGGTTGTGCCGTCCCCAGGGGGAGTGCAAGGTGCCCGAACTGCCCGAGGTCGAGGTCGTCCGTCGCGGACTGGAGAAGTGGGTGGTGGGTCGCACCATCGCACACGTCGAGGTCACCCACGAGCGCGCCGTCCGGCGCCACCTGGCGGGCCTGGTGGACTTCGCCGACGCGCTCGCCGGTGCCCGGGTGCACGCCGCCCGCCGACGCGGGAAGTACCTGTGGCTGCCGCTGGTGGCGCCCGGTGCCGAGGCGCCCGAGGACGCGCTGCTCGCACACCTGGGGATGAGCGGCCAACTCCTGGTCCAGCCGCCCGAGGCACCCCGGGAGAAGCACCTGCACGTGCGGTTCGCCTTCACCGACGGCGGGCTCGAGTTGCGCTTCGTCGACCAGCGCACCTTCGGCGGGCTCGCGGTCGAGCGCGGCGGCGCCGAACTGCCGCCCTCGATGGCGCACATCGCCCGCGACCCGCTGGATCCGCTGTTCGACGACGCGCTCTTCCACGCGGCGCTGCGCCGGCGCAACACCGAGGTCAAACGCGCACTCCTGGACCAGACCCTGGTCAGCGGGATCGGCAACATCTACGCCGACGAGGCGTTGTGGCGCTCCCGGCTGCACGGTGCCCGGCAGACCGGGAAACTCACCCTCGCGCAGACCACGCTGCTGCTCACGTCCGCGCGGGACGTGATGACCGACGCGTTGGCGGCGGGTGGTACCTCGTTCGACAGCCTGTACGTCAACGTGAACGGCGAGAGCGGCTACTTCTCGCGCGGCCTGGACGCCTACGGCCGCGAGGGCGAGCCGTGCAACCGGTGCGCGACGCCGATCCGGCGGATCTCGTTCATGAATCGCAGCAGTTACTTCTGTCCGACCTGTCAGCGGACGCCACGCAAGGCGACGGTCGGGGCGTAGGCACCGGAACCCAGGGAGCGCGTGTCATGGGATTCAACGGGGACATCGTCGTCGTGCGTGGGGCGCGGCCGTTGTCCGAGTTCGCGCCGCACGTGGACACGGCGGCGCACCCGGCCCGGACGATGTGGGAGTCGTCGGACGGCTGGACCGCGACCCACGTGCGGCACGAGGACGACCCGTACGCCTTCGAGCGGCCGTGGTTGGAGGCGTTGGCGGCCAAGGCGGACTCGCCGGTGTTGGTGTGCTGGGTCTTCGAGACGCACGTCGCGCACGTCCAGGGGATGAGCGAGGCGGGCGCGTGGGAGGCGTGGCTGAATCCGGGGGAGGCGGCGGCGCATCTGGCGATGGGCCGACTCGAGGTGGAGGCGGCCCGGGCCGGCGCGGAGGTCTTCGACGACGACGGCGAGTTGCGTCGGCCCGAGCGCTATGCCCGACTGCGCGACGAGGTGGGCGAGGTGCTGGACCGGGCCCGCCCGAAGGTGGTCGCGGCGGCGGTGCGCTGGGCGCGGGCGGCGGGTCGGGCGGCCGGCGAACAGGCGGTCGACCTCGTGCTCGCCCGCAACCAGGGCGAATCCGGGTTGTACGTGTTCGGCCTGCTCGCGGACCGGCTCGGGGTGGGGCCGCGCTGAGGCGCTCGGCCGGCTCGGCTCGCGCCGAGGCCCGGCCCGGGTCCGCCCGGGCCGGGCCGTCGGGTCAGCGGCCGAACTCCTGGGTCCACCAGGGGCCGTTGGCGCCTTCCTTGATGCCGACCCCGAGCTTGGTCAGGCCGCAGTCGAGGATGTTGCGGCGGTGGCCGGGACTGTTCATCCAGGCGCGCATCACGGCGTCGGCGGTCTTTTGGCCGCGCGCTATGTTCTCCGCGCCCAGGTAGCTCACGCCGGCCTTCTCGGCGCGGTCCCACGGGGTGAGCCCCTCGGGTGTGTTGTGGTCGAAGTAGTCGCGGGCGGCCATGTCGGCGCTGTGCGCACGGGCCAGCGCGACCAGCTTGGCGTCGTTCTTGACCGGACCGCAGCCCGCGCTCGCCCGCTCCTCGTTGACCGCCGCGAGCACCTTGTCCTCGGGGCCGCTGGATGGGGTCGGGGTGCTCGTGCTCGGGGTGGGGGCGGGCTTGCTCGGCGAGGCGGTCGCGCTCGGGGTGCCGGCCGCGCTCGTGGTCGGTGCGCTCGGCACCGCGCTCGCGGAGGGCGTGGGGTCGGCGCTCGCGCCGGGCAGCGCGGTGCGGCCGGTGGTCGCCGCGCCCGGGAGCAGGCTTCGGGACGCTCCGTCGCCGGTGCGGTCGGCTCCGGCGGCGCCCGACGGGCCGGACCCGTCGGCGCCGTGCCCGGGCAACGGCTTGTCGGCACCGGCGACCCGGTTGCCGGAGGACTCGCCGGCCCGATCCGAGACGACCAGGCCGGCCACCGTCCCGCCGAGCGCGAGAAGGGCCAACAGGGCGAGCAGGGGGGCGACGCGTCGACGTCGGGCCCTCGCGCGTCGTCGACGCGGGCGGGCCGGGGTCGAGGAGGTGCGGCTGTGCCGGGCCATGGAGGGTTGAGTCACCTTCCGGCAGGGGATATCAGTTCACCCGAACGGGTGTCGTGCCGGAGTGACTCTAGGGCACGGCCGTCCGGAGTTGGCGGACAACCGGAATCTTCTTGACGGTGGAGGTCGAAAGATGATCTCGTACACCCAGCACGACAGCCGTCACCCCAGTCCGCGGTCGAACCGCGTTTGATCGGGTGAAGGTCTCGTTATCGTGCCGTTATGATATTGACCTCCTGCGTTTTTGGTGCGACGCTGGAAGCCCGCGCACCCTATCAGGAGCCTTGCGGCCGGGTGCCACATTTAGACCCGCGAATCTGCGTGGTCATTCATTTTCAGCGTGGAGGACCCTCTCATGGCGAAGGCGCTTCTCGGTTACGTCGGTGGCCCCGATCCCCGACTGCTCGCCGAGAATCGACGGCTCCAGCAGCGTGTTCGTGACCTGGAAACGGAACTCGTCCGTGCCCAGGAGCGTAACGACGCGCTCAACGCCGCCGCTTCGGACGAGCTGCTTGCCGGCTTCGACGTATCCGCGGCGGCGGAACCCGCGCTTTCGCGAGCGTAGGTCCGCGCAAGCGATAACCAGGGACGCCTTCCGGCGTCCCTTTGTCGTTTCCGGAGGTGTTCTCGAACCGCAGTGTGCCCCGAACCACCCGGTCCGAGAAGCCGGTTGTGTCTGCGAACCCGATGTCTGAGCGACTCGCTCTCCCGGGGTCCCGCGCGACCCCTGTGGCACGCACCACCATCCGCGCGCCCGGTACCTCGGTCTTCCCCCTGTGCCCGTCCCCGCCATGCCCCCTTGCGCCCACCCACTCGCTTCCAGCGGTTGATACCCCCATCCGGGGCACCCGACACGCCGTGGAAGGGACCGACCGGACGAATCGCCCGAGTGCCCCCGACTACTCTTTCGTCGCGTGCACCTGAAGAGTCTGACACTGCGTGGCTTCAAGTCCTTCGCGTCTGCGACGACGCTGCGCTTCGAGCCGGGGATCACGTGCGTCGTCGGGCCCAACGGCTCCGGCAAGTCGAACGTGGTCGACGCGTTGTCGTGGGTGATGGGCGAGCAGGGCGCCAAGACGTTGCGCGGCGGCAAGATGGAGGACGTCATCTTCGCCGGCACCGCCGGTCGACCGCCGCTCGGGCGCGCCGAGGTGAGCCTGACCATCGACAACGCGGACGGCGCGCTGCCCATCGACTACTCCGAAGTCACCATCACCCGACGGATGTTCCGCAACGGCGGATCCGAGTACGAGATCAACGGCAGCACCTGTCGCCTCCTGGACATCCAGGAACTGCTCTCCGACTCCGGTATCGGCCGGGAGATGCACGTGATCGTCGGCCAGGGGCGGCTCGACTCGGTGCTCCAGGCCGACCCGACCGGCCGACGGGCGTTCATCGAGGAGGCCGCAGGCGTACTCAAGCACCGTAAGCGCAAGGAGAAGGCGCTGCGGAAGCTGGACGCGATGCAGGCCAACCTGAACCGGGTGCAGGACCTGACCAACGAACTGCGCAGGCAGCTCAAGCCGCTCGGACGGCAGGCCCAGGTGGCCCGGCGGGCGGCGGCGATCCAGGCCGATCTGCGGGACGCGCGGCTGCGGCTGCTCGCCGACGACCTCGTGGGGCTCAAGCGAGCGCTGGCCGAGGAGGTCGCGGACGAGGCCGCGTTGCGCGAGCGGCGGACCGCGGTGGAGCGCGAACTCGGGGCGGTCCAGGTACGCGAGGCGCACCTGGAGACCGAGATGCGGTCGATGGCGCCGCGGCTGGCCCGGGCCCAGGAGACCTGGTACGCGCTGTCCGCACAGGCCGAACGCGTGCGCGGGACGGCAGGGCTGGCGCGGCAGCGGGTCAAGCACGCGACCTCGGCGCCCGCCGACGAGCGGCGCGGGCGCGACCCGGAGGAGATGGAGCGCGAGGCGGAGCGGATCCGCGAGCAGGAGGCGGAACTCGCCGCCGCGCTCGAGTCCGCGCAGGTCGAGCTGGCCGTGACGGTGGAGCGGCGCGGCGAGTTGGAGCGCGCCCTGGTCGAGGAGGAGCGCCGGCTCAAGGAGGTCGCCCGGGCGCTGGCGGACCGCCGCGAGGGGTTGGCCCGGCTGGTCGGCCGGGTCGGCGCCGCGCGCAGCCGGGTGGCCGCGGCGGAGGCCGAGATCGGTCGGCTGGTCGGCTCCCGGGACGAGGCACACGAGCGCGCGGCGGCCGCGCAGGAGGAGTACGAGCTGCTCCGGCTCGGGGTCGAGGGCGCTCCGCAGGACGGCGGCGGGTCCGCACTCGCCGTGATCGAGGCCCGGTTGGGCACGGCCGAGGAGGCGCTGGCCGAGGCCGAGGAGACGTTGACGGCCACCCGCGACGCGGAGAAGGAGGCCGAGCGGGAGCGCTCGGCGGTCACCGCGCGCAAGGAGGCGCTGGAGTTGGGGCTTCGGCGCAAGGACGGTACGGGCGCGCTGCTCGCGGCGGGGGACCGGTTGTCCGGCGTGCTGGGCACGGTGGCCGCGTTGGTCACCGTCGAGCACGGCGCCGAGCAGGCGGTCGCGGCGGCGCTGGGCGCGGCCTCGGACGCGATCGCGGTGACCGGTGTGCAGCCGGCCGTGGAGGCGTTGCGGCTGCTGCGCAAGGACGACGCGGGCCGGGCCGCTCTGCTGCTCGGCGGGGTCGCGGAGGCGGGGTCGGCGGCCGGGGGTCCGGCGCGGTGGCCTGCGCTGCCGGCGGGCGCGGTGTACGCGGCGCGTCTGGTGTCCGTACCGGAGCAGTTGCGCGGAGCGGTGGCCGGGCTGCTCGATCGGGTCGCGGTCGTCGAGGACCTCGCCGCCGCCGCGGACCTGGTGCGGGCGCTGCCCGGGGTGCGGGCGGTCACCCGGGCGGGTGATCTGGTCGGCGAGGGCTTCGCGCACGGCGGGTCGGCGAGCGCGCCGAGCCTGCTGGAGGTGCAGGCGGCGGTGGACGAGGCGGCCGAGCGGCTGGCCGAGCTGACCGGGCGGTGCGCGCGGCTGGGCGACGCGCTGGCGGATGCGGTGGCGACCCGGCGCGAGGCGGCTGCCGCGGTCGAGCGGATCACGGCACAACGACGCGAGGCGGAGCACAAGGCCGCCGCGGCGGCGCAGCAGTTGGGCCGGCTCGGCGGCCAGGCCCGGGCGGCGGCCGGCGAGGCGGAGCGGCTGGCGGGCGCGGTGGCCGAGGCCGAGGCGGCGCGGGCCCAGGAGGAGTTCAAGGTCGAGGAACTGTCGGCGCGGCTGGAGGCGGCCGAGGAGTACAACGCGGCCGAGGGCGACGAGGAACCGGACACCGCCGAGCGGGACCGGCTCGCGGGCGGTGCGAGTGCCGCACGGCAGGCCGAGATGGAGGCCCGGCTCGCGGTGCGCACGCACGAGGAGCGGGTGCGTTCGCTGGCCGGGCGGGCCGACGCGCTGGATCGGGGCGCGCGGGCCGAGCGCGAGGTGCGGGCGAGCGCCGCCCGGCGGCGGGAGCGGATGGCGGTGGAGGCGCGGGTCGCGGGCGCGGTGCTCGCGGGCACGGACGTACTGCTGCGCCACGTCGACGCCTCGTTGGCGCGCGCGGGGGCGGAGCGCGACGCGGCGGAGGGCGCCCGGGCCGCGCACGAGGCGGAGCTGGCCCGCGAGCGCGGCAGGTCCCGCGCCTTCGCCGCCGAGTTGGAGAAGCTGACCGACTCGGTGCACCGGGACGAGATGCTGCGCGCGGAGAAGCGGCTGCGGGTCGAGCAGTTGGAGGCCAGGTCGCTGGAGGAGCACGGGATCGAGGCCGAGGGCCTGTTGGCCGAGTACGGCCCGGACCAACTTGTGCCGCCGTCGCCGCCGGCCGAGGGCGAGGAGCGCGACCCGGACTCGCCCGAGGCGCTGCCGCGGCCCTACGTCCGGGCCGAGCAGGAGAAGCGGCTGCGCGCGGCGGAGAAGGCGCATGTGCAACTGGGCAAGGTGAACCCGCTCGCGTTGGAGGAGTTCGCCGCCCTGGAGGAGCGACACAACTTCCTGACCGAGCAGTTGGAGGATCTGAAGAACACCCGCCGCGACCTGATGACGGTGGTCAAGGAGGTGGACGAGCGGGTCGAACAGGTCTTCACGGCGGCGTACCACGACACGGCGCGCGAGTTCGTGGGCGTGTTCGCCCGGCTGTTCCCCGGCGGCGAGGGCCGGCTGATCCTGACCGATCCGGACGACATGCTGAGCACCGGCATCGAGGTGGAGGCCCGGCCGCCGGGCAAGAAGGTCAAGCGGCTGTCGCTGCTCTCCGGCGGTGAGCGCTCGCTGACCGCGGTGGCCCTGCTGGTGGCGATCTTCAAGGCCCGGCCCAGTCCGTTCTACGTGATGGACGAGGTCGAGGCGGCGCTGGACGACATGAACCTCCAGCGGCTGATCGGGATCTTCGCGGAGCTGCGGGAGAGTTCGCAGCTCATCGTGATCACCCACCAGAAGCGCACGATGGAGGTCGCGGACGCGCTGTACGGCGTCTCGATGCGTGGCGACGGGGTGACCACGGTGATCAGCCAGCGGCTGCGGCAGGAGGACCGGCGGGTCGCGTCCGAGCACGCGGAGCCGATGAGCGGGGTCGCCGCGAGCGGGTGAACACGAACGGCGGCCACACCCCGGTCGAGTCGAGGGTGTGACCGCCGCCGTGTGCGGGGCGCCGGGCTACTCGGCCGGCACGTTGCGCGGCATCACCTTGTCGTTGAACAGTTGCAGGCTGGCCCAGCCCGCGTCGATCGGCAGGCCGCCGACCAGCGGGTGCAGGATCAGCGCGTCGGTCAGGCCGCCGGCCTGGCCGATCTCGACGCACTCGTCGGGGGTGAGGCAGCAGTAGATGCCCTCCTCGCGCAGTGCGGCGACCGTGGTGGCCGAGGACTCGACCACCGACGCTATGTCGGGGGTCTGCCAGCCTGCGTACGTGGTGGCCTCGTGCAGGAAGTACTCGCCGTACTCCGCCCATGCCTTGTCCGGATCCTCGGTGCAGAAGATCATCCGGGTCTTGACCGGGGGCAGGATCGCGAAGCCGCCCTCGAAGCCCTCCTCGGCGGCGAGCTCGTAGTAGTACTGCTCGAGCTCCGGGATCGGCGCCGCGGCGTAGAACGGCAGGCGCAGTCGCACCGCGCGGCGTACGGACGCCTTGGCGGTGCCGCCGACCATGACCATCGGGTGCGGGTCGGTGAACGGCTTCGGGGTGACCCGGACGGTGGTGCCGCGGTACTCGAACGGCTCTCCGGTCCACGCCTTGAGCAGCGTCTCCAGCACCTCGTCCTGGATCTTCCCGCGCCGCTTCCAGTCCTTGCCCAGCGCCGCGTACTCCTCGGGCCGGTAGCCCAGGCCGGCGACCAGGGAGAGTCGGCCGCCGCTGATGTTGTCCAGGACCGCGATGTCCTCGGCCAGCCGGATCGGGTCGTACAGCGGGGCGAGCAGTGCGCAGACGATCACGCCGATCCGCTCGGTGGCGCCGAAGATCGCGCCCGCGGTGCTCAGCGGGGAGGGGCTCCACGCGTTGTCCGCGCCGTGGTGCTCCTCGAGGCTGATCATGTCGAACCCGTTCTTGTCCGCGAAGGCCGCCATCTCGACGGTGGCCCGATAACGCGCGGACATCTCCTGCCGGTCGAGACCGGGGAGGACCTGGTTGAACCGCAGATTCGTGACAGCCATGGAGCGTGAACACCTTCCGGGTCGAGCCGAAGCCGTCTCGGACACGTGTCATCTGCCGGACGGTGCTTGGCTCTGGCAAGCTATCTGACGCAGTGTCAGGATTCAACGGTCTTCCGGTCACGGCCGGGCGGCCGGACGCGGACCCGCCGGGAGCGGCCGGTCGCGGTTCGGCGCCGGGTGGTCTGGGAGACTGGAGGTCCTATGGAGACTGTGATCCTGATCGTCGTCATTGCCCTCGTCGTCCTCGGCGCCGCCGGCTGGTTCGTGGTCGGCTCGCGCCGCAAGGGCGCGCCGCCTGCGCCGCCGCGCACACCGGTCGAGCCGGGTGTCGGCGACGAGGCCGCCCCGCCCGTCGAAGCGCCCCGGCGCACCGTCGACACGGTCGATCTGCCGGAGACGTCGGTCGTCGTGCCGGCCGAGCCGGAACTCGTTCCGCTGGAGGTGCCCGAGCCGACGGCCGGGCGGCTGGTCCGGCTGCGCGCCCGGTTGGCCCGCTCGCAGAGCACGCTCGGCAAGGGCCTGTTGGCGCTGCTCGCGCGCGAGCACCTGGACGAGGACACCTGGGAGGAGATCGAGGACACCCTGCTGACCGCCGACGTCGGCGTGGCGCCCACGCAGGAACTGGTCGAGCGCCTGCGTACCCGGGTCAAGGTGCTGGGCACCCGTACGCCCGCGGAGCTGCGCGCGCTGCTGCACGAGGAACTGCTCACGCTGCTCGGCCCCGACCTGGACCGCACCCTCAAGACGGCCCGGCACACCGGCGGCGAGGGGGGCGACCGTCCGGCCGTGGTGCTCGTGGTCGGCGTCAACGGCACCGGCAAGACCACCACGACCGGCAAGCTCGCACGGGTCCTGGTCGCGGACGGCCGCAGCGTGGTACTCGGCGCCGCGGACACCTTCCGTGCGGCCGCCGCCGACCAGTTGCAGACGTGGGGCGAGCGGGTGGGCGCCCACACGGTGCGCGGGCCGGAGGCGGGCGACCCGGCCAGTGTCGCGTTCGACGCGGTCAAGGAGGGCATCGCCGAGGGCGTGGACACGGTGCTCGTGGACACCGCCGGCCGCCTGCACACCAAGACCGGCCTGATGGACGAGCTGGGCAAGGTCAAGCGGGTGGTGGAGAAGCACGGTCCGGTCGACGAGGTGCTGCTCGTCCTGGACGCCACCACCGGTCAGAACGGTCTGGTCCAGGCCCGGGTGTTCGCCGAGGTGGTGGACATCACCGGCATCGTGCTGACCAAGCTGGACGGCACCGCCAAGGGCGGCATCGTGGTCTCGGTGCAGCGCGAGTTGGGTGTGCCGGTCAAGCTGATCGGCCTGGGCGAGGGGCCCGACGACCTGGCGCCGTTCGAGCCGTCCGCGTTCGTGGACGCGTTGATCGGCGACTGAGCGGGTTCGAGCTGCGACGCCGGGCGGGCCGACACGGCCCGTCCGGCGTTTTCGGGTCCGGACCCGGGTGGCGTCAGGACGCCAGCCACAGTCCTCGGCCGGTCGACGACGCGTCCTTGCGGTGGCACGCGTAGGCCAGCGTACCGAGCAGCAGACGGGCCTCCGGGAGCGCCGGGTCGCCGCTCTCGGGCGGGCGGATCCACTCCACCGGGCCGAGCATGCCCATCGGCGACGGCGGCGCGAACACGTAGTCGCCCTCACCGTGGCAGCGCAGGTCCAGGACGGCGTCGTCCCAACCCATCTGGTAGAGCAGGTGGGGCAGTTCGGCCGCCGCGCCGGGGGCGACCAGGAACGCGACCCGCCCGGTCGGCGTGGCCAGCACCGGGCCCAGCGGCGTGCCCATGCGCTCCAGCCGGACCAGCGCCCGGGTGCCCGCCTGGCGGGGCACGCTGATCGCGTCGAAGACCCGGCCGGTGGGGACCACGACCGTGCTGTCCGGCCACTGCGACCACAGGTAGCGCACCGCGGCCGGCGACGCGGTGGCCCGCTCCGACCAGCGCGGGTCCGCCGGGTGCATGCCGGGCGCGGCACACGTGACGCGGCCGCACGAACAGTGGGTGCCGCGTCCGTCGCGTACCAGGTGCGCACCCTGGGCCACCGGCCAGCCGCGTTCCTCCGCGAACTCGGCCACCGCCTGCCACAGTGCGGCCCGCGTACGCCGGCGCGATCCGAGCATGATGTCCATGTCCTCCCCAACGGCACTCATTACGTTTGGTTACGGTGTGACCGCAGAACGTCATCTCGACGGCTGTCGGCTCCGCGCGATATGAACAGGACCGGTAGTCGTCGTCGACGCTGTGTCGATGATCAGTCAAACGCCGGTTCCCCCCTGGCGCGTCCCGGGCGCGTGGGGTGGCGAAGCCTGGCGTTTGGCGCATCGACCGACGCCTGCGCGCGAGTTGCGAATACGTTCGGCGAACGGGCCTGCGCGTACGGTTCCCATCGGGGCCCGACGCCTGACCGGCCGGACCGCTGAGGGCATGGGGGCGATGCGGTGGCGACGACGCGAACGCGGGACGGCGGGTCCGCGGACGAACACGAGCCGGACGGCGGGCGGCAACCCAACGACCGGCTCGCCGCGTGGTTCGCCCGCAGCGGGTGGTCGAAGGGCGAGCTGGCCCGCCAGGTGAACCGGCACGCGCGGGCGATGTCGGCCCCCCACGTGAGCACCGACACCTCGCGGGTGCGCCGCTGGCTGGACGGGGAACAACCGCGCGAGCCGATACCGCAGATCCTGGCCGAGTTGTTCACCCGACGCTTCGGTCGGGTGGTCAGCATCGACGAGTTGGGCCTGCGCGAGCCGGACGAGCCGCACGGCGACTTCGGCGTGGACCTGCCCTGGACGTTCGAGACCGTGGTGGAGATCCTCGGCGAGTACACCCGCGGCGATCTGCTGCTGGGCCGACAGGAGTTCGTCGGCCCGGCGCTGCGCCTGGCGGCGGGCCGCGATCTGGTCGAACCGCTCCAGCGCTGGTCGGCGCCGCTGCCCGCGACACCGAGCGCGCCGTCGATCGGTGTCGGCGACCGTTCGGGGCCGGCTCGCCCGATGCGGCTGCCGGCCGCCGCGACCGAACATCTGCGCGACTCGGTGCGGTTGTTCCGGCGCTGGGACATGCAGGGCGGCGGCGGGCTGCGGCGCAAGGCGGTGATCGGACAACTCAACGCGCTCACCGACCTGTTGCGCACCGAGCGGTCGGCCGCCGTCCGGACCCGGCTGCTCGGTCTGACCGCCGAACTCGCTTTGCTCGCCGGGTGGATGTCCTACGACACCGGCCTGCAACCGGGCGCGCAGAAGTACATGGTGCTCGCGCTGCACGCCGCGAAGGAGTGCGACGACGCGCCGTTCGGGGCCAACGTGCTCGGGGTGATGTCCCGGCAGATGATCCACTACGAGCTGCCCGAGGACGCGCTGGAATTGATCCACCTGGCCCAGTACGGCAGCCGGGACACCGGCGGAGCGGGGCTCCAGGCGATGTTGTGCGCGCTGGAGGGGCGTGCGTACGCCGCGCTGGGCGACGCGGATCGATGTAGGCGCGCGCTGGGCCTGGCCGAACAGGCGCTGGCCGACAGCCGGCCCGGGACCGAGCCGGACTGGATCCGCTACTTCGACCGGGCCGAACTGCTCGCCGAGAGCGGGCACGCGTATCGCGATCTCGCCTACACCCGACCGGCGTTCGTGACCCCGGCCGGGGAGCGGCTGGGCGAGGCCGTACGGCTGCTGCGGGGCACCGACGAGTTCGTCCGCAGCCTCGCGCTCGCCCGGGTGGGGCTGGCCACGGTGTTCCTGATCGAGAACGACCCGCCGGCCGCGGTCGAGCAGGCCGGCGCGGCGCTGGAGATCGCCTCCCGGGTGCGCTCCGAGCGGCTGATCGTGCGGTTGCGGCGCACCGTCGAGGCACTGGCCGGGCGCTTCCCGAGCGATCCCGCGGTGCGCGACCTGGCCGCCCGGGTGGCCCGCGAGCTGCCCGAGGCGCCGTTCCCCACCGCGTGACGCGCGTCGGCCCCCGCCCGCGCGAGGCGGACGGGGGCCGAACGGCGGGGAGGCGGGACTACTTCAGCCCGACCCGGTCCATGAAGAAGACGCCGGTGTTGTACTGCGCGACACCGGTGACCTTCTTGTTGAACAGGACCCCGATCGAGGACTCGGCGTACGTCCACACCGGCAGGTCGGCGGACATCGCCTTCTGCAGTTCCGAGTAGGCCTTCTTGCGGATGGTCGGGTCGGTCGAGTTGCGGCCGGTCACCAGGGCCGCGTCCACCGCCGGGTTGTTCCAGCCGATGAAGTTGGTCGGGCTCTTGGAGAACCAGTTGTTGAAGGCCAGCGGCTCGGGGTCGACCAGCCACTGCTGGAAGAGCATCGCCTGGAAGTCGCGGCGGAACGCGTACTTCTCGATGTAGGCGCCGATCTCCAGCGGTTCCAGCTTCATCGAGACGTTCTTGTACTCGGCGAGCTGGGTCTGCATCCACTCGGCGACCTTGACCGAGGACGGGTTCTGCGGCAGCAGGTAGTTGAACTCGACCTTCTTGCCGTCGCGTTCGAGCTCGTCGAAGAGCTGCTTGGCCTTGGCCTTGTCGGGCGCGGCCTGCGCGCTCGCCGCGTCGTAGAACGGCGACTTCTGGGCGAAGTAGCCCTTCGCGGGCACGTAGCCGTTGGCGAGGGTCTTGGGGATGCCGGCCGGGTCCAGGGCGAGGGTGATCGCCTGCCGTGCCCGCGGGTCGTCGAACGGCGGCTTGGTCATGTTGAACTGGATCATCTGGCCGCCGTCGACCGAGCGCTGGACGACGCCGATCGCCTTCTCCGCCTGCGCGATGGTGGCGTTGTCGGAGCTCACGAAGATGTCCGCGCCGCCGCTGTTGACGGTGTTGTACTGCTGCTTGACGTCCGGCACGTTCTTGATGGTCAGCTTGTCCAGCTTGGGCAGACCCTTGTCCTTCTGCCAGTAGTTCTCGTTCTTGACGTAGACCTGCTGGCTGCCGCGGGTCCAGCTCTCCAGCTTGAACGGGCCGGCGCCGACCGGCTTGTTGCGGTACTCGTCCGGACCCTTGGCCAGCGACGCGGGCGACGCGATGTAGGTCAGGTCGATCGCGATCGCGCGGTCCAGGTTGGCGTTCGGCATGCCCAGCGGGGTGATCTCCAGCGTGGTCTCGTCGACCACCTTGCTGGTCAGCCCGGCGGCTATCTGGCGGTGCTGGGACTGGGTCTCCGCCTTCGCGTGCATGTCCCAGTTGAACTTGACCGCCTCGGCGTTCAACGGCGTGTTGTCGGAGAACACGACCCCCGGCCGGAGCTTGAGCTGCCAGGTCTTGCCGTTGTCCGAGGTGGCCAGGCTCGCACCGAGGTGCGGCTTGACCGAGTTGTCCGCCGCGTCGATGTAGAACAGCGGGTCGTACAGTGCCGCCAGGCGCGGCTCGTCCGCCACCGCGACGGACGCGGCCTTGAACGGGTCGAGCGAGGCGGAGTCCTGGACGGCCAGCATGGTCATGCTGCCGCCGGACTTGGCCTCGCCCTGGACGGTCGACTGTTTGCCGCCCGAGGAGCCGGAGTCGTCCGATCCGCCACACGCGGTGGCCGTGATACCGAGGACCACCATCATCGAGACGAGAGCCGTGCGACGTGCGGTCGTGCGTCGTGCAGACAACGTTCTTGCCACCTCCGCCGGGAACAACACAAGTGGTGCCGGGAGCCATGAGCTGTGGAGCGGGCACTGCCGAATCGGTACTGCGTGCGGCACACCGTAGGTCCACTCGGCGCAACTTGCACGACCTGTAAGCCGATCTGTTACATCGTTACAGACAGTTGTCGAATCGTGTCGGGAGACCGGACTTTTCCGGCCCGGGAGGTGGCCGGGAAGCCCGCTCGCGGATTGCGAACGGGCCTCCCGGACACCCGAGGTGACGGTGTGTCGGATCAGCCGGAGGCGATCCGGGACCGGCGTTCGGCTACTTCAGGCCGACCCGGTCCATCAGCATGCCACCGTCCTGCACACCCACCACACCCACGGCCCTGGGGCCGGAGATGATGTTGGTGACCGCCTCCTGGTAGGCGAGCATCGGCAGGTCCTTGACGAGCACCTTCTGCAGGTCGGAGTAGGCGGCCTTGCGCGCCGCCTCGTCGGTGGTGGAGCGGCCCTTGATCAGCGCCGCGTCCGCCTCGGGGCTCTTGTACCCGGTGAAGTTCAACGGGGTCTGCGAGAACAGGCTGTTGAACAGCACCGGTTCCGGGTCGCTGGACCAGATCTGGTAGAGCGCCGCGGTGTAGTTCTTCTGCACCGTCAGGCGCAGGTAGTAGCTGGCCACCTCGGCCTTGTCGAGCTTGACCTCGACGTTCTTGAAGGCGTTGAGCGCGGTCATGGTGTACTCGGAGGTCGCGTTGGAGGTCGGGTTCTCCGGGACCAGGTAGTTGAACTTGACCGGCTTGCCCTCGGCCGCGAGTTCGTCGAAGAGCTTCTGCGCCTCGACCTTGTTCGGACTCGGCTGCGCGGCGGTGGCGTCGGTGAAGGTCTTGCCGCTGTGGAAGATGCTCTTGGCCGGGGTCGCCGTGCCCGCGTACATCTTCTGGTTCAGGTCGACCGGGTCGAGCGCGAGCGCGACCGCACGGCGCGCGCGAGCGTCGTCGAACGGCGCCGTCGAGGTGTTGAAGACGATCATCTGGCCGCCGTCGAGGGTGAACGGCGTGACGCCCAGGCCGCCTTCCTGCGCTGCCTTGGTCTTCTGCGGGTCGATGGTGAAGGTGATGTCCGCGCCACCGGCCTTGATCGTGTCGACCTGCTGCTTGACGTCGTTGACCACCTTGATGGTCAGCGTGTCCAGGTAAGGTTTGTCCGGCCCCTGCCAGTAGTTCGGGTTCTTCTCGAACACCATCTGGCTGTCCCGGGTCCAGGATTTGAGGACGAACGGACCGGCTCCGACCGGCTTTTCGCCCTTGGGGTCGGCCGCGTACTGCTTGGGCGACTCGATGTAGGACAGCTCCGAGGCCACCGTGCGGTCGAAGTTCGCGTTCAGCATCGGCAGCGTGATCCTGAGCGTCAGCGGGTCGGCCACCTCCAGCCCCAGGCCGCTCGCGGCCGGGCGGTGCTGGCTGAGCACCTCCGGCTTGGCGTGCATCTCCCAGTTGAACTTGACGGCGGCGGCGTCCAGCGGGGTGCCGTCGCTGAACTTGACGTTCGGCTTGACCTTGAGCGTCCAGACCTTGCCGCCGTCGTCGCTCTTGAGGCTCTCGCCGATCTGCGGGACCACCTTGTTCTGCGTGTTGTCCACGTAGAACAGTGCGTCGTAGACGGCGAGCATGCGGTTGAGGTCGGTGACCGCCGCGTACGACGCGTTGAACGGCGTCATGCTGCGCGCGTCGGACACGGTGAGCAGGGTCAGGTTGCCGCCCTTCTTGGCACCCGCGGACGCGTTCGGGTCGGCCTTGCCGCCGGCGGCGTCGTCCCCGCCGCCACACGCGGCGAGGGTCAGGGCGAGTGCGGAAACGCCGGCGATGGCCGCCGAGCGCTTTCGTGCGTTGTTGCCGAGGTTGCTGCTCATGTGACTCCTCCGTTGTCACAAGGCACATCCGATCCCCGTTCGGATCGGGTGCTGTGGTGCTGTGGTGCACGGCCGGGTGGTGTGCGCGACACCGAGAACACCGGGTCGCGCCGGCCACCCGGCCGGGTCTGTGGGGGTCAGCCGCTCATCAGCGCCGCCCGATGGCGTCGAAGTGGATCAGGCCGTCGTTGAACAACTGGATCCCGACCAGGTCGGCCCGGTGTACCGCGCCGATGACCGCCGACGAGTAGACCCAGAACGGGAGATCGCGATTGACCTGGTTCTGCAACCGGGTGTAGGCGTCCCGCCGCGAGGACGCGTCGGTGGATCGCCGACCGTCCTCCAGAGCGGCGTCCACGACGTCGTTCGCGTAGCCGGTGATGTTGCTCAAACCGGCCTTGCTGTACAGGAATTGATAGATCGTCGGCTCGACGTCGTCGGCCCAGAGCTGACATACGGTGGCGTCGAAGTCGCTGCCCGCCAACCGGGTCACCAGCGAGGCCATGTCGGTGATCTCGACGATCACGGTGACGCCCGGATAGCCCTCCAGGGTCTGCCGGATGTACTCGGCGGTGCCGCGCATCTTGACGTTGTCGGGCACCAGGTAGCGGAAGACGAACGGTTTCTTCCCGTTGTTGGTGAGCTGCGCGAACAGCGCGCGGGCCTCGTCGGGCCGATTCTCCGGCGCGGCCAGGTTGACGTTCGCCAGCGGCGACGTGGCGTCGAAGATGCCACGCGCCGATTCGCCCCGGCCGCCGTAGAAACGCCGGTTGATCTCGGCGCTGCTGAGCGCCAGCGCCACCGCTCGGCGGGCGGCCGGATCCTGGAAGACTCCCTTGCGCACGTTGAAGGCGACCATCAGTCCGCCGTTGAGACGGGCGTCCTCGGCGACCAGTCCGTCCGCGCGGGCCTGCGCCACACTCTGCGGATCGATGGTCAGGGTGAGGTCGGCCCGCTTTGCCCGGATCGACTTGTTCGCGCCCTCGACATCCTTGTCCACCCGGAAGACCACCTCGTCGAGGTAGGGCCGATTCCGTTGCCAGTACTGGGGATTGCGCTCCAGCCGCAACTCCTTGCCCGGCTCCCAGCTCTTCACCTTGAACGGGCCGGCGCCCACCGGCGCGTGCTTGAGCTCGTAGCGGCCGTCGGCGGTGGCGACCAGGCGTCGGGGCGCGACGAAGGAGAGGTTGCGCGCGATGGTGTGGTCGAAGTTGGCGTTCGAGGAGGGCAGTTCGATCCGCAACTGGAGCGTGGAGACCTCGGTCAGCAGCACCCCGCGCAGCGGACCGCCGACCAGCGAGCGCACCGTGGGGTCGCGGTGCGCCTCCCAGTTCGCCTTGACCGTGCCGGCGTCGAGCGAACTGCCGTCGCTGAACCGCACGTCCGGACGCAGGGTCAGGGTCCAGATCCGCGCGCTCTGATCGGAGACCAGCGATTCGGCCAGCTTGGGGCGCACCCCGCCCGTGCTCGGATCGGTCCACACCAGGACGTCGTACAGCGCGGCCAACCGGTTCGAGTCGGCGACGCTGGAGTAGGAGGCGGTGAACGGGTCGAGTCCGCGCTCCTCGCCGGGCATCAGGATCGTGACCGAACCGCCGTGCTCGGGCTCACCGGAGGAACTCCCGGAGTCGGAGGAGTCCAGACCGCAGCCCGCCGTCGCCAGCACCGTCGCCGCCGCGAGAGCGAGGGCCAGTCGGCGGCGCAGGCCGCGGCACGGTGGTCGTCGCAAGGGTGTTTTCGGGTGGGTTACCACTGCCGGCCTACCTACCTATCACTGTGGGGTTCGAACGTGCCTCGTGCGTCGGTGCAGTCGTGCAGTCGTTCCGGAAGTGCGGTAGCGCTGTGGTGCGGCGGTTCGCGCCCGAGTCGCGGCGGAACCGGGTGCGTCCGCATGGCGGGCGTGATTCGGCCCGGGGGTACGGAGGGACGTCCCGCCCGGGCACACGGGCCCGGGCGGGACGGGTGGATCCACTAGCCGGTGGTGCCGATCCGGTCCCACAGGATGGCGCCGTCGTTGGCCAACTGGATGCCGGTGATCCTGGGGCTGTAGACCGCGGCGGTGACCGCTTCCTGGTAGACCCAGAACGGCATGTCCTTGTTCACCTGCAGCTGTACACGCGTGTACGCGTCGCGTCGCTGGGCGGGGTCGGTCGTCCTGCGCGCGTCCTCGAGCGCGGTGTCGACCGCCTGGTTCTCGTAATTGCTGTTGTTCGGCATGCTCTTGCTGTGCAGCAGATCGTAGATGCCCGGCTCCGGGTCGTCGATCCATTGCTGACCGAGAGCGGCGGCCCACTCCGTGTTGCCGCTGCGGACGGTCTTGACGTAGGTCGCGATGTCGACGACCTTGACCTCCATCTCGACGCCGGGGTAGGTGTTCAGGACCTGCTTCATGTACTCGGCGACCCGGATCGACGCGGGAGCCTGCGGCACCCAGTAGGTGAACTTGAGCGGCTTGGTGCCGCCCGCCGTCACGTCGTCGAAGAGCTCCTTGGCCCGCTTCGGGTCGTTCTCCGAGGCCGCGAGTTGGATGTTGGCCACGGGGGAGGACGCCGCGAAGATGCCCTTGGCGGGCGTACCCTTGCCGCCGAAGAACTTCTGGTTGATCTCGATCCCGTTGAACGCGTAGACGAACGCGCGGCGGGCCCGCAGATCCTTGAACGGTGCGACGCTGAGGTTGAACACGACCATCTGGCCGCCGTTCAGCCCGATCCGCGTCACGCCCAGCTTCTTCTCCTCGGCCTGTGCGGTGGCGAGCGGGTCCACCGCGACGGTCAGGTCGGTCTTGCCCTCGTCGACCGCGGTCACCGAGTGGTTGACGTCGGTGTCCACCGTGATGGTCAGGTTGTCCAGGTGTGGCAGACCCTTGTCGAGTTGCCAGTAGTCGGGGTTTCGGGTGAAGGTCTGCTTGACCCCGCGATCCCACTTCACCAGCTTGTACGGACCCGCGCCGACCGGCTTGTCACCGATTCCGGTGGGACTGGCCCGAAGCGCGGTGGGCGAGGCGATGTAGGAGAGGTTGCGGGTCACCAGGTGGTCGAAGTTCGCGTTCTCGGTGACCAGCTTGATGTCGAGGGTGAGCGGGTCGCTGACGGCGAGCGAGAGGATCGCACTCGCCGCGCCGCGCTGGAAGGAACCGACCTTGGGGTCCTTGTGGCGGTCCCAGTTGAACCGGACGGCCTCGGCGTCGAACACCGTGCCGTCGCTGAACTTCACGTTGGGCTTGAGCTTGAGTCGCCACGTGTCGGCCTTGGGGCCGTTGATCGCCAGCGACTCGGCGATCTGCGGGCGCACACTGCCGGTGGTGGGGTCCGCCCACACCAGCGAGTCGTAGAGCGCCTGCATGCGACTGCCGTCGGCGACGTTGACGTACGACGTGGAGAAGGGGTCCAGGCTGGTGGAGTCGCCCGGGAGGCTCATCGTGAGCGAGCCGCCCTGCTTGGGCGTGCCCGCGGCCGACGGCTTGGTCTCGTCGTCGCCCCCGCAACCGGCGAGGACGGTGGCCAGTGCGGTCGCGACGACCAGCACGGTTATTCGGCGCCGGGGACGGGAACGGCGCGTGGATCGAAGGGACAACGGGGAAGTACGAGTCACTGCAGGGCCAACCTTCACCTGACGGACCGCCCGGGCTTCCGTGGCCGGGCGGCGGACGTGCTTGGTGCCGGGTACGTCGGCCGACTCGGGGGGAGAGGGCGACGGCGCCCCGGGTGGAGCATGGTGGTGCGTCCGTGCGGCTGTGCTGTCGTGCGGCGGTGCGTGCTACTCGGATGTCTGCGGCCCGGAGTCGAGACACGTGAAGGCCGGGAATCACGAAGGTGATTCCCGGCCTCCACGAACCGACTGGTAAGGGTGCCGTCCCTTTCTACTGCCTTCCGGCGATCTGGTCCATCAAGATCGGGTCACTGTTGTACTTCTGATGACCAGTCAGTCCTTTTTGCCGATGCGATCGAAGAGGAAGATGCCGTCGTTGGACAGTTGCACGCCGGTCACCCCGGAACGGAACACCCCCGCCACCACCGCCTCCTGATAGACCCACAGCGGCATGTCCCGGTCCAACTGGAGCTGGAGCTGCGTGTAGGCGGCGCGACGCCGGGACGGGTCGGTGGTGTTGCGGGCGTCGTCGAGTGCCCGGTCCACCACGTCGTCGCCGTAGAAGCAGCAGTTGCTCGGGCTGCCCCGGTGCAGGTACTGGTAGACCACCGGCTCGGGGTCGTCGGCGAGCAACTGGCTGACCTTGACGTCGAACGCCTCGGCCAGGTTGGAGCGCTTGACGAACTCGGAGAGGTCGGCGGTCTCCACGTCGAGCGCGACGCCGGGGTACCGCTCCAGCGTCTCCTTCATGTAGCGGCCCAGTTCGTCGATCGCGCCGCTCTTGGGCGCGAAGAACTTGATCCGCATCGGCTTGGCGCCGTGCTCGGTCACCCTGTCGAACAACTCGGCGGCCTGCTGCGGCTTGTTCTCCGGCGCGGACAACTGCGGGTTGGCCAGCGCGGTGGCCTGGTTGAAGATGCCACGCGCGGGGGTGCCCGCGCCGCCGTACACGCGCTTGTTGATTTCCTCGCTGCTCAGCGCCAGCACGATCGCGCGGCGCACCTCGGGGTTGGCGGTGGGGCCGCCGGAGGTGTCGAAGCTCAGCAGTTGGCCACCGGAGAGCGCGAGCGACTCGACGCCGATGCCCGCGTCGCGCGCGGCCTTGAGGGTGAACGCGTCGCTGACGTTGGCGACGTCGGCCTTGCCCTTCTTCACCTTGTCCACCGCCGCGCTGCCGGAGCCCTCGAAGCGGAAGGTGAGGCTGTCCAGGAACGGCTTCGCCGGGCCCTGCCAGTAGGTCGGGTTCTTCACCAGGGTCAGGTGGTCACCCTTGACCCAGCCGCCCGGGGGGAGCATGAACGGGCCCGCGCCGACCGGGTGTTCGGCCAGCTTGTCGACGCCCTCGGCGATCGCCTTGGGCGAGGCGATGAAGGACAGGCTGCGTGCGACCAGGCGGTCGAAGTTGCCGTTCGGCTTGTCCAGGATGATCCGCAGTTCGAGCGCGTCGGCGCCGATCTGGCTCTTCATGCCCACGGTGGCGTCCCGCTGCCGGGATTTGGTGGTGGGCACCGCGTGCGTGTCCCAGTTGATCTTGACGGACGCGGCGTCGAAGACCGTGCCGTCGGTGAACCTGAGGTTGGGCCGGATCCGCAGGCTCCAGATCTTGTTGCCGCCGCCCTCCACCGGGGCCAGGCTCTCGGCGAGCTGCGGCTGCACCGAGCCGGTGACCGGGTTCGTCCAGACCAGGCTGTCGTACAGCGCCGCCATCCGGTTTCCGTCCGCCTGCGCGGCGTACGAGGGCAGGAAGGGGTCGAGGCTGCGGGCGTCGGCGGTGGCCAGGACGTCCAGCGAGCCGCCGGCCTTGGGCGTGCCCGCCGCGCTGGGGATCTCACCGGACTCGGCACCACAGCCGGCTGCGGCCAGGAGGCCGATCGCCGCGATCACGGCGGCGGTGCGACGGCGTGCCCGAAGGGCGAAGGTTCGTGCGTGTGCCACTGGAAACGTCCTCAAGCATGGAGCAGGCCGGCCGAAGGCCGGCTGCCGCGCGGTCAGCGCGGTCAGCGCCGTGAGGCTATAGGTCGACACGTGTCGCATCGTCGACGGGATGCCCGATTCGGCCCCCGATCGTTCGGCCCGGACACGCCCATGTACGGACAGCGACGCGGTACGGCCGGGTCGGCCGTACCGCGTCGGGTGTCGGTGCTCAGTCCCGCTCGGTCGCCTCGGCCTTGGTCGTGGGCTTGGCCCCGGCGTCGGCCGCCGGCTCCGCCGCTGCCTCCGCCTCCGGGTCGGATTCGACCGCGGCCTCGGTGACCGGCTCGGACTTCGACGCGGCCTCGGTCCCGGTCTTCGTCTCGGGCGCCGGCTCGACCTCGCTCCCGGACTTCGACGTGACCTCGGCCTTCGACGCGGCCTCTGCCGGTGCCTCGGAACGTGCCTCGGCCTCGGGGTCGGGCTCCGCGGCCGAGACGGCGCGGTCGAACACGGCCGCCTCGCCCACCAGCGGGAAGTGACACGCGACCCGGTGCCCCGGCGCGATCTCGCGCAGCATCGGTACGTGCGCCGCGCACTCGTCGCGCGCGATCGGGCAGCGGGTCCGGAACCGGCAGCCGCTGGGCGGGTTCATCGGCGAGGGGATCTCGCCCTTGAGCGCGGGACCGGCCGGCGCCGCCGCGGGGTCGGGCGCGGGCACCGCGTCGAGCAGGGCGCGCGTGTAGGGGTGCGCGGGCGAGTCGTAGATCGCCGCGGTGTCGCCGGTCTCGGCGATGGTGCCCAGGTACATCACCGCGACGTCGTCGCTGATGTTGCGCACCACCGCGAGGTCGTGCGCGACGAAGATCATCGACACGCCGGTGCGGGTCTTCATCTCGTCGAGCAGGTCCAGCACCTGCGCCTGCACCGACACGTCCAGGGACGCCACCGGCTCGTCGCAGATCAACAGGTCGGGGTCGACCACCATGGCCCGGGCGATGGCGATCCGCTGGCACTGTCCGCCGGAGAACTGATGCGGACGCCGATCGGCGACCAGTTCCGGGTCCAGGCCCACCTGGCGCAGCACCGCCTCCACCCGCGGGCGGATCTCCTCGGCGGACAGGCCGGAGATGACCAGCCCCTCGGCGACGATGTCGAAAATCTTGCGACGCGGGTTCAGCGCCGAGATGGGGTCCTGGAACACCATCTGGATCCGCCGGCGCATGGTGCGCAGGCCGGCCTTGGGCAGCGTGGTCAGTTCCTGCCCGTCGAACCGGACCGAGCCCTCGGACGGCTTGGTCAACTGCAGGATGGCCCGGGCCAGCGTGGACTTGCCGCAGCCGGACTCACCGACCAGACCGAGCGTACGGCCGCGCCCGAGTTCGAAGCTCACGCCCGCGACGGCGTTCATCATCCCGCCGGGCACCCGGAAGCGCTGGACCAGGTCGGTGACCGTGAGCAGCGGGTCGGTGCCGGTCGCGGGCTCGGCGGCGGGCTTGGTGTCCAGGGCGAGCGCGCCCGGCGCGGTGCCGTCGGCGGTCATGCGGAGGTCTCCTTGATCAGGGACGGCGGCCCGGTCGCGTCGTCCGCGGCGACGGCGACGTCCTCGCCGACGGGGTGGTGGCAGGCGAACCGGTGCGTGCCCAGTTCGTCGCCCAACTCCGGCCGCTCGGTCCGACACAGGTCGTCCGCCGCCGTGCACCGGGCCGCGAACGCGCAGCCGGACTTGAGCGTGACCAGGTCGGGCGGCGCGCCCGGGATCGCCCGCGGGCGCTGCTCGCGGGGCACGTCCAGGCGCGGCACGGCGCCCAGCAGGGCCTCGGTGTAGCGGTGCCGGCGGTGGGCGAACAGGTCGGCGGTGGGCGAGTGTTCGACCATGCGGCCGGCGTACATCACGGCGATCTGGTCGGTCCGCCCGGCCACCACGCCCAGGTCGTGGCTGACCAGGATCATGCCCATGCCGCGTTCGGCCTGGATCTCCTGGAGCAGGTCGAGGATCTGCCGCTGCACGGTCACGTCCAGCGCGGTGGTCGCCTCGTCCGCGATCAGCACGTCGGGGTCGCACGCGAGCGCCATCGCGATGGTCACCCGCTGGCGCATACCGCCGGAGAGCTGGTGCGGATACTGCCGGGCGCGCTTGACCGGCTCGGGGATGCCGACCAGCGTGAGCAGTTCGATCGCGCGCTCGCCGGCCTCCTTCTTGCCCATGCCCAGGTGCAGCCGCATCGATTCGGTGAGCTGGCGGTCGATCCGCAGCACCGGGTTGAGCGAGGTCATCGGGTCCTGGAAGACCATCGCGATCCGGTTGCCCCAGATAGTGCGGGCCTCCTTGCGCGGTACGCCGACCAGTTCGCGGCCGTCCAGGCGCACGCTGCCGTGGATGTCGGCGATCGAGGGGCAGATGCCCATCAGCGAGCGCACCAGCATCGACTTGCCCGAGCCGGACTCGCCGACCAGGCCGAGCGTCTCGCCGCGTTCGATGCTGAAGGAGACCCCGTCCACCGCCTTGAGCAACCCGCGCGGGGTGTCCAGGTGGACCCGCAGGTCGGTGGCCCGCAGCAGTGGTGCGTCCGGCGTGGGCGAGCCGGTCGTCTTCGGCTCCGCCATGGTCACCACGCCACCTTCGCGCCGCGCGGCTGTTGGATCCCGTCCATGAGAGCGGTCCCGTCTGTGTGAGGGGGTCGAAGAACGGGATCGACGGCGGCCCTCGGGGCGAGGGCCGGCGCCGATCCCTCGGCTACAGCTTGGTGTCGCGGACGTCGAACTTCGCGCGCAGCCGGTCGCCGATGACGTTGAGCGAGAAGACGGTCAGGAAGAGCACGCCGCACGGCACGAACACCTGGGACGGATACAGCGAGAGGTCGTCCTTGGCGGCGTTGATCATGCCGCCCCAACTGGGCATCGGCGGCGGGATGCTCAGGCCGAGGAAGGACAGCGAGCCCTCCGCGACGATCAGCACCGCCATCACGATCACCGAGTACGACATCACCGCCGGGAACGTGTTGGGCAACAGTTCCTTGAAGATGATCCGACCCGGACCCGCTCCCATCGCCTTGGCCACCGTGACGTACTCGCGGTTGGACTGGGCGATCGCGCTCGCCTTGGTCAGCCGGGTGAAGCCGGGGATGGTCAACACGGCGAGACCGGCGGTGATGCTGGTCTGCGACGGCTCGTACACCGAGGACAGCGCGAGCAGCAGGATCAGCGGCGGAAAGGCGAGCAGCGCGTCGGAGCACAGGTCGATGATCATCTCGGTGACGCCGCGGAAGTAGGCCGCGACCAGACCGAGCAGGCCGCCGATCACCACGCCGACCACGACCGACACCAGCGCGACGATCATCGACACGCGTGCGCCGAAGGCGAGCCGGGTCAGGTGGCTGCGGCCGAGGCCGTCGGTGCCGAGGAACTCCGGCCAGGCCGCGAAGGGCTTCTGCTTCGCCTCGCCGAACGCCTTGCCGTACTCGTGCGGGAAGACGCCGGGGGCGATCAGGCTCAGCAGCGCGCCGAGCAGCACGATGCTCATCCACGCGATGGCGAACCAGAGCAGGATGCTGGGGCGCTTGCGGGCCTTGCCGCTCTTGGCCCGCTTGACCTGCGAGGGGCGCAGTCCGGTGGGTTCGGCGGCGCCCAGGGCGGGCTCGGGCGCGGTTTCGAGTGTGCTCATCGGGCCCTCACTCTCGGGTCGATGAGGGAGTAGCCGATGTCCACGAGCGTGTTGAGCAGCACGTAGATGATCGCGATCACCACGACCGTGCCCTGCACGACGGGGATGTCCTTGCCGTTGATCGCCTGGTACATGCCCTGTCCCAAGCCGGGGATGGCGAAGTAGGACTCGACGATGACCGTACCGCCGATCAATCGACCCAGGGTCAGGCCGGAGACGGTCAGCAGCGAGAAGGACGAGGGTCGCAGCGCGTGCCGGAAGAGCACGTACGGCGTGGACAGACCCTTGGACCGCGCGGTCAGGATGAAGTCCTCCTGGAGCGTGGCGAGCATGTCGCTGCGCAACAGGCGTTGGAACTGCGGGATCTCCGCGAGTGCCAGGGCAAGGGCGGGCAGGAACGCGAACTCGATGTTCTTGGCGAAGTCGACCGAGATGTACTCCCAGCCCGTCGGCTTGAACGCGAGCATCATGTTCGGGTTCGCGAAGAAGTAGACGAGGATGAACACGCTGACGAAGGTGGGGATCGACAGCAGGCCCGAGGAGAGCCCGCCGATCACGCGGTCGACGCGACCGCCCGCCTTCGCGGCCGTCCACACGCCCAGCGGCACGGCCACGATCAGGGCCATGAGCAGGGCGAAGACGGCGAGTTCCAGGGTCACCGGGAACCGCTCGCTGATGCCGTCCATGACGGAGGTCCGGGTCTTCAGGGACTCCCCGAGGTCGCCGGTGAGCGCGTTGCCCACCCAGGTCACGTATCGGACGGGCAGCGACTTGTCGTACCCGAACTCGTGCTCCAGGTCCTTGAGGTCCTGCGGTGTGGAGCCGGGGCCGAGCATCTGGGCGACCGGTGAGCCGTCCACCAGGTCGGGCAGGGCCGTGGTCGCGAACGTGACCAGGAACAGCACCGGAATCAGGGCCAGCAACTTGCGACCGAGCAGGCGCAACACGACGGTGTCACCCCCTCTCGCTGGTCTGGTCGGTTGACGAGGTCTGTTGAACATTCCGTGCGGTGGTGCGTTCGCGCGAAACCGCCGAATCCCGGACAGGGCCGTTCACCTGTGGTGACACGTGCCTTGACGGGTCGTCAGTTAAGCGCGGTGATTAATTACGGCAGTGGGCGCGATCAATGTCAATGGATTCACGGCAACCGTTAGCGGGTCGAAAACGTCGGTCCCGAACCGGAGGGTTGCCCTCCGTCCGCACGTGTCGACCTGCGCGAATAAGGTGCGGAGGCCAACTAACTGACGGTGCGTCAGATGTCGTCGACGGGCTGTGTGTGGGTCGCCCGCCGCTCATCCGCCGGACACCCACACACGCGTCGCGCGCGCGACCCCGAGCCGCCCGGGCCGTGCCACCCGTAGCTCCGCGCGAGCGGCGCGATCCGGCCGGCTCGGCGCGTGAGCGGACGTTCATCCGCCGGAAACACATGTGCGCCAAGCGTCACGTCGGCGAAACACGTCGCGCCACGGCGTGAAACCTCACACCCCGAAGCTCCTTCCCATGAGCTCCCGGAGGTCGGCCGGGGCCACGGAGAAGAGAGGCAGAGTATGGACACGGGTAACACCGCATTCGTACTCCTGAGCGCCGCACTGGTCATGCTCATGACGCCCGGGCTGGCGTTCTTCTACGGCGGCATGGTCCGCGTGAAGAGCGTCCTGAACATGCTGATGATGAGCTTCATCTGCCTGGCTGTCGTGACGGTGCTGTGGGTGCTCTACGGGTTTTCGATGACGTTCAGTACGGACGCCTTCGGCGGGTTGGTCGGCAACCTCGACTGGTACGGCATGCGCGACATCGGGGTCGCGGAGTTGTGGGACGGCTACACGATCCCGGTGACGGTGTTCGCGGCCTTCCAGTTGATGTTTGCGATCATCACCCCGGCGCTGATCAGCGGCGCAGTCGCGGACCGCACCAAGTTCACCGCCTGGGCCGTGTTCGTGGCGTTCTGGGTCACCCTGGTCTACTTCCCCATCGCGCACTGGGTCTGGGCCGCGGACGGCTGGCTGTTCGAGAAGGGCGTGATCGACTTCGCCGGCGGTACGGCGGTGCACATCAACGCCGGTATCGCCGCACTGGCCCTGGTCCTGGTGATCGGCAAGCGGGTCGGCTTCAAGCGTGACCCGATGCGCCCGCACAACCTGCCGCTGGTGATGATCGGCGCCGGCCTCCTGTGGTTCGGCTGGTTCGGCTTCAACGCCGGCTCCTGGCTCGCCGCGGACGGCGTCACCGGCCGGGCGCTGATCAACACCCAGATCGCCACCGCCGCGGCCATGCTCGGCTGGCTGTTCCTGGAGAAGATCCGCGACGGACACCTGACCACCCTGGGCGCCGCGTCCGGCGCGGTGGCCGGCCTGGTCGCGATCACCCCCGCGTGCGGTGCGCTCAGCCCGCTCGGTTCGATCGCGCTGGGTCTGGTCGCGGGCGCGGTCTGCGCCTGGGCGGTGGGCCTGAAGTACAAGCTGGGCTACGACGATTCGCTCGACGTGGTCGGCGTGCACCTGGTCGGCGGCATCATAGGCTCGCTCGCCCCCGGCTTCCTGGCCACCGGCCACATCCAAAACGATGTCGAGGGCCTGTTCTACGGTGGGGGCTTCGACCAGCTGGGCAAGCAGCTGATCGGCGTCGGTGCCGTCCTCGCCTACTCCTTCGTCGTCACCTTCATCCTGGGCACGGTCATTCACAAGACCATCGGCTTCCGGGTGTCCGAGGACGACGAGGTGGCCGGCATCGACCGGGTCGAGCACGCCGAGACCGGGTACGACTTCGCCGCACTCGGCGGTTCCACCCGACCGTCGGCGGGCATCGGCACCTCTACGGGCGCGGGCGCCGCGGCGCCCGCCGACACGAAGGTGGATGCGTGAAGCTCATCACGGCGG
Organism: Embleya sp. NPDC050154; assembly: GCF_044460165.1. NCBI lineage: Bacteria > Bacillati > Actinomycetota > Actinomycetes > Kitasatosporales > Streptomycetaceae > Embleya > Embleya sp. NPDC050154. Next base: position 70,732 of record NZ_JBITJP010000029.1, read on the forward strand.
TGATCAAGCCGCACCGGCTCGACGACGTCAAGAACGCCCTCCAGGCGTTCGGCGTGCACGGCCTCACCGTGACCGAGGCGAGCGGCTACGGCCGGCAGCGCGGCCACACCGAGGTCTACCGAGGCGCCGAGTACCAGGTCGACCTCGTGCCCAAGGTCCGGATCGAGGTCGTCGCGGACGACGAGGACGCCGAGGAACTGCTGGACGTGCTGGTCAAGGCCGCGCGCACCGGCAAGATCGGGGACGGCAAGGCCTGGATCGTCCCGGTGGACAGTGTGGTCAGGGTGCGTACCGGCGAACGCGGCCCGGAAGCCCTGTAGGACCCCCGATGGCCGGTCCCGCCCCGAAGCGAGTCTTCGGGGACGGGTCCGGCCATCGGCCTTCGCGTCGACCGCTCGCGGTGCTCGGCCACCTTGCCCCGACCCACGTCGCGGCACACTTCGGCCGGCGCGTGTGAACGAGGGAGCAGGCCCCATGCAACCGACCCCCACTTCGCGCTACACCCGGGCCAGGGACGACCTCCTGGCCGATCCCGCCGGCCCCACCGGGGCGGCCCGCCGACAGGCGCTGGGCGCGCTGTCGGATCGCTGGCTGACCGAGCTGTTCACCGGCGCGGGCGCGCCCGCACAGGGCGTCTCGCTGGTCGCGGTCGGCGGCTACGGCCGGCGCGAGTTGTCCCCCGGCAGCGACCTGGACGTGGTGCTGCTGCACGAGGGCCGGCGCGGGGTCGGCGAACTCGCCGACGCGATCTGGTACCCGGTGTGGGACGCCGGCATCGCGCTGGACCACTCGGTGCGCACCCCCGACGAGGCCCGCCGGGCCGCCGCCGAGGACCTGCGGGTGCAGACCGGCCTGCTCGACATCCGGCACATCGCGGGCGACGCCGACCTGACCGCCGCGCTGCGCACCTCGATGTTCACCGCGTGGCGCGCGGCCGCGGTCAAGCGGCTGCCCGAACTGCTCGCGGCCTGCCGAGAACGCGCGGAGCGGCACGGCGAGGTCGCCTTCCTGCTCGAACCCGACCTCAAGGAGGCCCGGGGCGGCCTGCGCGACGCCACCGCGCTGCGGGCGATCTCGGCCTCGTGGATCGCGGACGCGCCGCACGAGGAGGTGGACACCGCGCGGGCCACGCTCCTGGACGTGCGGGACGCGCTGCACCTGGTCACCGGACGCGGCTCGGACCGGCTGCTGCTCCAGGAGCAGGACGCGGTCGCCCGGCGGCTGGGGCTGCTGGACGCGGACACCCTGCTGCGCCGGGTCTCCGAGGCGGCGCGGGCGCTGACCTACGCGGGCGACGTGACCTGGCGCGAGGTCTCCCGGGTGCTCGCGGCGCGCGAGGCCGGCTCGGGGGTGCGTCGGTTGCGCCGGGCCCGGGCCGGGGTGTCCGCGCGTACGCCACTGGCCGAGGGCGTGGTCGAGTACGCCGGCGAGGCGGTGCTGGCCCAGGCCGCGCAGCCGGCCCGGGACCCGGTGCTGCTGCTGCGCGCCGCCGGGGCCGCCGCGCAGGCCGGCCTGCCGCTGTCCCGGCACACCGTGGACCGGCTGGAGCTGGAGTGCCCGCCGCTGGCCGATCCGTGGCCGCCCGCCGCGCGTGAGGCGTTCGTGGCGCTGCTCGGCGCCGGGCGCGACGTGTTGCCGGTCTGGGAGGCGCTGGAGTCCAAGCGGCTGATCACCCGATTGCTGCCGGACTGGGAACGGGTGCGCTGTCGCCCGCAGCGCAACGCGGTGCACCGCTTCACCGTCGACCGGCACCTGATCGAGACCGCGGTCGAGGCCGCCGCGCACACCCGGCGGGTGGCCCGGCCCGACCTGCTGCTGGTGGCCGCGCTGCTGCACGACATCGGCAAGGGCTGGCCGGGCGACCACAGCGTGAGCGGCGAGGTGATCGCGCGGGAGGCGGCCGCGCGGATGGGCTTCGCCAAGGACGACGTGGACGTACTGGGCACCCTGGTGCGCCACCACCTGCTGCTGGTGGACACCGCGACCCGGCGCGACCTGGACGATCCGACCACGGTGGCGGCGTTCGCCGAGGCGGTGGGCGGCGTGGAAACCCTCGAACTGCTCCACGCGCTCACCGAGGCCGACGCCGCCGCCACCGGACCCGCCGCGTGGAGCGAGTGGCGGGACGCCCTGGTCCGGGACCTCGTCGCCCGGACCAGGGCGGTGTTCGCCGGCCGACCGGCCCCGGCGGTGCCCGAGCGGAGCGTCACCGCCGATGTACCGGGCGAACTCCCGGTGGTTCGCCTGGAACCGCTGCCCTTCGGCGCGGAGGTGACCATCGCGGCGGCCGACCGGGTCGGCCTGATGGCGCTCGCCGCCGGCGTGCTGGCCCTGCACCGGCTCACCGTGCGCTCGGCCGCGATCGACGTGGTCGACGAGCTGGGCATCACGGTGTGGACGGTGGAGACCGAGTTCGGCCGGCTGCCCGACCCGGCCGCGCTGCGCGAGGACGTGCGCAAGGCCCTGGCCGGCGGCTTGGACGTGGCCGCCCGGCTGGCCAAGCGCGAGGCGGCGTACCCGCCTCGGCGCGGCACCACCCGGGCGCCCGCCCGGGTGGAGGTGATCGCGGACGCGTCCGAGAGCGCGACCGTCCTGGAGGTGCGCGCGCACGACAGCCCCGGACTGCTGCACCGGATCGGCAAGGCGCTCGCCGACGCCCGGGTGAGTGTGCGTCAGGCCCGGGTGGGCACCCACGGCGCGGAAGCCGTGGACGCCTTCTACGTCGTCGCCCCGAACGGCCGGCCGCTGTCCGCCGGCGAGGCCCGAAGCCTGGCCAGGACGTTGGAGAAGGCGTTGGCCGGGTGAGCGGCGAGGCGGCGCGGGGCGCCGCATCCGGGGCCGGCGGGCCAAGCCGGGGCGCGTGCCCCCGCCACGACCGCTCGGCGGGCGGTTAGGCTGGGCCCGACACCACCCGTATCTGACGAAGGACCTCTGCCGACGTGTTCGACACTCTCTCCGACCGCCTCGCAGCGACCTTCAAGAACCTTCGCGGCAAGGGGCGGCTCTCCGAAGCCGACATCGACGCCACCGCGCGCGAGATCCGCGTCGCCCTCCTCGAGGCCGACGTGGCCCTCCCGGTGGTCCGCGAGTTCATCGGACGCGTCAAGGAGCGCGCCCGGGGCGCCGAGGTGTCGGGTGCGCTCAACCCGGCCCAGCAGATCGTCAAGATCGTCAACGAGGAGCTCGTCGGGATCCTCGGCGGCGAGACCCGGCGACTGCGCTTCGCCAAGACCGGCCCCACGGTGATCATGCTCGCCGGCCTCCAGGGCGCGGGCAAGACCACCCTGGCGGGCAAGCTCGGCAAGTGGCTCAAGGAGCAGAAGCACCAGCCGCTCCTGGTGGCCTGCGACCTGCAGCGCCCGAACGCGGTCAACCAGCTCTCCGTGGTCGCCCAGCGGGCCGGTGTCGCGGTCTACGCGCCCGAGCCCGGCAACGGCGTCGGCGACCCGGTCGAGGTCGCCCGCGACTCGATCGAGTTCGCCAAGACCAAGCAGTACGACGTGGTCGTGGTCGACACCGCCGGTCGCCTGGGTATCGACGCCGAGATGATGCGGCAGGCCGCGGACATCCGGGACGCGGTCAAGCCGGACGAGATCCTGTTCGTCGTCGACGCGATGATCGGCCAGGACGCGGTGGTCACCGCGCAGGCCTTCCTCGACGGCGTCGGCTTCGACGGCGTGGTGCTCTCCAAGCTCGACGGCGACGCGCGCGGTGGCGCGGCCCTGTCGGTCGCGTCGGTGACCGGCCGGCAGATCATGTTCGCCTCCAGCGGCGAGAAGCTCGACGAGTTCGACGCCTTCCACCCGGACCGGATGGCCTCGCGCATCCTGGGCATGGGCGACATGCTCAGCCTGATCGAGATGGCCGAGGCCAAGTACGACCAGGACCTCGCGCTCAAGGCCGCCGAGAAGCTGCACGGCGGCGGCAACAACTTCACGCTGGAGGACTTCCTCCAGCAGATGGAGCAGGTCAAGAAGCTCGGCTCGATCTCCAAGCTGCTCGGCATGCTGCCCGGCATGGGCGCGATGAAGGACCAGATCGACAACATCGACGACCGCGACCTGGACCGGGTCGCGGCGATCATCAAGTCGATGACGCCGGCCGAGCGGGCCGACGTGAAGATCCTCAACGGCTCGCGTCGGGCCCGGATCGCCAAGGGTGCCGGTACCGAGGTCAACGCGGTCAACAACCTGATCGAGCGGTTCGTCGAGGCCCGCAAGATGATGGGCCAGATGGCCAAGGGCGGCGGCATGCCGGGCATGCCCGGGATGCCGGGCATGGGCGGGGGCGCCGGCAAGAAGAAGGGCAAGGCGCCCAAGCAGGCCAAGGGCAAGCGCCAGTCGGGCAACCCGATGAAGCGCAAGCAGGAGGCGGCGGCCGAGGCGGCCCGGCGCGAGGAGCGCGCGGCGAACCCGTTCGGTCTGCCGGCCGGCGGCGCGGGCGGCGCGGCCGACTTCGAACTGCCCGAGGAGTTCAAGAACTTCCTTCCTCCGGGCCAGAAGTAGGCTCGGAGGCGACGCGGGCCGACCGTGCCCCGGGGGTGCCCTCCGGGGAAACGGTCGGCGAGGACGAGAAGAGGATGTGGATGGTCGGGACGCCGGAGTTGTACACCGTGCCCGGCTGCCGGGTGGGCATCCGGGCGCCGCGGGTGTCGGACGCGGCGGCGTCCGCCGAGGCGATCCGCCGCTCCGAGCACATCGCGCGCTGGAACCCGTCCGACCCGGACGACCTGCCGGACCTGATCCGCCGGCAGAGCGACACCTTCCGCACCTTCCTCGCGGTGGACATCGCCGACCGGGCGCTCGCCGGCCGGATCAACGTGTCGAACATCGTGCGCTCGCGGTTTTGCAACGCCTCGCTCGGCTACGACGCCTACACGCCGTACGCGGGCACCGGGCGGATGACCGAGGCGCTCGCCCTGGTGATCGATCGGGTGTTCGCCGCGGACGGCTTCGGGCTGCACCGGTTGGAGATCAACGTGCAGCCGGGGAACGAGAATTCGATCGCGCTGGCGCGGCGGATGGGCTTTCGCTACGAGGGCTTCACGCCGCGCATGCTCTTTCTCAACGACGCGTGGCGCGACCACGAACGGTTCGCGCTGACCGCGGAGGAATGGCCCGGGGCGGAGAAGACCATTCTTCCCTCGTAGGGCCGGACGTGGCAGGCTGCCCGGCCATGACGTACGAGGTCGAGCCTGCCGTTCATCCCGAACTCGCCGCCCACACCGCGCACTTCGCCAAGCGCGTGTACACCGTGGCCGAGCATGTGCACGTCGCCGTGGGCTGGTCCTCGGCCAACGCGACGGTGATCGAGGGCCCCGACGGCCTGGTGGTGGTCGACACCGGCAGCGGCGCGGACCTGGCCGCGGTGATCGAGGCGGAGGTACGCCCGCACCTGGACGATCCGCGGGCTCCGGTCCGGGCCGTGGTGGTCACCCACCACCACCCCGATCACGTCAACGGGCTGAGCCACTGGGCCGCGACGCCGGACGTGGACGTGTACGCGCACCGGACCTTCCTGGCCGCGCTGACCGACCAGTCCGGACCCGCGCTGCACATCATGGGCCTGCGCTCGGTGTACTCGCTGGGCAATCTGCTCGGCCCCTCGGACACCGAGGGCGTCAACGACGCCGTCGGCCCGCACGCGGGGGTCGGCACACCGTCGTTCGTGATGCCCACGGTGCTGGTGGGAGACGAGTTGGAGACCGAGGTCGCGGGCGTGCGGCTGCGGTTGTTCCACAACCCCGGCGAGACCGACGACGCGATCAGCGTGTACCTCCCGGACAGCGACGTCCTGCTGTGCGGAGACACCATCCAGGGGCCGACCCTGCCGAACATCCACACCCTGCGCGGTTGCCGCTACCGCGACCCGATGCAGTGGGTGCGCAGCATCGACGCGCTGCGCGCCCACCGGGCCGCGCACCTGATCCCCAGCCACGGGCAGCCGGTGTCCGGCGCGGCGAAGGTCGCCGAGGTGCTGGGCGTGGAGCGGGACTGCATCCAGTACATCCACGACCAGACCGTGCGCCGGATGAACGAGGGGCTGACCCCGGACGAGTTGGCCGAGACCGTCGAACTGCCCGAGCACCTGGCCTCGTACGCGCCGTACGCGCGGGAGTACTACGGCACGGTCAAGCACACCGTGCGGCAGATCTTCTTCGGCTATCTGGGCTGGTTCGGCGGCGACCCGGTGGACCTGGATCCGCTGCCCCGGGCGGAATACGCGCGCCGGACGGTGGAGTTGATGGGCGGAAGGGAGCGGGTGCTGGCGGCGGCGGGGCAGGCGTACACGGCGGGCGAGTACCAGTGGGCGGCCGAGTTGGCCACGCACCTGACCCGGATCGACCGCGAGGACGCGGACGCGCGCTCGGTCAAGGCCGCCGCGTTTCGCCGGCTGGGCTACGCGCAGCTCAACGTCAACTGGCGGAACTGGTACCTGACCAGCGCGGACGAACTGGAGGACCGGATCCAGCCGATCCTGCCGCTGATCAACTTCGCGGCGATCTTCGCGCCCCGGGACCTGGTCGCCCGGATCCCGGCGGCGTGGCTGATCGAGTTGTACACGACCCGGCTGCGGGCCGAGGAGGCGCTGGAGGTGGACGCCGTGCTGGGCTGGCGGGTCCGCGGCGGCGTGCACGGCGAGGAGGCGGTCGCGCTGCACATCCACCGGGGCGTCGCCCGCTTCCTGCGCGAGATCCCGGCGGACGCCGACGTGGTCCTCGAACTCCCGCGCGAGACCGTGGAGTCCCTGCACCTGGGTCGCACCGACCTGCGCGGCGCGCTGGCCGGCGGGGACGCCACGACCACCACCGGCACGCCCGAGCGGGCGGCCGCCCTGCTCGACCTCTTCGACCCGGCCCAACCGAAGAAGCCCACCGAGCTCACGCTGCGCTGAACCCGGCCGATTCTCGGCGCGCGGGTGTACGCGCGATGCGCGTCGAGTACGCGGGCGCCCTCATCCGTGCGGTGTGCCTGCGTGGCGGGGTCGGGTTCGGCAACGATGGGGTGCAGCCGTGCACGCGGGGTGTGGCGTGCGTGGGATCGTGCCCGCGGCCGTCGGGTGGGATCGGCGGCCGGAGTCGATGACGGGGGAACCCCAGTGGACGCATTACGCACCGACGATCCGCGTCGGGTGGGACCGTTTCGACTGCTCGGCCGGCTCGGGAGCGGCGGCATGGGACAGGTGTACCTCGGCCGGGGGCCCGCCGGGCGGACCGTGGCGGTCAAGCGGGTGCGGGTCGAACTCCTGGACGACGAGGACGCGTTCCGGCAGCGATTCGCCCGCGAGGTGGAGGCCGCGGGCCGGGTGCGGGGCGCGTTCACCGCACCGGTCGTGGCCGCCGACGCGTACGCCGAGGTGCCGTGGCTGGCCACCGCGTACATCCCCGGGATGGCGCTCGGCGAGGCGGTCGGCACGTTCGGCCCGCTGCCCGCGCACACGCTCGCCGCGGTGGCCCGCGGTCTGGCCGACGCGCTGGTCGCGATGCACGCGGTGGGCCTGGTGCACCGGGACCTGAAGCCGGCCAACGTGCTGCTCGCGGTCGACGGCCCGATCGTGATCGACTTCGGCATCGCGCTGCTGGACGGGGCGACCGCGCTGACCCGCACCGGGCACACACTCGGCACGCTCGGGTTCATGTCGCCGGAGCAGTTCGAGCGGGCCGATGTCGGGCCGGCCAGCGACGTCTTCTCCTACGGGGCGGTGCTCGCCTACGCGGCCACCGGACGACTGCCGTTCGGATCCGGGCCGTGGCCGGTCCTGTTGGCCAACCTGACCGGCCGCGATCCGGATCTGGAGGACGCCCCGGAGGCGTTCCTGCCGCTGTTGCAAGCCTGCCTGGACAAGGATCCGAACCGCCGACCGACGCCGGCCCGGGCCCGCGCGCTGGTGCCGACCGAGACCGACGAGGACCTGCCGGGCGGCTGGTTGCCGGCGCCGCTCGCGCACGCGCTGCTGCGGATCGCGGGGCGCGCGCTGGACGCCGAGGGCACACCGGATCCGCCGCCCGCCGAGGACTTCGCCGACTCGGTGGGCCGGGAGACGGCCGGCCCGGCGGCCGAGGCGACCGCGGACCCGGCGGGCGCGGGGCTCGTCGGCCCGGCGGTCGAGGACACCGGCGACTCGGTCGGCTTCGGGCCGAGCCGACTCGGCGCCGAGCCGGCTCGGGACGCGGTGCCGCGGGACGCGACGAACGAGGCGCTCGGCGAGGCGGTGGGCGAGGTGCCGGGCGTGGCCGGGCCGGCCGCCCCGCGCGCTCCGCGTGCGCTCGGTGCGGCACGGGGCGGAAGCCATCGACTGCCACCGACCCGCCCGCGCTACGCGGTGGCGGTCGCGGTGGCCGTCGCGGTCGCGTTGACGGCCGGGCTGCTGGTGTGGCGCGGGTTCGGCGGCGGCGCGCAGAGCACCGCGAACCCGCCCACCGCCTTCCGGATCGGCCTGCTGCTGCCCGACGATCGGGCCGAGGCGAGCGTGCGACCGGCGTTCGAGGCGCGGATCCGGCAACTGTGCCCCCGCTGCTCGGTGCGGTTCGAGCACGCCCGCCGGCGGCCGGACGTGCAGCGCGCGCAGATCGACGCGATGATCTCGGCCGGTGTCCGGGTGCTGGTGCTGGGCCCGGTGGACCCCAAGGACACGGCGTCGGCGGTGACCAGGGCCCGGGAACACGACATTCCGGTGGTCGCCTTCGACAAGCTGGCCGCGGGTCCCGTGGCCGGGCACGTCTCGTTCGACTTCCGAGAGGTGGGCAGACTCCAGGCGCAGGCGCTGCTCGACGCGGTGCGCGCGGCGGGCGGACCGCGACGCGGCTCGATCGTGATGCTCAACGGTCGCGCGGGGGACCGGGCCGGGAGCGAGATCAAGCGTGGCGCACACGCCGTACTCGACGGCGAGGTGACGATCGGGCGCGAGTACGACCTCGAGGACCCCGGCGGGAACCGGGCCCAGCAGGTGATCGCGGACGCGCTGACCGCGCTCGGCGGGCCGACCCAGGTGATCGGGGTCTACGCGGTGGACGACACGATGGCCGCGGGCGTGCTCCGCGGCCTGACCGCCGCCGGTGTCGCCGCACCCGTGCCGCTGACCGGACAGGATCCGGACCCGGCCACGCTGCGCCGGATCATCGCGGGCACCCAGACCGTCTCGGTGCTCAAGCCCGGCGGGCCGGAGGCCGAGGCCGCCGCCGAGATGGCGATCACGCTGGGCCGGGGCGAAGCGTTGTCGCGCGTGGACGCCACCCGCGACAACGGCACGACCCAGGTGCCGACGGTGGCCCTCGCGCCGGTCGCGCTGACCCGGGCCAACCTCAAGGAGATGTTGCCCCTACTGGCCGGCACGGTGGATCCGCGCGAGGTGTGCACGGCCGAACTCGCGGCGGAGTGCGCCCGCCTCGGGATCGGCTGAGGCGCGCGGCGCGGTCGGCGGAACGACGAGCACGGCCGCCCGCGCCGGACGATAACGACGGCCGGGGTCGGTCGTTGATCGGTGCATGACTACTTCTCGACGGTTGCTCGGTGCCCTGATGGCGGGTTTCTGCGCGATCGCGTTGCCGAGCGGCGCGTGGCCGGCCGGGGCGACGCTGCTCGGCGAGTCGGCGGTCGGGCCGGACCCGGCCCGACCGTGGGTGTTGCGCGAGGGGCCGATGGCCGTGTCGCCGAAGGACTTCGACTTCCTGTGTCGGGTGACCGCCCCGGCACCTCGACAGATCACCCTGCGGCTGTTCCCCGACGTGATCGTCGAGGTCGTGGAGGACGCCGTGGAGATCGACGACGAGGGCACCGCGATGTGGTCCGGGCACGTCCTGGACGCCCCCGCGAGCCCGACCAGCTTCGCGGTCACCGGCACCTGCCCGGGCGGTCCGGTGTCGGTGGCCGGCGCGGTGGACATCGGCGAACTCACCTACGCGCTCACCCCGGGCACGTTCGGCACCAACACGGTGCACGTCGAGGAGATCGCCCGCTGGGCCATCCCGATCGACGAGAGGCCGACCCACGCGGTCGGCAGGGGCATTCCGGCACCGCGATGAGATCCGCGCGCGAGGCGGCACCCGCATGCGCGAGCGCCCCCGCCGGTCGACCCGGCGGGGGCGCTCGCACGATCGGGAACGGGGTCAGCTCGCGTCGAGGACCAGCTTGCGGACGTACTCGACCGCCTCGGCGACCGGGACCAGCGCCTTCTCACCGCTCGCGCGCGAGACGATCTCCACGTTGCCCTCGGCCAGGCTGCGCGCGCCGACGGTGACCCGGAACGGGATACCGACCAGCTCGATGTCCTTGAACTTCACCCCGGGACGCTCGGCGCGGTCGTCCAGGATCGTGTCCACCCGCTGCCGGACCAACTCGGTGTAGATCTCCTCGGCGGTGACGCGCGACTTCTCGTCGTCCACGTCGAGGAGCGCGACCGCGACCTCGAACGGTGCCACCGCGACCGGCCAGACGATGCCGTTCTTGTCGTGGTGCGTCTCCACGACCGCGGCCATCGCCCGCTCGACGCCGATGCCGTAGCTGCCCATGATCGGGGTGACCCGCTCGCCGTCCGCGCCCAGCACGTTCACGCCCAGCGCCTCGGTGTACTTGTAGCCGAGCTTGAAGATGTGGCCGATCTCGACGGTCTGCTCGACCTCCAGGCCGGTGCCGCACGCGGGGCACGGCTCGCCGGCCACCACCTCGCGCAGGTCGGCCCAGGTGCCCACGGCGATGTCCCGCTCGACGTCCACGCCGCGCACGTGCACCTTGTCGACGTTGGCGCCGGTCACCATGTCCCGACGACCGCGCAGCGCCTCGTCGGCCAGGATCGGCAGGTCGCTCACGCCGACCCCGCCCAGGCTGCCCGGGTACGCGCCGAGCGCGGCCTTGATCTCGTCCGCGGTGGCCGGGCGCACGTCGGTGGAGCCGGTGGTGTCGATCAGCTTCTGCTCGACCAGCGCGTGGTCGCCGCGCAACAGGGCCAGGGTCAGCCGCCCGCCGACCATGTAGACCAGCGTCTTGATCTGCCGGTCGGCCGGCACGCCGTGCGCCTTGGTCAGGTTCTCGATGGTCTTGATGCCGGGGGTGTCGAACCGCTCCGGCACGTCGAGCCCGGCACCGTCCTCGATCTCCGCGAGCCGCGAGGTCGCCTTCTCGACGTTGGCCGCGTAGTCGCAGTTCGGACAGTGCACGACGAGGTCCTCGCCGGCCGTCGACGGGCACATGAACTCGGTCGAGCCGCTGCCGCCCATGGTGCCGCTGGACGCCTGCACCGCGATCGCCGGGATGCCCAGCCGCTGGAAGATCCGCACGTACGCCTGCCGGTGCGCCTCGAACGAGCGGTCCAGCCCCTCGGCGTCCAGGTCGAAGCTGTACGAGTCCTTCATGGTGAACTCGCGCACCCGGATCAGCCCGCTCTTGGGTCGCGGCTCGTCGCGGAACTTGGTCTGGAATTGGTACCAGGTCTGCGGCAGGTCGCGGTAGGAGCTGAGCTCGTGCGCGAGCGTGGTGAAGATCTCCTCGTGCGTCATGCCCAGCGCCAGGTCCGAGCCCTTGCGGTCCTTGAGCCGGAACATCTCGTCGCCCATGACCTCCCAGCGCCCGCTCTTCTGCCAGATCTCGGCCGGGTGCATGGTCGGCAGGACCATCTCCTGCGAGCCGATCCGGCTCATCTCCTCGCGGATGATCGTGATCACCTTCGCCCGCACCCGCACCGCGAGCGGCAGCAGCGAGTAGTGGCCGGCCATGAGCTGGCGGATGTACCCCGCGCGCACGAGCAGACGGTGGCTGACCGCGTCGGCGTCGGCGGGGTCCTGGCGGAGGGTGGGTACGTACAGTTCGGACCAACGCATGAGACCGTGGCGACCTAACGACTAGAAGAAGAGGGAGAAGGGCGATGCGGCTTGCATTCTAAAAGCCGCGCGGCCCTCGGCCGGTCGAATCGGTGCCCGGCTTTGGTCGGGGCCGGGATGTCTGGCAGAATGGCGAGCTGAGTACCCGGGGCATTGCCGGACCCTCTCTCCGCATGCTTACCGTGTCCACGATCAGCCGAGCCTCATGTCCCCACGTGAATGCCGGCTGTTCACCCACGTCAAGATGCAGGAGACACCACTCTCGTGGCAGTCAAGATCAAGCTGAAGCGCCTGGGCAAGATCCGTTCGCCCCACTACCGCATCGTCGTCGCCGACGCCCGCACCAAGCGTGACGGTCGGGCGATCGAGGAGATCGGTATCTACCACCCGATGGAGAACCCCTCGCGCATCGAGGTCGACTCCGAGCGGGCGCTCTACTGGCTGGGTGTCGGCGCGCAGCCGACCGAGCCGGTCGCGCACATCCTCAAGCTCACCGGCGACTGGCAGAAGCACAAGGGTCTGCCGGCCCCGGCCCCGCTGCTCGTCGCCGCGGAGAAGGCCGACAAGAAGTCGCTCTTCGAGGCCGCCGCCCGTGAGGCGATGGACGAGCCCAAGGACGGCGCCACCACGCCGAAGGCCAAGAAGGAGAAGAAGGTCGAGGCTGCCGCCGAGACCGAGACTCCGGCCGCCGAGGGCGAAGCCGCCGCCGAGACCGCCGCTGACGAGGGCTGACCATGCTCGAGGAAGCCCTCGAACATTTGGTCAAGGGCATCGTCGAGCATCCGGACGAGGTCAAGGTACGGGCGCGTAATCTTCGCCGCGGCCGCATTCTCGAGGTTCGGGTACATCCCGAAGACCTCGGGAAGGTCATCGGTCGAGGTGGTCGCACCGCGCGTGCGCTGCGCACCGTCGTGACCGCGCTCGGCGGCCGAGGAGTCCGCGTCGACCTCGTCGACGTCGACCAGGTTCGCTGACGTACCCGGACATCACGTCCAACCGGGAGCTGCCCGGCGGAATCCTCCGCCGGGCGGCTTCTTGGCATTTCCGCCTTCCCGGCGTTTTCCCCTCCTGCCCCGGGCATGAGGTCCCATCGGTCCCATCGGGCAGAGATTGAGGAGTCGCAGGTGCAGCTTGTGGTCGGCCGTATCGGCAAGGCACACGGCATCAAGGGCCAGGTGACCGTCGAGGTCCGTACCGACGAGCCGGAACTGCGGCTCGCGCCGGGTGCGGTGCTGATGACGGACCCTCCCTCGGTCGGCCCGCTGACCATCGCCGACGGCCGGGTGCACAGCGGCCGGCTGCTGCTCACCATCGAGGGCGTGACCACCCGCAGCGACGCCGAGGCGCTGCGCAACACCCTGCTGATCGCCGAGGTCGACCCCGAGGAACTCCCCGAGGATCCCGAGGAGTACTACGACCACCAGCTCGTCGGACTCGACGTGTTCACCGCCGACGGCGAGGCGGTGGGCGAGCTGACCGAGGTCGTGCACCTGCCGTCGCAGGACCTGCTCATGGTCCGCCGCTCGGACGGGCGCGAGGTGATGATCCCGTTCGTGCACCAGATCGTCCCGGAGATCGACCTGGAGAACCAGCGCGCGGTGATCACCCCGCCGCCGGGTCTGCTGGACGCGGAGAACGCGGTGCTCGCGGTGCCGGACCCGGAGGCGGGCGAGGCCGAGCCGGGCGAGCGCAAGCCGAGGAAGAGCAAGCCGAGGAAACTCACGGCCTCCGAGCGGGCCGAGGCGAAGGCGGCCCGGGCCGCGGCGAAGCCGGCGCCCGGCCCGAAGCCGGAGCCGGGGGCCGCGTCGGAGTCGGGGCAGGACCCCTCGTGAGGATCGACGTCGTCACGATCTTCCCCGAGTACCTCGCGCCGCTGGACGTCTCCCTGGTCGGCAAGGCGTGCGCCAAGGGGCTCATCGACGTACACCTGCACCAGTTGCGGGACTGGACGTTCGACGTGCACAAGACCGTCGACGACAGCCCGTACGGCGGCGGCCCCGGCATGGTGATGAAGCCCGAGCCGTGGGGGCTCGCGCTGGACGCGGTGCTGGAGCAGGGCCGCGGCGAGGCCGCCGCCGTGCCGCGGATGATCGTGCCGACCCCGTCCGGGCGCCCGTTCACCCAGGACCTCGCGGTCGAATTGGCCGACGAGCCCTGGCTGTTGTTCGCGCCCGCCCGGTACGAGGGCATCGACCGGCGGGTGTTGGACGAGGCGGCCACCCGGATGCGGGTGGACGAGGTGTCCATCGGCGACTACGTGCTCGCCGGCGGCGAGGTCGCCGTACTGGTCATGGTCGAGGCGGTGGCCCGACTGCTGCCCGGCGTGCTCGGCAACGCCGAGTCGCACCGGGACGACTCGTTCGCGCCCGGCGCGATGGCCAACCTGCTCGAGGGGCCGGTGTACACCAAGCCCGCGCAGTGGCGCGGTCGCGAGGTGCCGCCGATCACGGTGTCCGGGAACCACGGCGCGATCGCCCGGTGGCGGCGGGACGAGGCGCTGCGCCGGACCGCCGCACACCGGCCCGACCTGATCGCCAGGATCGATCCGGGAGCGGTGGACAAGAAGGACCGGGCCACCCTCGCCGAGCTCGGCTGGGTCGAGCGGGACGGCCGGTTTCAGCCGGCCGAGGCACCTGTGGCAGACTGAGACGCTGTTGCCATGTCCCGATCCGGACCGGGTTCCCCGGGAGTCGGACGGCACCCCTGCCACAGGGGGAGCGCCACTCGGGAGCGGCGACCCCACACCTGTGACCACGAAACCCGTGGGTGACCTGTGGCACCCACGAGAAAGCGACGCGAGATGAACAAGCTCGACCACATCGATGCCGCATCCCTGCGGGACGACGTCCCGGACTTCCGTCCCGGTGACACCCTCAAGGTGCACGTGCGAGTCATCGAAGGCAACAAGTCCCGCGTCCAGGTCTTCCAGGGCTTCGTGCTGCGTCGCCAGGGTGACGGCATCCGCGAGACCTTCACGGTCCGCAAGGTCAGCTACGGCGTCGGCGTGGAGCGCACCTTCCCGGTGCACACCCCGGTGATCGAGAAGATCGAGCTGGTCACCCGCGGCGCGGTCCGTCGCGCGAAGCTGTACTACATGCGCGACCTGCGCGGCAAGGCCGCGAAGATCAAGGAGAAGCGCACGGACCGTCCGAGCCGCTGACCCGTACGTTCCACCCGGGGTGCCTCGACCGTGTCGAGACGACCCGGACGCTAGGCTCGTTCGTGATGGACGACGCAGAGCAGAGCAAAGGCCGTGCCTCCACGGCGGAGGAATCCGCCGGTACCTCGTCCACCGAGGTCGTGGAGGCGCGGCCTTCGCGTGTCTCGGATCGGGCACGGAGCGCGGACGGCGACGGGAGCGGGCCCGAAGGGGCGGTCGCCACGGTCGCGGAGGCGGTCAACTCCCCGCATCCGGCGAAGGATTCGCCCGCGGAGCCGACTCGGGTGCCGGCCGCGGACCCGGAGCCCGCGGCGGCCGCCGACCTCGGCGCGGATCCGGTCGCGGAAGCCGACTCCGACGCCGATCCGGCGGTGCAGCGGGACGAGTCCGCGGATGCCGATGCCGATGCCGATGCCGACTCGGAGGACGAGGACGAGGAGGCGCCGCCCGCGCCGGGCCGGCGACGGATGCCCGCGTGGGTCGAACTGCCGCTGCTGGTCGCGGTCGCGATGGTGGTGGTGCTCGCGGTGAACTCGTGGGTGGCCCAGCCGTTTGTGATCCCCAGCGGTTCGATGGAGAACACCCTTCAGGTCGGCGACCGGGTCCTGGTCAACAAGCTGGCCTACGAGTTCGGCGACATCCGGCGCGGCGACATGATCGTCTTCGACGGGCGCGGCTCGTTCACTCCCGAGGACACCGACAAGCCCAACCCGGTGACCGGCGCGCTGCGCAAGCTCGGCGGGGTGTTCGGCTTCACGAACCCGGACGACAACGACTTCGTGAAGCGGGTGATCGGGATCGGCGGCGACGTGGTCAAGTGTTGCGACGCGCAGGGTCGGATCACCGTCAACGGGGTGCCGCTGGACGAGGGCGACTACCTGCATCCGGGCGACAAGCCCTCGGACTTCCCCTTCGAAGCCGAGGTGCCCAAGGGCAAGCTGTGGGTCATGGGCGACCACCGCAGCAACTCGGCCGACTCGCGCGATCACCTCGGCGAGCCCGGCGGCGGCATGGTGCCCGAGAGCCGGGTGATCGGGCGCGCGCAGTGGATCATCTGGCCGTTCGGCCGGATCCAGGGCACGGACCGGCCGAAGACGTTCGAGCGGTCGGACTTCGACCGTCGTGGGTAAGCGCGGCAAACCCAAGGGCGGCGCCCGCGCCGCCGGCCCCTCCGGGCCGAGCGCGGGCCGGGACGTCACCGGCGCCGCCGTCCCGCTCCCGGGGTCGGCCGGCGCGGTGGTGCTCGGCGAGGCCGAACCGGCACCCGTGGCGCCCGCGAGGCCCCCGGCACCCGCGGCACCGTCGGTGGAGACGGGCAGGCCCAAGCGCCGCCGCCGCGGCAGGCGTTCGCGGCGCAAGGACAAGGTGGTGCCGCTGTGGCGCGAGTTGCCGATGCTGGCGGTGATCGCGCTCGCGCTCGCGCTGCTCATCAAGACGTTCCTCGTGCAGGCGTTCTACATTCCGTCCGGTTCGATGGAGCACACCATCAACGTCGGCGACCGGGTGCTGGTGGACAAGTTCTCGCCGTGGTTCGGGTGGACTCCCGAACGCGGCGAGGTGGTGGTCTTCCGGGACCCGGGCGGGTGGTTGGGCAAGAAGAACTCGGACGATCCGCCGCCGGGACTCAAGCAGGTCAAGCAGGGCCTGGTGTTCGTGGGGATGCTCCCCTCGGACGACGAACAGGACCTGATCAAGCGGGTGATCGGGGTCGGCGGCGACACGGTTGCCTGCTGTGACCCCTCCGGTCGGATCACCGTCAACGGCGTCCCGCTGGACGAGCCCTACCTGTACAAGGGCAACGCACCCTCCGAGAAGAGGTTCAGCGTGACCGTGCCCAAGGGTCGGTTGTGGGTGATGGGCGACCATCGCGGTGATTCCGCCGACTCGCGGGCACATATGGATCGGCCCTATCAGGGCACGATCCCGGAGGGTGATGTGGTCGGTCGGGCATTCGTGGTGGCCTGGCCGTTCGGTCGGGCGCATCGACTGCCCGTTCCGGAGACGTTCGGGAACAAAGCCCTGTCGGTTGCGATTCTCCCGCCCACCCCGGTCGTTATGGGAATGGTGGGTGCGGTTCCGCTGGTCCTGCTACGCCGACGTGTACGCTCGCGCCGGCGCATGCCGGACCCTTGGGGTCGACATCGACCCGGCGACGTGCGCGGCACGGGTCGGAAATCATCAAGACAGAGCTGTGGGCAGCCGGTGGACAGCCCCGACCGGGTGCCGTCCGGCCTGCACGGGTACGAGGAGGCGCCGTGGGGGAAGTCGTGATCGGAGCGCGATCCGCTGGTGGAGACGACGATCGTGGGCGGGAGCCGCACGAGCGGCATCCGACCGACGCGCCGCACGATCCCGGAGCGCCACCGACCCAACCAACGAGCGGGGACGGGCCCACGCAGTCGCCCGATCTGGTGAAACGACCAGCAAACGGCGCCGCCCCCGACGCGGCGCCGATCTTCCCGCCGGCGGGCCCGACCCCCACCCCCGGCGGCGGCCCGGGCGACGGTTCGCCGCCCGACACGGACGGTCCCGGCGGGCCCGGCGGCTCCGGTGGATCGGACGAGCCGCAGGATTCCGGCGACGGCGAGGGTGCCTCGGACTCGGGCGAGCGGCGGAAGAAGAAGGGGTCGTTCTGGCGGGAACTGCCGCTGCTGCTGCTGATCGCCATCGTGTTGGCGCTGCTCATCAAGACCTTCCTGGTCCAGGCGTTCTCGATTCCCTCGGAGTCGATGGAGAACACCATCAAGGTCGGCGACCGGGTGCTGGTGAACAAGTTCTCGCCGTGGTTCGGCGCGGAGCCCGAGCGCGGTCAGGTCGTGGTCTTCCACGACCCGGGCAATTGGCTCCAGGAGGCCCCGAAGCAGTCCGACAACGCGGTGGTGCGCGGACTGCAGAAGGGCATGTCCTGGGTCGGCCTGATGCCGTCCGCGGACGAGAAGGACCTGATCAAGCGGGTGATCGGAGTCGGCGGCGACCGCGTGCAGTGTTGTGACGCGCAGGGCCGCCTGATGGTCAACGGCAAACCCTTGGACGAGAGCTCGTACCTCAAGAAGGGCGTGGCCCCGTCGACGAAGGTGTTCGACGTGACCGTGCCCAAGGGCCGGATCTGGCTGATGGGCGACAACCGCGACAACTCCTCCGACTCGCGCTATCACATGGACCAGCCGGGCAACGGGACGGTCGACAAGGACCAGGTGATCGGGCGCGCGTTCACCGTGGTGTGGCCGTTGAACCGGATCCACGGACTCGGGGTGCCGGGCACGTTCGATCAGCCCGGTCTCGGGCTCGACGTGATCGGCGGTACGCCGATGGCGGCCGGGCTGATCGGGGCCGTGCCGCTGGTGTTGTGGCGGCGGCACCGTCGGGCCGGGGCGGACGACGCGTCGGACGCGCGGGTGAGCACGCGCGATCCCTCGGGAGCGCCGCCCACCTGAGCGTGGGCCCTCGCGCACGGCCGGGTCGCTCGGGAATCCTTCTCCCGGGCGACCCGGCCGTACGCGTTCGGGGCACAATCCGTGGATGACGACTCAACCCGTGTCATGGCCCGGAGATGTGCCCGAGCCGGTTCCGGACTACCCCGCCGACCTGGCTCCCGACCTGGAACGCCGCGCCGTGCGTGTGGTGCTGCTCGACCCCGACGATCGGGTGCTGCTCTTTCGCACCCACGTCCCCGAATCCGATCCGCAGCACTGGTACGACCTGCCGGGCGGCGGCCTGGACCCCGGCGAGAGCTACGTGGACGCGGCGGTCCGGGAGATCCTGGAGGAGACCGGCCTGCGGATCGCGCCCGCGGATGTGGGCCCGCCCACCTGGCGGCGGAGTGTGACCTGGGTGCGACCGGGGCATCGGCGGGTGCAGCACGAGTTCGTGGTGCTGGTGCGGATCGCCGAGCGTACGCCGAAGGTCTGCGAGGATCGGTCGCTCTGGACGGCCGACGAATTGGCCGAGTACCAGGAGGCGGTGTGGTGGACGCCGGCCGAGATCGCGGCGGCTCCGGCACGGTTTTATCCGGGACGACTGCCCGAGTTGTTGCCCGCCTTCCTGGCCGGCGAATTGATCGACGAGCCGTTCGAGCGCTGGAACGGCTGAGCCGCGCCGGGCGGCCGGGATCTGCGGATCCGGGCCGAACGGCTGCTCCCGGACGGTTGTGCCATGGTGCGCCGGTGGCCACGTGGGTCGCCGGTACACAATGGGAGACGTCAGCGAAGCGCAGGAGCGAGGGGCGCGCATGAGTGCGGAAGATCTCGAAAAGTACGAGACCGAGATGGAGCTGCAGCTCTACCGCGAGTACCGCGACGTCGTGGGTCTCTTCAAGTACGTCATCGAGACGGAAAGGCGCTTCTACCTCACCAACCAGTACGAACTGCACGTGAGGTCGGCCGACGGGGAGGTCTTCTTCGAGTTGTCCATGGCGGACGCGTGGGTGTGGGACATGTATCGACCTGCGCGATTCGTGAAGAATGTCCGCGTCCTTACCTTCAAGGACGTCAACGTCGAGGAACTGACCAAGAGCGAGTTCGAGATGCCCGCGGGCAACGAAGGGTTCGGCAACTGAGCGAACCCGCACACCCGCGAGGGCGGCGTCCACAGCGGCCGAGTTGTGCACAGGCGGACGCGGAACGACTCTCGACCACCTCCGGTTCCGGCACCGTCGGGGCCGGAGGTGGTCGTTGTGCGGACCGATGCGGCCGGCGGCGAGGACCGGGGCGAACAGCCCCGGGGTGCGGGACACCCGGACGCCGGGACCCCGAGTGCGGGAGATCCGGGCGCGGATGGCCGGGGCGCGCGGAGCCGGGGTGCGCCGGGCCGGCAGTCGCGGAACACCGCCGTGGGGCGGTACGGCGAACGGGTCGCCGCCCGGTTTCTGGCCGAGGCCGGGATGGCCGTCCTGGACCGGAACTGGCGCTGTCGTGACGGCGAGATCGACATCGTCGCGCGGGACGGGCCCACGCTCGTGGTGTGCGAGGTCAAGACCCGGCGCGCGGGCGGCTTCGAGCATCCCTTGGAGGCGGTCGGCGCGGTCAAGGCGCGGCGACTGCGGGTGCTCGCGGAGCGCTGGCTGCTCGCCCATCCGCTCGGCGGCCCGCCGGGGCGCGAGGTGCGCATCGACCTGGTCGCGGTGGTCCCGGCCGAGCGCGGGGCGGCCCTGGTCGAGCACATCCGAGGGGTGGGCTGAGCATGGGCTTCGCACGCACACGCTCGGTCACCCTGCTCGGTGTGGACGGCGTGGTGGTGGAGGTTCAGGCCGACCTGGAGCCGGGGGTGACCACCTTCACGCTGGTGGGCCTGCCCGACAAGACCCTGGTGGAGTCGAAGGAGCGGGTCCGCGCCGCGCTCGTCAACAGCGGTGAGGAGTGGCCGCAGCGGCGGCTCACGGTGGGCCTGTCGCCCGCGACCGTGCCCAAGACCGGCTCCGGGTTCGACCTGCCGATCGCGGCCGCCGTGCTGGCCGCGGCGGGCGTGCTCGACCCCCGCGCGATCGAGGACCTGGTGATGGTCGGCGAACTGGGCCTGGACGGGCGCCTGCGGCCGGTGCGCGGGGTGCTGCCGGCGGTGATGGCCGCCGCCGCGGCCGGCTGCGGGCGGGTCGTGGTGCCCGCCGTGGTGGCCTGCGAGGCCGAATTGGTGCCCGGGATCACCGTGTGCGGGGTGACCTCGCTGCGGCACCTGCTCGCGCTGCTGCGGGGCGAGCCGGTGCCGGTCGAGGAGCGGGCGGTGGCCGACATCGGCCTTGGCCCGGACCCGTTGGCCGTGGTCGGCACCCTGGCCGCCGGTCCCGCGCCGGCCGGTGCGCAGCCGGCCGACCTGGCCGACGTCGCCGGACAGGGCCGGGCCCGCCGGGCCCTGGAGGTGTGCGCGGCGGGCGGACACCACCTGTTCCTGCTCGGCAGCCCGGGAGCGGGCAAGACGATGCTGGCCGAACGGCTGCCCGGGATCCTGCCCGCGCTGGATGGTCCGGCCTCGCTCGAGGTCAGCGCGGTGCACTCGATCGCCGGCACCCTGCGCCCGGACCTGCCGCTGGTGACCGTGCCGCCGTTCTGCGCGCCGCACCACAGCGCCACGATGCCCGCCATCGTGGGCGGCGGCAACGGCCTGCCGCGCCCGGGCGCGGTGTCCCTGGCCCATCGCGGCGTGCTCTTTCTGGACGAGAGCCCGGAGTTCAGCGGGCGGGTGTTGGACGCGCTGCGCCAGCCGCTGGAGTCCGGCACGGTCACCGTGGCGCGCAGCGGCGGGATGTTGTGCTTCCCGGCGCGGTTCCTGCTGGTGATGGCCGCCAACCCGTGCCCGTGCGGGCGGTTCTCCGGGCGCGGCCTGGACTGCACGTGCTCGGTGCTGATGCGGCACAAGTACCTGTCCCGGCTGTCCGGGCCGCTGATGGACCGGATCGACGTACGGGTGACCGTGGACGCGGTCTCCCGGGCCGAGCTGTTCGCGCCGGAGGGGACGGGGGAGCGGTCCGAGGTGGTGGCCGCGCGGGTGCTCGCGGCCCGGGAGCGGGCCGCGCGGCGGCTGGCCGGGACCGGGTGGGCGGTCAACGCCGAGGTGCCCGGACGCGAGCTGCGCACCCGCTGGAGCATCGAGCCGGACGCGCTGGACCGGGCCGCCCGGGACATGGAGCGCGGCCTGCTCACCGCCCGGGGCCTGGATCGGGTCCTGCGGGTCGCCTGGACCGTCGCCGACCTGCGCGGGCACGAGCGGCCGGGCCGGGACGACGTGGACGCGGCGCTGGAGCTGCGGACCGGGATCGTCCGGGGCGACTCGGCCGGCGACGACGGGCCCGCCCGGTGACCGGGCCGGACCCGCTGCCGTGGGGCGACGCGGACCCGGCGGTCCGGGCGGCCCGAGCCGAGGCAGCCCAGGCAGCCCAGGCAGCCCAGGCGGTCCCGGTCGGCGCGGACGTGGCGGACGGCGAGGACGAGCGGGTGGCCCGGGCCGCGTTGACCCGCCTGGTGGAGCCGGGTGACGCGGCGTTCGGCCGCGCGGTGCGCGTGCACGGCGCCGCACGGCTGCTGCGCGACCTGTGCGGGCCCGGACCGCTGCCGGTGGAGCTGGCCCGGCGGGATCCGGCGGGCTACCGGGTCCGGCTGGGCGGCCACGACCCGCGGGCGGACCTGGCCCGGATCGCCGGGCTCGGCGGCGCCTTCGTGGCTCCGGGCGATCCGGGCTGGCCCAGCCAGCTCGACGACCTCGGGGACGCCCGGCCGCTGGGCCTGTGGGTCCGCGGCGCGGCACCGCTGCGGCTCGCCGCGCTGCGCTCGGTGGCGGTCGTGGGCGCGCGGGCGTGCACCGACTACGGCGCGCACGTGGCCGCGACCCTGGCCGCCGACCTGGCCGAGGCGGGCTGGACGGTGGTCTCCGGCGGCGCCTACGGCGTGGACGCCGCCGCGCACCGGGGCGCGCTGGTGGTGGCCGGGCGTACCGTCGCGGTGCTCGCGTGCGGGATCGACGTGAACTATCCGCGCGGCCACGAGCGGCTGCTCGCGCGGATCGCCGAGGAGGGCACGCTGGTCACCGAGCTGCCGCCGGGCGCGCACCCGACCCGGTACCGCTTCGTCGAGCGCAACCGGGTGATCGCCGCGCTGACCAGGGGCACCGTGGTGGTCGAGGCGGCGCTGCGCAGCGGTGCGCTGATCAGCGCGCGTCGGGCGGCGCGGCTGGGGCGCCGGGTGATGGGCGTGCCGGGGCCGATCGGCTCGCCGAGTTCGGCCGGGGTGCACGCGCTGCTGCGCGAGCCGGGATCGGTGCTGGTGACCCGGGCGGCCGAGGTGATCGAGGAGGTGGGGCTGATCGGCGACGACCTCGCACCGGTGTTGGCCGGTCCGGCCCGGCCGGGGGACGACCTGGCGCCCGAGACGCGTCGGATCCTGGAGACGGTGCCGACCCACGACACGCTGTCCACGGCGCTGATCGCCCGCGAGGCCGGCGTCGCGCCCGCCGCCACCCGCCGCCACCTCGACGTCCTGGCGGGCCGGGAACTGGTCGATCGCACCTCGAAGGGGTGGCGTCGCCGTGGCGGTGCTTGACCTGGGGCGGCAGTGATCATCACCGTGAGGGGAGGCCCAATCGAGGAGGTGCCATACCCCGTGACCGACGAGAGCGCGGCCGAGGAGAGCGGCCCCGACCGGATCGCCCCGCCGCCGGTCGGACCCGCCCGAAGGACGGAGCGTGATCCGGCCCACCGGCTCGCCCGCCGGCCGCGCGCCCGGCACGCCGCCACAACCGGCCGGCTCGAACGCGCGTACCCGACCGGTACCGGCCCGGCGTGCGACGACACGCCCGTACCGGCCCACGACCTCGCGGATTCGCCGGCTCCCGGACAGCGCCACGGCGCGGCGGGTGCGCCCGTCCGGGCCGGCGCGTTCGGCGCCGGCCCCGGGTGCGCCATGGCGCACCCGCCCGGCACACGCGGGCGGGCACGCGCGCTGCCCCGGGACCGGCGCCTCGCGCGCGCCCTCGGGCGGTGGATCACCGCCGGTGGGCGGCGGCACGCGGGCTCGATCGCGGGGCCCGCCGCCCGGCGGATCGCCCCCGGGCCGCGTGCGCCCCGCCCGAAGCCGCGAAGGCGCCGGGCAGCCGCTCCCGCGACCCCGCCCGAGACCGCGCACCACGATCCGCGCGAGCTCGGCCGCACCGCCGTGAGCCGGCCGATCGGGGCCGGACCCGATCTTCGTAGCGCTCGGCACTCGCCAGGTCACGCTACGCTCGCGAATACCCAGATTTGCACGCACGTCTCCGTGGAACGACACAAGGCCACGCATGCCCAAGCAAACCCCAGGGCGTAAGAGCGCCACCGCGGCCGGCTCCCAGGACGGACCGGCCGTCACCGTCGAGGACGGTGGCGCTTCCAACCGCGCGCTCGAGAACCTCTGGAGCGACTTCAAGCGCTCGGGGGATCCCACCCTGCGGGAACGCCTCATCCTGAATTACTCGCCGCTCGTGAAGTACGTCGCCGGGCGGGTCGGCGTCGGACTTCCGGCCAACGTGGACCAGGCCGACTTCGTCTCGTACGGGATGTTCGGCCTGATCGACGCGATCGAGAAGTTCGACCTCGACCGCGCGATCAAGTTCGAGACCTACGCGATCAGCCGCATCCGAGGCGCGATCATCGACGAACTGCGCGCGCTGGACTGGATTCCCCGGTCCGTGCGGCAGAAGGCCCGCGCGGTCGAACTGGCCTACGCGGGCCTGGAGGCCAAGCTCAACCGCACGCCCTCGGAGGTCGAGGTCGCCCGCGAGATGGGCATCGCGCTGGAGGACCTGCACGCGATCTTCAGCCAGCTCTCGCTGATCAACGTGATGGCCCTGGACGAACTCCTGCACACCGGCCAGGACGGCGGCGACCG
The DNA here is from genome assembly GCF_044460165.1 of Embleya sp. NPDC050154. Lineage (NCBI taxonomy): Bacteria > Bacillati > Actinomycetota > Actinomycetes > Kitasatosporales > Streptomycetaceae > Embleya > Embleya sp. NPDC050154. Next base: position 95,048 of record NZ_JBITJP010000029.1, read on the forward strand.
GCTCAGCCTGGTGGACACGCTGGAGGACACCACCGCCGACGACCCGGTCGAGGTGGCCGAGAGCCGCGAGATGCGGCACTTGCTCGCCCGGGCGGTCAACGCGCTGCCGGAACGGGAGAAGACCGTGGTGACGCTCTACTACTTCGAGGGCCTGACCCTGTCCCAGATCGGCCAGGTGCTCGGGGTCACCGAGAGCCGCACCTGCCAGATCCACACCAAGGCGGTGCTGCAACTGCGCGGCAAGTTGTCCGACGCGCGATGAAGGTTTCGCGCGTTGTTCGCGGTCCGGCCGTCGTCGGATGTCGGTGCGATTCCTTAATGTGGACAAGTGGACAGCAAATCGGCACGCACGGCGGCATCTCGAGCGGGACGACCGGTGACCGCGGATCGATCGATCCGCGGTCACTACGAACCCGAGGACCTGGCCCGATGGGTCCCCGAGCCCAACAAGCGGCCCGGGCGCACCGCGTTCGAACGCGATCGGGCCCGGGTGCTGCACTCGGCCGCGCTGCGCCGGCTCGCGGGCAAGACCCAGGTGGTGGTCCCCGGCGAGACCGCCGCCGCGGGCCAGGACAGCCCGCGGACCCGGCTGACGCACTCGCTCGAATGCGCCCAGATCGGCCGTGAGCTGGGCCAGGCGCTGGGCTGCGATCCCGACCTGGTGGAGACCGCGTGCCTGGCGCACGACCTGGGCCACCCGCCGTTCGGGCACAACGGCGAGCGCGCCCTGGACGAGGCGGCCAAGAGTTGCGGCGGCTTCGAGGGCAACGCGCAGAGCCTGCGCCTGCTCACCCGGCTGGAACCCAAGACGTTCGGCCCCGACGGCCGCAGCGTGGGCCTGAACCTGACCCGCGCCGGACTGGACGCGGTGCTCAAGTACCCGTGGCCGCGCCGCTCGGACACCCACTCCTACGGCGCCTACGACGACGACCGCGCCGTGTTCGACTGGGTGCGCGGGAACGCCGACCCGAGCCGCCGCTGCCTGGAGGCCCAGGTGATGGACTGGTCGGACGATGTCGCCTACTCGGTGCACGACCTCGAGGACGCGGTCCAGTCGCATCGACTGGACCTGGTCCGGCTGCGCGACCCGGGCGAGCGGCGCGAGTTGCTCGACCTCACCGTGCGCCGCTACCGCCCCGACTGCGAGGCCGACGAACTCGGCGAGGCGCTGGACCGGCTGCTCGCGCTCGACTTCTGGCCGGCGGGCTACGACGGCTCGCGCCGAGCCCAGGCCCGGCTCAAGAACGCCACCAGCGGCCTGATCGGCCGCTTCTGCCTGGCCGCCGAGCACGCCACGCGCGAGTTGTACGGCACCGAGCCGGTCACCCGCTACGCCGCCGACCTGATCGTCCCGCGCGCGATCCGGCTCGAATGCGCGGTGCTCAAGGCGGTCACCGCGCGCTACGTGATGGCCCGCGAGGGTGCCGAGCGGCTGCGCGAACGACAGCGCGCGGTGCTCACCGAACTGGTCGAACTGCTGTCCGCCGACGCGCCGGAGAGCCTGGACGCGTCGCTGCGCGAGGACTGGGTCGAGGCCGTAGACGACGCGGCCCGGCTGCGCGTGGTGATCGACCAGGTGGCCTCGCTCACCGACCGCGCCGCGATCACCCTGCACGCGGCGCTGAGCGCGCGGTGACCGCGCCGGTCGCCGCCCACGCCCGTCCGGTCGACCCGTAGACTCGACGATCGTGGCCGGCCGTATCCGTGAGGAAGACGTCAGGCGGGTCCGCGAGACGGCACGCATCGCGGAGATCGCCGAACAACACCTGCAACTCCGCAACGCGGGCGGAGGAAACTTCAAGGGGCTGTGCCCCTTCCACGACGAGAAGTCCCCGTCCTTCCAGGTCAGCCCGGCGAAGAACCTCTGGTACTGCTTCGGCTGCGGCGAGGGCGGCGACGTGCTCGACTTCGTCATGCGCCTGGACCACACCACGTTCTCGGAGACCGTGGAGCGACTCGCGCAGCAGTACGGCATCGAGCTTCGCTACGAGGAGGGGGGCTACACCCCCGGCCGTCAGCAGGGCCGGCGCACCCGCCTGGTCGAGGCGCACAAGATCGCCGCGCGCTGGTTCGCCGACCAACTCGCCGGCCCCGAGGCGGAGACCGCCCGCCGCTTCCTCGCCGACCGCGGCTTCGAACAGGACGCCGCCGAACACTTCTCGCTCGGGTACGCGCCCAAGGGCTGGGAGAACCTGGTGCGATTCCTGCGCGGCAAGGGCTTCACCCCGCAGGAGATGCTGGAGGGTGGCCTGGCCAGCGAGGGTCGCAACGGTCCGATGGACCGCTTCCGGGGCCGGCTGATCTGGCCGATCCGCGACATCACCGGCGACGTGATCGGCTTCGGAGCGCGCAAGCTCTACGACGACGACAACGGTCCCAAATACCTGAACACCCCCGAGACGCCGATCTACAAGAAGTCCCAGGTGCTCTACGGACTCGACCTGGCCAAGAAGGAGATCGCCAAGTCCGGCCGGGCGGTCATCGTCGAGGGCTACACCGACGTGATGGCCTGCCACCTCGCCGGCGCCGGAACCGCGATCGCCACATGCGGCACGTCCTTCGGCGACGAGCACATCAAGGTGCTGCGCCGGCTGCTGATGGACTCCGGCGAGTTCCGCGGCGAGGTGATCTTCACCTTCGACGGCGACGCGGCGGGCCAAAAGGCCGCGCTGCGCGCGTTCGAGGAGGACCAGAAGTTCGTCACCCGCACCTTCGTCGCGGTCGAGCCGGGCGGTCTGGATCCGTGCGACCTGCGCCTGGAGAAGGGCGACGAGGCCGTGCTCGGCCTGATCGACGCGCGCGTCCCACTCTTCGAGTTCGCCATCAAGAGCCGGATCGAGGGCCACGACCTGTCCACCGCCGAGGGCCGGGTGGCCGCGCTGGACGCCGCCGCGCCGGTCATCGCGGGCATCAAGGACCAGGCCCTGCGGCACACCTACGCGGTCCGGCTCGACTCGATGCTCGGCTTCCTGGACGAGCGGTTCGTGGTCGGCCGGGTCGCCCAGATCAACCGGTGGCAGCGCGAGCGCGCCGCGCGCGGCGAACGCGGCACGGGCCCGGGCCAGGCGCCCCCGCAGTCCGGCCGACCGGCCCAGACCCCGCAACGACCCGCCGGCTTCCGGCCGGACCCGCGAGACATGTGTCAGGCCGTGCAGCGCGAGGTGCTCAAGCTCGCGCTACAGGCTCCCGAGCTGGTGGCCCCGGCGTTCGACCACTACGAGGCCGACGAGTTCACCGCCCCGTCGTACGCGGCCGTCCGGGCCGCGATCGCGGCCGCCGGCGGCGTCTCCTGCGACCTCGCGCCGACCCCGAACTGGGTCGCCGAGGTGCGCGCCGCCGCACCCGACGACACCATCCGGCACATGGTCACCGAGTTGGCGGTGGAGAGCCTGCACCGCACCGCCGAACCGGACCGCGCCTACGCCGACGGCAACCTGGTCCGACTGCGGGTGTTCTCCGCCGAACGCCGGATCGCGGACGCCAAGTCCCGCCTGCTGCGCATCGATCCGGTCCGCGACGCCGACGCGTACGCGCTGGTCTGGCAGGAACTGACCACGCTGGAGACGTACAAGCGCGCGCTGGTCGACCGAGGCGCCGAGGCGCTGTACGCCCCCGGCGGCTGATTCGCCCGCCCGCCGGCCCGAAACCGCCCCGGCGGGGCCGGCACGCCACGTCGATCGCCGCGATCGCCCGTGCGCCGGGCGAGATTTCCGCGCCTGGCTCTCGGCTACAGGCCCCCTCGTACAGCAGACTGGGGAAGGTGCATCGGCACACCAGACGGGGGAAAACGCCCGGCGGCGACCCCGCCCACACGGATCGGACGGATGAGCCTGAACCGGGCCCGGCCACCGTCCTCACCCAGCACGCCACCCCAGGAACCGCGCCACCCGTGCCGGACGCGGCACCCGCACCGACCGCGGCCGCCGTGTCGCACACGGCCGAGCAGACCGCGGGAGCGGACACCGACGCCGAGTCGGACGACACTCCGCGGCCGGCCGAGTCCGGCGGCTCGTCCGCCGACCTGCTGCGCCAGTACCTGCGCGAGATCGGCCGAGTGCCGTTGCTGAGCGCCGCGGACGAGGTCGATCTGGCACGCCGGGTCGAGGCCGGCCTGTTCGCCGAGGAACGCCTGCTCGACGACCCGCCCGCCGACCCCGCCGCCCGCGACGCGCTGGCCACCCTGGTCCGCGACGGCGAGCGGGCCAAACGCCGCCTGATCGAGGCCAACCTGCGCCTGGTGGTCTCCATCGCCAAGCGCTATGTCGGCCGCGGCCTGGGCCTGCTCGACCTGGTCCAGGAGGGCAACCTGGGCCTGATCCGGGCGGTGGAGAAGTTCGACTACACCCGCGGCTACAAGTTCTCCACCTACGCGACCTGGTGGATTCGCCAGGCGATGAGCCGGGCGCTGGCCGACCAGGCCCGGACCATCCGGGTCCCGGTGCACGTGGTCGAGTTGATCAACCGGGTCATCCGGGTGCAGCGCCGGCTGTTGCAGGAGCGCGGCGAGGAGCCCACCGCGGAGGACGTCGGCGAGGTCCTCGACCTGACCGCCGAGCGGGTCACCGAGATCCTGCGGCTGGCCCAGGAGCCGGTGTCGTTGCACACACCCGTCGGCGAGGACGAGGTGCTCCTGGGCGACATCGTCGAGGACACCGACGCGACCTCCCCGGCCGAGGCCGCGGCATACCTGATGCTGCGCGAGCACCTGGAGGCGCTGCTGTCCACCCTGGGCGACCGGGAACGCCAGGTGGTGCAACTGCGCTACGGGCTCGCCGACGGCGAACCGCACACCCTGGAGGAGATCGGCCGGGTCTTCGGGGTGACCCGTGAGCGAATACGCCAGATCGAGTCGCGCACACTGTCCCGACTTCGCGAACGGTCGTACTCGGAGCAACTGCGAGGCTATCTCGACTGATCCCTACTGTTCCGAGGTTCGTCTGCTGTCAGAATTCGCCCATGCCGACAAGCCCGACACCCACCCTCGTCGCCGGGGTGCACTGCTCAGCGCGCCAGTTGCGCATCCTCGTCTGCGACGCCGCGAGCGGTACGCCCCTGCGCCAGGGGCGCGCCGCGTACGCCGAGGGCGCCGCGACCACGCCCGGCGCGTGGCTGCGGGCCTTCGGCGAGGCCGCGGCGGGCGGCCTCCTCGACGGCGTGGCGGCGATCGGGGTGGCCGCCCAGAACCACGGCGCCGTCCCGCTGGACGCGCAGGGCGTGGTACTCGGGCATCCGCTGCCCGGGGACGACCTCGGGGCCTCCGGGGCCGCCGCGGACCTCGTGGACGCGCTGGGCGGGCCGGGGGCGTGGACGGTCGCGACCGGATCGGTGCCCGGTTCGTCGTCGGCAATCGCCCAACTGCGGCGATTCGCCCGGTTCGAACCCGACGCGGTCACCCGGATCGCCTCCGTCCTGCTCCCGCACGACTGGGTCACCTGGCAACTGCTCGGCTGCCCGCCGGAGCCGGTCACCGACCGCGCGGACGCCTCGACGACCGGCTACTACGCCACCACCGGCGAGTGGCGTGAGGACCTGTTGCACCTGGCCATCGGCCGGGTCCCGCGCACGCCGCTCGTGCTGCCGCCGGGCGGCGCCGCCGGGCGCACCCCCGAAGGCGTGCTGGTCTCCGCCGGCACCGGCGCCGAGGCGGCCCTGGCGCTGGGCGCGGGGCTGTCCGACGGCGACGTGGTGGTGGCGATCGGCACCACCGGCACCGCCTTCGCACCGCACCCGGTGTCGGTGGCCGACCCGACCGGGGTGGTCGCTTCCTACGCGGACGCCACCGGGCGATACCTGCCACTGGTGCGCACCCTCAACGCGGCCCGGGTGCTGCGCGGCACCGCGTCGATGCTGGGACTGGACGCCGAGGAGTTCGACCGGGTCGCGCTGGAGTCCACCCCGGGCGCCGCCGGACTGGTGCTGCTGCCCTACCTCGAAGGCGAGCAGATCCCCGACCTGCCGCACGCGGCGGGCACGCTGACCGGGCTGCGCCGGGAGAGCATGACGCCGGCGTCGCTCGCCCGGGCGTCGGTGGAGGGCATGTTGTGCGGCATCTCGGACGCGCTGGACGTGCTGCGTGATCGGGACGTGGCGGTGGATCGGGTGATTCTGGTCGGCCCGGGCGCGCGCTCGGCCGCGGTGGCCACGATCGCGCCGGCGCTGCTCGGGTTGCCGACGGCGGTGCCCGCGGCGGCGCTCGCCGGGCGCTACGTGGCCCAGGGCGCGGCCCGGCAGGCCGCGTGGGCGCTGTTCGGCGTGCTCCCGGCGTGGCCCTCGGGGGTGGGTGTGTTCCCGGAACCGGGCGAGGAGGAACTGGCGCTCGGCGACGCGGTCCGGGCGCAGTATCGCGAGGTGCGTGATCGGCTGCACCCGGGCGCGGTGGCGCCGCCGCGCGAGGGTGCGGACGCGGGTGGGCGCCACCGCAGGGGGTGATCGGCCGGGGCGCCGACCGACGGATGGTCGGCCGGCGCCGGACAGGCCCGATCCGCGGCCCCGCCCGACCGATGCCACCGGCCGTCGCGGGTGCCGCGGGTACTGCGGCGACGCGGGTGCTTGCCCGCATCGGGCGCCTACGGGTACTACAGCCCCTGTCCGTAGCGCGGCGGCGTCACCGACGTGCCGTTCGTGCCGTGCCGGCCGAACCGGTCCGGCAGGTGCCGACCCACCCGCTCGGGCAGGTGCTCGCCGATCGCCCGACCGGCCTTGACGCCGGCCCCGCGGCCGAGTTCGGCCGCCGCGTGCCCGGCCTTCTGGGCGGGCGGGCTGCCCGCCACCGTGCCGGACAATTTCCGGATCTGCTCGTACCGCTCACGCCCGGCCTTCGCCCCCAGCACGTAGCCGATGGCGAGGCCGGTGACGAAGGTGAGCTTGTTGATCATGGTGTCCTCCGCGGTCGTGTGTCCCGCCCGTGCACGTCAGCGCCTACCCGGGCGCGGTGCGTAGGCAACCTGTGAGGTCCTACCGGAAAAACCCTGGTGCGGGCCACCCCTCGGAATGCGCTAATGTATTCCACGCAGCGACCGCCGAACGGTCCGACGCAATCCCGCATAGCTCAATTGGCAGAGCAGCCGGCTGTTAACCGGCAGGTTATTGGTTCGAGTCCAATTGCGGGAGCCACCGGAAGCGCCCACCAGGTTCACCTGGTGGGCGCTTCCGCGTTGCCCGGCCGGGCTACTCGCTCCCGGTGCGGGCCCAGAACTCGCGCCACGACGCCCACGCCTGGGGCAGCTCCGCCTCGGTGATCATCGGGTTGTTCGGGAAGTGGAAGCGGTCGGGCACGGCCAACGGGTGCTCCAGCACGTCGGCCGCGTAGAAGACGCTCGGCTTGCGGCTGCGGAAGTACCACCGCCCGTCCCGCCGTTCGTAGCGGTCCCGGTAGATCATCGGCATCACCACCCACAGGTCGCCCACCTCGTGCTCCGGGCGGCAGTACACGACGCCCGTGGCGTGGTCCTGGTCCACCAGGTCGATCACGTGGTTCCCGATCAGGTGAAAGGTGATCCCGTACGGGCGCAGCACCGGGTCGAACCACCGGGCCAGGGCGTCCCGGCCGACCCCGCCGTCACCCGTGCGCACGTCGTCCACGAACAGCGCGGCCAGCGCCGGCACGTCCCGACCGTCCAGGGCGAGCGCGTAGCGGGCGGCGAGTTGGCGGATCTGCTCGTGCGCCTCCAGGCGATCGAGCCGGGTGGTGATCGGGTCCGACATGCTGCCTCCGTAAGCTGACGGTCAGTCAGATATCACCGTGTCAGATGCCCGGCCGGGACGATGCCCCGGGTCCGCGCGTTCGGCACCCACCCGTGGGGAGCGGTCGCATGGTCGACGTCGGCATCTACCTGGACCTGCGCAACCCGGTCGAGTGGCGGCAGGACTGGTCCCGGTTGTACGCGTTCACGCTGGAGTTGTGCGAGGAGGCGGACCGGCTCGGAGTGCACTCGATCTGGACCACCGAGCATCACGGCTTCGACGACGGCTACCTCAGCCAGCCGCTCACCCTGGCCGCCGCGATCGCCGCCCGCACGAAGCGGGCCCGGATCGGCACCGGCGTCACGATCGCGCCGCTGCGGCACCCGGCGCACCTGGCCGAGGAGGCGGCGATCGTGGACCTGGTCAGCGGCGGTCGGCTGGAACTGGGCATCGGCACCGGTTACCGGAAGCCCGAATACGACCTGTTCGACCGGTCCGACCTGATCGGGACCCGGTTCTCGGCCACCGACGCGAGCGCGCGCGAGATCCGCAGACTGTGGGAGAGCGGGACGATCACGCCGGGGCCGGTCCAGCGCCGGCCGCGGATCTGGCTCGGCTACCAGGGGCCGCAGGGTGCGCGGCGGGCCGGGCTGCTGGGCGAATCGCTGCTGACCGCGAATCCGGCGATGGCAGCCCCGTACCTGGATGGACTGCGCGAGGCGGGTCACGACCCGGCCGGCGCCCGGATGGCCGGGCTGCTGAACGGATGGATCACCGAGGACCCCGAGCGGGACTGGCCGGTGGTCTCCCGACACCTGGCGCACCAGTGGGACGGCTACCACCGGTACGCGGTCGAGGGCACCGACGCCGCACCGCCGCGTCCGATCGACCCGTACCGGTGGCGGGCGCGCGGACTGTCCGCCGCGCCGGGCCACTTCCTGCACGCGACGCCCGAGGACGCGGCCCGGGAGATCCGGGCGTACGTGGCCGATACGCCGATCGAGACGGTGTGGTTCTTCGCGTCGTTGAGCGGCATGGACGAGGAGATGGCGCGCGCACACGTGACGACGCTGTGTTCGCGACTGGCGCCACTGGTGGCGTGACCCGGGCACCGACCCTCGGGGCCGGCCGGGACGGCGCGGCGCCGGCGCTCCCGACCGCCGCCCGGGCGCGCGGGCGCGGGTCGGGCGGCGGTCGGGCGAGGTCGGCGGGAGGCGCCCCGCCGGGACTACGGGATGATCACCGTCTTGCCCCGGGCGCCGCCGAGGCGGCTGCGGGCGATGGCGGTGGGAGCGTCGCTCAGCGGCAGGCGGGCCTCGATCGGCACGGTGATCCGGTGTCCGCGAAGTTCGTCGGCGAGCCGGTCGTACAACTCCGCGGTGGACTTCTGGTCGTGGTTGATCGCCTCGATCCCGCGCTCGGCCAACTCCCGCGCGTCGGCCACGAACTGGGTGGTCAGCGCCACTCCACCGTCCCGGATCAGCCGGGCGTAGGCGGCGAAGTCGGTCGCGTCGGAGACCAGGTCGACCAGCGCGTCCACGCCGTCGGGATAGTCCGAGCGCACCTTGTCCGCGACGATCCCGCCGGTCGCGTCGTAGGTCTGGGCGGCGCCGAGCGCGCCCATCTTCGACGCGCCGACGCCCCGGGTCACCGCGAGCACCCGGACGTCGCGCGCCGCCGCGAGCTGGGTCAGGAAGGTGCCGACGCCGCCTGCCGCGCCGACCAACAGGAGGGTCTGATCGGCGCGCACGCCACCGGCCTCCAGCAGGCCCAGCGCGGTGCCCGCGGCGGTGGGCAGCGTGGCGGCCTGGGCCGGGTCCAGATCGGCGGCGGAGGCGATCAGACCGGTCGAGGGCACGGTCAGGAACTCGGCGTACGCGCCGACCGCGCCGACCGGCGCGCGCAGCGCCGAGCCGAACACCTTGTCGCCGACCGAGAACCGGACCGCGTCCGAACCCGCGTCCACGACCGTGCCCGCGAAGTCCACCCCGAGCACGAGGGGGAACGCGTGCTTCATCGACTCGGCGAGCATGCCGTCCGCGACCTTCCAGTCGAACGGGTTGACGGCCGCCGCCGCGACCTCGACCAACAGCTCACCCCTGGCGGGGGTGGGTTTCGAGACGTCGACGACCTTCGGGTCGCCTCCGAACTCGTTCACGGCGACAGCGCGCATGGTGGTTCTCTCCTCGCACGAACTCCAACGATGACCGGGATCACCCGAGTGACCGCGCGCGGCGCGTCGTAAACGACCGGCGGGCAAGGGCGGCCCGGACCCGACGGTGCGATGCGGCGCACGCGGCCTCGACCCGATCGAGCGATGGGATGCGAACACTTTCGGGCAGGATGAGACAACGCTCGTGAGGATCCCCCCAAGCGTTGGTCGTGCCTGACCGGTTATGCTGCGTCAGGCTGTCCGGCAGCGGACGGCACGGGGGCGGTAGCTCAGCTGGTTAGAGCAGGGGACTCATAATCCCTTGGCCGTGGGTTCGAGTCCCACCCGCCCCACCCGTTCAGGTCGGCGTCCCGTTGTGCGTGTCCCACGTCGTATGTCTCGATCGTAAGCTTTCGTCGCTTGGCTTCGTCGCTGTGTGTCGTCGAGCGACTCTTTTCCGTAGTCGAGTGAGAGCTTAGCGGGCCCACCGGGGATTCCGGGAGGGAAATCACTCGTACGGGCTATCCCCATGTATATCCCTGGCGTGACGTGACCTCGGCCAGCGTGCGCTGACCCGCCACGCTCGGGTGGAACCAGTCCCAGTGGCTGACGTCGTTCTTCCCGAACCGCTGGGTGTTCACCACACCGCCGTCGTAGCGGCAGTTGGACCAGGTCGAACACACCTCGCGCAGCTTGGCGTTGAAGGCGGTCACCCGGTCGCGCACCCGCTGCCGGCGGTCCAGTGCGGCGGGCTTGGCCGATTGCGGATCCTCCAGCATCGACTGGCACACGTTCGCCATCGACCACACCGCGCGGGCCATCATCTCGTCGTGACCGGTCTCCCACATGCGACCCAGGTCCGGCACGCTGACCACCAGGACGCGCGTGCGCGGCAGCCCCTCGCGCAGTACGTCCAGCGCGTCGCGGAACTGGCTCTCGAACGTGCCCGGCGAGGTCATCTCGGCCTCGGAGCGCCGGCACGCGTCGTTGGCGCCCATCAGGATCGTGACGTACTCGGCCCGCTCCTGGACCGCCTTGCGGGCCTGGCCGGCCAGATCCGACATCCGGGCACCGGTCTCGGCGTTGTTGAAGACGGCGTCCGCGGGCAGTCCCAGCCGCTTGGCGTGACTGTTCACGTCGGCCGAGGTGCCGGTGGCCCACGACTTCTCCGGGCAGTCCTGGAGCGGTGAGCACGTGTCGAAGCCGCGCGTGATCGAGTCGCCCAGGGCCGCCATCGAGCGCGGTCGGGGTGGTGCGGTCGCGGTCGCCGGCGCGTCCGGTGTCGGGGTGATCGCCTTCCCGTTGGGCTGTTCGGCCGAGGTCGGGTTGCCCGGTTTCCCGGTTTGCCTTCCGCTCGGCTCGGCCGCCGGCTTACCGCCGACCGCGGCCGGGGCGGCGGCGTCGCCGCCACCCGAGTCGTTGCACGAGGACACTGCCAACAGCGTCGCGACCATCGTCGCGGTGACCACCCCTACTCGTCGTTTCCCGCCCACGCCGCCCCTCCCGACCCCTAGCATCGACACGACGATGTCCATCGACGGTACGTCACTCCTTCGTGTGAAGGCCGACAAAGCCGGGAGTGGCGTTGTCGACGGCCGGGCACGTTGAGTGCAGTGGCTCACCATTCCGAGACGGTGAGTAACGAATTGTTCCTTCACATCGGACAATTGCCCACATGTGATTACGGACAGCAACTGGTGCCTGTGGTACATCCGTGGTCTGTGGGGCACAATGGAAGACCGGGATTCGAACAGGCAGTCCGAGACAAGGGTTGAGGCCGCTGGGGAAGGCGAACCTCGTCCTTGAAGCCTGGAGGTCCCGGTGACGACACGTGGAGTTCTGTACGTGCACTCCGCGCCGCGTGCGCTGTGCCCGCACGTCGAGTGGGCCGCAGCGGGCGTTCTTGGCGTGCGCGTGAGTCTTGACTGGGTCCGCCAGCCGGTGGCGCCCGGTATGTTGCGGGCCGAGCTGTCCTGGCAGGGCGCGCCCGGTACCGCGTCGCGCCTTGCCTCGGCGCTGCGCGGGTGGCACCTGCTGCGCTTCGAGGCCACCGAGGAACCCTCGGCCAACGCCGAGGGGGAGCGCTACAGCAACACCCCCGATCTCGGCATCTTCCACGCCGTCACGGGGGCGCACGGCGACATCCTGATCCCCGAGGATCGGCTGCGCGCGGTTCTGGGTCGGGCCGCCCGCGGCGAGGTCGATCTGCGCTCCGAGGTGGAGAAGCTGCTCGGCAAGCCGTGGGACGACGAACTGGAGCCCTTCCGCTACGCGGGGGAGGGCACGCCGGTGCGCTGGCTGCACCAGGTGGTCTGAGCCCGGGCGGTGGACCCGGGGCGGCGGCCGGAGCAGCCGGGGAGAAGACATACGTATAGACATACCGACGCGTGGGGCCCTTCCGAATCATCCGGAAGGGCCCCACGCGTCTCCGCCTTCGGACCTACAGCGGGATGTTGCCGTGCGCGCCGCGGGTGCGCGGCGCGGCGGCGATCGCCTTCGCGATCGCGATCCGGCTCTCGTCCGGGTCGATCACCTCGTCCACGACGCCGAGTTCGATCGCCCGCTCCAGACCTCCGGCGACCTTCTCGTGCTCGGCCGCCAGCTCCAGCTCCACCTGCGGCTTCAGTTCGTCCGGGACTTCGGCGAGCCGGCGTCGGTGCAGGATGCGCACGGCGGCGACCGCGCCCATCACCGCGACCTCGGCGGTCGGCCAGGCCAGTACCCGGGTCGCCCCCAGCGAGCGCGAGTTCATCGCGATGTACGCGCCGCCGTACGCCTTGCGCGTGACCATCGTCACGCGCGGCACGACGCACTCGCCGAACGCGTGCAGCAGCTTCGCGCCGCGGCGCACCACGCCGTCCCACTCCTGGCCCACGCCGGGCAGGTAGCCGGGCACGTCCACGACCACCACGAGCGGCACCCCGAACGCATCGCACATACGTACGAAGCGGGACGCCTTCTCGGCCGACGCCGAGTCCAGGCAACCACCCAGGCGCAGCGGGTTGTTCGCGACCAGGCCCACGGTGCGCCCGCCGAGCCGGCCGAGCGTGGTGACGATGTTCGGCGCCCACTTGGGGTGCAGTTCCTGGCCGGGCTCGTCCAGCAGGCCCTCGACCACCGGGTGCACGTCGTAAGCCCGCTTGGCGGACTCGGGCAGCAGCGCGCCCAGTTCGCGGCAGTCCAGGCCGGTCGGGTCGATCTCGCCCTGGTTGGCCAGCAGATCGGCCAGGCCGCGGGCCCGGTCGATCGCGTCCTGCTCGGAATCGGCGACCACGTGCACCACACCGCTGCGTCGGCCGTGCGGCTCGGGGCCGCCCAGGCGCAGCGCGTCGACGTCCTCGCCGGTGACCGAGCGGACCACGTCCGGGCCGGTGACGAAGATTCGGCCCTCGGGCGCCAGGATCACGATGTCGGTCAGCGCGGGTCCGTAGGCCGCGCCGCCGGCGGCCGCGCCGAGCACGACCGAGATCTGCGGGATCCGGCCCGAGGCCATGGTCATCGCGTGGAAGATCCGGCCCACCGCGTGCAGGCTGGCCACGCCCTCCTGGAGTCGGGCGCCGCCGGAGTGGAACAGCGCGATGATCGGCGCCTGCTCGGCCATCGCCCGCTCGTACGCCTCGACCACGATGGCGCAGCCCTCTTCGCCCATCGCGCCACCCTGGACGGTGGGGTCCGAGGCGTAGGCGACCACCCGGGCGCCGTTGATCGTGCCGACGCACGCGAGGGTGCCGGAGGTGGTCTCGTAGGCGGAGATCTCCTCGTACGAGCCCGGATCCACCAGGTTGCGCAGCCGCAGCCTCGGGTTGCGCGGGTCGTCGTCGCGGTGCGGACGGGTGGGCCTGGCGGCGGGCGCGGATGCGGCCTTGCCACCGGGTCGGTTGTCCATCACGGTCACGTGTATACGGTCCGTCCTGCCCGCCGCGTCGCGCGCGTCGGGCATGGTGCCGCCCGGCGGCGCGCGTCGCGGACGAGCGCGAGAAGCCCGGGGGTCACCCGAACCGGCGGAAGGCGACGACGACGTTGTGCCCGCCGAAGCCGAACGAGTTGTTGAGCGCGGCGATGTCGCCGTCGGGCAGCGTGCGCGGCTCGCCCCGGATGATGTCCAGGTCCACCTCGTCGTCGAGGTCGTCCACGTTGATCGTGGGCGGCGCCGTGCGGTGGTAGAGGGCGAGCACGGTGGCGACCGACTCGACGGCGCCGGTGCCGCCGAGCAGGTGCCCGGTCATCGACTTGGTGCTGGTGACGGTGACCTTGTCGGCCGCCGCGTCGCCCAACGTGGCGCGGATCGCCCTGAGTTCGGTGACGTCGCCCGCCGGGGTCGAGGTGCCGTGCGCGTTGACGTGCACGATCTCCTCCGGCGCGAGGCCGCCGTCCTCCAGGGCCAGTGCCATCGCGCGGGCGATGTCGCGGCCGGTCGGCTCGGGCTGGGCGATGTGGTGGCCGTCGGAGCTGAGTCCGGCGCCCGCGACCTCGGCGTACACGCGGGCCCCGCGGGCCGCCGCGTGCTCGGCGCTCTCCAGGACCAGGACGCCCGCGCCCTCGCCCATCACGAAGCCGTCGCGACCCTTGTCGTACGGGCGCGATGCGCGCTGCGGCTCGTCGTTGCGCTTGGACATCGCCATCATGTTCGCGAAGGCGGCCATCGGCAGCGGGTGGATCGCGGCCTCGGTACCGCCGCATACCACCACGTCGGCGCGGCCCGAGCGGATCATCTCCAGGCCGTAGGCGACCGCCTCGGCGCCCGAGGCGCACGCGCTGACGGGAGTGTGCACACCCGCTCGCGCGCCCAACTCGATGCCGACGTTGGCGGCCGGGCTGTTGGGCATGAGCATCGGGACGGTGAGCGGGCCCACGCGACGCGGACCCTTGTCGTTGAAGATGTCCCACGCGTCGAGCAGGGTGGTGACGCCGCCGATGCCGGAGGCGATGACCACACCGAGGCGGATCGGGTCCACGACGAGCGCGTCCGGGGCGTCCTCGGGCGCGGTGTTCTTCGCCGCGTAGCCGGCGTCCAGCCAGGCCTCGCGCGCGGCGATCATCGCGAACTGGCCGGAGCGGTCCAGGCGACGCGCCTCGACCTTCGGCATGACCTCCAGCGGCTCGACCGCGATGCGCGCGGCGAAGGTGACCGACAACTGCGCGGCCCATTCCTCGGTCAGCGCCCGCGCGCCGGACGTGCCCGCGAGCAGCGCGGACCACGTGCTCGCGACATCCCCGCCGACCGGCGTGGTCGCGCCCAGACCGGTGACGACCACGGTTCGCGCGGCGTCGTTGCGCTCGGTCGACTTCACTGTCTTCTCACTCCCACGCTGTTGTTTCGGGCGATCCGGCGGCTGGGGTGCCGGTGCCGGTGGTGCTGCGACCGCCCGGGCCGGACTCGCGGGTGCGGGTCCGGCCCGGGGTACGGCCGGCGCTGCTTTCGACCTAGGCGGCGGCCTTGACGATGTAGTCCACCGCGTCGCGGACGGTCTTGAGGCCCTTGACGTCGTCGTCCGGGATCTTGACCTCGAACTTCTCCTCGGCCGCCACGACGACCTCGACCATCGACAGCGAGTCCACGTCCAGGTCGTCGATGAAGGACTTGTCCAGCTCGACCTCGTCCTGCGGGACGCCGGCGATCTCGTTGACGATGTCGGCGAGGCCCTCGAGGACCTGCTCCTGGCTGGCAGCCATGTTGCTCCTTGATTCGAATCTTCTGCGGTGACGGGTACTGCTGATGTTGCTCGTCCGGTCGGCGGCGACCGACGGGGGACTACGGAAGCGTAATGACCTGCCCCGCGTAGACGAGGCCGGCCCCGAATCCCATGATCAGGGCGGTGCCTCCGCTGACCGCTTCGCCGCTTTCGAGCATGCGCTCCATCGCGAGCGGGATGGACGCGGCGGAGGTGTTGCCGTTCTCGGCGATGTCGCGGGCGACCGGCACTTCGGCGGGCAGCTTCAGTGCCTTGATCATGGCATCGGTGATCCGCATGTTGGCCTGGTGCGGGATGAACGCGTCCAGGTCCTCGGCCTTGATCCCGGCGGCGTCCAAGGCCTGCTCGCAGACCTTGGCCATCTCCCACACGGCCCAGCGGAAGACCTTCTGGCCCTCCATCTTGAGCGTGGGGAATTCCTGTTCGCGATCCTCGCGCAGGTCGTTCCAGTCGACGGTCTGGGTGATCGCCTCGGACTGCGCACCGTCCGAACCCCACACGACCGGGCCGATGCCCGGCGTGGCCGAGGGACCGATCACGACGGCGCCCGCGCCGTCGCCGAAGATGAACGCGGTGCCGCGGTCCGACAGGTTGGTCAGGTCGCTGAGTCGCTCGACCCCGATCACCAGGACGTACTCGGCGCTGCCGCCGCGGACCATGTCGCTGCCCAGCGAGACGCCGTAGCAGAAGCCCGCGCAGGCCGCGGAGACGTCGAATGCCGCCGCCCGCCCGCCGCCCGCGCCCAGGCGGTGCGCGATCTCGGTCGCGATGGCCGGGGTCTGCTTGAGGTGGGTGACCGTCGAGACGATCACGCAGCCCACCTGCGAGGCGTCCAGGCCGGCGTGCGCGAGGGCCTTGCCGGCCGCCGCGATGGACATCTCGGCGACGGTCTCCTCGGGGGAGGCCCAGCGCCGGGTCTTGATCCCGGACCGGCTCTGGATCCACTCGTCGGACGAGTCGATCCGGTCCACCAGCTCGGAGTTGGGCACGATCCGAGCCGGGCGGTAACCGCCGACGCCGAGGATGCGCGCGTGCGCGGCACCGGCGCGGGGGGTGATGGTAGCGGTCACGCGTGGTCCTCCCGTACGGGTTCGAGGCCGGGTGGGTTCGCGGCCGGGTGCGGAGCGACTGTCACGACGTACGTCACAGCGAGCTCTGCGGGTGGATGCGCAGCAGCGGCATGCCGGGCGCGACCGGGTCGCCGTCCTCGACGAGCCACTCGACCACGGTGCCGCCGTGCGGGACGGTGATGGTCTGCTCGTCACGGTGCGAGCGCACCGTGGCGACGCGGGAGCCGGGCATCAGCGAGTCGCCCGCCTTGACGTCGGTGAGTTCGACGATGCCCTTGAACGGCGCGACCACCAGGCGCCACGTGGGCGAGGCGTCGATCGTGCTGGGGCTGCCGTGCCGCTCGACCAGCTTGCGGGCCGCCTCCAGGTCGTCCGGGGTCTTGAGCGCGACCCTCTCCACGTCCGGCAGGGCGCGCTTGGCCAGACCGGTCAGGGTGCCGGCCGGGGCCACCTCGATCAGCCCGGTGACGCCCAGGTCCTTCATGGTCTCCATGCACAGGTCCCAGCGCACCGGGTTGGAGACCTGGGTGACCAGCCGCTTGACCACGTCGCGGCCGTCGTGCAGCACGGCGCCGTCGGAGTTGGAGATGAACGGCGTGCGCGGGTCGCGCACGGTCACACCCGGGACCAACTCGGCGAGCCGGCTCACCGCGGACGCCATGTGCTCGGTGTGGAAGGCGCCGGCCACCGCGAGCGGTCGCACCTTCGCCCGCTCCGGCGGGTCGGCGGCGAACGCGGCGAGCTGCTCCAGGGTGCCGGCCGCGACGATCTGGCCCGCGCCGTTCATGTTCGCCGGGGTCAGGCCGTGCTCGGCGATCTTGGCGAGCACCGCCTCCGGGGTGCCGCCGAGCACCGCGCTCATGCCGGTCTGCGTCACGGCGGCCGCGGCGGCCATGGCCTTGCCGCGCTCGCGGACGAGGGTCATCGCCGACTCGGCGGTGATCACCCCGGTGCCGGCGGCGGCGGTCAGCTCGCCGACGCTGTGACCGGCGGCGGCGCCGACCACGCGATAGGCGTCGGAGGGGTGCGGGAAGAGCGCGAGGGCGGCCACCAGACCCGAGGCGACGAGCAGCGGCTGGGCCACCGCCGTGTCCCGGATCTCGTCCGCGTCGGCCTTGGTGCCGTAATGGATCAGGTCGAGGCCCGTGACGGCGGACCACCAGCGCAGCCGATCGGCCACACCGTCGAGGTCGAGCCAAGGGGCGAGGAATCCGGGCGTCTGGGCACCCTGTCCGGGAGCGACGAGTACGAGCACGAGGTCAAGCCTCTCTCCTGCCAGGGGTGTGAGCCCCTTATCGGCAGGGACGAAGATCCGATGGCGACTTTGTGGGTTTCCTACAAATGGTGTTCGGGCTAGCTCTCGATTGCGGCGAGCCGGCCGAGGATCAGCGAGACCTGGAGGGTGAACGCGGAACGCGTCTCGGTCGGTACGAGTCCGGTAACGTCAACGACACGTCGCAGCCGGTAGCGCACGGTATTCGGGTGTACGAAGAGCATCCGGGCGGCCCCCTCGAGACTCGCCGCCTGCTCCAGGTACACGGAGAGTGTCTCCAGCAGCGCGGAGCCGGCCGCGTGCAGAGGTATGTAGATCTCCTCCACCAACTGGTCCCTGGCCTCCTCGTCGCCCGCGAGCGCGCGCTCGGGCAGGAGATCGTCGGCGGACACCGGGC
The DNA here is from genome assembly GCF_044460165.1 of Embleya sp. NPDC050154. Taxonomy (NCBI): domain Bacteria; kingdom Bacillati; phylum Actinomycetota; class Actinomycetes; order Kitasatosporales; family Streptomycetaceae; genus Embleya; species Embleya sp. NPDC050154. The sequence continues at coordinate 113,316 of NZ_JBITJP010000029.1, forward strand.
GCGGGGCGTCCGGCCACGCGACGCACGCGCGGTGTCCGGACATCGCGGCCTGCGCGGAGCGGACGGCGGCCAGCAGATCCGGTACCTCGGGGCCGACCACCACCGGGCCCGGGCCGAACTGGCCGATCAGCGAACGGGTGGCCCGGATCGGGTCGTCGGTGCCGCCCAGGATCACCACGAGCCGCTCGCCCTGGACGCCGGTGAGCACGTTCAGTCGGGCGTGTCGGCCGGCCCGATGGATGCCGTCCACGACCGCCTGGGTGTCCGCGTCCGGGGCGTTGCCCACCACGACCATGACCGAGTCCGGCGAGCCCCAGCCCAGGGCCGAGGCGCGGGAGAGGATGCCCTCGTCGGCCTCGCCGCGCAGCAGCGAGTGCACGACCAACGCCTCCAGTCGGGCATCCCACGCGCCGCGCGTCTCGGCGGCGTGCGCGTACACCTGCGCGGTCGCGAAGGCGATCTCCCGGGAGTACAACAGCAGCGCCTCGCGCAGCGCCTGCTCGTAGCCGGGCGCGGCCAGGGTGGCGATCTCGGCCTCGACCACCTCGATCGTGGTGCGGATCAACTCCACGGTGTGCGGCAGGGTGATGGTGCGGGTCAGTTCGCGCGGCGCGGTGCCGAACACGTCGGCGCTCACCTTCTGCGGGGTCTCCGGATGCCGGAACCACTCGGTGAACGCGGAGATGCCGGCCTGCGCGACCAGGCCGATCCAAGAGCGGTTGTCGGCGGGCATGTTCCGGTACCAGGGGAGCGCCTCGTCCATCCTCGCCAGGGCGGCGCCGGCCAGTGCGCCGGCGGACTTCTCGAGCCGGCGGACGGTCGCGGCGCGCAAATCGGGCTTGGAACTCACCTGCCTATCATCCTCTGCTTGTCGGGCGACTTCGTCGCCGGCTCGGGGGTGGGGGTGGGGGCGGGGGTGGGGGCGGGGCGCGGGGTGGCGGGGCGGGTGTCGTGGGTGGGGGTGGGGGCGCGGGGCGTGGGGGGTGGGCCTGGGTCGTGGGGGCGCGGGGTGGTGGGCCGGAGTCGTGTTCCGCGGCGTTGCTGTTTGTTGGGCGACTTCGTCGCCGGCTCGCGAGGGACCACTTTTTCGCTCCCCCGCTTCGCTCCTCCGCGAAAAAGCGGCCCCTCGCTCGTGACTTCGTGTCCCTGCGCTTCGCTCCGGGGCACGAAGTCAAAGTTCTGCGGCTCCGCCGCTCTCCGCGCTTCGCGCGTCGATCACTGGGGTGGGGGTGGGTCGGGGGCGCTGACGCGCCGGGGGTTTGGGCTTTGGTCCGGGGCAGGGGGTCGAAGCTTGCGGCTTCGCCGGTCTCCGCGCTTCGCGCGTCGATCGCTGGGGTGGGGCGCTGACGTGCCGGGGGTTTGGGCTTTGCTCTGGGGCAGGGGGTCGAAGCTTGCGGCTTCGCCGGTCTCCGCGCTTCGCGCGTCGATCGCTGGGGTGGGGGTGGGTCGGGGGTGCTGACGCGCCGGGGGGTGGGCGGCGGTTATGTGGGCGTGGGCGTGGCGTGGGGATTTTGGTGTCTGCGGTGGCGGTCGGTGTGGGCGCCGTGGAGTACGGCGGTGTAGACCGCTCGGGCGAGGCGGGCGCCCCATAGGGAGCGGGGGCCGCCGAAGGGTTCGGTGGGGGTGTTGGGGGTGGGGGTGCGGGACGCGACGCATACCGCGTCCGAGGGGGTTCCGGTGCAGGCGTAGCCGGCGTCCAGCAGGGCCTGCACCTTCGCTTCCGTGGCGGTGGCCACCGCGTTGATCAGGGCCGCGTCGGAGAGGGGGGCGGGGATGGCGGCGAGGATGTTGATCGTGCCGGGTGGGGGTGCGCCGGGGCGGCCCGGGGCCGGGTCGGCGGCCCAGGTCGGGATGCCGATGCCGGTGGTCACCGCCGCCTCGACGCCCTCGTCCGCGCCGTGTGTCCACGCGGTGACGTCGGCGGCGGTCATCAGGCCCACGCCCGGGCCGGTCAGATCCAGTGGGGCGGCCACCTCCTCCAGGTGGGTCACCGGGTCCATGCGGTCGTAGCCGGCGCGGACCTGGAGGTTGAGGACCCACGCGCGTTCGCCGATGCCGCCGCCCAGCAGTGCGGAGGAGGCCATGCGCCAACCGGGGCCGGCCCGCCACAGCAGGGCCGGGCGACGGGTGGTGTCCTCGTCGCGCCACACGATTCGCGGGCAGAGCAAGGCGGCCGGCGTCTCGCGTGGGCGGGGCAGGGTGCTCACGGAGACTCCTCGGCGGTGTCCCGGCCCAGGTGCCCGGGGCGGACCGGGTGCACCCGCGGGCGGCCGTCCGGACCGGTGTCGACCGACACCCGAGCCTGGTAGTGCTCGGCGATCGACTCGGGGGTGAGCACCTCGGTGGCCGACCCCGACGCCACCGGCCGCCCATCGACCAGCATCAGCAGCCGATCCGCGTACTGCGCGGCCACGCCCAGATCGTGCAGCGTGGTGAGCACGGTCAGGCCGTCGTCGCGGCGCAGCCCGTCCACGATCTCCAGCACCTGCTGCTGATGACCCAGGTCGAGCGCGGTGGTCGGCTCGTCCAGGAGCAGCACCGGTGCCTGCTGGGCGAGCGCCCGGGCCAGCACCACCCGTTGCCGCTCGCCGCCGGAGAGCCGGCCCACGTCCCGCCCGGCGAACGGGCCCAGGTCCAGCCGCTCGATCACCTCGTCGGTGATCGCCCGGTCGCGCCGTCCGGGACGGGCCAGATAGCCCAGGTGCGGGGTGCGGCCGAGCAGGACGTACTCGTGCACCGGCATCTGCGCCGGCACCACCGGGCTCTGCGCGGTGTAGGCGATGCCGCGGCCGAGTTCGCGCTGGGACATTTCGCGGACCGGGCGCCCGGCCACGCTGATCGAGCCCAGATAGGGCAGCAGTCCCGCGACCGCCTTGAGCAGCGTGGACTTGCCCGCGCCGTTGGGGCCGATCACCGCGAGCCACTCGCCCGGCTCGACGTCGGCGTGCACGCCGCGCAGGACCGGGACCCGGTCGCGGTCCACGCCGGTGTCGCACAGCAGCAACCGGGCGCTCATACGTCCACCTTGCGGGTGCCGCGCAGCACGAAGACGAAGAACGGCGCGCCGACGAACGCGGTGACCACGCCGATCGGCAGTTCGCCGGGTGCGGTGAGGGTGCGCGCGAGCAGGTCGGTGAGCACCAGGAAGGCCGCGCCGCACAGCAGCGACATGGGCAGGACCCGGCGGTAGCTGCCGCCCACGAAGCGGCGCACGATGTGCGGCACCACGATGCCGACGAAGCCGATCAGGCCGCTGATCGCGACCGCCGACGCGGTGGCCAGGGAGGCGGCGAGCAGCACCACCAGGCGCACTCGGCCGGCCCGTACGCCCAGGCCCGCGGCCTCCTCGTCGCCGACCGACATGACGTCGAGCAGGCGTCCGTGTACGAGCAGCACCGCGGTGCTCACCAGCGCGTACGGCAGGATCATCCGCAGGTCGGCCCAGCCGATCCCGGACAGTCGGCCGAAGATCCACGAGTAGATCCGGCGCAGTTCGTCGGTGTTGGCGGACTGCACGTAGGTCTGCGCGGCGGCCAGGAACTGGGCGACCGCGACCCCCGCCAGGACCAGGTTCGCGGTGCCGTCCGAGCGCCCCGTGCTCGTGCCGAGTCCGTAGGCGAGCAGCACCCCGCCCATCGCGCCGACGAACGAGGCGAGCGGCACCACCGGGATCCCGCCCACGCTGTTGCCGTCCGCGTACACGATCACCAGCGTCGCGCCCAGGCCCGCGCCGGAGGCGGCGCCGAGCAGGTACGGGTCGGCCAGCGGGTTGCGGAAGACGCCCTGGTAGCCGGCGCCGGCCATGGCCAGCAGCCCGCCCACGGTCACCGCGGCCAGCACCCGGGGCAGCCGCAGGTCCATCAGGACCGCGTACTGGACCGGGGACAGGCCGTGGTCGAGGTCCACGAACGGCAGCTTGTCCAGCAGTGCGAGCACCACCCCGCTCGCGGGCAGATCTGCCGCACCGACGGTCAGCGCGAGTACGACGACGCCGACCAGCAGTACGCCCGCGCAGAACAGGGGCAGTACCGCCGGTCGGGATCGGTGGGGCAGGAGGTCCCGCACGAGCCGGCCGTCAGCCCTGCGTCGCGCCGGCCTTGGTGACCGCGCCGGAGACGGCCCGGACCAGGTCCACCACGCGCGGCCCCCAGCGCGAGGCGATGTCGTCGTCGAGCCCGACCACGCCGCCGTTGCGCACGGCGTTCACCGTGTCCCAGCCCGGTCGCTTGGCCACCACGTCGGCGTTTTGGCCGCAGCACTTGGTGTCGGCGAGGAAGACCAGGTCGGGGTTGGCCTGCACGAGGTACTCGGCGGAGAGCTGCGGGTAGCCGGTGCCGGCCTTGTCCGCCTCGTCGGCGATGTTCTTCAGGCCGAACTGCGCGTACACCTGGCCGATGAAGGTCTTGGAGGTCGAGGTGTAGAGCGTGTTGTCCAACTCGTGGAAGTAGCTCAGCTGCCTCGCGGGCTTGGGCGTCGCGGCGACGATGCCCGCGATGTCGGTCCGCATCCTCGCCGCGACCTCGCCGGCCTCCCGGCTGTGGCCGGTGGCCGTGCCCAGCGTGGTGAGCTGCGCGTACGAGTCGTCGAAGGTCTTGGCCGCGGGGGTCAGCACGACCGGGATCCTGAGCTTGTTCAGCGCCGCGACCAGGCCGTCGATGTCGTCCGAGGCGACCACCAGGTCCGGGGTGTAGTTGGTGATCGCCTCGATGTTCGGCTTGAAGCCGGACAACTTGGTCTTGGGCGCGCTCGCCGGGAAGTTCGACTGGTCGTCGACCGCGGTGACCTGACTGCCGGCACCGATCGCGAACAACATCTCGGTGGCGGTGGGGGTCAGCGAGACGATCTTCTTCGGCGCGCTCGCGATGGTGACCTTGGTGCCGCCGGAGTCCACCGTCGCCGGGAAGGCCTTGGCGTCGGGACCCGCCCCGGTGGAGCCGCCGGCCGCCGCGGGTGTGTCCTGGGGCTTCCCGTCCTTCGAGTCGTCCGAGTCACCGCACCCGGTGAGGACGAGCGCGCCGAGCAGCAGCGCGGCGGCGGAACGAAGCAGGGGTACGGATCTCAACGAAAACTCCAGGTCCCGGGACACGGCAGGTGTCGGGACCCGTGGAGACGGATCGCCCCTCCTGCGAGGCCGATGTCGTCGGCGCGGACGAGGCGACCTGGCTTGTCCCCGAGCACCCTGGAGAGGGGCGGGGCATCACAGTTGCGGGACAGCGCCGGGATCCCACCGGACTTCGCTGCGTTCGACGCCGTCGGCGACAAACCGGCCGCCGACGCGCGAACGATATCAACGGGGCTGTTCACCCTCGGTGATTGGGGCCGGTTTGCGGGTGATCCGCCCGCACCCGAGGGGCCCGGGCCGGACCGGGCGCGGGAACAGCACGCGCCGGGTCCGCGGTTGAAAGCGGCATGACCACCTTCGACGTGCGCCGGGCCGGCGACCGCTTCCATACGCGCGCGGGCTGGCTCGACTCGCACCACAGCTTCTCCTTCAGCCGGCACTACGCGCCGGACAACACACACTTCGGACTGCTCCTGGTCAGCAACGACGACGTGGTGGCGCCCGGTACCGGCTTCGACACGCATCCGCACCGGGACATGGAGATCGTCACGTGGGTGCTCTCCGGCTCCCTGGTGCACCAGGACTCCGAGGGCCACAACGGGATCATCCATCCGGGGCTGGCCCAGCGGATGAGCGCGGGCCGGGGCATCCTGCACTCGGAGAAGAACGACGCGGCCGGCTCGGCCGAGCCGGTGCACTTCGTACAGATGTGGGTGGTGCCGGACGAGACCGGGATCACGCCGGGTTACCAGCAGCGCGACGTGCGGGCCGAGCTCGAGCGCGGCGGGTTGGTGCCGATCGCGTCCGGGCGGCCCGGGCACGACGCGGCGATCCGCATCCACCAGAAGGACGCCGCGCTGCACGTGGCGCGACTGCCCGCGGGCGGCACCGCGACGCTGCCGGACGCGCCGTTCGCGCACGTGTTCGTCGCGCGCGGCATCGTCGAGCTGGAGGGCGCCGGTGTGCTCGCGGCGGGTGACGCGGTGCGTCTGGCGGCCGCCCAGGGGCAGCGGATCACCGCCTTCCCGGACGGCCCGGCCGAGGTGCTGGTGTGGGAGATGCACGCCGGGTTGACCGACGCGTGAGGATTCGTGCTTGCTTGGAGTGCGCTCCAACTCCGTAGCGTTCATGTCGTGCCCGCCCCACCGGGGCGGGCTCCCCACCGGAGGCTCAACGATGTCGGCCACGCAGCAGGTCACCGCACCGCAGGACTACGAGGTCGGCAAGTACTCGATCGGCGAAGTGGTCGCCCGCACCGGTCTGACCGCGCACACCCTGCGCTGGTACGAGCGGATCGGCCTGATGCGGCACGTGAGCCGGCAGGGCCCCGGGACGGGACGAGACGGGAACGGGCGGGGGAGTCGGCGTCGCTACAGCGACCACGATCTCGACTGGCTGGAGTTCGTCGGCAAGATGCGGCTGACCGGGATGCCGGTGGCGGACATGCTCCGGTACGCGGAGCTGGTCCGCCTGGGCGACGAGACCCGGGCCGCGCGCCGAGAGCTGTTGCAGGACCACCGCGAGGAGGTCCGCAACCGGATCAGCGATCTCCAGAGCTGCCTGCTCGTCATCGACCACAAGATCGAGATGTACGCGGACGCGGAGCGGAGTAACGATGATGAGCACTCACAGGACGAGCACTCTCAGGCTGGGTGACGACGGTCCCGAGGTCTTCGCCCAGGGGCTGGGCTGCATGGGCATGAGCGCCTTCTACGTGGGCGCCGAACACGGCGAGTCGGTGGCGACCCTGGAACGCGCGCTCGACCTGGGCGTCACCCTGTTCGACACCTCGGACGTCTACGGCCCGCACACCAACGAGGAACTGCTCGGGGCCTTCCTCGCCGAGGGCGGCCGGCGCGAGCGGGTCACCCTCGCGACCAAGTTCGCGATCGACATCTCGCCCGAGGGCGTGCGCGAGATCCGCGGCGACGCGGCCTACGTCAAGCGGGCCGCCGAGGCGAGCCTGCGCCGGCTGCGCACCGATGTGATCGACCTGTACTACATGCACCGTCGCGACGTGCGGGTGCCGATCGAGGAGACCGTCGGCGCGATGGCGGAGCTGGTGCGCGAGGGCAAGGTCCGGCACCTGGGCCTGTCCGAGGTGACCGCGAAGGAGCTGCACGCGGCGGCGGCCGTGCACCCGATCGCCGCCGTGCAGTCGGAGTGGAGCCTGTTCACCCGCGACATCGAGGACTCCGTGGTGCCCGCCACCCGCGAGGCGGGCGCGGCGCTGGTCGCCTACTCGCCGCTCGGCCGGGGCTTCCTGACCGGTGCCTGGGCCGCGGCGGAGACGCTGCCCGAGGGCGACTTCCGCCGCTTCCAGCCGCGCTTCACCGGCGACAACGCCGCCGCGAACGCGGCGATCCTGGAGCCGGTGCGGGCGATCGCGCGGGCGCACGGCGCGACGCCTGCGCAGGTCGCGTTGGCGTGGGTGCAGTCGCGCACCCAAGCGTGGGGCCTGTCGGTGGTGCCGATTCCGGGCACCACCAAGCGGCACCGCCTGGAGGAGAACGTGGCCGCGGTCGACCTGGTGCTCACCGAGGCCGAACTGGCCGCGCTGGAGCCGATCGCCGGGCAGGTCACCGGCGCGCGGTACCCGGACATGGCGGCCACCTTCAACGACCGCGACTAGACACGCCCGAGGCCGCCTCGCCGACGCGGGGCGGTCTCAGCCGCGGCGGCGTCCGTCGCGATCGAGGCGATCCACCACGTGTTGCCGGAGCAGCCCCTCGAAGCCCGAGTCGCGGATCCGACGGGTCAACTCGGACGGCGTGGTGTGCAACGCGGTCGCCGTCGCGACCAGATCCCACTCGTGCGCGCGCAGGTTGGCGAGCAGGTGGCCCCTGCGGGTCTGCGCGGGGGACAGCCGAAACGTCTTGCAGTACGCGAGCCGGCCGTCCTCGTGGGTGATGCGCTCGCCGATGTGGTTCTCCTCGTCGAGTCGGAACGAGGGCAGGAACCGGGTGAGCTCGAACGAGCCCATCCGGTACACCGATTCACTCGTGTAGGCACCTTCGCCGGTGAGGCCGGCCAGCATCAGGTGATGGAACCGCTCCCACGCGCGGGACTGTTCCGCCGCCTCGCGGCGCAGGTTCGCGAGCGAGGACACCCGCTCGCCGTCGATCGCCACGACGAAGTCCGGTACCGCCTCGACGTAGTTGGCGTAGTGGAACAGCACCTCGCCGTACAGATCCTCGAGCAGCGTGGTGTGCAGGGCCCGGTAGTCGGCGGGGTGCGGCACCACGAACACGCTCGCGAGCGTGTCCGCGACGTACAGCGCGACCCCGCACTGCCCGCGATGGATCTCGAACACCTTGAGCGCGTCGGCCAGACCGCGCACGACACAGCCGCAGAACGCCTCCTCCGTGCGCGGCGACAACCCCTTGCGCACGGCCCGGTCGGTCCATTCCTCCCACACGATCGACGGCCCGCCGAAGTGCAACGAGAGATACCCCTCCATGGCCAGGTGCATCGGGAGGAAACGCAGCCGGTTGCTGCTCTCCCGGTGAGCCATCCGGCGCAACGCCCGCCGAGGCGCCCGCATTCGCGCGCTCGAGGGCGTGGCCGGCCGTTCCTGGAGCTGGGTGCCGAACGCCGCCGACGGGTCGGCGTCGGTGCCCCAGGACGCCACGAACGCGTGCGGGATGAAGGCCTGGTAGCAGGTGCCGTCGCCGACGTCGACGATCGAGGGGTCACCGGCCCCGTACACCCGCCGATCCAGCCGCAGGCCCACCAGCGGCTCCTCGCGCACCAGCGGCACCAGTCGGATCGCGCCCCACACCTGTGCGGGTCGGGCGGTCAGGCCGGTCGTTGCGAACGTGTCGCTCATACCGCCGCCTTCCGGGCCCGGAATCGGTCCTGACGATCCGTCAGGTAGTGCCGCAGTTCCTCGAACCCGGCCCGCCCCTCGGCGAACCGGGCCAACTCGACCAGCGCCGGCACGTCCTCCGCGTCGCGCACACCCACCGTCGGCACGCTCGCCGACAGCCGCTTGACGTCGAAGCCGTCCGCGTCGTACACGGGATTGAGATGCACCACGGTGGTCGCCCCGCCCGGATCCAGCCTTTCGCGCCACACCCGCAACACCTCGGCGGCCAGCCCCGGCGGGCTGTTGTCCCAGCCGTCGGAGACCACGACCAGCCGGTCCGGGGCCAGTTCGAGCGCGTCGATCAGCCGCTCGCCCAGCGGCGTGGGCCCGCTCGGTCGCACCAGCAGCGGGTCGTGCAGCCCCGAGGTCCACAGGCCGGTGAACTCCCGGGCGAGCGCCTTCAACAGGAACCGGCAGGCCAGCGCAACCGCCAGCGGCCGTTGCCGCTTCGCGGTCGACCCGAACGAGGAGAAGCTGTCGTCGAGCACCGCGACGACCCGGCCCCAGGTTCCCGCGGCGTCTCCCGCCGCCCGCCGCGCGGATTCGGTCAGCGCGTGCCGCAACTCGTCGTATCGGGCGGTGCGATCGGCGCGCGGCAGGGACAACACGTAGGACGCCAGCCGGGTCAGCGGCATCCGGGAGAGGTCGGCCCGCACCGCGCCGACCTCGGCCCGCTCGCCGGCGCCCTGCAACCGCAACCGCTCCAGCCGGGTCAGTTGCGGGGCGATCCGCTCCAGGAACGTCGCGCGCTTGATGCCGTGCTTGGACGCGAGCCCCTCGGCGACGGTGTACGGCAGTTCGTACAGCGCGCTCTGCGCGTAGTGCGCCTGGCGCCAGGTCTCGAACAGCGGGGTTTCGAAGGCCGCCACCTTGCGGGGCGCGGTGAACAGGAACGTGCCGGTCTCGGCGGGCGTGCGCAGGTGTGCGTGCCGAAGCGTGGCCTTGACCCCGGTCCGGTACTTCACGGCGTCGAAGACCGGATCACGGCGGCCCGCCGTCCACTCGCGCATGATCGCGCGCGTGCGGCGGTTGTTGACGCCGCGTCGGGCCAACTCGCGAAAGAGCTTCCAGACTCGCTGAGGGGCCATCAGTTCCAGCCGGCGCGCGATCAGTTCGCCCTCGCGGCGACGCACCTCGGGAGTTAGGTCGCGGCTGCTCTCGAGCAGGTTCCGGACGATCAGGGCGGCGTTGAAGTCGTTGATGCCCAGCGCGAGGGTGGCGGCGTACAGCTCGCGGTAGTTGCCCGCGATGTACTCGTGCAGGAACCCGACCGACAGCCGTTGCGCGTCCGCGTCGTCGCGGAACTCGCGCTGGCCGGTGGCGGTCACCGCGGCGTTGACGAACATCACCACGTCTTCGCACGCCGCCACTTCCCGGCGATCCACCACGCGTCCCCTCGGCCGGACGAAAGCTGACGCCGGCCGGGGAATGGAGGCGCGAACAGCGAAGTGACGCTTAAGAGGCGATTCCGAAAGTCGCAGCCGAAGTCCCGCGGCCGGCCCCGCGAGTCTAGACCCGGGGCGATCCCGAAGGCTCGGCAATAACGGCCGCGGCCCCGATCCCGGGCAAGGATCGGGGCCGCGGCCGGACTACGTGCCGATCAGGCGTCGCCGCCGACCGTGCCCACTCCGGCCGCCTTGACGTCCAGGAGTTCGTAGCGCTTGATCGCGTCCGCGACCACGCCGGGCTCGATCTCGCCGCGGCGGGCGAGCTCGGACAGCACACCCACCACGACGGACTCGGTGTCCACGTGGAAGAAGCGCCGGGCCGCGCCGCGCGTGTCGGCGAAGCCGAAGCCGTCGGTGCCCAGCGACGCGAAGTCCGCCGGGACCCAACGCGAGATCTGGTCCGGTACGGCCCGCATCCAGTCGCTGACCGCCACCACCGGGCCGGGCCGGCCGTCGAGTACTCGGGTCACGTACGGGATGTGCGGCTCGGCCTCGGGGTGGAGCAGGTTGTGCTCCTCCGCCGCGACCGCGTCGCGCCGCAGCTCGTTCCAGGACGTGACCGACCACACGTCGGCGACCACGTTCCAGTCCTCGGCGAGCAGCTTCTGCGCGTCCAGCGCCCACGGCATACCGACACCGGAGGCGAGGATCTGGGCACGCAGCGCGCCCTCCTTGGCGGGACCGTCCTGGTAGAGGTACAGGCCCTTGAGGATGCCGTCCACGTCGACGTTCGCGGGCTCCGCCGGCTGCGCGATGGGCTCGTTGTAGACCGTCATGTAGTAGAAGACGTCCTCGGCGTTCTCGCCGTACATCCGCCGCAGACCGTCCTTGACGATGTGCGCGATCTCGTACGAGAAGGCCGGGTCGTAGGCGACACAGGCCGGGTTCGTCGAGGCCAGCAGCTGCGAGTGCCCGTCCGCGTGCTGGGTGCCCTCGCCGGTCAGTGTGGTGCGACCGGCCGTGGCGCCGAGCACGAAGCCGCGGCTGAGCTGGTCGGCCATCTGCCAGAACTGGTCGCCGGTGCGCTGGAACCCGAACATCGAGTAGAAGACGTACACGGGGATCATCTGCTCGCCGTGCGTCGAGTACGTCGAGCCCGCGGCGATCAGCGACGCCACACAGCCGGCCTCGGAGATGCCGTCGTGCAACATCTGACCCTGCGCCGACTCCTTGTACGACAGGAGCAGCTCACGGTCCACCGAGTCGTAGGTCTGCCCGTGCGGGTTGTAGACCTTGGCGGTCGGGAACATCGCGTCCATGCCGAAGGTGCGGTACTCGTCCGGCGCGATCGGCACGAAGCGCTTGCCGATCTCGGAGTCGCGCATCAGGTCCTTGAGCAGGCGCACGAACGCCTGCGTCGTGGCGACCGGCTGCTTCGAGCCCTTCTTCAGCACGCTGTAGACCGGGTCGCCGGGCAGCTTGAGCGGCTTGGAGCGGTCCAGCCGCTGCGGCAGCGAACCACCGAGCGCGGCACGCCGCTCGCGCATGTACTCCATCTCCTCGGACTTCTCACCGGGGTGGAAGTACGGGGGGACGTCGCCTTCGAGCTGCTCGTCCGAGATCGGCAGGTAGAGCCGGTCGCGGAACGCCTTCAGGTCCGACTTGGTGAGCTTCTTCATCTGGTGCGTGGCGTTGCGCGACTCGAAGTTCGGGCCGAGCGTCCACCCCTTCACCGTCTGCGCCAGGATCACCGTCGGCTGACCGACGTGCTCACGTGCCGACTTGAAGGCCGCGTAGACCTTGCGGTAGTCGTGCCCGCCGCGACCGAGCTTTTGGATGTCCTCGTCGGTCAGGTCCTGCACCATCCGACGCAGCCGCGCGTCGTCGCCGAAGAAGTGCTCGCGCACGTACGCGCCGGACTCCACCGCATAGGTCTGGAACTGGCCGTCGGGCGTCGTGTTCATCTTGTTCACGAGCGCGCCGTCGGTGTCCTGGGCCAGCAGCGGGTCCCAGTCGCGACCCCAGACGACCTTGATCACGTTCCAGCCGGCGCCGCGGAAGTACGACTCCAGCTCCTGGATGATCTTGCCGTTGCCGCGCACCGGACCGTCGAGTCGCTGCAGGTTGCAGTTGATCACGAAGGTGAGGTTGTCCAGCTCCTCACGGGCGGCCAGGCCGATGTTGCCGAGCGACTCCGGCTCGTCCATCTCGCCGTCGCCGAGGAAGGCCCAGACGTGGCTGCGCGAGGTGTCCTTGATGTTCCGGTTGTGCAGGTACCGGTTGAACCGGGCCTGGTAGATCGCCCCGAGCGGGCCCAGGCCCATCGAGACGGTCGGGAATTCCCAGAACTCCGGCATCATCCGCGGGTGCGGGTAGCTCGGCAGCCCGTTCGGGGCGGCCGACTTCTCCTGGCGGAAGCCGTCGAGCTGGGCCTGGGTGAGGCGTCCCTCCAGGAAGGCACGTGCGTAGATGCCCGGAGACGCGTGTCCCTGGAAGTAGATCTGGTCGCCCGACTCCCCGTGGTCCTTGCCGCGGAAGAAGTGGTTGAAGCCGACCTCGTACAGGCTCGCCGAGGACGCGTAGGTGGCGATGTGTCCGCCGACCCCCAGCCCCGGGCGGTTCGCCCGCGACACCATGATCGCGGCATTCCACCGGACGAACGCACGGATGCGCCGCTCGATGTTCTCGTCGCCGGGGAACCAGGGCTCGCTCTCCGGGGCAATCGTGTTGATGTAGTCCGTGCTGCGCAGGCCCGGCACGCCGACCTGTCGTTCACGGGCCCGTTCGAGCAGCTTGAGCATGATGTAGCGGGCTCGCTGGCGGCCCTGCTCGTTGATGACTGCGTCCAGCGACTCCAGCCATTCCCCGGTCTCGTTCGGATCGATGTCGGGGAGCTGGCTCGGGAGGCCGTCGCTGATGATCGAGAAGCGCTCTCGTCCGGAAGCCACGCTGTTCCTTCGCCTTATCGGTAGATGGGGACCCTCCCCGCGAGAGCGGGGTCGACCACCCTGAGCGGTGTCGCGCCGTCCCCATCGTGGTACCCGGACGTTGGATCCGTCATCTCTACCGACCGGTAATGGACCGGCGGGGTGCCCGCCTGCGCCACATGTACCGAGCTCGATCCGTGTTCGGTTACCGCGAAAGGAGCGGAGCTGCCCTGATCGTCCGACTGTCGCCGGACGCTCCACGCGGCGGTTCGCGATTGCGGGGTGATGCAACCGTGAACCTCCAAGACCTTACGCCGACTGTCTTACGCGCGGCGCACTGGCGTAGTTCCCTGGGGGTGTGAGTGGTTTCGCACCCGTTCGAGAAGGAGGTCACAGCCGATGCGGGCACGAATTGGCGACCGGCTCCACGTGCACGGGAAGACGGTCGGTCGAGGCGACCGATTCGGGGAGATCGTCGAGGTCAGGGGGCCGGACGGGGCACCGCCGTATGTGGTGCGGTTCGAGGACGGACACACCGGGTTGGTGATCCCCGGCGCGGACGCGGTGATCGAGACCGCAGGCGGCGCCGACCCGGCCGCGGGACGGCCCCGGCGGACCTGGTGAGCATTCGTCTGTCACGCTGGACCCTCGAATACGTTGCGTGATCCACACCTGGCGGGGGTAGCTTCCGCACAGGGCGCGGTGTGGCGTTTGCGCGAGTACGTGACCTGGGTACTTGCGCGAACAGCCTGGCGCGTGTGGACTTACGCGCGTGAGCCCCGAAGCGTTGTGGGGCCGGACAAGGGAGGTTAATTCGTGAGCGCGACCGCGGACCACGCGGAAGAGCGGGCCAACTCGGCCGTTCGACTTGGGTTCCAGCCCGGACAGGTGGTCCAGGAGCTCGGTTACGACGACGACGTGGACGAGGAGCTGCGCGAGGAGATCGCGGAGCTCACCGGAAACGAACTCGTCGATGAGGACTACGAGGAAGACGTCGCGGACGTCGTCCTGTTGTGGTTCCGCGAGGACGACGGCGACCTCGTCGACACCCTCGTGGATGCCCTCGCCACGCTCACGGATGGTGGCCATATCTGGCTGCTGACCCCCAAGACCGGCCGTGACGGATATGTAGAACCCTCGGACATCGGTGAGGCCGCGCCGACGGCGGGCTTGGCCCGCACGACGAGCTTCGGCGCCGTCAAGGATTGGTCGGCGACCCGTCTGGTGTCGCCCAAGGCGGTGCGCAGCGGCAAGAAGTAACCCGATGCCACTGCGGTAAGCAGACGAATGCGGCCCCGGCCGGTGATGAAGGTCACCGGGCGGGGCTTGCTGTTTTGTTGGGCGACTTCGTCGCCGGCTCGCGAGGCACCGCTTTGTTGGGCGACTTCGTCGCCGGCTCGCGAGGCACCGCTTTTTCTTTCCCCCGCTTCGCTCCTCCAAGAAAAAGCGGTGCCTCGCTCGGGGCTTCGTGTCCCTCCGCTTCGCTCCGGGGCACGAAGCCCACGCTTGCGGCTCCGCCGCTCTCCGCGCTTCGCGCGTCGATCACTGGGATGGGGCGGGGTCGGGGGCGCTGACGCGCCGGGGGTGGGGCGGGGGTGGTGGGCTGGGTCGGGGCGTTGATGGGTCGGGGTCGGGGTGAGGTGTGGGGGTGTGTGGGCTGGGCTGGGTTAGGGGCGGGGGCGGGTCAGGGTGGGGAGTAGGGAGGTTATTTTGGCGACGTTGGTGAGGGCGCCGGCGGTCAGGCGTAGGGCGGGGCCGCCGGGGAGGCCGGGGACGTGGTCCAGGAGCGGGGCCAGGGCGAGCAGGCCGGGCAGGTTGTGGGGCTTGAGGTCGCGGCGGGCGAGCAGGGCGGGGGCGGCGCGGCGGCCGGCGGAGGCGTCCAGGAGCAGGGCGGCGGTGCGGGCCTCGACGGCGGGCAGGTTCGGCCGGCCGGGCGGGAGCGGGAAGACCTCCCAGCCGATGCCGTCGGTGCCGGGCGCGGCGAAGCCCCAGCCGCCGCCGGGCACCGCCAGGCCGGTTCGGGTCCGGACTCCGTGCCGGGCGGCCAGCGCGCCGGTGATGTCGGCCAGAGCCAGCACCCCGGCGTCGAGCAGTTCGGGGGCGGGCTCGCCGGCGCCGCACGGGGCCAGGTCCAGCGCGTGTACGGCCAGTTCGTAGGCGATCGCGCCGAACTGGGTGAGCAGTGGAACCGGGCCGACCTGTGAGCCGGTGCGGGCGAGCGCCAACTCCGGGTCCGCGGCGGTGGCGTCGAACGCGGCGGCCAGCCGCCGGCGGCCGTCGTCGAGCGCGGCCAACAGGTCCTCGAGACCGGCGTCGCGGTGTGCCCGGACCAGGTGCGCGTTGACGTCGTCCTGGTTCATCGGGGCGGCGTCGGGAGCCCGTCGGCCGCTCGCCTCGGCGAGCAGGCGGGCCAGCAGCGGGGCGTCCGGCCAGGACGCGAGGTGGCTGATCACGGCGCGGCCGTCCCAGCCCGGCAGCCGGGACGGCGCGTTCGGGTCGACCCGGGCGGCCAGGTCACGGAAGGCGTCCCACGCGGCGAGGGCCCGCTCGCGCTGCGTTCGGGCGGGCATGGAGGCGGTGCCCCAGGGGCCGCTCACGATCTCGATCGAGGACATGCCCGCATACTGCCCGCTCGCCCGGTGCCCGAACGCCGCACCCCGGCCGCCCCGAGCCCGTCCGAAGCCCCCGGCTAGGCTCGCGCCGAGAGGCGGACGTCGCCGCCCGGGACAAGGAGATGCGCATCATGGCCGTCGAGATCGGTAGCAAGGCCCCCGAGTTCGAGCTCAAGAACCAGCACGGCGAGGTCGTTCGACTCGCGGACTTCCGCGGTGAGAAGAACGTCCTGCTCGTCTTCTACCCGTTCGCGTTCACCGGTGTGTGCACCGGCGAGCTGTGCGCGCTGCGCGACGACCTGCCCAACTTCCAGAACGACGACGTGCAGGTCCTGGCCGTGTCCTGCGACGCGCCGTTCTCGCTGCGCGTGTTCGCCGAGCAGGAGGGCTACGAGTACCCGCTGCTGTCGGACTTCTGGCCGCACGGCGGGGTCGCGCAGGCGTACGGCGTCTTCGCCGAGGACAAGGGCTGCGCCGTGCGCGCGACCTTCGTCATCGACAAGGAGGGCGTGGTCAAGTGGAGCGTGGTCAACGCGATCCCGGACGCGCGGGACCAGGCGGAGTACCTGAAGGCGCTCGCGAGCGTCTGATTCGGCGCGGTCGGGGGTTCTCCGGCGGGTTCGGGCGTAGGTCGGGCCGGGTCGGGGTACCCATGCCGCGGCGAGACTCCCGGCGGTCAGGAACTCATGACTAGGATCGGCGCGTTGTCTCGTCTGTAGGCGAAAATTCCGGGGCACCAGTTGCTCCATGAACCTTTGGAGGACTCGTGGGCGTCAGCCTGAGCAAGGGCGGCAACGTCTCGCTCTCGAAGGAGGCTCCGGGCCTCACCGCTGTTCTGGTCGGCCTGGGCTGGGACGTGCGTACGACCACCGGCACGGACTTCGACCTCGACGCGAGCGCGATCCTGCTCAACGGAAGTGGTCAGGCGCCGTCCGACGGCCACTTCGTCTTCTTCAACAACCTCAAGAGCCCCGACGGCTCCGTCGAGCACACCGGTGACAACCTCACCGGTGAGGGCGAGGGGGACGACGAGGCGATCAAGGTCAACCTGGCGGGTGTCCCGGCGGATGTCGAGCGGGTCGTCTTCCCGGTCTCGATCTACGACGCCGAGACGCGCCAGCAGAGCTTCGGCCAGGTCCGCAACGCGTTCATCCGCATCGTGAACCAGGCCGACAACAAGGAACTCGCCCGGTACGACCTCACCGAGGACGCGTCCACGGAGACCGCGATGGTCTTCGGCGAGCTCTACCGCAACGGCGCGGAGTGGAAGTTCCGCGCGGTGGGCCAGGGCTACGCCTCGGGCCTGCGCGGCATCGCCAAGGACTTCGGGGTCAACGTCTGATAGGCGAGACATCACGAACGCCCGCCGACCGCACCCGCGGTCGGCGGGCGTTCGTCGTCCCGGACCGGGGTGGGGTCGTGCGCGCCGCCGTCGGAACGCCCCCTTCCGCACGCTGTGAGCTGTGCGAAAAGGGGGTCCCGCCGGGTCGGGGGCATGGCAAGGTTGAAGCGAATGTACGACGA
Organism: Embleya sp. NPDC050154; assembly: GCF_044460165.1. Taxonomy (NCBI): domain Bacteria; kingdom Bacillati; phylum Actinomycetota; class Actinomycetes; order Kitasatosporales; family Streptomycetaceae; genus Embleya; species Embleya sp. NPDC050154. Next base: position 130,697 of record NZ_JBITJP010000029.1, read on the forward strand.
TCAGGAGGAATCGATGGGGGTCACCCTCGCCAAGGGCGGAAACGTCTCGTTGAGCAAGGCCGCACCCAATCTCACCAATGTCTTGGTGGGTCTGGGCTGGGACGCGCGCGCCACCACGGGCGCCTCGTTCGACCTGGACGCGAGTGCGCTGCTGTGCGGTGGTGCGGGCAAGGTGCTCGGCGACGACTATTTCGTCTTCTACAACAACCTCAAGAGCCCCGAGGCTTCGGTCGAGCACACCGGCGACAACCTCACGGGTGACGGTGACGGTGACGACGAGGTGATCCTCGTCGATCTGATGGCCGTTCCCGACCAGGTCGAGAAGGTGGTTTTCCCGGTTTCGATCTACGATGCCGAGATGCGTGGGCAGACCTTCGGACAGGTCCGCAACGCCTACATCCGGATTGTGAACCAGGCGGACAACAACGAACTCGCGCGATATGACCTTACCGAGGATGCGTCAAGCGAGACAGCCATGATCTTTGGAGAACTTTACCGTTACCAGGGGGAGTGGAAGTTCCGCGCGGTAGGGCAGGGGTACGCTTCGGGCCTGCGGGGGATCGCACTCGACTTCGGCGTCAGCGTGCAATGAGTACGTACTGACGGTGTGTGTCAGGGTCGGTCACCCGGTGGGGCCGGCCCTGACGCCTTTTCCGAGTCTCTCGGGTGGGGGAGTGAGGGCCGGTCTTCCTGATGACCCACCCGGAGATGCAATCCCCAGGTAGATAAGGACCTCATCCGTGGTAATCCGTACGTTCGGCTGGTCGTTCGGCGTGACGGTGGCCGGTCTCGCCGTCGCCGCGTATTTCTGGGGGGCGACCGGATTCGGCATCGTGCTGATCCTGTCGATCCTCGAGATCTCGTTGTCTTTCGACAACGCTGTAGTAAATGCCACGATCCTCAAGAAAATGAATGCCTTCTGGCAGAAGATGTTCTTGACGATCGGTATTCTGATCGCCGTCTTCGGCATGCGGCTTGTCTTCCCGCTGCTGATCGTCAGTCTTACCGCCGGAATCGGTCCGGTGGATGTGGTGGACCTCGCGTTCCACGACGACAAGATGATCGACGGGATGACCTACGCGGAGCACTTGGACGAGGCGCACCCGGCGATCGCCGCGTTCGGTGGCCTGTTCCTGTTGATGATCTTTCTGGACTTCATGTTCGACGACGAGCGTGAACACAAGTGGATCGGCCCGCTGGAGCGCGTCACCGGCAAGCTCGGCAACTTCGACGTGCTGTCCACGCTGATCGCGCTGATCGCGCTCGTGGTGACCGCGCAGACGCTCTCGCCCGCGCACAAGGAGGGCACGGTCATGGTGGCCGGCGTGCTCGGCCTGATCGCGTACCTGGGCGTCGGCGGGCTCTCGGACTACTTCGAGACGCACGGCACGCTGGCGCACATCAACGACGAGGAGGAGGGCGAGGACGAGGCCGAGGAGGGTGCGGAGCCGGCCAAGGCCGAGGGTCGCAGCGGTCCCAAGCCCGTGCAGCTCGCCGCCGGCAAGGCCGCGTTCTTCATGTTCCTCTACCTTGAGGTGCTCGACGCGTCGTTCTCCTTCGACGGTGTGGTCGGCGCGTTCGCGATCACCCAGGACCTGCTGATGATCACGCTGGGTCTGGGCATCGGCGCGATGTACATCCGGTCGCTCACCGTCTACCTGGTGCGCCAGGGCACGCTGGACGACTACGTGTACCTGGAGCACGGCGCGATGTACGCGATCGGCGCGCTGGCGACCATCCTGCTGGTGTCGATCAAGTGGGAGATCCACGAGGTGATCACCGGCCTGGTCGGGGTCGGCTTCATCGGCGTCGCGCTGGTTTCCTCGATCATGCGCAACAAGCGGATCGGCCATGTTCCGGGGCAGAGCAACAGCGGTGTGAAGGTCGACGCCTAGCCTTCGACCGCACCCCGCGTCCCGCCGCGGGATCACGACCGGTACCGCGCCCGAGCACCGCTTCGGGCGCGGTACCGGTTTTTTCCGGCCCCGTTATGTTGTGTACTGAAGCCGCCACTACGCGTACGCGCACCGGCCGGGGGATCAGGGAGGGCTTGATGCCGCTTTTCGACTGGCGTCGGGGATTGATGGAGCGCGAGCCCGAGCACGGCGGGCACAAGGTCGCGCTGACCCGCTCGACGCCCGAGGTCTCGCTGACCCAGGCGGGTTCCGCGACCGGGACGCTGCGGGTCAATCTGCACTGGAACCCACAGGTCGAGGAGGCGCCGCCGCGCCAGCGCAGCGGCGGGTTGTTCCGCCCGCTGGCGGTGCAGTCGCCGCCGCTGCCGCAGAAGATCGACCTCGACCTCGGCTGCATGTGGGAAATGAGCGACGGCTCGAAGGGCGTCGTGCAGGCCCTGGGCAACCTCTACGGGGCCTTCAGCCAGCCGCCGTACGTGCGGCTGGACACCGACGACCGGTCCGGCTCGGCCTCGGGCGAGACGTTGTTCATCAACATCGACCAGGCGCGGAACGTGCGCCGGTTGTTGATCTTCGTCTACATCTACGAGGGCATCCCGGCGTTCGACCAGGTCAACGGGGTGGTCACGCTGTTCCCGAACTCCGGGCTGCCGATCGAGGTGCGGTTGGACGAGCACGCGCGCGAGGCGCACACCTGCGCGGTCGCGGTGGTGGAGAACCACGGCGACGAGATCGTGGTGCGGCGCGAGGTGCGCTACGTGCACGGATACCAGGCCGAGCTGGACCGTGAGTACGGGTGGGGGCTGCTGTGGGCGCGCGGCTACAAGTGATCGCCCGACCGGTTACCGCTTGGTGACCGCCTGCCGGTGGCGGCCCCGGGCGTGAACGCCGCCGCGTGTGCGGCGGCCTTCACGTCCGGGCGTCGTTTGCTCAGCCCTGGAACTGCGGGCCCTGCGGCGGGGTGTCCAGGCGGCGCATTTGGGGCGGACCGCCCTGACCCTGCGGTGGCGTGCCCGGGTACTGCTGCTGGGGCGGCATGCCCATGCCCTGCGGCGGGGTCATCCCGGGCGGCATGGGAGCGCCGTGCGAGGGCGTGTACGGTCCGGGCTGCCCCGGCCCGCCGGGGGCGGGCGGGTACTGGCCCGGCGCGGGTAGCTGCGGGCCGCCCGGAGGCATGTGCATCACGCCCGGCGGGGTCTGGAAGGACATCCCGTGCGCCGGCGTGCCCTGCGGCGGGAAGCCCTGGGGCGGCGTGCCGCCGTGTGCGGGGGGCGGCGGGACCGACGCGCCGCCGGAGGGGGTGTGCGGGTAGCCGGGGGGCGGCCCGCCGATCGTGTGCGGGGCCGGTGGCGGCGGGATCATCGGGCCGTCGTGGCGCGGCGGCGGAGGCGGCACGGGCGCGCCGCCGTACGGCGTGTTGCCGGAGAGGGGCAGCACGCCCTGCGGTGGGGCCTGCCGGTGCGCGGGCGGGGCGGGCAGCGTGCCCTGGCCGTAGTGCGGCTGCGGCAACACGGCGGTGGGAGCCGGCTCCTGGTACGAGGGCGGCGCGGGCGGGCCGTCGCGGTACGTCGGGGGCGGCGGCGGGGCGGGCGCGCTCGGCGGGGACTGGTGCACCGGCGGCAGCGGCGTCGGCACGGGAGCCGGTGTCGAGGCGCTCGGCTCGTCGTCGACGCTGATCCCGTAATCGGTCGCCAGGCCCGCGAGACCGCTCGCGTAGCCCTGCCCGACCGCGCGGAATTTCCACTGGTCGCCGCGCCGGTAGATCTCGCCGAATACGAAGGCCGTCTCGCTGGTGGCTCCGGCGATCGGGAAGTTGAGCAGCTCGCCGCCGCCGTCTGCGTCGTACAGTCGAAGGACGAGGCCGGGCACCGAACCGATGGTGCCACCGTCCGCGGACGCGGCCACGATCACATGTTGCACATCGGCGCCGAGGGCGGCGACGTCCACCCGGACACCGTCCGTGCAGCGGTCGGGCCCGGTTTTCTTGCCCTCGTGCACCACCATGCCGGACGGGTGCCGGGGCTGGTTGTAGAAGACGAAGTCGTGGTCGCCGCGCACCTTGTTGTCCGCGCCGAGCAGCAGAGCCGAGGCGTCCATGTCCGGAACACCGGCTCCCGGCCGCCATTCGAGGACCACGCGCACGGACCGGGCAGGGAGGGCCGTATTCGCTCCCTTGGACATCACCTGGGTCATGCGCCCATCCTGCCGTCCCGAAGGAGGTGCGCTCAACGTGGGGCGTGCTCGTGACGATTGTGTGAACACATGGTCCTATAACCGGATCGTACGTCTTCGATTTTGCTTTTCGGTTACCGTAGGCAGCGCCTGCCGGCGGCTCACCGGCTCGGCGCGAATGCGCCTTCGGAACAAACCAGGGCGCGTACGGGTTCCCGCCCCGTCGCGCCTTTGCCACCACCACCGTCAGTCGAGGGGGATCAGAACACGATGCGGCATTTCGGCTACTTGGACGATGCGGTCCGCGATCATCTGTTCCACCGCCCGCCGGGGGCCTTCGACCGGGACAGCGACCCCGCCGTGTTGGCCTCCGCGCTCGGTGCGACGCTCTACAGCCCCGCTACGCGTGGCACGCTCGCGGCGGACATCGTCAAGCAGGCAGCCCGCGGTGTGACCTCGATGGTGTTGTGCCTCGAGGACTCGATCGACGACCGCGAGGTGGTCGGCGCCGAGCAGAACCTGGTCGAGCAACTGGCCGAATTCGCAGGCTCCGGAGTCGAGGGCCCGCTGCTGTTCATCCGGGTTCGGCACCCCGAGCAGATCACCGACCTGACCGAGCGGCTCGGTGACACCCTGCGCGTGTTGTCCGGGTTCGTGCTGCCCAAGTTCGAGCCGGACAGCGGCGCGCGCTACCTCAAGGCTCTGGACGAGGCGATCGCGATGAGCGGGCGCCCGCTGTACGCGATGCCGGTGCTGGAATCGCCGTCCATCGCCTACATCGAACACCGGCGCGCCGTGCTCGCCGAACTCGCCGAACTGATCGGCGCGCACCGGGACCGGATCCTGGCGGTGCGGATCGGCGCCACCGACTTCCAGTCGGCGTACGCGCTGCGTCGCTCGCGCGATCTGACCGCGTACGACGTGCACCTGGTGGCCGGTCTGATCGGCGACATCGTCAACGTGTTCGGCCGCGCGGACGGCACCGGACACGTGATCAGTGGACCGGTGTGGGAGTACTTCCCGCAGGGCGAGCGGCTGTTCAAACCGCAACTGCGGCGCACCCCGTTCGCCGAGGCCGAGGACCCGGACGAGGCGGTCGAACTGCGTACCCGGCTGATCTCGGCCGACCTGGACGGGCTGATCCGCGAACTCGAACTGGACAAGGCCAACGGCCTGCTCGGCAAGACCGCGATCCACCCCAGCCATGTGGCGGTGATCCACGCGATGTCCGTGGTGACCCACGAGGAGTACTGCGACGCCACCGACATCCTGGCCGAGAGCGCGGCCGGCGGCGGGGTGCTGCGCTCGGCGTACACGAACAAGATGAACGAGGTGAAGCCGCACCGGGCCTGGGCCCAGGCGATATTGCGCCGGGCGCACGCCTTCGGCGTCGCGCGCGAGGAGGTCACCTTCGTCGACCTGCTCGCGGCCGGCATGGAGTGAACCGGCCGCCGGGGCCTGGCGTCTCGGGGCGGTGGGATTCGATCGGGTATCAGGGAAGCGGGTTCGTGGGTTGAGGGAACATCGGATGGAAACCTGGTCGGGGAGTTGGGTCGCCGAGCGGCTCGACGTGACGCTCGCGGGGGACGGACTCGACGCTTTGGTCGGGCTCGCGCTGCGGCGGAACCCGCGCCGGGCCCACCTGTTGGTGTCCACCGTGCTCGGCAAGCACATCCCGCAACGACCCGAGGTGGTCCACGACGCGGGTCGCGACTTGGGCGCGCGCGTGGCGGCGGTACTGGCCGGCGAGCCGACGCCGGTGGTGCTCGGGTACGCGGAGACCGCCACAGGGCTGGGGCACTGCGTGGCCGAGGTGCTGCCCGGGGCGACCTACCTGCACTCGACCCGGCGCCCGGTGGCCGGGGTGGCGCAGTTCGGTGCGTTCGAGGAGGAGCACTCGCACGCCACCTCGCACCTGATCCTGCCGAGTGATCCGCAACTGCTGACCGAAAGTGGGCCGTTGGTCCTGGTGGACGACGAACTGTCCACCGGGCGAACGGTCGCCAACACCATCCGGGCGCTGCACGCGGTCGCGCCGCGCGCGCACTACGTGATCGCCGCGCTGATCGACGTGCGCGGCCCGGCCGACCGGGCCGAGTTCGAGGTCTTCGCGGCCGAACTCGGCGCCCGGGTGGATGTGGTGGCCCTGGCCGCGGGCACCGTCGCGCTGCCCGAGGACGTGCTCGTGCGCGGTACCGAACTGGTGGCCGCGCACGACGACGAGCGGTCCGAGAGCGGCGGGGCGGGTCGCGTGCGCACGCTCGACCTGGACTGGCCCGCCGACCTGCCCGACGGCGGCCGGCACGGGTTCACCCAGGCCGACCAGGACGCGCTGGAGGCGGCGTTGCCGGCGCTGGGCGCGGCGCTGGCCGAGCGGGTGCTCGGTCGGCGGATCCTGGTGCTCGGCTTCGAGGAACTGATGTACACGCCGCTGCGGTTGGCCCGCGCGCTGGCCGAACACGTGGGTGCGGACGTCGAGGTGCGCTACTCGACCACGACCCGCTCGCCGGTGCTCGCGGTCGACGATCCCGGCTACGCGATCCGCACCCGGCTGCAATTCCCGTCCCACGACGACCCCGCCGACGGTCCCGGCGCCCGCTACGCGTACAACGTCGCGGCCGGCACCGACCCCGCGCGGCGGTTCGACGAGGTGCTGATCGTCGTCGACTCGGTCGCCGACACCCCCGAACTGCACGCGCCCGGTGGCCTGCTGGACGCGCTGTCCCGGGTCACCGACCACGTCGGTCTGCTCGTTGTCCCCTCCTTCACCCCCGAGGTGCGCAGGTCATGAACCACCAGCCGAGCCCGCACGGGCACGACACCGGCAAGCTGCCGGACCCGCTGTACGGGCCCGCGTTCTCCTCGTACGCCGCCGACGAGGTCGCGTGGCTGCTCAAGGACCTGTCCGCGGTCGAGTTGGAGGCGCCGCTGGAGGAGCGCGAGGAGGCGATCCAGCACGCGGGCGCGCACTACGCCGAGTCGCTGCCGATCGAATACCAGCCCTCGCCCGAGTACCAGGCGTTGTTCCACGCCGCGTTGGACGCTTCGGCGGACCGGATCGCGCACGCGGTCGGCGTGGTCACCGAGACCATCCTGGCCGAGCGCGGCCGGGACGCGGTGCTGGTCTCGCTGGCCCGGGCGGGCACCCCGGTGGGTGTGCTGATGCGCCGCTGGGCCGAGCGCGCGCACGGCCTGACGCTGCCGCACTTCGCCGTGTCGATCGTGCGCGGACGCGGCATCGACACCACCGCGCTGCGTTGGCTGGGTCGCGAGTTCGACCCGTCGCGGATCGTCTTCGTGGACGGCTGGACCGGCAAGGGCGCGATCACCCGGGAACTGTCCGACGCGTTGGAACTGACCGCCCAGACCACCGGCATGCGCTTCGACCCGGAACTGGCGGTGCTCGCCGACCCGGGCTCGTGCGTGCGCACCTACGGCACCCGCGACGACTTCCTGATCCCCTCCGCGTGCTTGAACTCGACAGTGTCCGGGCTGGTTTCACGCACCGTGCTGCGGGAGGACCTGATCGGTCCGGACGATTTCCACGGCGCGAAGTTCTACGCCGAACTGGCCGATGTCGACGTTTCCGGTCTGTTCCTGGACGCCGTCACGGCGCGGTTCGGCGCGGTGGCCCAGGACGTGGCGCGCGACCAGCCGCTGCTGGCCGCGAGCGACCGGTCGCCTACCTGGGAGGGATGGCGCGCGGTGGAGCGGATCGGTGCCGAGTACGAGATCGACAACATCAACCTGATCAAGCCCGGCGTCGGCGAGACCACGCGGGTGCTGCTGCGCCGGGTTCCGTGGCAGATCCTGGCCCGCAAGGGTGTCGGCGCGGAGTTGGACCACGTGCGGATGCTCGCCGCCCAGCGCGAAGTGCCGGTGGTCGACGTGGACGACCTGCCGTACTCGTGCGTGGGCCTGGTCAAACCGGGCTTTCGTCGGGACGGGGGCAACGCGTGAGCATCGTGGTTGCCAGCGACCTGGACCGCACCCTCATTTATTCGAAGGCCGCCGCCCGACTGGGCCTGGCGGCCGCGGACCCGACGCCCGAGTTGGTGTGCGTGGAGGTGTACGACGGCGCGCCCATGTCGTTCGTCACCGGCGGCGCGGCCGTGCTGCTCGCCGAGTTGGCCGAGCACACCACCTTCGTGCCCACCACGACCCGCACCCGCGAGCAGTACGCGCGGATCGTCCTGCCGGGCCGGGCGCCGGAGTTCGCGATCTGTGCGAACGGCGGCCACCTGCTCGTGCACGGCGAGAGCGACCCGGACTGGCAGGCGGGTGTGCGCAAGACGCTGGCCGCGAACGCCGCACCGCTGCCCGAGGTGGTCGCCCACCTGGAACGGGTCGCCCGTCCCGAGTGGACGCACAAACTCCGGGTGGCCGAGGACCTGTTCACCTATCTGGTGGTGGAACGCGCGGACCTGCCGCCCGAGTTCGTACCCGAGACGACCGCGTGGGCGGCCGAGCGCGGCTACGGCGTCTCGCTCCAGGGCCGCAAGCTCTACTTCGTCCCGGAGGCCCTGACCAAGGGCGATGCGGTGCGCGAGGTCGCCCGGCGGGCGGGCGCGGACGCGGTGTTCGCGGCGGGCGACTCGCTCCTGGACATCGAACTGCTGCGCGCGGCGGACGCCGGGGTGCGCCCGGGGCACGGCGAGCTGGCCGAGACGAACTGGGGTGCGCCGCACGTCGAGGCGCTCACCGAGCAGGGGGTGTCGGCGGGCGAGCGGATCGCGGCCTGGCTGCTGGAGCGGAGCCGGTCGCCGGTGCGGTGACGGGTGGTCGGTGACCGGTGACCAGTGGTCACCGCGCCGGCGGTCGATGATCGCGGTGGTCTCCGTGATCGGTGGTTGTCGGTCGTCGGTGGTCGGTGCGCTCGGTGGTGTCGGTGGTTTTGGCGGGGATTGAAGGCACGGCCTCGGGTCCGGCGCGGTTGAATGGGCCGCGACGAGGGAGAGGAAGCGCCGTGGATCCTGCCGAGTGTGTGGTGTGGTGGGCGGAGCCGGATCCGGACGCGGTCGCGCGGGCCTGGCTGGACGGCGCCGAGCGGGCCAGGTACGAGCGTTATCGGCGGCCCGCCGATCAGGCCAGGTTCGCCACCGCCCGAGCGCTGGCCCGGGGTGTGCTCGCGGCTCGGCTGGAGGTGGCCCCGGGCGACGTGCGCTTCGACACCACGTGTCGGTTGTGCGGGTGCGACCGGGGCAAGCCGCGGGTCCTCGGCGGCCCGGCCGACCTGGACTTCTCCATCTCGCACGCGGGCGAGCGGGTGGTGCTCGCGGTGATCGAGGGCGCCGAGGTCGGCGTGGACGTGGAGCGGATCGCCACCGTCGAAGGCACCTTGTCGGCGACCGAACTGGCCGCGCAGGCCCGGCTTCCGACCCGGTCGCGGGCCGTGGACGCGATCACCCGGTGGACCCGCAAGGAAGCGCTGCTGAAGGTGTACGGGCTGGGCCTGACGGTGGATCCGCGCACGCTGACGGTGTCCGGAGCGGGTGAGCCGCCTCGGCTGCTGGACTGGCCGGATCCGCCGTCGACCGTGCCGGCCGCGGGGGATTCGGGCGGTGCGTGGGCCGACCCGGAAAGCCGACATCCGCACCGCGAGCAGGAGGCGGTGCGGATGTACGACCTGACGCCGGGGGTGGGCTATGCCGCGACCGTGGCGCTGCGTGGGCTCGGGCGGTACGCGGTGGTGGAGCGGTGGGCGGGGGTGTCGCCGACCCGGGAGACGGGCTCGGAGCAGGGCGTCCACCCGGACCCGGAGCGAGGCTCGGAGCGGGGCTCGCCGGCCGGGTCAGACGCAGGCGCCGCGGACGGTCAGTAGTTCGGCCCGAGCGTGCAATTGCCGGCCGCACTCCATGTCGAAGGTCAGCTCGAAGCCGTCCCGCGCGGCCCGCACCCGGGTCAGCGCCACCTCGGTGAACCGGTCGAGCGCGCCGCACAGCTCGTGCATCACCAGCCCGGTCGAGGACAGGCCGAGCACCGTTCCGTCACCGAGGGTCACCAGGTCGCAGCCCCGATTGCCGCTCGCCGCCTGCGCGTCGGTCACCCGCAGCGGACCGCGGCCGAGCGAGTGCAGCCAGGTGACCGCCTGGCGATGCAATACCGCGCGCTCCTCCTCGTAGGCGAGGACCATCATGCGATGCATGTCGGTCATGTCGTTCGTGTGCAGCGGCAGCGTGGGGGCGGTACGCGGCTCCCGCCGCAGCGCGCGCAGGTTCGGCAGCGCGAGAACGACGAGGAGAAGCGCGAACAAGAGCATCAAGAGCACGGGCATGTGCGACTTCCCGGTGTCAGCATCGTGGTCGACGGCGCGGCACACGGGGGTGTCGGACCCGTGAATCGGGATCAAGGTCCCGAAGTCGGCCGGTCCGACGACTTTAAACCTTAAATTTCGGGAAGGTGGGTGATGGTGCCGATTCTTTACCCGACTGGTCGAACATCGCAACGATTTCACTACGCTGAGTTGCGTAAAGTGTGGTATATGCGGCTAATGTCGCTTTTCTGATTTTCATTGCTGACGCGACGTGATGTCGAGTGATGTCAGTGCGGTCCGGGGCCGGCTCGGTCCTCACGGATGACCTGCACCGTGGCCGCGACCTCGGCCCGGATGGCGCGGGTCTCGCTGAGGAAGCGCCACCAGTTCGGGCGCGGCTGCTCCGGCTCGGCGGCGATCGCCTCCAGGCGGAAGACCAACGCGTCCAGGCGGCGGGCGTAGCGCTCCTCGGCATTGGCCCGACCGCCGAGCGCGAGCCGCTGGGCGTCGCGCAGCGCGAACCGGGTGCGCTCCAACTCGGCCTCGGGGTCGCGGGCCACCTCCTCCAGCGCGCGCAGGCGGTCGGAGACCGAGGCCATCGCCTCGTCGGCCTCCTTGAGGGTGGCCCGCGCGGTGGCCAACCGGCTCACCGCGTCGGCGTACTCCCCGCGTCCGGCCGAGGCGCCTGCCTCTTCCAGGCGGGCGTGCGCTACGCCCAGTGACTGTCGGGCCTTGGCCGGCACCTGTTCGAGGTCGGTCCAGCAGGACTGCACGTAGTCGCGGCGCAGCCGATGCAGGGCGGGTTCCACGCCGGCCAGTCGCGACTCCAGGGCCTGCGCGCGGGTGCGCAGCGAGGACAGCCGGTTGGTCACCTCCTCGCGCTGCCGGGGCAGCCGCTCCGCCTCGGCGCGCAGTTCGCCGGCCGAGGTCTCGATCCGACCCGCCACCTCCAGCGTGCCCGGGATGCCGAGCGCGGCCGGGCCCTTGTCCAGTTCGGCGAGGTCGCTACGGATCGCGGCCAGGCGGGTGGTGAGCGTGCTCGTGCCCAGTCCCGCCCGCTCGGTGTCGGCGACCGCCTGGGCGGCCTCGGCGGCGGCGCGGCGGGCCCGATCCACGGCCGGCGGCAACTGGCCCAGTGCGTGCTCGGCGTCGGCGAGCAGTGGGCCGAGCGAACCGGCGAACCGGTCCAGGTCCTGGCGGACCGCGTCGAGCTTGCGTGCGGTCTCGGTCAACTCCCGGCGAGCCGCCTCGTATTCGTCGGTCTCCAGTTCGACGTCCAGCGGATGACGGTCCATCAGCGCGATGTACGCGGCGCTGGCCTCGTCGATGCGCAGGCTCACCGCGGCGAAGGCGCGCAGCGCGTCCTCGGTGCCGCGCGCGCCGCGGACCGCCCGGACCGTCTCCAGCGAGAGCATCATGTCCCGCTGCGCGGTGTCGAGCTGGAGGAACGCCTCGCCCGCCGCCTCGCGTGCGGCCAGCGCGGCCGAGCGGGCGGCGTCCTTGCGGCGACGCCACGGGCGCGTCTCGCCGCCGGCGAACGCGGCCGGGAGCACGGCCAGGAGCAGCGGCGCGAGCGTGATCGACAGCGGAAGGCCGACCCCCAGGGATCGTCGTGCGGATCCGACCACCACGCCTGCTCCCGTCACCGTGCGAACCGTGCCCACTCCATCCTGCCCATCCTTCCAGGTGCTGTCCGATGGAGGTCCACCAACCGTCCCCCGGGGCGTGTCCGGCCGGACGGATGGGCTGCGCCGGGTTCGCCCATTACGAACCCCTCGCAAGGTGCGAACCATGTGTAACCACCCGGGCTCGACCACAACCATCGTCAGCCACCGGCGACGACCGAGGACGAAATGTGCGCTACCTCTCCTTTACCGACCGTCGACGCGGTGTACTCGCCGCCGGGCTCGTCGGCGCGACCCTCGCGGCGGCGGGCCGCGCGGGTGCGGTGCCCTCGACGGGCGAGGCGAAGGGTCCGCACGCGATCGTGATCGGGGTGGGCCGGGAGCGCGAATCGCTCGGCCCGATCTCGGGCCACGGCAACGACGGTGAGCTCTTCGACAACCGGCTCGCGCACGCCGCGGGCCTGCGCGGACCGCGAACGGGTTGCCTCGACCCGCGGACGCGGGGCGCGCGGTGTTGCCGGTCGATCACGACCCGGCCGGGGCGGCGCGGATCACGGATCGGGCGGCGGTGATGTACGCGGGGAGGACCGTCGAGACGGCGCCGGCCGACGCGCCGTTCGGCGTGCCGGGCCTCGGCATCCGGACGCGCGGGCTACTCGCGGCGCTGCCCGAGCGGGAGTTCGTACCGATTCCCGGCATGCCGCCGGAACCGAGTGCGCCGCGGGCCGGGTGCGCGTTCGTGCCGCGCCGCGATCAGGTGAGCGATGGTCGGCTTCAACGCGCTTGCCTGGCGAGGGCGTTGGTGTTGCGGCCGAGGTGTCCGGTGGGCGATGAGATGAGCTCGATGTCGGCTGCGTCGACCATCGCCGCGCCGGTGGGTGTGGTGGAGCGGTATCGCGCGTCCGGTGATGCGGGATTGTCGGCGGTGAGCCACGATCCGCCGTTGTCGGGGCGGTGGGGTGCCCGGGTGGTGGGGTACGGGTGGTGGGGCAGCCGGGATGAGCGCGGATCTCGGGTCGGCCCTCGGGGGCCGGCCCGGCGGCGTGGCGCGGCGCAGTATGGCGTGGCGTGGCCGCCGGACCGGCGGATCCGGGTCAGAACTTGACGTCGGAGCAGGAGTAGAAGGCGTTGTCGGTGTCCGCGACGTCCCAGACCGCGAAGATCAGCGCCTGGCCGGTGCGGCCGGCCGGGAGGGTGCCGGTGTGCACGGTGTGCGCGGCCGGCAGGGCGCCGCCGTACGGGACGGTCAGGAACGGCGTGCTCTCGATCTGCGCGCGGCTGATCGGCTGGGTGGGATTCCAGCTCGGCTTGGTGATGTAGTAGCGGAACGTGCTGGTCGAGTGCCTGGCCTCGATCTCCCAGGTGAAGCTGAACGTGGCGCCGGAGGTGAGCGTGGTGGTCGGCCAGGCGCCGCCGCGCGGGTCGTCGAGCGGGGCCCATCGGCCGTCCGCGCCGGCACACAACTTCCCGTCGGCGGGTCCGCCCGCCGGGTAGCCCTTGGGGCCCTCGACGCTCTGCGGCTCCCACTGGATCTGGCCGCACCTCTTGACCTTGCCCTCGCCGCACAGCGCGGAGCGACTCTTGGGGCTGGAGACGAACCCGTGGGCGGAGGCCGAGGACGGCAGCATCATGAAGGGCAGCGCGACCGCCGCCGCGCTCAGCGTGGCCAGGATGGTCCTCTTGCGCATGGAACTTCTCCTCGTGAACGAAGTCGTGCCGGGACTGGCCGACCCGCTCGGTGCGGCCTCGAACCGACCCGCCCGGGTACCGCGGGACGTGGTCGTCGAGTCGATGGGACCGTCGAATCCGCATCCGAACGTGCAGCCACACGGTCCGGGTGCGGACCGCATCGGTGCGACCTGCGCGAGTCGCGTGCCTTCGTTACCGGGGTGCGCTCGATCACGCTAGGAGGCCCGCTTCGAGGCGGTCAATGGTCTGGACCTGTGCCGGCACAAATTGGCGAACCCCGCGGCCGGTCACGGTCGGTGACCTCAGCCGAGCGAGTCCGGGATCGGGACGGCCACGCCGGAGACGCGGACCCGGGGGTCGTCGGCCCGGAGGTCGACGGTCAGTACGCCGGGCCGGCCCAGGTCGTCGCCCTGATGCAGGGTGAGTGTGGTCGACGCGGGGACCAGGTCCAGGGCCCGCAGATAGTGGCCGAGGGCGGCCGCCGCGGCGCCGGTGGCCGGGTCCTCGACGACGCCGCCGATCGGGAACGGGTCGCGGACGTGGAAGGTGTCCGCGCTCTCGCGCCAGACCAGTTGCAGGGTGGTCAGGTCGCGGGCCCGCATGAAGTCGGCCAGGCCGTCGAAGTCGTAGCGCAGATCGGCCAGCCGGGCCCGGCCGGCGGCGGCCAGGACCAGGTGGTGGGCGCCGGCGTACGCGTAGGCCGGCGGGATGGCCGGGTCGAGGTCGTCGACGGCCCAGCCGAGCAGGGCCAGCGCCTCGGCGACGTCGGTGGCCGGGACCGCGGAATGCCGCGGCTCGACGCTGGTCAGCGTGGCGCGCAGGGTGCCGTCGGCTTCGGCGATCACGTCGACGGGGACGACGCCCGCGCGGGTGGCGAAGACGAGTGCGCCGGGGCCGATCCGCTCGGCGACGGCGACCGCGGCGGCGACGGTGGCGTGCCCGCAGAACGGGACCTCGGCCAGCGGGCTGAAATAGCGCACGTCGAAGACGCGGGAGGCGTCGGCGGCCGGCGCGGCGGGGTCGGTCGCCGTGGACCGGGTGAGGAACGCGGTCTCGGAGTAGCCGAGTTCGGCGGCGATCGCGAGCATCGCCGAATCGGTGAGACCGTCGGCGGCCAAGACGACGCCGGCGGGGTTGCCGCCGGCCGGGTCGGCGGAGAAGGCGGTGTAGCGGAGGGGTTTTCCGGCGTCCGGTGTCGTCATGTCGTGGCCCAACGCGTGGTGTCGACGAGACATTCCTGGGGTGGGCGACGTTCGGCGCGGGCCGGGGCGGCACGATGCGCCGGCAACCGGCCGTCGGGCGTCGGGTGCACGCCGACGGCCGGTCGCCGCCCGCGGATGACCGGTACCCGGCGAGCCGGCGGGCGTCGGCTCAGCCGGAGGCGAGGCGCCAGAAGTCGCGCATCAGGGTGGGGGGTGTGGGACCGGAGAGTTCGACCTGGGTGAGCAGGACGGTCGCCGTGCCGGTGGACGGGACGACGTGTGCCGCCGTACCGGTGCCGCCCACCCAACCGAAGCGGCCCGGGACGTTCCAGGGGTCGATGGGCTCGACGTCGACCGACCCGCCGAAGCCCCAGCCCTGGCCCTGAAGGAAGAGCCGGGACGCGTCCCGCTGCGGCGCGGTCAGGTGGTCGGTGGTCATCCGGCGCACCGACGCCGGGGTCAGCAGCTGCCGGCCGGCGGCGCCGCCCTCGGCGAGCAACATCCGGGTGAAGGCGTGCAGGTCGTCGATGGTGGACACCAGGCCGCCGGCGCCGGAGGGGAAGGCGGGCGGGCTGCTCCATTGGCCCTCGGGGGCGTCGATCAGATCGAGGCCGCCGGTCGGCGAGGTGCGGTAGCAGTACGCGAATCGATCGAGATCGGCGGCCGGCACCGAGAAGCCGGTGTCCACCATGCCCAGGGGCTCGAACAGTCGCTCGGCCAGGAAATCGGCCAACGACCGACCGGAGATCCGGGCGATCAGCACGCCCAGGATGTCCGAGCACGTGTTGTAGAGCCAGGCCACGCCCGGCTGGTGCAGCAGCGGGATCCGGGACAGCCTGGCCAACCACTCGTCGGGGTCCGGGACCGCTTGCGGCCGCGGCGGTCCCTGGCCCAACTCGGTGAACAATGGCGCGAGCGCCGGCAGCGAGAAGTCGGAGGGGAAGCCGTATCCGGCTCGGAAGGTGAGCAGGTCGAACACGGTGATCGGACGGGTCACCGGGATCACGTCGTCGATCGGCCCGCCCGGCGTACGCACCACGTTCGGCGCGGTCAACTCCGGCAACCAGCGGCCGATCGGGTCGCCCAGGGCGAATCGACCGTCCTCGACCAGGGTCATGATCGCGGCGGCGACGACCGGCTTGGTGAGCGACGCGACGCGGAAGATGGTGTCCCGGCCCATCGGGAGGGTGCCGGCGGCGTCGAGCGAACCGACCGCCTGGACGTCGACGCGGTCGTGGTGTGCGATCAGGGCCACCGCGCCCGGTAGCGCTCCGGTGTCGACGTGGGACTTCAGGAGTTCGTGCAGATTGCCTGCCGGGCTGGTCATCGGGCCACCTTCTCGTGCGGGAACGCGGTCGAGGGTCCGCAGGTAAGACTCCCGCGGTGGCGCGCCGTCATCGGTCCCGAGCGGCCGAATCCCGTTGCCTCGGGGCAAGGCGGTGGGAGCCGACCGTCCTGGTGGACGCCGGAGCCGGTGGGGCGTGGCGCCGGGTCGGGCCGGCAGGTCACGGTTGTCTCGTGCGATCGCCAGGATATGAGCCGTACTTGATATTCCGGGCGAAATCACGTGACGGGCCGGGGGGTCCACTGCGTTGTAGTTAGTGGGTATGCGTGCGACGCGGGGCGGGCTTCGATGGGACGCTCGCCGGGTCGGACACCGCGCCGAGTGGGGCGGTGCGGGCATCGCGGCGTGCCGGGCGGGAACGGTGCGGGCGCGCGATCCGAGAGGGCATCGGGTGGCCTGCCGACACGGCCTCCGGGTGGGGTAGGACATGTGGTCGAACGGACGTCTAGGAGACAGCAGGCCGATGGGAACCCCGAGATCTGAGGAGAAGGAACTGGCCGCCGCGATGCGGACGGCGGCGTCGGAACTGGCGCTGCCGGCCGGGTTGGTCGCGGGAGGGATCGCTCGGGGTCGGCGGATGCGGCGGGCCCGTCGGCTCCGGATGGGCGCCGCCGTCGCGGCGGTGCTGGCCGTGGCGGGCACCGGCGTGGTGGTGGCGACCGGCACGGAGGACGCGCCGAGGAGCCGGGTGGCGTCGGGAGCGGCGGGGGTGCCCACAGGTTCGCCGACGCCGAGTGTGACCTCGGATCCGGGATCCGGGATCTCCGCACCGGCCGGGAAGGAGCCGGTCTCGGCACAGGAACTCGCGCGGATACTGCTGCAACAGCCGGAGTTCGGCGCCGTGCAGCGGGTTCCGGTCGGAAGCGTGCTTTCCCCGAAGTCGGGCGGTGCGGGGATCCGGGTGGGCGCCTTTGCCGGCGTGACGCTGGAAAACGGCAAGGGAACGACGCTGCTTCGAGTGTCGGTGTGGGCGAGTACCCCGAAGACCACTGGACCCGATTGCCCCGACACGGACAGCGTGGCCGGCCGCTGTACGGCCATCGTCGAACCGGACGGCACGCGTGGATACGCCGTGGAAACGATCCCGACCTACCTGGGCGGGAACGGGAAGGATGGGTTGGGCGGACAGATCACCCGCTCCGTGCGGGTGGTGCGTCCGGACGGAGTGGAGGTCTCCATCACGGAGACGACCGAGTACGTGGGGAACAGTGCCGTCGCGACGTCGGAGAAGCCGCCGTTGCCGCTCTCTCGGCTCAAGGAGCTCACCCTGAAGCCGTTCTGGCAGCTCTGGGTGGACCCCGAGGTCAATCTGGCCGCGCGGGGGAAGGTGACCGGTTTCAAGGAGGTGCCGGTGACGTTCGATCCCGACATGATCTGGACGCGGGAGCCGCCGGTGACGTCCACGTTGCCGCCCGCCGGTCCGCCACAGCCGCCGACCCCGACCCGCTGAGCGGGCGGGTGCCGGGAGGGGCCACCTGATGCCTGCCGAGGGCCCGGGCGCCCGGACCGGAGGCTGCCCGCCCGGACACAGCCGCGCCGCCCCTGAGACGGGGCGACGCGGCCGGGGTGGGTCGGTCGGGTCAGGTCAGGCGCTTGCACAGGAGGGCGTCGGGGGTCCTGGTCGAGCCGATCCGGCCGGTGTACGCGACGCCGGCCGCGTATTCGTCGGCTCCGCACTGGCCCTTGTACGCGCCGGGGGCGAACTCGCCGCCGGGGTTGCCCGCCGGTCGGTTGTCGCCCCGGTCGAACCACAGCGTGCGGGACGAGGAGCCGAGCGTTGTAGTCGGTTGGGTGCACAGGATCGCGGAGACGGCCGCGCCGCGCACGCTGTATCCGGTGATCATCCGGCCGGTGGGGCATTCGAGCTTGGTGTAGCCGGTGGCCCAGTCGTTCTGCACGTACGACTCGTCGCGAACGACCGTGTAGCCGGCGCCGATCGGGGACAGGTCCGGGCCGCCGGTGTCGGTGCACAATCCTCGGTTGCCGGTGTGCGCCAGGCCGATGACGCGTTCGCCGTCGGGGCAGACGCCCTTGCGGGCGCCGGAGTCCCAGTCCGGCCGGGTCCGCATCCGCAGCGAGGGCTGGGCGTCGGCGTGGTCCAGATTGAGCATGTTCCAGCGCGCGGAGGCGGCGATCGTGCCGGTGCGCCCGGTCGCGCCGACCAGCCTGGTCCAGGCGGCGGTACGCCAGTCGGTCGGGTCGTCCGCGATGCCGCTGCGCACGCCGTTCGGGTCGAAGCGCAGCAGGGCCCACGAGTCACCCTGGCCGTTGCCCTTCCAGCCGACCAGCGGCCAGTAGGCGAAGTCGAGGTCACGGGCGATCAGGTAGTCCGTGAAGTTGGTGAACCAGGCACGGGCGACCGGATCGCTCTCCTCGGCGCCGGTGCCGAATTCGCTGATCCACACCGGGGCGGTGTGGTGCTGCCCGTCGGTGGTCACGTACTGCGCCGATCGGTCTATCTCGGCGAACAGTTGATCACGCGTCAGGTCCTGGTAGCGGGCGTCGTGGGTTTCGCCCAGGCCGTACGCACCGCTGTGGTTGGGGCCGGTGTACCCGTAGAAGTGCGCCGAGTAGACCAGCTTCCTCGGGTCGACCAGGGTGTGTGACAGCGTGCGCACCGGCGTCAACGTGGGGCGGCCGTGCGGCAGGAAGTCGACCGGAACGCCCGTCCAGTTGATGCCCTCGACGATGATCAGCAGATCCGGGTTGGCCTCGGTCAGGATGCGATTGCCCGCCTCCAGCGACGCGGCCTGCCAGTCCTTGTCGTTGCCCCAGCCCCAGTTCGGGTCGTCGGTGATGTTGCGCCGGACCTCGTTGTACAGATCGGCGCCGACCACACGCTTGTTGGTCTTGTAGCGGTTCGCCATGGTGATCCAGTCGGTCACCCATTCGGCGGTGCTTCGTGAGGTGTTCCAGCGCTCGTTGCCGTCCACACCGCAGCACCAACGAGTGGTGCCGGTGTGGTTGTTCAGCACGACCGCGAAGCCGTCCGCGGTCAGCGCGGCGACCACGGCGTCGAACACCTGGAGCGGGGTCTTGCCGCGCAGTTGCGGGTTGGCGGCGACGGCCGCGTCGGGCACGGTCGCGGTGGCGTGCAGCATCTCGTTCGAGAAGGGCAGCCGGATGCTGTTGACGCCGACCGCGTGGAAGCCCGCCAGGATCGCGGGCAGGCTCGCCCGATCCAGCCCGAGCGGCATGCCGTTCGCGTTCTCGCCGCTGTGGTGGTTCGCGGGGTCGGCGATGTCGCCCGAGCCGTTCCAGGTGCCCTGGGCGCCGGCCCAGTTCGCCGAACGCAGCTTGAATCGGTTGCCGTTCGCGTCGACGATCCAGCGGCCGCTCGCGGACAGGGGAGCTGTCCAGGAGGCGGCGAGGGCGGACGCCGGGGAGGTGGTCGGCGCGGTTGCCTGTGCGGTGGGGGCGGCCGCGTCGGCTTGGGGGCCGATCAGGAGGCCGGCGGCCATGGCGGTCAGCGCGGTCAGGGCGAGGGCGGGGCGGGTGAGTAGTCGGTGCCTGGTGCGATGCATCGGTACCTGCCTCGATTGAGGGATGAGGGTTGTGTGCGGTGCGGCAGCGCGACTGGTGCGGTGCGCGGTGATGCGGTGTGGTGCAGCCGTGCGGTTGTTGCGGTGCGCGGCAGTCCGGTGTGGTTCGGCTGTGGGGTGGTCAGGCGGATTCGGGGGCGGTGGTGGGTGCGGGCTCGGTGGGGTGCGAGCCCAGGACGGCCACGGCTTGGGGGGCGAGGGTGACGCGGCGCGTCGTCGGTTGGCCATCCGCGAGCAGATCCCGGCGTGGGGTGGGGAGTTCGACCTCGTGTGCGTGGCCGGTGTGGTTGAGCAGGACGAGTACGTCGTACCCGTCGCCGGTGCGAATGCTTGCCTGGACGCCGCGCGGGAGCACCGGCAGTACCGGCTCGACGCCCGCGTCCGCGCAGGCTCGGACGATCAGGCCGCGCATGGTCGCGGAGTCCGGGCGGGTCGCGATGTAGCGCGCGATGCCCGCGCCGTGCGTGTGCACGGTCGCGGCGGGCCGGCCGGCCCACTCGGCGCCGGCGAACTCCAACTCGGCCCGCGCGCCCTTGAGCGTGACGTCCTCGCGCCACAGGTCGCCGGTACCCGTCGGCGGCGCGTCACCCGACCCGGAAACCCCCTGTACGGGGAACACCGCGCCCGCGTCGGCCGGCCAGAACTCCTCGACCGATATGCCCAGTACCTCGCGCAGCGGCCCCGGGTAGCCCCCCAGGTGCACCCGATCGCATTCGTCGACGATGCCGCTGAAGAACGACACGACCAGCGAACCGCCGTCGGCGACGAAGCGAGCCAGCCGGTCGGCGTGTTCGGTGGACAGCAGATACAGGCTCGGCACGATCACCAGGCGGTAGTCGGAGAGGTCGGCGCTCGGATGCACGACGTCCACCCCCACGCCCAGGTCGAACAGCGGTGCGTAGTGGTCGAGTGCGCGGTCCGGGTGGCGGACTGCTTCGGAGGGGTGCGAGTCGAGTTCGAGGGCCCACCAGCTGTGCCAGTCGGACAACAACGCGACCCGGTTGTGGATCCGGGTGCCGACCAGTTCCGGTACGCGGGCCAACTCGTTTCCGAGTGAGGACACTTCGCGGAATACGCGGGTGTCGACGCCGGCGTGCGGGACCATCCCCGAGTGGAACTTCTCCGCGCCGCCCCGGGACTGGCGCCATTGGAAGTACATGATCGCGTCGGCGCCCTGTGCGACGGCCTGCCAGCTCCACAGCCGCATCCGGCCGGGGGCCTTGGCCGCGTTGCGGGAGCGCCAGTTGACGGCGGACGGCGCCTGTTCGGTGAGCAGCCACGGCTTGCCGCCGCCGGCGGAGCGGATGGTGTCGTAGCTCATCGCCGCGTCGATGTGGGCGTGGTCCAGGTTCGGGTCCGGGTAGCTGTCCAGGGACAGGACGTCCATGGTCGGTGCCCAGTCGTACATGTCCACGCTCTTGAGGCCGGCCAGGAAGTTCGTGG
>NZ_JBITJP010000030.1:0-151000 GCF_044460165.1 Embleya sp. NPDC050154
GGCTCCTGGACGACGGTCTGGTCGAGGCGTTGACCGAGGACCGGTTGCACAGTGTGCTGCGCGCCAAGGTCGACGGCGCGGTGAACCTGCACGAATTGACCCGCGATCTCGACCTCTCCGCCTTCGTCCTCTTCTCCTCCGCCGCGGGCATCCTGGGCGGTCCGGGGCAGGCGAACTACGCGGCGGCGAACACATATCTCGACGCCCTCGCCCACGTCCGCCGAGCCACCGGGCTCCCCACCGTCTCGATGGCCTGGGGCTTCTGGGCCAAGGCCAGCGCGATGACCGGGCACCTGGACAACGGCGACACGGCCCGCCTGGCCCGAACCGGGATCGTGCCGCTCACCGAGGAACAGGGTCTCGCGCTCTTCGATGCCGCACTCGCGCCGTCGACCGGCGCCCTGACCGTACCGATCCGCCTCGACGCCGCCGCGCTGCGCACCCAGGCCGCCGCCGGGCTGTTGCCGCCGCTGTTGAGCGGCCTGGTCCGCGCGGCCAGGCGCCGCATCGACGCTCCTGTCGGCGGGGACGACCAAGAGGCATCCGCTCTCGCCCGCCGGATCGCGGCTCTGCCGCCCGTCGAACAGGAGCGCGAGTTGGTCGAGTTGGTGCGCCGAGTCGTCGCCGCCGTGTTGGGTCACGAGTCGGGGGAGGCGGTGGGCGCGGGCCGGGCGTTCAAGGATCTGGGGTTCGATTCGATGTTGGCGGTGGATCTGCGGAACCGGTTGAGTGCGGTGACGGGTCTGCGGTTGCCGGCGACGTTGGTCTTCGACCATCCGACTCCGGCGGCGATCGCCGCCTTTGTGCGGGGGGAGTTGCTCGGTTCCGACGCTGTCGTCGTGAGCCCGTCGTCCGTTACGGCGGCGGTCGACGGTGATCCCGTGGTGATCGTGGGGATGGCATGCCGTTACCCGGGCGGGGTCGCCTCGCCGGAAGACCTGTGGGACCTCGTCGCATCGGGACGGGACGCGATCTCCGGGTTCCCCGACGACCGGGGCTGGGACCTGGAGAATCTGTACGACCCCGACCCCGCGGCATCGGGGAAGAGCTACGCCTCCGAGGGTGGATTCCTCTACGACGCAGGGCAGTTCGACGCCGGGTTCTTCGGGATCTCGCCGCGTGAGGCGTTGGCGATGGATCCGCAGCAGCGGTTGCTTCTGGAGACGTCGTGGGAGGCGTTCGAGCGGGCCGGGATCGACCCGGCCGGGTTGAGGGGCAGCCAGACCGGCGTCTTCGCCGGCGTCATGTACCACGACTACGCGGCCCGTCTCGCCGACGTTCCCGAGGAAGTGGAGGGCTACCTCGGCACCGGCTCGTCGGCGAGCGTGGTGTCGGGCCGGGTCGCGTACACCTTCGGGTTCGAGGGCCCGGCGGTGACCGTCGACACGGCGTGCTCGTCGTCGTTGGTGGCGCTGCACCTGGCCGGTCAGGCGCTGCGCAGCGGCGAGTGCTCGATGGCCCTCGTCGGCGGGGTCACCGTGATGACCAACCCGGGCCTGTTCGTCGAGTTCAGCCGTCAGCGCGGAATGTCGCCGGACGGGCGGTGCAAGGCGTTCTCGGCCGCCGCGGACGGCACGGGCTGGTCCGAGGGTGTCGGGGTACTGCTGGTGGAGCGGCAGTCGGACGCCGTACGCAACGGCCATCGCGTCCTTGCCGTCGTGCGCGGAACCGCGGTCAACCAGGACGGCGCCAGCAACGGTCTCACCGCGCCCAACGGCCCGTCCCAACAACGCGTCATCCAGCAGGCCCTGGCCAATGCGGGTCTCGGTCGGCAGGACGTGGACTCGGTGGAAGGCCACGGCACCGGTACGACACTGGGTGACCCGATCGAGGCGCAGGCGATCATCGCCACGTATGGCCAGGACCGTACCGACGAACGTCCGCTCTACCTCGGTTCGTTGAAGTCGAACATCGGTCACGCGCAAGCCGCCGCCGGCGTGGCGGGCGTGATCAAGATGGTGATGGCGATGCGTGCGGGCGTGTTGCCGCAGACGCTGCACGTCGATGAGCCTTCCCCGCACGTGGACTGGTCGGCGGGTGCGGTCGAGCTGCTCACCGAAGCCCGCGCGTGGCCCGATACGGGCCGTCCCCGCCGGGCCGGTGTGTCGTCCTTCGGTGCCAGTGGGACCAACGCGCACGTCGTTTTGGAGCAGGGACCCGAACCGGTGCCCGCTGCCGGGCGCGGAGGACCCACGGCCCCGGAGCGCGTCCTGCCCTGGCTGTTGTCCGCCCGGACGAAGGAGGCCCTCGCCGGTCAGGCGCTGCGCCTCGCCGCTCTGGTGCGTGGTGACGACGCGCTCGGAACGGCTGACATCGGGCACGCCCTGGCGACATCCCGCGCGGTGTTCGAGGAGCGTGCCGTCGTCGTCGGGCGCGGCCGTGACGAGCTGCTGGCCGGGCTCGACGCGCTCGCCGAGGACTGGCCCGCGTCCGGCCTGGTGGTGGGTTCGGCCCGCCCCGATTCCCGGGTGGCGTTCTTGTTCACCGGCCAGGGCAGCCAGCGGATGGGAATGGGCCGCGAGCTGTACGAGGCGTTCCCGGTCTTCGCCGAGGCGTTCGACACCGTGGTGTTCGAACTCGACCGGCAGCTGTCCGGGCATGCGGCCTACTCGGTGCGCGATGTCGTGTTCGGAGCCGACGGCACGGAGGGCTTGCTGAACGAGACGGTCTTCACCCAGGCGGGTCTGTTCGCCCTCGAAGTCGCCGTCTACCGGCTCGCCGAGTCGTTCGGGGTGCGACCCGACTACCTGCTGGGCCACTCGATCGGCGAACTCGCCGCCGCCCACGTCGCGGGCCTCTGGTCGCTGCCGGACGCGGCGGTCGTGGTGGCCGCCCGCGGCCGGCTGATGCACGCGCTGCCCGCCGGCGGCGCGATGGTCGCCGTCTCGGTCTCCGAACAGGAGGCGCTGGACGGCCTGGCCGCCGCGGAACGGGACGACGAGCGCGGGAGCGTGACCGTGGCTGCGGTCAACGGCCCGACCTCGGTAGTCCTGTCCGGCGACGAGGAGCCGGTGTCGCGGGCCGCCGCCCGATTCGCGTTGGCGGGGCACAAGACGCGGCGGCTCCAGGTCAGCCACGCGTTCCACTCGGCGCGGATGGAACCGATGCTGGCGGAGTTCCGGCAGGTCTTGGCCACCGTCACCTTCGGTGCGACCACCGTGCCGCTGGTCTCCAACCTGTCCGGCGCGATCGCCGAGCCCGACGAACTGCGCACCCCCGAGTATTGGGTGCGGCAGGTGCGCGAGGCGGTGCGATTCGCCGATGGCGTGGCGGCACTCGACGCCGAGGGCGTCACGGCCTTTCTCGAACTGGGCCCGGAAGGCGTGCTGACCGCGATGGTGCGCGACTGCCTGGACGCGGGCACCGACGTCACCGCCGTACCGGTACTGCGCCGCGAACGCCCCGAGGTGGAGACGACCGTCGGCGCGCTGGGCGTTGTGCACGTGGCGGGCGTGCCCGTGCGGTGGTCGGCTCTCTTCACGGCGACGGGAGCCGGCGTGGGAACCGGAACGGAAGCCGGAGCCGGAACCGGAGGGCAAACGGGAGTGCGAACGGCGACCGCGAGCGTGGAACTGCCGACGTACGCCTTCCAGCGCCGGCGCTACTGGCTCGACAGCGCCTCTGCCCCGCACACGGACGCCACCGACCTCGGACTCGCCTCCGGCCGGCACCCGCTGGTCGGCGCGGCGGTTCGGCTCGCCGGCACCGACCAGGTCGTGCTCACCGGGCGGCTCTCGCTGTGTACCCACCCCTGGCTCGCGGATCACGCGGTCGCCGGCACCGTCCTGCTGCCCGGCTCGGCACTCGCCGAACTGGCCGTGCACGCCGCCGACACCGTCGGCTGCGCCCGGGTCGCCGAACTGACCCTGGAGGCACCGCTCGTGCTGCCCGAACGGGCAGGCGTACAGGTGCAGGTCGCGATCGGCGGCGTGCAGGGCGACGGTAGCCGCAGTGTCGAGCTGTACTCCCGGCCGGAGGACGACGCCAACGCCGATCCCGGCGACGGGGCGGTCTGGACCCGGCACGCGACCGGCACGCTGGCCGCAGCGGCCGATCCGGGCGCCGACGCCCCGGACCTCGACTTCGACCTCGCCGCGTGGCCACCGGCCGGGGCCCGGCCCGTGGAACTGGACGGCTTCTACCCGCACCTGGCCGAGAGCGGATATGGCTACGGCCCGGCGTTCCGGGGCCTGCGCGCCGCGTGGCGCCTCGGCGACGAGGTGTACGCCGAAGTCGCGCTCCCCGACGAACTCGCTAATTCCGCAAGCCGATTCGGCCTGCACCCGGCGCTGCTCGACGCGGCCCTGCACGCCGCGAAACTCACCGGCGCGGGCGTCGAGGACGGTCTCGTCCGGTTGCCGTTCGCCTGGACCGACGTGGTCCTATTGGCCACCGGCGCCTCGGCGCTACGACTGCGGCTGTCCGTCGCCGGCCCCGAGCGGCTCGCCATCCAGGCCGCCGACGGAGCCGGCCGTCCGGTGCTCGCCGTCGGGCAGTTGGCGCTGCGTACCGTCTCTCCCGAGCAACTCGGCGCCGTGCGCGAGGACACGGGCGGGGCCCTCTACCGGATGAGCTGGGTGCCGGTCGACGTGACCGCGGTGCCCGCGGGTTCCATCGACCCCGGCGAGCCGACCATTCTCGACTGCGTGCCCTCCCCGGCCACGGACCGCGACGGGCTCGCGGACTCGGTGTCGGCGACAACCGCCGCTGTACTGGCGGGGGTTCAGCAGTTGCTCGCGGGTGAGGGCGGTCCGGAACCGCTGGTCGTGGTGACGCATGGCGCGGTGGCTGCGGCGGCCGGCGACACGGTGCCGGATCTCGCGCATGCCTCCGTGTGGGGGTTGGTGCGTTCGGCCCAGAGCGAGCACCCCGGCAGGTTGATGCTGGTGGACACGGACGACAGTCCCGAGTCCGCGATGCTGCTCCGAGCCGCCGTGCGCAGCGGCGAACCGCAGTCGGCGCTCCGCGACGGACAGGCGCTGGTACCCCGACTGGTCCGCTCCGGCCCGACCGGCCGCGATGGCGGCGCCCTGGTCCCGCCGCGCGGCGACTGGGCCTTGCGCACCAGGGGCACCGGCACCCTGGAGGGCCTGGCCCTTCTTCCCCCCGACGACACCGCACAACGGCCGCTCGGCGAGCACGAGATCCGGATCGCCATCCGGGCGGCCGGTCTCAACTTCCGGGACGTGTTGATCGCGTTGGGTGTGTATCCGGGTGCCGCGTCGATGGGCGGCGAAGGTGCCGGTGTGGTCACCGAGGTGGGCGCTGCGGTCTCCGAACTCGCGGTCGGTGACTCGGTGTTCGGGCTCTTCCCGGACGCGTTCGGGCCGCACGCCGTCGCCGACCACCGGATGGTGACGAAGTTGCCGGACGAGTGGTCGTTCGAGCGGGCGGCGTCGGTGCCGGTGGTGTTCCTGACGGCGTATTACGGCTTGGTGGAGTTGGGTGGTCTGCGGGCCGGTGAGTCGGTGTTGGTTCATGCCGGTGCGGGTGGGGTGGGGATGGCGGCGGTGCAGATCGCGCGTCATCTGGGTGCCGAGGTGTTCGCGACGGCGAGTGAGGGCAAGTGGGAGACGTTGCGGTCGCTCGGTGTGGACGACGCGCACATCGCCGATTCCCGCACGCTCGACTTCGAGGAGCACATCCGTACGGCCACCGGTGGGCGTGGTGTGGATGTGGTGTTGAACTCTCTCGCGGGTGAGTTCGTGGACGCCTCGCTGCGGCTCCTGGCCGATGGTGGCCGGTTGTTGGAGATGGGCAAGACCGACATCCGTGACCCGGACGCGGTGCACACCGCCCACCCGGGCACCACGTACCGCCCGTACGACCTGATGACGGTCGCCCCGGAGCACATCCGGGCGCTCTTCGCCCAGTTGATGCCGCTGTTCGGATCAGGCGTGCTGGCGCCGGTTCCGGTGCGGTCGTGGGATGTGCGGCGGGCGCCGGAGGCGTTCCGGTTCATGTCGCAGGCCCGGCACACCGGGAAGCTCGTGCTGCGGATGCCGGTGCCGCTCGATCCGGGTGGGACCGTCCTGATCACCGGCGGCACGGGCACCCTGGGGGGCCTGGTGGCCCGCCATCTGGTCACCCGACACGGCGTGCGCAACCTCGTACTGGCGAGCCGGCGCGGCCCCGACGCCCCCGAGGCGGACGCGCTGGTGGCGGAGTTGATCGACCTCGGCGCCGAAGTCGCGGTCGAGGCGTGCGACGCGGCCGATCGGGAAGCCCTCGCCGCGGTCCTGGCGCGGATCCCCGTCGGCGCGCCGCTCACGGCGGTTGTCCATGCCACCGGTGTCCTGGACGACGGCCTGATCGAGTCGATGACCCCGGAGCGTCTGGAGCGGGTCCTGCGATCCAAGGTCGACGGCGCGGTCAACCTGCACGAACTCACCGCCGAGCACGACCTCTCCGCCTTCGTTCTCTTCTCCTCGATCGCCGGCATGCTGGGTGGCCCCGGGCAGGCCAACTACGCAGCGGCGAACGCCTTCCTGGACGCGCTGGCCGTCCGCAGGCAGGCCGCCGACCTCCCCGGCACCTCCGTGGCGTGGGGGCTGTGGGCGGCCACGAGTGGCATGACCGGGCAACTCGGCCGGCAGGACCTCGCCAGGATGCACCGCTCCGGCATCGCCGCGATGACGGCCGAACAGGGCCTCGGGCTGCTCGACGCGGCCCTGAACGTCGCCGAGGCGAATCCGGCCGCGGTTCGATTCGACCTCGGTGCGCTGCGGAAGGCGGCCGAGTCCGGTGACCTGCCCGCGCCTCTGCACGGCCTGGTGCGCGCGCCGCTGCGTCGGGCCGCTGCGTCCGCCGGACCCGCGGAGTCGTCGACGCTCGCCCGGCAGTTGGGGGGCCGGTCCGAGGCGGAGCAGGAGCGCATCCTGGTCGACCTCGTCCGCGGCCACTGCGCCGCGGTGCTCGGGCACGCCTCGATGGAGGCGATCTCGTCCGAGCGCGGCTTCCTGGAGTCCGGCTTCGACTCGCTCACCGCAGTCGAACTGCGCAACCGGCTCGGCACCGCCACCGGGCTGGGACTGCCCGCCACGGTGATCTTCGACTGCCCGACCCCACAGGCACTGGCCCGGCACCTCAAGGACGGGCTGGGCCTGGTGCGGGAAGTGGACCCGGTGGCACCGCTGGTCGGCGAGATCGACCGGCTCGAAGCGGCGCTCGCCGCCTCGCTCCCGGGCCCGGGCGAGGACCGGGCCGCGGTGCTGCGCCGGCTCCAGACGCTGCTGTGGCGGTTCGAGGAAGTACCGGACGAGGCGGCACCCGCCGCCGGCGACGACCGGCCGGGCGGCTTGAACGCCGCGACCGACGACGAGATGTTCACCCTGCTCGACAAGGAGTTGGGGCTCGACTGACCCTGCGGCCGGCCGCACCCGTCGGCCGCCGACCGATCCGGACCCCTCCGCCCTCTGGAAAGCGTGGACGATGAACGACACCGACACGGAGCAGAAACTCCGCGACTACCTCAAGCGCGCGGCCGAGGAGCTCCAGCAGACCAGGCGGCGGCTGGCCGCCGTCGAGGCGCGCGGCCGGCAGCCGATCGCCATCGTGGCCATGTCCTGCCGTTTTCCCGGAGGAGTTCGCTCGCCCGAGGATCTGTGGCGGCTGGTGGCGGCCGAGGCCGACGTGATCTCCGACTTCCCGACCGACCGGGGGTGGGATGTCGAGGGGCTCTACGACCCGGACCCGAACGCGACCGGCAAGAGCTATGTGCGCCAGGCCGGTTTCGTCCACGACGCGGCCGACTTCGACGCGGAGTTTTTCGGTATCTCGCCGCGCGAGGCGCTCGCGATGGACCCGCAGCAGCGCCTGCTCCTGGAGACGTCGTGGGAGGCGTTCGAGCGGGCGGGGATCGATCCGGCCACGCTCAGGGGCAGCCGTACCGGTGTCTTCGTCGGGGCCGGCGCGACCCGCTACATCGAGAACCTGAGCGACCTGCCACCGGCCGTCGAAGGCTACTCGATGACCGGGAACGTCGCCGGCGTGCTGTCCGGCCGGCTCTCCTACACCTATGGGTTCGAGGGGCCTGCGATAACCGTGGACACGGCGTGCTCGTCCTCGCTGGTCGCGCTGCACCTGGCCGCGCAGGCCCTGCGACAGGAGGAGTGCTCCTTCGCGCTGGTCGGCGGGGTGACGGTGATGTCGGACCCGGCCCTGTTCGTCGAGTTCAGCCGGCAGCGCGGCCTCGCGGTCGACGGGCGCTGCAAGGCGTTCGCCGCCGCGGCCGACGGCACCGGCTGGTCCGAGGGCGTGAGCGTGGTGCTGGTCGAGCGGCTGGTCGACGCGCGGCGCAACGGCCACCAGGTGCTCGCCGTGCTGCGTGGCAGCGCGGTCAACCAGGACGGGACCAGCAGTGGGCTGACCGCCCCCAGTGGCCCTTCGCAGCAGCGGGTGATCCGTCAGGCGCTGGAGAACGCCCGGCTGACGGCGGATCAGGTGGACGCGGTGGAGGCGCACGGCACCGGCACCGCGCTCGGCGACCCGATCGAGGCGCAGGCGCTGTTGGCCACGTACGGCCGGGACCGCGACCCGGCGCTGCCGCTGTGGCTCGGTGCGCTCAAGTCCAACCTGGGCCATTCGGCCGCCGCTTCGGGTGTGGCGGGGCTGATCAAGATGGTGATGGCGATGCGGCACGGCATCCTGCCCAGGACGTTGCACGTCGATGCGCCGACGCCGCACGTGGACTGGACGGCGGGCGCGGTCGAGTTGCTGACCGAGGCCCGTTTGTGGCCGGAGACCGGCCGGCCGCGCCGTGCGGCCGTCTCCTCCTTCGGGATCAGCGGTACGAACGCGCATGTCGTGATCGAGCAGGCCGCGCCCGCCGAGGAGGCGCCCCGAGCCGAAGGCGGCGGCGGGTCCGCGGGTGGGGTCGAAGCGGCGGTGTCCGAAGCGGCGCCCGGCCTCCTACCCTGGCTCGTCTCCGCCCGCTCCGAACCCGGACTGCGCGCGCAGGCCCGCCGTCTGCTGGACCACATCCGGGCGCACCCCGACCTCACCCCGCTCGACCTCGCCTACTCGCTCGCCGCGACCCGCTCGGCGCTGGACGTCCGCGGCGCCGTCCTCGGCGCGGACCGCGCGGAACTCCTCGCCGGACTCGCCTCTTTGGCCGAGGGCGCTCCCGGTCCGGGAGTTCGGCAGGGCAGCGTGCGCGCCGACGGTCGGCTGGCGTTGTTGTTCAGTGGGCAGGGGAGTCAGCGGGTCGGGATGGGGCGTGAGCTGCACGATCGCTTCCCGGTGTTCGCGGAGGCGTTCGATGCCGCTGTTGTCGAGTTGGATCGTCGGTTGGTGGGGCATGTCGCGTATTCGGTGCGGGATGTGGTGTTCGGTGCGGAGGGTGCCGAGGGTTTGTTGGACGAGACGGTGTTCACGCAGGCGGCGTTGTTCGCCGTGGAGGTGGCGCTGTTTCGGTTGGTGGAATCGTTCGGTGTGCGGCCGGACTTCCTGTTGGGGCATTCGATCGGCGAACTCGTCGCCGCGCATGTGGCGGGGGTGTGGTCGTTGGAGGACGCGGCCGTGGTGGTGGCCGCGCGGGGCCGGTTGATGCAGGCGCTCCCGGCGGGTGGTGCGATGGTCGCGGTGCAGGCCGCCGAGGCCGAGGTTCGTACCGCCCTGGAAGGCTCCGACACGGTCGGTGTGGCCGCGATCAACGGACCGACGTCCGTGGTGATTTCGGGCGACGAGGAAGCCGTTCTGGCGGTCGCCGCGCAGTTCGCGGAGCAGGGCCGCAGGACCAGGCGGCTGCGGGTGGGGCACGCCTTCCACTCGGCGCGCATGGAGCCGATGCTCGCGGAGTTCCGCAGGGTTCTCGAAGGCGTTTCGTACGCGGCCCCGCGGATCCCGGTGGTCGCCAACCTCACCGGCCGAATCGCCGAGGCCGAGGAACTGACCGACCCCGGCTACTGGGTGCGCCAGGTTCGCGAACCGGTCCGCTTCGCCGACGGGATCGGCTCGCTCTCCGCCCAAGGCACCACCGCCTTCGCGGAGATCGGCCCCGACGCTGTGGCCGGCGCGATGGCACGGGAGAACACCGATCCGCAGGCGGGCCCGACCGTCGTGACGTTCCTGCGCCGGGACCACGCGGACACGGCGACATCGATCACCGCGCTGGCCACCCTCCACACGGCGGGAATCCGGGTCGACTGGTCCGGCATCCTGGCCGGGCGCGGCGGCCGCCGCGTGGAGTTGCCGACCTTCGCCTTCCAGCGGCGGCACTACTGGCTCGCGACCGAGCACCCCGCCGTACGCACCGCTGCCGCCCGAGAGACCGCCGGGATCGACCCCGAGGCCGGCCGGCGGTACACGGTGCGGTGGCGGCCGGTCGCCGAACCGCCGACTGCCAGGCTGTCCGGCGCCTGGATGCTGATCTCGTCGCGCGCGGGCGACACCACGTTCACCACGGCGTGTGGGCGCGCGCTCGAAGAGCGCGGCGCGCACGTCGAGCACGTCACCGTCGAGCCCGGCGCGCTGAACCGCGAGGCGCTGGCCGTACTGCTCCGGAATCACGCCGACGTTACCGGTGTCGTCTCGCTCCTCGGCCGCGAAACGGCCCCCGACCCCGACACCCCCGGGCTGAGCACCGGCCTGGCCGGCACCCTCGCCCTCGTCCAGGCGCTGTGTGACCTGGGTTCGGCGGCCAGGGTGTGGAGCCTGACCCAGGGTGCGGTGACCACCGGCCCCTCGGATCCGCTGCGGTATGTCGAACAGGCCCAGATCTGGGGCCTGGGCCGTACCGTCGCGCTGGAGCACCCCGCCCTGTGGGGCGGTCTGATCGACCTGCCCGACGCGCCCGACGCGCCGGCCTGGTCCCGGACGGCGGCGATGATCGCCGACGGCGCCGAGGACCAGGTCGCCGTACGCGCCGCCGGGGTGCGGGTACGGCGGCTGTCCGCCGCGCGGCCGGCGGGCCGTTGCGCCGACTGGCAGCCCGCCGGTCGGATCCTGATCACCGGAGGGACCACCGGCCTCGGCGCCCGGGTGGCCCGGTGGGCCGCGGAACGTGGCGCGGACGAACTGGTGTTGGTCGGCAGGCGGGGCGCGGACACCCCCGGCGTGGACCGGCTGACGGCCGACCTCGCCGATCTCGGCGCGCGGGCCATCGTGGTGTCCTGCGACCTCGCCGACCGGGCCGCACTGGCCCGGCTCGTCGCCGAGGCGGAAGCCGACGGCGATCCGATCCGGGCCGTCGTGCACACCGCGGGGCTCGCTCAGGACTGCGCCGTCCTCGACACCGACCCGCAGAGCTGCGCGGACATCCTCGCGGGCAAGGCGGTAGGTGCCGCGAATCTCGACGCGGTGCTGGGCGAACGGCCGTTGGACGCCTTCGTGCTGTTCTCCTCGGTCGCCGGCGTCTGGGGCGGCGGCGTCCAGGGCGCCTACGCCGCGGCGAACGCCGCCCTGGACGCGCTGGCCGAGCAGCGCCGCGGCCGCGGCCTGGCCGCGACCTCGATCGCGTGGGGTCCTTGGGCCGACGACGGCATGGTCGGCGCGGAGCGCGACGTGCAACGGCTGGCTCGGCGCGGCCTGCGCCCGCTCGACCCGGCCGACGGCCTGGCCGCGCTCGCCCGCGCGGCCGGCGGCCCGGAGGCGACGGTGGCCGTCGTGGACATGGACTGGCAACGGTTCGCCGCCGCCTTCACCGCGCTGCGACCCAGCCCGCTGCTGAGTGACCTCGCCCCGGCCACCGAAATTCCGGAGGGCGGCAGGCACGAGACCTCGACGGACTCCGAACTCGGCCGCCGTCTCGCCGCGGCCCCGCCCGCCGACCGGCCCGCTCTCGCGCTCGACGCGGTACGCGCCCAGGTCGCGCAGGTACTCGGGCACGCCTCGGCGCGGACGGTCGACGTCGACCGCGCGTTCCGCGACCTCGGCTTCGACTCGCTCACCGCGGTCGAACTGCGCGACCGGCTCAGCGTCCTGATCGGCTTCCCGCTGGCCGTCACCACCGTCTTCGACCACCCGACATCGGCCGCGCTGGCCGCGCACCTGTGCGACGAACTGGCCGGTGAACAACGGTTCATCGGCTCGTCGGTCCCGGCCGCCGCCCGGGCCGCGCCGCACGAGCCGATCGCGATCGTCGGAATGGCCTGCCGGTTTCCCGGCGGTGTCGCCTCCCCCGAGGACCTGTGGCGGCTGGTCGCCGACGGCGCCGACGCGATCGGCCCCTTCCCGGCCGACCGGGGCTGGGACCTCGACGGCCTCTACCACCCGGACCCGGACCGTCCCGGCACCTCGTACACCCGACACGGCGGATTCCTACCCGGTGCCGCCGAGTTCGACCCCGGCTTCTTCGGGATCTCGCCGCGCGAGGCGCTGGCGATGGACCCGCAACAGCGGCTGCTCCTGGAGACCTCCTGGGAGGCGTTCGAACGCGCCGGGCTCGACCCGACAGCGCTCAGGGGCACCTCCACCGGCGTCTTCGTCGGCGGCTCACCCTCCGGCTACGGGATGGGCGCGCGCGGAACGGACGGCGCGGAGGGCTACGCGCTCACCGGCAGCGCGGGCAGCGTGCTGTCCGGTCGACTGGCCTACACCTACGGCCTCGAGGGCCCGGCGGTGACCGTGGACACCGCGTGTTCGTCCTCGCTGGTGGCGCTGCATCTGGCCGTCCAGGCGCTGCGGCGCGGCGAATGCGAGGCGGCCCTCGCCGGGGGCGTCGCCGTGATGGCGGTCCCGACGGGCTTCGTCGAGTTCAGCCGCCAGCGTGGGCTGGCCGGGGACGGCCGTTGCAAGTCGTTCGCGGCGGCGGCCGACGGCACCGGCTGGTCCGAAGGCACCGGCGTATTGCTGCTCGAACGGCTCTCGGACGCCCGCCGGAACGGGCACCGGGTGTGGGCGCTGGTCCGCGGCAGCGCCGTCAACCAGGACGGCGCCAGCAACGGTCTGAGCGCGCCGAACGGACCGTCGCAGCAGCGGGTGATCCGACTCGCTTTGGCCGACTCCGAGCTGACACCCGATCAGGTGGACGCGGTGGAGGCGCACGGCACCGGCACCACATTGGGCGACCCCATCGAGGCGCACGCGCTGATCGCCACCTACGGGCGGGACCGGCCCGCCGACCGGCCGTTGCGGCTCGGCTCGGTGAAGTCCAACCTCGGGCACGCGGCGGCCGCGGCCGGCATGGCGGGACTGATGAAGACGGTCATGGCGCTGCGGCACGGCGTGCTCCCCAAGACGCTGCACGTGGACGCGCCGTCACCGCACATCGACTGGTCGGCCGGTGGGGTCGAGCTGCTGACGGAGCAGACGCCCTGGCCGGACACCGACCGGCCGCGCCGGGCCGGCGTCTCCTCGTTCGGAATAAGCGGCACCAACGCGCACGTGATCGTGGAACAGGCGCCCCCCGAACCGACGTTCCCGGACGCCCCCGAGCCCACGTACCCGGACGCCACCGCCCCGACGGACCCGGACACCCCCGGGGACGAGGCCCCGGCCACCGCCCCGCTGCCGTACCCGCTGTCCGCCCGCACCGCAAGCGACCTGCGCACCGTCGCCGACCGGCTCCGCAACCACCTCGGGCAGCACCCCGAACTCGACTTGGCCGACGTCTCCTTCTCGCTGGCCACCACCCGAACCCGGCTCGCCCACCGCGCGGTTGCCGTGGCCCGGGATCGGGACGGCCTGTTGCGCGCACTGGACGGCCTGGCCGCAGGCGAGGCACGCACGGGCGTCGCCGAAGGAACCGGCCCCGCCCGCGAACGCGCCGTATTCGTCTTCCCCGGCCAGGGCTCGCAGTGGGCCGGCATGGCCGCCGAACTCCTGGACGAGGAACGGCTGTTCGCCGAGCACATCGAGCGTTGCGCGGCGGCCCTGGCCCCATACGTCGACTGGTCGCTGACCGACGTGCTGCGCGACCCCGAGGGCGCCGGCCTGGCCCGGGTGGACGTGGTGCAGCCCGCCCTGTGGGCCGTGATGGTCTCCCTCGCCGAACTCTGGCGCGCGTACGGCGTCCGACCCGCCGCCGTCGTCGGCCACTCGCAGGGCGAGATCGCGGCGGCCTGCGTCGCCGGCGCGTTGACCCTCCAGGACGGCGCGAAGATTGTCGCGCTGCGCAGCCGGGCACTGCTCGACCTGTCCGACCGCGGCCTGATGGCGTCCGTCACCATGTCGGAAGCCGAGGCGACCGAGCGGATCGCGGCGCTCGGCGGCGGACTGTCCCTCGCCGCGGTCAACAGCCCCGGCCAGGTCGTTGTTTCCGGAGAGCCCGCGGCGGTACGGACCATGGCCGCCGAGGCTGGACGCGCGCGGATCCTCCCGGTGAGCTATGCCTCCCACTCCGCGCACGTCGACGAGATCCGCGACCGACTGCGCACCGACCTCGCGGAGATCACCCCCGTGACCGGCCGGGTGCCTTTCCACTCGACGGTGACCGGCGGCCCGCTGGACCCGGCAGAACTGGACGCCGAGTACTGGTACACCAACCTGCGCCGCACCGTCCGGTTCGAGCAGACCGTCCGCGGCCTGCTGGAGCAGGGCTACGACACGTTCATCGAAGTGGGCCCGCATCCCACCCTGGTCAACCCGATCGAGGAGAACGCGGCAGCCCTCGGCGCCGAGCACGCGGTGATCGGCAGTCTGCGCCGCCACAACGGCGGCCTCGAACGCTTCCTGCTCTCGGTGGGCGAGGCGGCCGTGCGGGGCGTTGCGCCGCGGTGGAGCACCGTTTTCGCCGGCCGGCGCCCCGGCGTCGTCGACCTGCCGACCTATCCCTTCCACCGGCGGCGCTACTGGCTCGACGCGGCCGACGGCACGGCCGCCGCGTACGGCGCCGCGACCGGCGACCCGACCGAGACCCGGTTCTGGGAACTGGTCGAAACCCAGGACCCGCAGGCCCTCGCCGACCTGCTCGACGCCCCCGACCGGCAGCCCTGGCAGGCGGTACTGCCCGCCCTGCACTCCTGGCGGCGCCGGGCCCGCGAGCAGCGGACGGCGGACGGTTGGCGCTACCGCGCCGGCTGGCAGCCCGCCCTCGACCTGCCCGGCGACCCCGCCGCCCCCACCGCCTGGCTGGCAGTCGTACCGGCGGTCCTGGCGGCGGACGAGGAAACCACGGCCCTGATCGCGGCCCTGGCCGACCGCGGCCCGACCGTCACTACCCTCATTGTCGACCCGGCCCGCGGCACCCGGGCCGAACTGGTCCGCAGCCTGGAGGAGGCCCGACCCCAGGGCCCCGGACCGATCGGGATCCTGTCCTTCCTCGGCCTCGACGGCACCGCGCACCCGCATACCGGGGCGGCCCCGGCCGGCCTCGTCGGCACCCTGCTCCTGGCCCAGGCCGCCGCGGACCTCACCGCCGACACCCGGCTGTGGTGCCTCACGCGCGGTGCCGTCGCCGTCGACGGCGAACCGGCGCCCCGGGACCCGCAACAGGCCCGGATCTGGGGCCTGGGGCGGGTGGCCGCACTCGAACTGCCGGACCGCTGGGGCGGCCTGATCGACCTACCGGAACACCTCGACGCGGCCGGCGCCGACCGGCTGCGCCAAGCACTGGTCAACGCCGCGCACGAGGACCAGCTCGCCCTCCGCGCGGCCGGGACCTCCGTCCGCCGGCTGGTCCGGGCTCCACTGCCCGCCGGCGACGCCGTCCGGGACTGGCGGCCGTCCGGCACCGTCCTGATCACCGGCGGCACCGGGCCGTTGGAGATCCGGCTCGCCCACCGGCTGGCCGAGCGCGGCGCCGAACACCTCGTCCTGGCCGGTCGGATCGATCCCGAAGCCGCCGCCCGCCTCGACGCGGAGGCGGGCAGCGCGAGCCCCCGATTCACCACCGCCGAATGCGACATGTCCGACCGCCAGGAGGTGACCGCCCTCCTGGCGCGGCTCACCGCGGCGGGCCACCGGATCACCGACCTGATGCACACCGCAGGAGACCCGGGCCTGGCCCCGCTGCTCGACACCGACCCGGCCGCGCTCGCCGACGTGCTGGCCGACAAGGCGTACAGCGCCCAACTCCTGGACGAGCTGCTCGACCCGGACGAACTGCGCACCGTCGTCTACTTCTCCTCGGTCGCCGCCTCCTGGGGCAGCGGCGAACACGGTGCCTACGCGGCCGCCAACGCGCACCTGGACGCCCTGGCCCAGCGGCACCGCGCACAGGGCCGACACGCCCTGTCCGTGGCCTGGCCGGTCTGGGACCTGTCAGCCGACGCGTACCCGGCCGGCGACCCCGAAGCGACCCGCGCCATCCGCCGGATCGACCTCGGCGGCCTGCGCCTGCTCGACCCCGAACTCGCCCTGACCGCACTCCAGCAGGCCCTCGACCACGACGATACCTGCGTGACCGTCGCCGACGTCGACTGGCCGGTCTTCACCGGCGCCTTCACCGGCCTGCGTCCCAGCCGACTGATCGACACCGTCCCCGAGGCCCGCACCGCCCTCGCCGCACTCGACGAGCAGACCCGCGCCGCCGCCGACCAGGCCGACGAACTCCGGCGCCAACTCGTCGAGTTGTCTCCGGCGGACCGCGCGCACCGCCTGCTGGAGCTGGTCCGCGCGCACACGGCCGCCGCGCTGGGGCACGACTGCGTCGAGGAGATCCGGGCCGAACGCGCCTTCAGCGAACTCGGCTTCGAATCCATCACCGCCGTCGACCTGCGCAACCGGCTGAACCGGCTCACCGGCCTGAACCTGCCGGCCACGCTCGTGTTCGACTACCCGACCCCGCTCGCCCTCGTCGACCTGCTGCTCGCCGAACTCCTGGAGGACGGCATGGCGGGCGCCGATTTCGTCCACGCCGAACTCGACCGCCTGGCCACCGGCCTGGCGTCGGCCACCGTCGGTGAGACGGATCGAGCCGGCATCACCAAGCGGCTCCAAACCCTGCTCGCCACCTGGAACGGCGGCACCGGCACGAACACCGGCGGCGCGACACCCGCCGGGCACAGCGTCGCAGAGGAACTCGAAGCGGCCTCGGACGACGAGATGTTGGCGTTCATCAACACCCGGCTGCGCCGCAGCACCTCGGCGGGATGAACGCCGTGAACCGTCCCGGCTCGCCGAACACCGTGACCCCAGTACCGGAGGACTGCCGTGGCCAATGAAGAGACCCTTCGCGAGTACCTGAAGTGGACCACGGCCGAACTGCACGACGCGCGGCAGCGGATCGAGGAGTTCGAGGCCGAGGCCGAGGCCGCGACCGGCGAGCCGGTGGCGATCGTCGGCATGGCCTGCCGCTTCCCCGGCGGTGTCGCCTCACCGCAGGACCTGTGGGAACTGGTCGACCGCGGCGAGGACGCGATCGGCCCGCTGCCCCGGGACCGCGGCTGGGACCTGGACCGGCTCTACCACCCCGACCCGGAACACCCCGGCACCAGCTACGCCGCGTCCGGCGGCTTCATCGTGGACGTGGCCGGCTTCGACGCCGACTTCTTCGGGATCTCCCCGCGCGAGGCCGTCGCGATGGACCCGCAGCAGCGGCTGCTCCTGGAGACCTCCTGGGAGGTCTTCGAGAACGCCGGGATCCTGCCGGCCACCCTGCGCGGCAGCACGACGGGCGTGTTCATGGGCACCAACACCCTGGACTACGGCTGGACGGCCGGCCGGGTGCCCGACGAGTACGCCGGACACCTGACCACCGGCACCGCCGCCGCCGTGCTCTCCGGCCGACTGTCCTACCTGTACGGGCTCGAAGGCCCCGCCGTGACCGTGGACACCGCGTGCTCGTCCTCGCTGGTGGCCCTGCACCTGGCCGTGCAGTCGCTGCGCAACGACGAGTGCTCGCTGGCTCTGGTCGGCGGCGTCACGGTGCTGTCGTCCCCCGGCCAGTTCCTCGGCTTCAGCGCCCAGCACGGACTGGCCGAGGACGGCCGCTGCAAGGCGTTCGCGGAGGCGGCCGACGGGATGGGCCTCGCCGACGGCGTGGGTGTACTCCTGGTCGAGCGGCTGGCCGACGCGCGGCGCAACGGCCGCCGGGTGCTTGCGGTGGTGCGCGGCAGCGCGGTCAACCAGGACGGCGCCAGCAACGGCCTGACCTCGCCCAACGGCCCCTCGCAGCAACGGGTGATCCGGCTGGCGCTGGCCAACGCCGGTCTGTCGGCGGCCGACGTGGACGCGGTGGAAGCACACGGCACCGGCACCCGGCTCGGCGACCCGATCGAGGCGCAGGCACTCCTGGCCACCTATGGTCGGAGCCGCCCGGCGGACCACCCGCTCTGGCTCGGCTCGGTGAAGTCGAACATCGGCCACACCGGCGCCGCGGCCGGCGTCGCGGGCCTGATCAAGACCGTCCTGGCGATCCGGGCCGGGACCCTGCCGAAAACCCTGCACGCCGACGAGCGTTCGACGCGGATCGACTGGTCGGCGGGCGCGGTGGAGTTGCTGACCCAGGCGCGGGAGTGGCCCGCCGCGGCCGACCGTCCGCGCCGCGCCGCGGTCTCATCGTTCGGGATCAGCGGTACGAACGCGCACGTGATCATCGAACAGGCACCGGCACCGAAGGCCGAGGCGGTCGCGGGGGAGGGGGCACCCGAGACGCTCCCGCCCATGACGGTGCCGTTCGTGGTGTCGGGCAAGTCGCCGGGGGCACTGCGAGCGCAAGCGGGTCGGCTGGCCGAATTCGTCGCGGCGCATGCCGAGTCGGACCCGACGGTGATCGCGTCGGCGCTGGCTGCGTCGCGGTCGGTGCTGGAGTGCCGGGGGGTCGTACTGGCCTCGGGGCGCGCGGAGTTGACTGCGGGGCTGGCCGCGCTGGCCGCGGGGGAGTCCGCCGCGGGTGTGGTGTCCGGTGCGGCGCGGTCCTCGGGCCGGACGGTACTGGTGTTCCCGGGGCAGGGTTCGCAGTGGTTGGGGATGGCCGCGGATCTGCTGGACTCCGCAACGGTGTTCGCGGAGCGGATCGCCGCGTGCGAGGGCGCGTTGGCGCCGTTCGTGGATTGGTCGTTGACGTCGATCCTGCGGTCGGAGTCGGACGAGTGGCTGGACCGGGTGGACGTCGTGCAGCCCGTGCTGTGGGCGGTGATGGTCTCCCTGGCCGAACTGTGGCGCTCGTTCGGTATACGGCCGGCCGCGGTGGTGGGCCACTCGCAAGGGGAGATCGCGGCCGCCTGCGTGGCCGGGGCGCTGTCCCTGGCGGACGGCGCGAAGGTCGTGGCGCTGCGGAGCCGGGCGATTCTGGAGTTGGCGGGTGCGGGCGGGATGGTGTCGCTCGGCGTCCCGGTTGATCGTGCCGCCGAGTTGATCGCGGCGTACGAGGGTCGGATCTCGGTCGCGGCGGTGAACGGTCCGTCCTCGGTGACCGTGTCCGGTGAGCCGGCCGCCTTGAACGAAGTGCTCGCGGACTGCGAACGGTCGGGCGTCTGGGCACGGCGGATACCGGTGGACTACGCCTCGCACTCGGTGCAGGTGGAGGCCATCCGTGATCGGCTCTCGACGGAACTGGCCGACATCGAACCGCTTGCGGCCACGGTGCCGTTCTACTCGACGGTCATCGCCGAGCGGGTGGAGGAGACCACCGCGCTCGACGCGAACTACTGGTACACCAACCTGCG
This sequence comes from Embleya sp. NPDC050154, assembly GCF_044460165.1. Classification (NCBI taxonomy): domain Bacteria; kingdom Bacillati; phylum Actinomycetota; class Actinomycetes; order Kitasatosporales; family Streptomycetaceae; genus Embleya; species Embleya sp. NPDC050154. The sequence goes on from NZ_JBITJP010000030.1 coordinate 19,488, forward strand.
GCAAACCGTTCGCTTCGAGGAGACGATCCGGCTGCTGCTCCGGCAGGGGTACGACGCCTTCGTGGAGGCCGGCGCCCACCCGGTGTTGACGACGCCGATCGAGAGCACCATCGAAGCCGCCGAAGCCCGCGCGGTGGTGTTCGGAACGCTGCGCCGAGGCGAGGGCGGACTCGACCGCTTCACCGCCGCGCTCGCGGAGGCGTACGTCAACGGCCTCGCCGTGGACTGGTCGCCGCTGCTGGGCGATCGCCCCACTGTCGACGTCGACCTGCCGACCTACGCCTTCCAGCGCCGGCGGTACTGGCTGCGCGACGTCTCGACGGGCGGCGCCGATGACGCGGCCGGACTCGGGCTCACCGGCGAGGGCCACCCCCTGCTGGGCGCCTCGGTGTCCCTGGCCGATGGGCAGGGACTCCTGCTCACCGGGCGGCTGTCGCTGTCCTCGCACCCCTGGCTCCAGGACCACGCGGTCGCCGGGACGGTGTTGCTGCCCGGCACCGCCTTCGTCGAACTGGCCATCCGGGCCGCAGATTCCGTGGGCTGGGGCCTCCTCGACGAACTGGTCCTGGAAGCACCGCTGGTGCTGCCCGAGCACGGCGGAGTTCAGATCCAGGTCGTGGTCGCGGCACCGGACGTCGACGGCGGTCGGACGGTCTCCGTGTTCTCGCGGACCGACGACGACACCGAGCGGGCCTGGGCCAGGAACGCCGTCGGGCTGCTGCGGCCCGAGTCCGCTGCGGTCGCCGCGCCGCCGAGCGCCGCCGACTTCGATCCGACCGAGTGGCCGCCCGTCGGTGCGCAGCCGATCCCGCTGGACGGCTTCTACGCCGACCTGGCCGACGTCGGCTACGCCTACGGCCCGTCCTTCCAGGGGCTGCGCGCCGCCTGGCGCGTGGCCGACAAGGTGTACGCCGAAGTGGCCCTCCCCGCCGAACAGCGGGACAGCGCCGACCGCTTCGGGCTGCATCCGGCCCTCCTGGACGCCGCGCTACAGGCGGTGGCGCTGACCGGCGTCGGCGCGGGCGGCACCGCGGTCCGCCTCCCGTTCGCCTGGAACAACGTCCGGCTGCGGGCCTTTGGCGCGTCGTCACTGCGTGTCCGACTGTCGGTGAACGACGGTGACTCCGTGGCCGTCGAGGCCACCGACAGCACCGGCGGACCGGTGTTCTCCGCGATGGGGCTCACCCTGCGGCCGGTCGCCGCCGACCACCTGGCGCCCGCCGCCGACGAGACGACCGACAGCCTCTATCACCTGGACTGGATCCCGGTTCCTTCCCCGGCGGCCGAACAGCCGAGCGCCGACACCGACCAGGTGGCCTGGCTCGACTGCACCCCCTCGGTGACCCCGATCGGCGACGGCCTCGCGGATGCCGTGTCGGCGGCGACGGCCGACGTGTTGGGGCGGATCCAGGAGTGGCTCGCGGCCGAAGGGGAGACCCGGTCGCGGCTGGTCGTCGTGACGCACAGCGCGGTGGCGGCGGGTCCGGGTGACGTGGTGGCGGACCTCGTGCACGCGCCTGTGTGGGGTCTGATCAGGTCGGCGCAGAGCGAGCATCCCGGCAGGTTCGTCCTGGTGGACACGGACGACACTCCGGCGTCCGGGACGCTGTCGGAGGCTGCCGCGTGGAGTGGGGAACCGCAAATCGCGCTGCGGCACGGCGAGATGCTCGCTCCCCGGTTGGCGCGGGTCGGTGGGTCTGCCGACGTGCTGGTCCCGCCGCCCGGTGCCTGGCGCTTGGACACGACCGGGACCGCGACGCTGGAGAACCTGTCGCTCGTCCCGGTGCCGCGGGACGCGGAGGAAACCGCACTCGATGCGGGGCACATCCGTATCGCGGTGCGGGCCGCCGGTCTCAATTTCCGGGACGTGTTGATCGCGTTGGGTGTGTATCCGGGTGCCGCGTCGATGGGTGGCGAGGGCGCGGGTGTGGTGATCGAGGTCGGTCCGGGGGTGTCCGGGTTCGCGGTGGGTGATCGGGTGTTCGGGATGTTCCCGTCGTTCGGTCCGACGGCGGTGGCCGATGTGCGGACCGTGGCTTTGACGCCGGGTGACTGGTCGTTCGAGCGGGCGGCGTCGGTGCCGGTGGTGTTTCTGACGGCGTATTACGGCTTGGTGGAGTTGGGTGGTCTGCGGTCGGGTGAGTCGGTGTTGGTTCATGCCGGTGCGGGTGGGGTGGGGATGGCGGCGGTGCAGATCGCGCGTCATCTGGGTGCCGAGGTGTTCGCGACGGCGAGTGAGGGCAAGTGGGACACTCTGCGGTCGTTGGGTCTGGATGACGCCCATATCGCTTCGTCCCGGACGTTGGGGTTCGAGGAGCGGATTCGTTCGGCGACCGGTGGGCGTGGTGTGGATGTGGTGTTGAACTCTCTCGCGGGTGAGTTCGTGGACGCCTCGTTGCGGTTGGTGGCCGTTGGTGGTCGGTTCGTGGAGATGGGCAAGGCCGATGTGCGGGATGCGGGGGTGGTGCGGTCCGCGTATCCGGGGGTGGGGTCGTATGACGCGTTCGACTTGGTGGAGGCGGCGGGCGCGGATGGGATCGCGGGGTTGTTCGCGGTGTTGATGCCGTTGTTCGGGTCGGGTGTGTTGGTGCCGATCACGGTGCGGTCGTTCGATGTGCGGCGGGCGCCGGAGGCGTTTCGGTTGATGTCGCAGGCGAGGCATGTGGGGAAGGTCGTGTTGCGGATGCCGGTGCCGCTCGATCCGGGCGGGAGCGTTCTGGTCACGGGTGGCACGGGCACGTTGGGTGCTCTGGTGGCCCGTCGTCTGGTTGCGGAACACGGTGTGCGGAGTGTGGTGTTGCTCAGTCGTAGCGGTCCGAACGCCGCGGGCGCGGGGGAGTTGGTGGCCGAGCTCGGCGGTCTGGGTGCCCGGGTCGTTGTCGAGGCGTGTGACGCGGCCGATCGGGAGGCCCTCGCCGGGGCCTTGGCGCGGATACCTGTCACAGCCCCGCTCACCGCGGTCGTTCATGCCACGGGTGTGCTCGACGACGGCCTGATCGAGTCGATGACCCCGGAGCGTCTGGAGCGGGTCCTGCGATCCAAGGTCGACGGCGCGGTCAACCTGCACGAACTCACCGCCGACCACGACCTCTCCGCCTTCGTCCTCTTCTCGTCCATCGCCGGTGTCTTCGGCGGACCGGCCCAGGCCAACTACGCCGCCGCCAACGCCTTCCTGGACGCGCTCGCCACCCACAGGCAGGGCGCGGGTCTGCCGGGCACCTCGCTCGCGTGGGGACTGTGGGGAGAGGCCACCGGGATGACCGGCCACCTCGGCCGTGACGACCTGAACCGGATGGCGCGCGGCGGCATCCTGCCCTTCGCCGCGCCACTCGGACTGCGGCTCTTCGATGCCGCTCGCGCCCTCCCGCAGGCGCTTCTGGTGCCGCTGCGCCTGGACCCGGCCGCGCTGCGCGCCCTGGCCGGGACGGGCGCGCTGCCGGGCGTGTTCAGCGGCCTGGTTCGCGGCCCGGCTCGCCGGGTCGCGGCGACCGACGCCGGTACGGGCGGGTCGACCTGGCAGCGGCGGACCGCCGCGCTCGCGCCGGTCGACCGCTTCCGCGTGCTCCTCGAACTGGTCCGTACGCATGTCGCCGCCGTGCTCGGCCACGGTGACCCGGCGGCCGTCGCCGCCGACCGCGGGTTCAAGGACCTCGGCTTCGACTCGCTGACCGCGGTCGAACTGCGCAACCGCCTCACCGCCGACACCGGGTTGCGGCTGCCCGCCACCCTGGTCTTCGACTACCCGACCCCGACCGCGCTGGCCCGGCACCTCGGCGCCGAACTGCCCGGTGTGCAGCCGAACGTGGTCGCCGCGACATCGGCGCCGGGGGCGGCCGGCGCCGACGAGCCGATCGCGATTATCGGCATGGCCTGCCGCTTTCCCGGGGACGTTCGCTCCGCCGACGATCTGTGGCGCCTGGTCATGGCGGGTGGGGACGCGATCTCCGAGTTTCCCGCGAACCGCGGCTGGGACCTCGCGGGCCTCTTCCACCCGCAGCCCGATCACGCGGGCACCAGCTACACCCGCTCCGGTGGTTTCCTGCACGACGCCGACCGGTTCGACGCCGAACTGTTCGGCATCAACCCGCGCGAGGCGCTGGCGATGGATCCCCAGCAGCGGCTGCTCCTGGAGACCTCCTGGGAGGCCCTCGAACACGCCGGCATCTCGCCGGACACCCTCGGCGGCAGCCGGACCGGCGTGTACACCGGGCTGGTCGCGCAGGGGTATGCAAGTCGACTCGACCGGGCCCCGGAGGAGTTGGAGGGCTACCTGGGCACCGGCAATACGCCGAGCATCGGCTCCGGCCGGGTCGCGTACACCTTCGGCTTCGAGGGGCCCGCGGTCACCGTGGACACCGCCTGTTCCTCGTCGCTCGTCGCGGTGCACCTGGCGGTGCAGGCGCTGCGCGGCGGGGAGTGCTCGATGGCCTTGGCCGGCGGCGTGACCGTGATGTCGGAACCGGGACTGTTCGTCGAGTTCAGCCGCCAACGCGGCCTGGCGGCGGACGGCCGCTGCAAGGCGTTCTCGGCGGACGGCGACGGATTCGGCCCGGCCGAGGGCGTCGGCGTCCTGGTCGTGGAGCGCCTGTCGGACGCCGTGCGCAACGGGCATCGCGTGCTCTCCGTCATCCGCGGTTCCGCGGTGAACCAGGACGGCGCGAGCAACGGCCTGACCGCGCCCAACGGCCCGTCCCAGCAGCGCGTCATCCGGCAGGCGCTGACCGCCGCCGGCCTGTCGCCGCGGGATGTCGACGCGGTCGAGGGCCACGGGACGGGTACCGCGCTCGGCGACCCGATCGAGGCCCAGGCCCTGATCGCGACCTACGGTCGGGACCGGCCGGCGGAACACCCGGTCCACCTCGGCTCGGTGAAGTCGAACATCGGGCACACGCAGGCCGCGGCGGGCGTGGCCGGCGTGATCAAGATGGTCCAGGCGATGCGCGAGGGCGTGCTGCCGCCGACGCTGCACGTGGCGGAGCCGACACCGCACGTGGACTGGGCCGCGAGCTCCGTACGGCTGCTCGCGGAGGCCATGCCGTGGCCGGTCACCGGTCGCCCGCGTCGGGCGGCGGTCTCCTCGTTCGGCATAAGCGGCACCAACGCGCACGTCGTCCTGGAACAGGCCCCCGACACCGCGCCCGCCGACCTGCCGGGCGACCAACCGCCCTCAGGCGCCACCCGGGTCGCGGCTCGGACGAACGTCGCCGCGCTGCCCTGGGTGCTCTCCGGCCACACCGCCGAGGCGCTGTACGCGCAGGCGCGCAACCTCGCGACGTTCTTGCGGGAACAGTCCGGGCTCGCGCTGCCCGATGTCGCACACACGCTCGCGACCGCACGCGCGACGTTGCCGGAGAGGGCCGTGCTGACCGCCGCGGATTCGGCCGAACTCCTGCACAGCCTCCAGGCACTGGGGCGCGGGGAGACCGCATCGGGCGTGGTGACGGGCCCGGCGAGCGCCGACGGTCGGCTGGCGTTGTTGTTCAGTGGGCAGGGGAGTCAGCGGGTCGGGATGGGACGTGAGCTGCACGATCGCTTCCCGGTGTTCGCGGAGGCGTTCGATGCCGCTGTTGTCGAGTTGGATCGTCGGTTGGTGGGGCATGTCGCGTATTCGGTGCGGGATGTGGTGTTCGGTGCGGAGGGTGCCGAGGGTTTGTTGGACGAGACGGTGTTCACGCAGGCGGCGTTGTTCGCCGTGGAGGTGGCGCTGTTCCGGTTGGTGGAATCGTTCGGTGTGCGGCCGGACTTCCTGTTGGGGCATTCGATCGGAGAACTCGTCGCCGCGCATGTGGCGGGGGTGTGGTCGTTGGAGGACGCGGCCGTGGTGGTGGCCGCGCGGGGCCGGTTGATGCAGGCGCTCCCGGCGGGTGGTGCGATGGTCGCGGTGCAGGCCGCCGAGGCCGAGGTTCGTACCGCCCTGGAAGGCTCCGACACGGTCGGTGTGGCCGCGATCAACGGACCGACGTCCGTAGTGATTTCGGGCGACGAGAACGCCGTTCTGGCGGTCGCCGCGCAGTTCGCGGAGCAGGGCCGCAGGACCAGGCGGCTGCGGGTCGGCCACGCCTTTCATTCGGCGCTTATGGAGCCAATGTTCGCCGAGTTCCGTACCGTCCTGGAGACGGTGTCCTTCGGCGAGCCCACGATCGCCATCGTTTCCAACCTGACCGGCCGAATCGCCGAGGTCGAGGAACTGGCCGACCCGGACTACTGGGTGCGCCACATCCGCGAACCGGTCCGCTTCGCGGACGGAGTCGCCGCGCTTGCCGCCGCCCGGGTCACAGCGGTTCTGGAGGTGGGGCCCAACGGCGTCCTCACCGCGATGGCCCGCGAAAGCCTTCCCGTGAAGCCCGGCATCGCCGTGGTGCCCGTGTTGCGTTCCGAACGGACGGAGCCGGCCGCGCTCATCGGTGCGCTCGGCGCCGCGCACCTCGCCGGAATCGCGGTGAACTGGTCGGCCTTTTTTGCCGGCACCGGAGCGCGGACCACCGAACTCCCCGGCTACGCCTTCCAGCGCCGCCGCTTCTGGCTCGAACCGGTCACCCCCGGGCCGGCCGCCTCCGGCGCACCGGCCGACGCTGACCCGGCGTTCTGGGCCGCCGTCGAGCGCGGCGACGGCGATCAGGTGGCCGACGCACTCGACCTGAGCGACGAGGCGCGGCGCGGATCACTCACCGCACTGCTGCCCGCCTTCGCCTCCTGGCGGCGAAGCCGGCGCGAACGCACCCTGCAGGACACCTGGAGCTACGAAACGACGTGGCGGCCGTGGACGCCGGAGGGCGGACGACGCCTCAGCGGAACCTGGTTGTTGATCAGTCGAGCCGAAGCCGAGCCGGTCACCGCGGACGGCCGGGACGACGCGAACGACCCGGACGGCCCGAACGCGGTGGCGGCTCAGCGGTGTGCCCGTGCGCTCACCGAGGCCGGCGCACAGGTCGAGACGCTGATACCGACCCACGCCGAACGGGAGCGCGAGGCACTGGCCGAGCGGATCCGTACGGCGGGTCCGCTCGCCGGGGTCGTGACGCTGCTTACCGGCGATCCCGGGACGCACCCCGAACACCCCTCCCTCACCACCTGGTTCACCGACACCGTGACGCTGGTCCAAGCCCTCTCCGACGCGGGCCGCACCGCTCCGCTGTGGTGCGTGACCGAAGGAGCCGTAGCCGTCGGCGGCGACCCCGCATCCGGGGCCGCGCCCGCGCAGGTCTGGGGCTTCGGCCGGGCTGCGGCATTGGAATTACCCACCGCCTGGGGTGGGTTGGTGGACGTGCCCACCGGCGCCGACGACCGGGTGTGGTCCCGGTTGGCCCAAGCCGTCGCCGCGGACGGCGCGGAGGACCAGATCGCGCTGCGCGCCACCGGCGCCTGGGTCCCCCGGTTGCGTCGCACCACCACGGACGGCCAGGGCCCGGGCCCCGGCTGGGTGCCCGCCGGCACCATCCTGATCACCGGTGGTACCGGCGGCCTCGGTGCCCAGGTGGCCCGCTGGGCCGCCGCAGGAGGCGCGGAACACCTGGTGTTGACCGGCCGGCGCGGTCCGCTGGCCCCGGGGGCCGACGAACTCGTCGACGAACTCACCGCCCACGGCGTCCGGGTCACCGTGGCGGCCTGCGATGTCGCCGACCGTGGCGCGCTCGCCCGGCTGGTGGCGGAGGCCGAGGCGGACGGACCGCCGATCCGGGCCGTGGTGCACACCGCCGGGATCGGCCAGGCCGCCACCGTGACCGAGACCGACCTCACCGCCTGTGCCCGGATCACCGAGGGCAAGGTGCTCGGCGCCGCGCACCTGGACGCGCTGTTCGGGGACCGGCGGCTCGACGCCTTCGTGCTGTTCTCCTCGATCGCGGGCGTGTGGGGCAGCGGAGCCCAGGGTGCCTACGCGGCGGGCAACGCGTACCTCGACGCCCTGGCTCGGCACCGCCGCTCGCGAGGACTTGCCGCGACGGCCGTCGCCTGGGGCCCGTGGGCGGGCGCCGGCATGGCGGCGGGCGAGAGCGGCGAGCAACTGGCCCGCCGCGGCCTGCGCGCGATGGACCCGCGGACGGCGGTGGCCTTGATGGCCCGAGCCGTTGCCCGCCCCGAGGCCGTCGGCGTCCTCGCGGACGTGGATTGGCCGCAGTTCCTGCGCCGCTTCACCGCGCTGCGGCCCAGCGCCCTCCTCGGCGACCTGCCGGAGACCCGCGCGTATCTGGCCGACCAAGCCCAGTACCGAGCCCAACTCGGCTCCGAGGCCGCGATTTCGGGCGACCCGGTGCTTTCCCGGCAGCTGGCCGAGGCCGGCGCCGGCGAGGGCGAACAGCTCCTGCTCGACCTGGTCCGCCGGGAGGCCGCCGCCGTACTCGCCCTGTCGGCCGGTGAACTGCCCTCGGCCGACCGCGCTTTCCGCGACCTGGGCTTCGACTCGCTCACCGCGGTCGAGTTGCGCGACCGACTGGCGCACAGCAGCGGACTGGAGTTGCCGACCACCCTGGTCTTCGACTACCCCACGCCGACCGCGCTGGCCGGCTTCCTGCTCGACGAACTGGCGGGCGCACAGCCCACGGGCGCCGACCCGATACCGGGCACGGCCGTCGACGGCGAGCCGATCGCCGTCATCGCGATGGCCTGCCGCTACCCCGGCGGGGTCGGCGGCGCCGAGGACCTGTGGCGGCTGGTCGCCGAAGGCGGTGACGCCGTCACGGACTTCCCGGCCGATCGGGGCTGGGACCTCGACGCCCTGTACGACCCCGATCCCGAACACCCCGGCACCAGTTATGTGCGCGAGGGCGGATTCCTGGACACCGCCGCCGAGTTCGACGCGGGGCTGTTCGGGATCTCGCCGCGCGAGGCGCTGGCGATGGACCCGCAGCAGCGGCTGCTCCTGGAGACCTCCTGGGAGGCGTTCGAGAACGCCGGCATCGACCCGACCTCGGTCAAGGGCCATCCGGTCGGTGTCTTCGTCGGCGGCGCGGCCTGCGGGTACGGCGCCGGCGCCGGCGACCTTCCGGACGGCGTTGAGGGGTACGCGCTCACCGGCAGCATCAGCAGCGTGATCTCGGGGCGAGTCGCCTACGCCTTCGGCCTGGAAGGCCCCGCACTCACCGTCGACACGGCGTGCTCCTCGTCACTGGTCGCCCTGCACCTGGCCGGCCGCGCCCTCCAGCGCGGCGAATGCACGATGGCGCTGGCCGGCGGCGTGACCGTGATGGCCACCCCGACCGGATTCGTGGAGTTCAGCCGCCAGCGCGGGCTTTCCCCGGACGGCCGCTGCAAGGCGTTCGCCGCCGCCGCGGACGGCACCGGCTGGTCCGAGGGTGTCGGCCTGCTGCTGGTGGAGCGCCTCTCGGACGCGGTACGCAACGGCCATCGCGTCCTGGCCGTGGTCCGAGGCAGCGCGGTCAACCAGGACGGCGCCAGCAACGGCCTGACCGCGCCCAACGGTCCCTCCCAACAGCGCGTCATCCGGCAGGCGTTGGCGGACGCCCGGCTCACCGCCCGCGACGTGGACGCGGTCGAGGCGCACGGTACCGGTACCGCGCTGGGCGACCCCATCGAGGCCCAGGCGCTGCTCGCCACCTACGGCCGCGACCGGCCGGACGCCACCCCCCTGTACCTGGGCTCGGTCAAGTCCAACATCGGCCACACCACGGCCGCGGCGGGCGTCGCGGGCGTGATCAAGATGGTGCTGGCGATGCGCGAGGGCGTATTGCCCGCGACCCTGCACGTGGACGAGCCGACCCCGCACGTGGACTGGTCGGCCGGCACCGTGGAGTTGCTCACCGCGCCCCGCGCCTGGCCCGACCACGACCGGCCGCGTCGCGCGGCCGTGTCGGCCTTCGGCATCAGCGGTACGAACGCGCACGTGGTGCTCGAACAGCCGCCCGCCGCGCCGGTGCGGGCGGGCGAACCCCGCCCCACCGGTGACCCCGGCACCCCCCTGCCCGTCCTGCCGTTCCTGCTCTCCGCGCACTCCGCCAAGGCGCTGCGCGCGCAGGCCCGCAGGCTCGCCGAGCACGTCGAGGCGCTGCCCGGACCGGTCCCGACCGAATCGGACCCGACCGAAACGGTGTCGGCCGAAACGGTGTCGGCCGAGCCGGTGTTGGCCGACCTCGCGTACTCGTTGGTCGTCTCCCGGGCCCGGCTCGAACACCGCGCCGTCGTCACGGCGGCCGACCGGGAGGGGTTGCTCGCCGCCCTTGCGGGGTTGGCGGCCGGGGGCTCTGGGGTCGACGCGGTCGTGGGGGTGGCACAGGCTGGCACCCGTCCGGTGTTCGTCTTCCCCGGTCAGGGTTCCCAGTGGGTCGCGATGGCCGGCGGGCTGCTCTCGGCGTCACCCGCATTCGCCGCACAGATCGGGGCGTGCGAGGAGGCGCTCGCGCCGTTCGCCGACTGGTCGTTGACCTCCGTGCTGAGCTCTGAATCGGACGCGTGGCTGGAGCGGGTGGATGTGGTGCAACCGGTGTTGTGGGCGGTGATGGTCTCGTTGGCCCAATTGTGGCGGTCGTACGGTGTGCGGCCCGCTGCCGTGGTGGGCCATTCCCAGGGCGAGATCGCGGCCGCGTGCGTCGCCGGCGCGCTCTCGTTGGACGACGGCGCGAAGATCGTCGCGCTGCGCAGCAAGGCGATCCTGGACCTGGCCGGGAAGGGCGCGATGGCCTCGGTGGGCTTGTCCGCCGAGGAAGTCACCGAGCTGATGGCGCCGTTCGGCGACCGGATCTCGCTCGCGGCCGTCAACGGCCCGCACTCGGTGACCCTCTCCGGTGACCCGGACGCGCTGTCCGAGCTGCTGACGCGCTGTCAGGCCCAGGGCACCTGGGCGCGGAGCGTCCCGGTCGACTACGCCTCGCACTCCCCGCAGGTCGAGTCGATCCGGGACGCGTTGCTCGTGGCCCTCGCGGGCGTCGAACCACGCGCCGCGAGCATCCCCTTCTACTCCGCCGTCACCGGTGGCCTGTTGGCCACCACCGCCCTGGACGCCGAGTATTGGTACACCAACCTGCGGCAGACCGTCCGCTTCGACGAGGCGGTCGGGGCCCTGCTCGACCAGGGCCACGACGCGTTCATCGAGACCAGCGCCCACCCGGTGTTGACCACCGCCGTCCTGGAAACCGTCGAGGCGGCCGGGTCGCGGGCCCCGGTCCTGGGCACCCTGCGGCGCGGCGAGGGCGGCCCCGACCGCTTCACCGCCGCCCTCGCCCAGGCGTACGCCCAAGGCGTCGACGTCGACTGGCGGGTCGCCTTCGCCGACATCGAGCCGCAGTCGACCGGCCTGCCCACCTACGCCTTCCAGCGGGAGAGGTACTGGCTCCGGGGCGCGTCCGCCGGCGCGGCCGCCACGCAGGGGCTGGGGCTGATCGCCACCGGGCACCCGGTTCTGGGCGTGGCGGTCGACCTGGCCGACGCGGAAGGAGTGGTGCTCACCGGGCGGGTCAGCCGGCGCACCCACCCCTGGCTGGCCGAATACATCTCCGCGCGCACGGCGCTCCTGCCCGGCGCCGTCTTCGTCGAACTCGCCCTGCACGCAGCCCGGTTGACCGGTCTCGGCACGGTCGAGGAACTGACCCTCCAGGCGCCGCTGCCGCTGCCCGAGCGCGGCGGCGCGCAGATCCAGGTGTCGGTGGGCGCCGCGCGGCCCGACGGGCGTCACCCCGTGTCCGTGCACTCCTGCCCGGACGACGCCGAGGCGGCCGGGACGTGGACCCGCCACGCCGACGGCCTGCTCGCCCCCGTCGCGGACGGGGCGCAGGACGCACCCGACCCCGAGGACGACCTGGCCGTCTGGCCGCCGACCGGAGCCGTACCCGTACCCGTGCCGCACACCGACGACGCCGAGCCGCGCGCCGATCAAGTGCTGCGCGGCATCTGGAAGTCCGGCGAGACCCTGTACGCGGAAGTCGCCCTCTCCGCCGACCAGCGCCAGGGCGCCGCCGGCTACGGACTGCACCCGCTGCTCCTGACGGCCGCCCTCCGGGCGGTCGGCGTGGCGGCCGGGGAGAGCGCGGCGGCCGAAGGAACCGCGGAACCCGAGGCCGGCGCCGAGGTCCGGATGCCGTTCGCGTGGTCCGGGGTCACCCTGCACGCCCCCGGCGCGACCTCACTGCGCGTACGGCTGGAGGCGGGCGGCGACTCGCCCGACACGCTCTCGCTGGTCGCCGCGACCGGGACCGGCGCGACCGCCTTCACGGTGCGCTCGCTCGCGCTGCGCGCCGTCTCGCCGGACCGGCTCCGAGCCGCGCTCACCGAGTCCGAGTCGGCGACCCCGCGCGCCGGTTCGGTCCCGCTGCTGCGGCCCGGCTCGGCCCGCCCGGCCCAGGACACCGCGTCGGAAGCCGAACCCGAAGCCACCGCCGCCGCACTGCTGCGCCGGCTGGCCGCCCTGAGCGAGGAGGACCGGCAGCGCGCACTGGGCGATCTGGTGGTCGATCAGGTCGCGGCCGTCCTGGGCCACGCCGCGGCCGACGTGGCCGCGGACAAGCCGCTGCGCGACCTGGGCCTGGACTCGATGGCCGCAGTCGAACTGCGCGGCCGACTCGGCGCCGCGCTCGGCCTGCGGCTGCCGGTGACCCTGGTGTTCAGCCACCCCACCCCCGCGGCCCTGGCCGCCCATCTGGGCACCGAGCTCGGGCTGGAGACGGCGGCCGCGGCCGGTCCCGCGCCGGTCGCGTTCGGCCGGTTGGAGCACGCCCTGTCCCGACTGCCGGCCGACCGGGAGACCAGGGCGGCGGTCACCCGGCGCCTGGAGAGCCTGCTCTGGAAGTGGCGTGCCCCGTCGGACGCCGGCGCGGACCCGGCCCTGGGCGAGGACGCCCTCGCCGCCTCCTCCGCCGAAGAGATCTTCGACTTGCTGGACCGGGAGCTGGGCACCGCCTGACCCCGACGTGTACATACCGCCTCCGGCTTCCCTTCGGCCACCCGGTGAAAGTGGGCTCGCGTGTCGACCAACGAAGAAAAGCTCCTCGACTACCTCAAGAGGGCCACGGCGGACCTCGGCCAGACCCGGCAACGGCTGCGCGAGATCGAGGCGGCCGCGTACGAGCCGATCGCCGTGGTCGCGATGGCCTGTCGCTACCCCGGCGGGGTGCGCACGCCGGAGGAGCTCTGGCGGCTGGTCGTCGACGGCGTCGACGCGCTCGTCGACTTTCCGCACGACCGCGGCTGGGACGTGGACGGCATCTACGACCCGGACCCCGAGCGGTCCGGGAAGACGTACGCCCGGCGCGGCGGTTTCCTGGACGGCGCGGCCGACTTCGACGCCGAACTGTTCGGCGTCAACCCGCGCGAGGCGCTGGCCATGGACCCCCAACAACGGCTGCTCCTGGAGACCGCCTGGGAGGCGTTCGAGCGTGCCGGCGTCGACCCGACCTCGCTCAAGGGCAGCCGGATCGGCGTGTTCGCGGGGGCGATCTCCTCGGGCTACGCCGAGCGGCTCACCAGTGTCCCCGAAGAGGTCGAGGGCTACCTCGGCACGGGCAGCATGACCAGCGTCGCCTCCGGGCGGATCGCCTACACGCTCGGTCTGGAAGGTCCGGCCGTCACGATCGACACCGCCTGCTCGTCCTCGCTGGTCGCGATCCACCTCGCCGCCCAGGCACTGCGCCAAGGCGAGTGCACGATGGCGCTGGCCGGCGGCGTGACCGTGATGTCGACGCCGGGCATCTTCATCGAATTCAGCCGTCAGCGCGGCCTCGCCCCCGACGGGCGCTGCAAGGCGTTCGCGGCGGCGGCCGACGGCACCGGCTGGGCCGAGGGCGCGGGCGTACTGCTGCTGGAGCGGCTGAGCGACGCGCGGCAGGCCGGTCACCCGGTGCTGGCCGTGGTGCGCGGCAGCGCGGTCAACCAGGACGGCGCCAGCAACGGCCTGACCGCCCCCAACGACCTTGCCCAGCAACGGGTCATCCGCCAGGCCCTGGACTCCGCGCGGCTGGCCGCCCGAGACGTCGACGCGGTCGAGGCGCACGGCACCGGCACCACGCTCGGCGACCCGATCGAGGCGCAGGCCCTCATGGCCACCTACGGCCGCGACCGACCCGCCGGGCAGCCGCTGCGGCTGGGCGCGGTCAAGTCGAACATCGGCCACACCGGTGCGGCGGCCGGCGTCGCCGGCATGATCAAGATGATCGAGGCGATGCGGCACGAACTGCTGCCGCAGACCCTGCACGTGGACGAGCCGACGCCGCATGTCGACTGGTCGGGCGGCGGGGTGGAACTGCTCACCCACCCCAGTCCGTGGCCGCGCAACGGGCGCCCGCGCCGGGCCGGGATCTCCTCCTTCGGGGTGAGCGGCACCAACGCGCACGTGATCGTGGAGGAGGCGCCGGAACCGGCGGCGGAGCACATCGCGGGGGAGCCGGCCGGCGCCGACGGTGCGGCCACGGCACCCGGCACGGACGCCCCCGCCGCCCACCGCGCCCTGCCCTGGGTCCTCGGCGCCCGTACCGACGAGGCGCTTCGCGACCAGGCCGCCCGGCTCGCCGCGCACGTGCGGGCCCGGCCCGGCCTGCGGCCCGTCGACGTCGGCTACTCGCTGGCCACCTCGCGCGCCGCCCTGGACTCCCGCGCGGTCGTCGTGGGCACCGGCCCCGACGACCTGCTCGCCGGGCTCGACGCGTTGGCCCTCGGCGAGGACGCGGCGAACGCCGTCCGCGGCCGGGCCGGTCAAGGCGGTCGCCTGGCCTACCTGTTCACCGGACAGGGCAGCCAACGCCCGGGCATGGGCCGGGAACTGTACGCGGCCTGGCCGGCCTTCGCCGACGCCTTCGACGCCGCGACCGCCGAACTCGACGCCCGGCTGGCCGGGCAGGTCAGCCGGCCGGTGGCCGAGGTGGTGTTGACCCCCGACGACCCGAGCACCGGGAAACTGCTCGGGCAGACCGTCTACGCACAGACCGGCCTGTTCGCGCTCCAGGTCGCCCTGTTCCGCCTGTACGAATCCTGGGGGGTGCGCCCGGACCTGCTCCTGGGCCACTCGATCGGCGAGCTGAGCGCCGCGCACCTTGCCGGAGTGTGGTCGCTGCCCGACGCGACGGCGCTGGTCGCGGCCCGGGCCGCCCTGATGCAGGAACTGCCGTCCGCGGGCACGATGATCGCGGTCGCCGCGAGCGAGGAAGAGGTCGGCGCCGCGATCGCCGAACACGCCGGTGCCGTCGCCGTCGCGGCGGTCAACGGCCCGTCCGCGGTGGTGCTTTCCGGCGCCGCCGAGCAGGTGCTCGCGGTAGCCCGGCAGTTCGAGGCGCAGGGCCGCAAGACCCGGCGGTTGCGAACCAGTCACGCCTTTCACAGCGCGGACATGGACGGCATGCTCGACCGGTTCCGCGCCGTGGCGCGGAACATCACGGCCGCGCCCGCCCGGATCCCGGTGATCTCCAACCTGACCGGCCGCCCCGCCGGCGTCGAGGAACTGGGCAGCGCGGACTACTGGGCCCGGCACGTCCGCGAGACGGTCCGATTCGCCGACGGCGTCGCCGCGCTCGCCGACGCGGGCGCCACCGCCCTGATCGAACTGGGCCCCGACGGGGTGCTGAGCGCACTCGCCCGGGACTGCCTGGCCGCCCGCCGGACCTCGGCCGGCCCGACCCCGGTGTGCGTCCCGGCCCTGCGCCGCGACCGGCCGGAACCGATCACCGCGGTACACGCCCTCGGCGCGCTCCACCTGTCCGGTGGCCGGATCGACGGCGAGCGGTTCTTCGCCGGCACCGACGCCCGCCGCGTCGAACTGCCCACCTACGCCTTCCAACGCAAGCGCTACTGGCTCGACGGCGGCGCGGCGGCGCCCGACGCCGCCGGTCTGGGTTTGGCCGCAACCGGCCACCCGCTGCTGGGCGCCGAGTTGCGCCTTGCGGGCAGCGGCGGACTGGTCCTCACCGGACGACTGTCCCTGCACACCCACCCGTGGCTGGCCGACCACGCGGTGGGCGACAGTGTCCTCTTCCCCGGTACCGCGTTCGTGGAGGTCGCCGTCCAGGCCGGCGACCGTGCGGGCTGCCCGCACCTGGCCGAACTCATGCTGGAAACACCCCTCGCCATTCCCCCGGACACCGCCGTGCGCCTGCAGGTCGTGGTGGGACCGGTCGAGGAGGACGGCCGCCGCCGGGTGGAGGTGCACTCCCGGCGCGAGGACGCGGCGGACGACACCGGGTGGACTCGGCACGCGGCCGGCGTGCTCACGCCCGAGGCCGACGCCGACACGGCTCCCGACGCTTCGCCGGCCTGGCCGCCGCCCGGAGCCGAGCCGGTCGACGTCGCCGACTTCTACGCCGACCTCGCGGCCGGCGGATTCGGGTACGGCCCGTCGTTCCGGGGCCTGCGCGCCGCCTGGCGACTCGACGGGTCGGTCTACGCGGAGGTGACCCTGCCCGACGAACACGCCTCCGCCGCCGCGGACTTCCTCCTGCACCCCGCGCTCTTCGACGCCGCCCTGCACGCCAGTGGCCTGACCGGACTCGGCCAGGACACCGGGCAGGCGCGGCTGGTGTTCTCCTGGGGCGGGGTGAGCGTGCACGCCGTCGGAGCGGCCGCGCTGCGCGTGCGGATGTCGATCACCGGCCCCGACACGGTCGAACTGGCCGCCACCGACGGCTCGGGGAACCCCGTGGTCTCGGTACGCGAACTGGTGATGCGTCCCGCCGCCCCCGCCCCCGCGGCCGTCGGCGGCTCGCTGTTCCGGCTCGACTGGGTTCCGGTCCCGCCGGCGCCGGCCGAGCAGCCGCAACCGGCCACGGGGCCCTGGGCCGTACTCGGCCCTGACCCCTTCGGCCTGTCCGACGCGCTGGAGCAGGCAGGCATTACGGCGCGCGCATACCCCGATGTCGCCGCGCTCGCCGACGAGTCCACGGCCCCCGACATCGTCCTGCTCCCGCTCGCACCGATACCGCCGGCGGGGCTGCCGACCGCTGCCGACCGGGCCGTCGACCGGATGCTGCACACCGTCCAGGGCTGGTTGGCGCACTCCGCCTGGGAGACGACCCGCTTGGTCGTGCTCACCCGCGGCGCGGTCGCGGTCCGCGCCGGCGAGAGCGTCACCGACCTGGCCCATGCGCCGGTCTGGGGCCTGCTGCGCTCCGTACAGGCCGAGCACCCGGAACGGTTCCTCCTCGTCGACCTCGACGCGGACGCGGACGCCGGCTCGCCGACCGCGCCGCCCGACGCCATCCGCGCCGCGCTCACCGCCGGCGAACCGCAGACGGCCGTCCGCGCGGGTGCGGCGCTGGTCCCACGGATCGTCCGGGCCGACACCGACCGGCTGCTGCCCGCCGCCCCGGAAGGACCCTGGCTGCTCGACACCACCTCCGCGGGTGACCTGGACCGGCTCGCGCCGATGCCCTATCCGCCCGCCGCCCGACCGCTCGCCCCGCACGAGATCCGGATCGCCGTGCGCGCCTCCGGCCTCAACTTCCGCGACGTGCTGGTCGGTCTGGGCATGGTGCCCGGCCAGGTCGGCATGGGCACCGAGGGCTCCGGGGTGGTCACCGAGGTCGGTTCGGCGGCCGGTGCCTGGCGGTCCGGCGACCGGGTGATGGGCGTGCTGCCCGCCTCGCTCGGCCCGGTCGCGGTCGCCGACCACCGGGCCGTCGTCCGCATCCCCGCGCACTGGACCTTCGCCGAGGCCGCCGGGATGCCGATCGCCTTCCTGACCGCCTACCGCGCCCTGTTCGACCTGGCCGGCCTCAAGCCCGGCGAGTCCGTGCTGATCCACGCGGCGGCCGGCGGCGTGGGCATGGCCGCCGTACAACTGGCCCGGCACTTCGGCGCCGAGGTGTACGGCACCGCCGGCCCCGGCAAGTGGGACACCCTGCGCGAACTGGGCCTGGACGACGCGCACATCGCCTCCTCCCGGTCGCTCGACTTCGAGCACGACTTCGCCTCGGCGGGCGGCGGGCGAGGCGTCGACGTGGTGCTCAACTCGCTGGCGCGCGACTACGTGGACGCCTCGCTGCGGCTGCTGGCACCCGGCGGCCGGCTGATCGAGATCGGCAAGACGGACCTGCGCGACCCAGGTCACACGGCCGTGCTGTACCCGGGGGTGAGCTACCAACCGTTCGCCGACGCCGACCCCGAGCGGATCGGCCGGATCCTCACCGAGATCGTCGAACTCGTCGAGAGCGGCGCCCTGCGCTTGCTCCCGGTGCGCAGTTGGGACATCCGCGAGGCCGCACACGCGTACCGATACATGAGCCAGGCCAAGCACATCGGCAAGATCGTGCTCACCGTCCCCGCCGCACCCGACCCCGACGGTACGGTGCTGATCACCGGCGGCACCGGCGCGCTCGGCGCACTGCTGGCCCGGCACCTGGTGACCGAGCACGGCGCCCGGCATCTGGTGCTCACCAGTCGCGCCGGCGAACAGGCCCCCGGCGCCGCGCGACTGCGCGAGGAACTGACCGGGCTCGGCGCCGTCCACGTGGAGATCGCCGGTTGCGACGTCGCCGACCGGGCGCAGCTCGCCGAGGTGCTGGCCCGGGTCCCCGCCGAACACCCGCTGACCGCCGTCGTGCACGCCGCAGGCGTGGTCGAGGACGGCGTCATCACCTCCCTGACGGCCGATCAGCTCCGCCGTGTACTGCGCCCGAAGATCGACGGCGCGGTGAACCTGCACCGGCTGACCACCGACGCCGACCTCGCCGTGTTCGTCCTGTACTCCTCGGCGGCCGGCGTCCTGGGCGGCGCGGGCCAGAGCGCCTACGCGGCGGCCAACACCTTCCTCGACGCCCTCGCCCACCACCGCCGGGCGGCGGGCCGACCCGCCGCCTCGCTCGCCTGGGGGCTGTGGGACCAGGCCGGCGCGATCACCGCCGGGCTGGACCAGGTCGACCGGGCGCGGGTGGCGCGCTCCGGGATGCTGCCGCTGTCCGCGGCGCAGGGCCTGGCCCTCTTCGACGCCGCCGCCGACCTCCCCGACCCCCTGGTCCTGCCGGTCCGCGTCGACGGCGCGGCCCTGCGACGGGACGCCGGCGGCGCCGCCGTACCCGCCGCGCTGCGCGGCCTGGTCCGCGCCCCGGGGCGGCCCAGCGCGCAGGCCGCCGGCCGGCCGGAGCCCGCCGTCGACCTGGTTCGGCGGCTGGCCGCGCTGACCGAGGACGACCAGCGCAGGCTGCTCACCGACCTGGTCTGCCGGCACGCCGGCACCGTGCTCGCCCTGGGCGGCGCGGACGCGGTGGACCCGCGACGCGGCTTCACCGAGATCGGCTTCGACTCGCTGACCGCCGTCGAACTGCGCAACCGGCTCGACGCCGCCACCGACCTGCGACTGCCCGCCACCCTCGTCTTCGACTACCCGACTCCGGCCGACCTCGCCGACCACCTGTTCGAGGAGCTCGTTCCCGACACCTCCGCCGCAGCGGTGCCCGCGGTGCTCGACGAACTCGACCGCCTGGCGGCCCGGCTCGCCGGGGTGCGCGCGGACGAATACGACCGGGCCGCGATCTCGACCCGGCTCGACCGGCTCCTGACCGCCTGGCGCAACCAGGAGGAGACCCAGGCCGGCGGCGCACCGCAAACCGCCGCGGAGCAGCTCAAGGAGGCGAGCGCCGACGAGGTGCTCGACTTCATCGACCGCGAACTCGGCTTGGCATGACCTGCGTTCGATCCCTCTTCGCCGAGTTCAGGAAGGACCGACACCACGATGCCGGACCGCGACACGCCGCAGAGTGACAAGCTGGTCGGCTACCTCAAGCGGGTGGCCGCGGAACTGCACGACACCCAGGCGGAACTGCGCCGCGCCGAGCAGCGGGAGACCGAGCCGATCGCGATCGTCGCGATGGCCTGCCGCTACCCGGCCGGGGTGTCCTCGCCGGAGGACCTGTGGCGCCTGGTGGCCGACGGCGGCGACGCGATCGGGCCGCTCCCGGACGACCGCGGCTGGGACCTGGAAGGGCTCTACGACCCCGACCCGGACGCGCCCGGCAAGAGCTACGCCCGCGACGGCGGCTTCCTGGACCACGCGGCCGACTTCGACCCGGAGTTCTTCGGCATCAGTCCGCGTGAGGCGTTGGCGATGGACCCGCAGCAACGCGTCCTGCTCGAAGTGGGCTGGGAGCTGTTCGAACGCGCGGGCCTGGATCGCGCCGCGCTGCGCGGCAGCCGTACCGGTGTGTTCGTCGGCGCCGGCTCGTCGGGATACGGCACCGGCTTTCGGCAGGTGCCCGAGAGCGTCGGCGGCTACCTGGGCACCGGGACGATCATCAGCGTCCTGTCCGGTCGGCTCTCCTTCGTGTTCGGGCTCGAAGGCCCCGCCGTCACGGTCGACACGGCGTGCTCGTCCTCCCTGGTCGCCCTGCACCTCGCCGTCCAGGCGCTGCGCGGCGGCGAGTGCACGATGGCGCTGGCCGGTGGCGTCACGGTGATGTCCAACACCGGCATGTTCAGCGAGTTCAGCCGGCAGCGCGGGATGGCACCCGACGGCAGGTGCAAGGCGTTCGCCGCCGCCGCGGACGGCACCGGCTGGTCCGAGGGTGCCGGGCTGCTCCTGCTGCAAAAGCTCTCCGACGCGCGGCGCGACGGTCACCCGGTGCTCGCGGTGGTGCGCGGCAGCGCGGTCAACCAGGACGGCGCCAGCAGCGGCCTGACCACGCCCAACGGCCCCTCGCAGCGCCGGGTGATCCGGCGGGCCCTGGCCAACGCCCGGCTGACGGCGGACGACATCGACGCGGTCGAGGCGCACGGCACCGGCACCACGCTCGGCGACCCGATCGAGGCGCAGGCCTTGCTCGCCACCTACGGGCAGGGCCGCGACCCGCGGCGGCCGCTGTGGCTCGGCGCGGTCAAGTCCAACCTGGGCCACACCCAGGCGGCCGCGGGGGTGGCCGGGGTGATCAAGACGGTGATGGCCCTGCGGCACGGCCTGCTGCCGAGCACGCTGCACGTGGACGAGCCGTCGCCGCACGTGGATTGGTCGGCGGGCACCGTACGGTTGTTGACCGAACCGCAGCCCTGGCCCGATGCCGAGGACCGGCCGCGGCGGGCCGGGGTCTCCTCCTTCGGGATCAGCGGGACCAACGCGCATGTCGTGCTCGAACAGGCGCCGGACGAGCGCGATTTCACGCCCGCGCCGGGGTCGGTGTCCGCGCCCGGGCCGGGCGCGGCGCCCGCCCCCTGGGTGCTGTCGGCGCGCGACGACGAAGGACTGCGCGCCCAGGCGGATCTGCTGGCGTCCTTCGTCGCCGCCGCACCCGACCTCGCTCCCGACGACGTCGCCTACGCACTGGCCACCACCCGGTCGGCGCTGGAGTGCCGCGCCGCCGTGACCGCCGCGGACCTCGACGGCTTCGCCGAACGGCTACGCGCCCTGGCCGGCGGCGAGGGCGCCGGCGCCGTGGCGGGACCGGACCGGCGCCCGGTCTTCGTGTTCCCGGGCCAGGGCTCGCAATGGGCCGGCATGGCTCGGGAACTGCTGGACGCCTCACCAGAGTTCGCCGCAACGATCGCGGACTGCCAGGCCGCGCTCGCGCCGCACGTCGACTGGTCGACCACCGACGTGCTGCGCTCGCCGGACGAGGACTGGCTGGAGCGGGTCGACGTCGTGCAGCCCGTGCTGTGGGCCGTGATGGTCGCCCTCGCCCGGCTCTGGCAGGCACACGGTGTGCAACCCGCCGCCGTGCTGGGCCACTCCCAGGGGGAAATCGCCGCGGCCTGCGTCGCGGGCGGCCTGAGCCTGGCGGACGGCGCCAAGGTGGTGGCCCTGCGAAGCCGGGCCATCCTGGACCTGGCGGGCACCGGCGGCATGGCCTCGGTCTCGCTGTCGGCCGCCCGCGCGCACGGGCTGATCGGACCGCTCGACGGAGAACTGACCGTCGCCGCGGTCAACGGCCCGCACTCGGTGACGGTCGCCGGCGACCAGCCCGCGATCGACGAACTCCTCGCCGTGTGCGAGGGCCAGGGCGTGTGGGCCCGCCGGATACCGGTGGACTACGCCTCGCACTCCGCGCAGGTCGAGACGATCCGCGACCGGCTGGCCAAGGAGCTCGCCGGCATCGCGCCGACCACCTCCACCGTGCCGTTCTACTCCTCCACGACCGGCGCACTGCTGGACGCCGCCGCCCTGGACGCCGGCTACTGGTACGACAACCTGCGCCGACAGGTGCGTTTCCACACCGCGGTCGACGCCCTGCTGGCCGCAGGCCACACCGCGTTCGTCGAGGTCAGCGCACATCCGGTGCTCACCGTCGCGCTGGAGGACACCATCGGCGCCGCCGACGCGGTCGCGGTCGCGCTGGACACCCTCAGGCGCGGCGCCGGCGGCCCCGCCCGCTTCGCCGAGGCTTTGGCCGCCGCGCATGTGCACGGGCTCACCGTCGACTGGCGGCACCTGTTCGCCGGCCGCGCCGGCGCGCCGCGCCGCGTCGACCTGCCGACCTACCCCTTCCGGCGGCGCCGCTTCTGGCTCCAGGCCCCCAGCGACACCGCCCGCGACGCCGCCGGACTCGGCCTGCTGGCGGCCGGACATCCACTGCTCGGCGCCACCGCGGCCCTGGCCGACGGCGGCGGCCTGCTGCTGACCGGACGGCTGTCCGCCCGCGCCCTGGCCTGGCCCGCCGACCACACCGTGGACGGCACCGTACGGCTGCCCGCCGCGGCCATGGTCGAACTGGCGATCCGCGCGGGCGACGAGGCAGGCTGCGACCGGATCGACGAGCTGTCCCTGGAGGCGCCTCTGGAACCGGGCGCCGACGCGGTACGCCTACAGGTCTCGGTCGGCGCGCCCGAGCCGGACGGCCGCCGCTCGCTCGCGGTGTTCTCCCGCCCGTCCGAGGCAACTGCCCAGGAGCCCTGGACCCGGCACGCCACCGGCCTGTTGCGTCCGGGTCGGCCCACCCCGGACGCCGGCTTGCAGTCCTGGCCCCCGCCCGGCGCCGAGCCCGTCGAACTCAGCGGCCTCCACGACCGGTTGGCCTCCGCCGGGCATACTCTCGGTCCGGCCTTTCGCGGGCTGCGCGCGGTCTGGCGGCGGGACGGGGAACTCTTCGCCGACGTCGCCCTGCCCGACGAGCACGCGCAGGACGCGGGCGAGTACGGCCTGCACCCCGCGCTGCTCGACGCCGCGCTGCGACTGCGGCTGTTCGACGATGACTTGGCCGTACCCCCCGCGCCCGACACGCTCGGCGGCATCACGCTGTACGCGGCCGGGGCCGCTGCCCTGCGGGTACGGCTGCGCAGCACCCAGGGCCCAGCGGGGACCGCGCGCCACGCCCTCCTGCTGGCCGACCCCACGGGGCAGCCGGTGGCCCGCGTCGACACCGTGGCCACCCGTGGCGCCGCGTCGGCGCCGGACCCCGCCCACCGGGGCCGGCACGAAGCGCTGTACCGGGTCGAGTGGGTGTCCGTCGGCTCCGCCGCCGACGCCACTGCCTCCGACGAGGTCGGCTGGGCCGTGCTGGGCACCGACCCCCGCGGCCTGGCGGACGCACTGCGCGGCTCGGGCGCCGACGTGCGCGCGTTCGCCGACCTCGACGCGCTGGGCGCCGCCCTGGACTCCGGCGCCGCCGTGCCGGACGCGGTGGTGTACCCGGTACAACCGCCCGACGCGCCGCCGGCCGCGGCGGCGCACGCGGCCGCCGCCGACCTGCTGCCCGTACTGCGTACCTGGGCCACCGCCCCCCGCTTCGAGACGTCCCGGCTGGTCGTGGTGACCGGCGGCGCGGTGGCCGCCGCGCCCGGTGAGGGCGTGCCCGACCTGTCGTCGGCCGCCGCCTGGGGCCTGGTCCGCTCCGCGCAGACCGAGTACCCCGACCAGTTCGTCCTGGCCGACCTGGCCGACCCGGCCGCCTCGGCATCCGAGACTCGGGGGCGGGCGCTGGCCGCAGTCCCCGGCTGCGGCGAACCGGCCGTCGCCATACGCGGCGGCGACCTGCTCGCCGCCCGCCTCACCGGCTACCGAGGCGACCCGGACGCGGCGACCCGGCCGTTCCGCACCGACCGCACCGTCCTGATCACCGGCGGCACCGGCACCCTGGGCCGACTGATCGCCACCCACCTGGCCGCCGAACACGGCGTACGGCACCTGCTGCTCACCAGCCGCTCCGGCCCCGATGCCGAGGGCTGCGCCGAACTGCGGTCCGAATTGGCGGCGTTGGGCGCCACCGCGGACATCGCCGGCTGCGACGCCGCCGACCGGGACGCGCTGGAGCGGCTGCTCGCCGCGATCCCCGCAGCCCGACCGCTCGGCGCGGTCGTGCACGCTGCGGGCGTCCTGGACGACGGCGTGATCGAGTCGCTGACCCCCGAGCGACTCGCCGCGGTGCTGCGGCCCAAGGTCGACGGCGCGGTCAATCTGCACGAACTGACCCGCGATCGCGACCTGTCCGCGTTCGTGCTGTTCTCCTCGGCCGCGAGTGTGCTCGGCAGCGCCGGCCAGGCCAACTATGTCGCCGCCAACGCGTTCCTCAACTCCCTGGCCCAGCACCGGCGTTCATTGGGGCTACCGGGACTTTCGCTGGCCTGGGGCTTCTGGGAGCGGGCCACCGGGATGACCGGCCGGCTCGCCGAGGCAGACCTGCGGCGGATGGCCCGCTCCGGCGTCGTCCCGCTGTCCTCCGCGACCGCCCTGGACCTGTTCGACCGCGCGACCGCCGCCGACGAGCCACTCGCGGTGCCGCTCCGGCTGGACCGTACCGCCCTGCGCGCCCAAGCCGACGCCGGCGTGCTGCCCGGACTGCTGCGCGGCCTGGTTCGCGGACCCGTGCGCCGGGCCGCCTCGGCCGCGAGCGGCGGCCGCGTCGCCGACCGCTTCGTCCGCGACCTGCTCGCCCTCGACGCGCCCGAGCAGGAACGGACGCTGACCGCACTGGTCCGGGCCCAGGTCGCGGCGGTGCTCGGCCACGACAACGCCGAAGCCGTCGACGTCGACAGCGCCTTCAAGAGCCTCGGCTTCGACTCGCTGATCGCGGTCGACCTGCGCAACCGGCTGGCCGCGCTCACCGGGCGGCGGTTGCCGGCCACCCTGGTCTTCGACTACCCGACCGCCACCGCGCTCGCCGGATACCTGCGCACCGAACTCCTGGGCACCCGAGCCGAGACCGCAACGCCCACGGGCGCACCGCACGCCGGGACGACGGCCGGCACCGACCGGGAACCGATCGCCATCGTCGCGATGGCCTGCCGCTTCCCCGGCGGCGTGATGTCGCCCGAGGACCTGTGGCAGCTGCTGGCCGACGGGCGCGACGGACTGACCGACTTCCCCACCGACCGCGGCTGGCACGTGGACGGGCTCTACCACCCCGACCCCGACCACCCCGGTACCAGCTACGTACGCGAGGGCGGCTTCGTAGAGCACGCGGCCGACTTCGACGCGGGCTTCTTCGGCATCTCGCCGCGCGAGGCACTGGCGATGGACCCGCAGCAGCGCCTGCTGCTGGAGGTCTCCTGGGAGGTGTTCGAGCGGGCCGGCATCGACCCGGCGCTCCTGCGCGGTTCCGCCACCGGCGTGTTCGTCGGCGCCGCCAACATCGGCTACCTGGCCGGGATGCGGGTGCCCGATGAACTGGGCGGCTACCTCGGCACCGGGAACGCCGCGAGTGTCGCGTCCGGCCGGCTCGCCTACACCTTCGGCCTGGAGGGCCCCGCCGTCACGGTCGACACGGCCTGCTCCTCATCCCTGGTCTCGCTGCACCTCGCGATCCAGGCGCTGCGAGCCGGCGAGTGCTCCATGGCGCTGGCCGGCGGCGTCACGGTGATGGCCAACCCCGGCCTTTTCGTGGACTTCAGCCGACAGCGGGTGCTCTCCGCCGACGGCCGCTGCAAGCCCTTCGCGGCCGCCGCCGACGGCACCGGCTGGTCGGAGGGTGTCGGCATGCTGCTGCTCGAACGGCTCTCCGACGCGCGGCGCAATGGTCACCGCGTGCTGGCGACGGTGCTCGGCTCGGCCGTCAACCAGGACGGCGCCAGCAACGGACTGACCGCGCCCAACGGGCCCTCGCAGCAACGGGTGATCCGACAGGCGCTCGCGAACGCGCGGTTGAGCGGGCCGGACGTGGACGCCGTCGAGGCACACGGCACCGGCACCGCGCTCGGCGACCCGATCGAGGCGCAGGCGCTGCTGGCCACGTACGGCCGGGAACGACCCGCGGACCAGCCGCTGTGGTTGGGCGCGCTCAAGTCCAACATCGGGCACACCACCGCCGCCGCGGGTGTCGCGGGGGTGATCAAGATGGTGATGGCGATGCGGCACGGCACGCTGCCCAGGACGTTGCACGTGGACGCGCCGACGCCGCATGTGGACTGGACGGCGGGCGCGGTCGAGTTGCTGACCGAGGCGCGTCCCTGGCCGGAGACCGGCCGGCCGCGCCGCGCCGCGGTGTCGGCGTTCGGGATCAGCGGAACCAACGCGCACACCGTGCTCGAATACCGCGCACCCGAGCCGGCCGACGCCCCGCGCGCCCAGCCGCAGGCCGAGCCGGGCGTGCTGCCGTACCTGCTCTCCGCCAAGACCCCGCAGGCATTGGCGGCCCAGGCCGAGCGGCTGCGGGGGTACGTTGAGGCAACCGACGTCGCCCCCGCCGACCTCGCCGCCGCGCTCGCCGGCACCCGCACCGCACTGGACCACCGAGCCGTGGTCACCGCCGCGGACCGGGACGAACTGCTTGCCGGGCTCACGTCCCTCGCGGCGGACGGCCGGGGCGCCGGAGTGACCGCCGGCGTCGCGCGGGCGGACCGCCGATCGGTGTTCCTCTTCGGTGGGCAGGGAAGTCAGCGGGTCGGGATGGGGCGTGAGCTGCACGATCGCTTCCCGGTGTTCGCGGAGGCGTTCGATGCCGCTGTTGTCGAGTTGGATCGTCGGTTGGTGGGGCATGTCGCGTATTCGGTGCGGGATGTGGTGTTCGGTGCGGAGGGTGCCGAGGGTTTGTTGGACGAGACGGTGTTCACGCAGGCGGCGTTGTTCGCCGTGGAGGTGGCGCTGTTCCGGTTGGTGGAATCCCTGGGAGTACGCCCTGACTTCCTGCTCGGGCATTCGATCGGAGAACTCGTCGCCGCGCACGTGGCGGGCGTGTGGTCGCTCGCGGACGCGGCGGCGGTCGTTGCGGCGCGGGGCCGGTTGATGCAGGCGCTCCCGGCGGGTGGCGCGATGGTCGCGGTGCAGGCCGGCGAGGCCGAGGTGACGACGGCGCTGGAAGGTACCGAGGCGGTGGGCGTCGCCGCCGTCAACGGGCCGACCTCGGTGGTGATTTCGGGCGACGAGGAAGCCGTTCTGGCGGTCGCCGCGCAGTTCGCGGAGCAGGGCGGCAGGACCAGGCGGCTGCGGGTGGGGCACGCCTTCCACTCGGCGCGCATGGAGCCGATGCTCGCGGAGTTCCGCAGGGTTCTCGAAGGCGTTTCGTACGCGGCCCCGCGGATCCCGGTGGTCGCCAACCTCACCGGCCGAATCGCCGAGGCCGAGGAACTGACCGACCCCGGCTACTGGGTGCGCCAGGTCCGTGAACCGGTCCGTTTCGCCGACTGCGTCGCCGCCGCCGGCGCCCAGGGCGGGTCCGTACTGCTGGAGGTCGGGCCCGACGGGGTGCTGACCGCGATGGCCCGCGAATGCCTCGGCCCGGCCGCCGACACGCTCGCCGTTGCGCTGGTTCGCCGAAATCGGCCGGAACGGGCAACGCTCGCCGCCGCGTTGGGCGCGCTGCATGTGCACGGGATAGCCGTGGACTGGCCCGTCTTCCTCGTGGGCCGGGGCGACCGGGTCGACCTGCCGACCTACCCGTTCCAGCGGCAACGCTACTGGCTGGACCCGCTGCCCGACCCACGAACCGCCGCCGGCGGCAATTCGGACGACCCGAACACCTGGCGCTACCACGCTGAGTGGACGCCCTGGGCCGGCCGGGCGGAGGCGGGCAGCTCCGCGGCCGCGGCATCGGGCGCCGAACTGTCCGGCACCTGGGTGGTGGTGAGCCATCCGGCAAGCCGGCACGCCGACGCGTGCGGGCGCGGGCTCGAACAGCGCGGCGCGCACGTGATGGCACTCCACGTCGACCCGGCGACGTGCGATCGCAGCGTTCTCGCCGACCGCCTGCGCGAACTCGGCCCCCTCGACGGCGTGGTCTCGCTCCTGTCCGACCTGCCGGGGGAGCGCGCCGACCTGCCCGGGCTCACCCACGGCCTGGCGGCCACCCTCGCACTCGTTCAGGCACTCGCCGACACGAACCCGGAGGGCAGGCTGTGGTGCCTGACCTTCGGCGCGGTGTCCACGGCGGCGTCCGAACCGGTCACGCATGCCGAGCAGGCGCAGATCTGGGGGCTCGGCCGGGGTGCCGCGCTCGAACTGCCCGGCGTCTGGGGCGGCCTCGTGGACATCACCGATGCCTTCGCGGCCGGCTCGATACCGGACGGGTCCGAAGCCCGGGCCCTCGATGATGTCGCCGACCTGTGGACCAGCCTCGCGGACGTGATCGCGCACGGCGCCGAGGACCAGGTGGCGATCCGGCCTGCCGGCGTCCGGGTACGGCGCCTGGCCCGCGCGTCGGTACCCGCCGAGACCGGCGACCCTTCCTGGCAGCCCGAAGGCACGGTACTGATCACCGGCGGCACCGGCGGTCTGGGCGCGCACGTGGCGCGCTGGGCGGCCGGCGCGGGGGCGGAGCGTCTGGTCCTGGCCGGCCGCCGCGGCGCGGCGACCCCGGGGGCCGAGGCCCTCACGGCCGAACTGACCGGCCTCGGCGTCGACGTCCTGATCGAGGCCTGCGACGTGGCCGACCGAACCGCGGTACAGCGCCTGATCGAACGCATCGACGCCGCCGGGCCGCCGCTGCGGGCGGTGGTGCACGCCGCCGGGGTGACCCAGGCGGCTCTGATCACGGACACCGATCCGGTCGAGGCCGCGCGAATCACCGCGGGCAAGGCCGCGGGCGCGGCCTTCCTGGACGCCGTGCTCGGCGACCGGCCGCTGGCGGCGTTCGTGCTGTTCTCCTCGATAGCCGGCGTCTGGGGCAGCGGCGCCCAGGGCGTCTACGGAGCAGCCAACGCGCACCTCGACGCGCTGGCCCGGGACCGCCGGGCCCGCGGCCTGACCGCCACGTCGATCGCCTGGGGACCGTGGGCCGGGGACGGCATGGCCGAACAGGACGACGGGGACCAGCTGGCCCGGCGCGGCCTGCGGGCGATGCATCCGCGGGCCGCCGTGGACACGATGGCCCGCGCGGTGGGCCTGGGCGACACGGACGTGGTCGTCGCCGACGTGGACTGGAGCACCTTCGCTCCCCGCTTCACCTCGATGCGCCCGAGCCCCCTGCTCGACGGCCTGCCCGAGGTAGCCGCCGTCCTCGCCGCGCGGGCCGCTCCGGGCGCCGGTGCCCGCCCGGCGGACCCCGACCTGGCCGGCCGACTGGCGACCGCCGGAGCCGCGGAACGCGAGACGATCCTGCTGGAATTGGTGCGCGGCGAGGTGGCGGCCGTACTCGGCCATGCCTCGGCCGGTCAGGTACAGGCCGACCAGGCCTTCCGCGACCTGGGGTTCGACTCGCTGACCGCCGTGGACCTGCGGGACCGGCTCAGCCGCGCGGCCGGTGTCGAACTGCCGAGCACGCTGGTGTTCGACTACCCGACCCCCATCGAACTGGCCGCTCGACTGCGAACCGAACTGACCGGCGGCGACGCATCCGTCCTGGCCCCGGTGCTCGCCGAACTCGACGGCCTGGAAAACGCGTTCGGTCGCGTGGCGGAGGAGGACCCGCAGCTTCGCGCCCGGGTCGCGCTGCGCATGCGGCGCTTTTTGGATCGACTCGGCTCCCTCGACCGCGAGGACACCGCGACCGCGAACGGGGCGGGCGTCGAGACCGCCTCCGACGACGAACTGTTCGCCCTGCTCGACCACCATCTCGAAGCCCCCGGGCAGGCCCCGAAAGGTGACCACTCATGAGCGGCAGCGAAGACAGGCTGCGGGACTATCTCAAGCGCGCGACGGTCGACCTGCAGCGGGCCCGAGCTCGCATCGCGGAACTGGAGCGCCCCGAGCCGATCGCCGTGATCGGCATGTCCTGCCGTTACCCCGGCGGCATTCGTTCGCCCGAGGACCTGTGGCGGGTGGTCGCCGACGAGGTGGACGCGGTGAGCGGCTTCCCCCTCGACCGGGGCTGGCAGGTCGACGACCTCTACCACCCCGACCCCGACCACCTCGGCACCAGTTATGCGCACGAGGGCGGATTCCTGGACGGCGCGGGTGAGTTCGACCCGGCGTTCTTCGGGATCTCGCCGCGCGAGGCGCTGGCGATGGACCCGCAACAGCGGCTGCTCCTGGAGACTTCCTGGGAGGCGTTCGAACGCGCCGGGGTCGACCGGCGCACCCTGAAGGGCAGCCCGACCGGCGTGTTCGTCGGCGGCACCCCCACCGGCTACGGCGCCGGTGTGCAGCGGATGCCCGAGGGGGTCGAGGGATACGCCCTCACCGGCAGCGTCGGCAGCGTGCTGTCGGGCCGCGTCTCCTACGCGCTGGGCCTGGAAGGCCCCGCGGTGACCGTGGACACCGCGTGCTCGTCCTCGCTGGTGGCGCTGCACCTGGCCGTCCAGGCGCTGCGCGGCGGCGAATGCACGATGGCACTGGCCGGCGGGGTGACCGTGATGGCCACTCCGGCCGCGTTCATCGAGTTCAGCCGGCAGCGCGGTCTGTCCGCCGACGGTCGGTGCAAGCCGTTCGCAGCCGCGGCCGACGGCACCGGCTGGGCCGAGGGCGTCGGCATGCTCCTGGTCGAACGGCTCTCCGACGCGCGCCGCAAGGGCCACCCCGTACTCGCCGTCGTGCGGGGCACCGCGGTCAACCAGGACGGCGCGAGCAACGGCCTCACCGCGCCCAACGGCCCCTCACAGCAACGGGTGATCGAACAGGCGCTGGCCAACGCGGGCCTGGCACCGGCGGACATCGACGCGGTGGAGGCGCACGGCACCGGCACCCGGCTGGGCGACCCCATCGAGGCCCAGGCGCTGATCGCCACCTACGGGCCCGGCCGCTCGCCGGATCGGCCGCTGCGGCTGGGCGCGCTGAAGTCCAACCTCGGGCACACCCAGGCCGCGGCCGGCGTGGCCGGCGTGATCAAGATGGTCATGGCGATGCGCCACGGCACGCTGCCCAAGACCCTGCACGTGGACGCGCCGACACCGGGCGTGGACTGGTCGTCCGGCGCGGTGGAACTGCTGACCGACAGCCTCGCCTGGCCGCCCGCGGCGGGCGAACCGCGCCGGGCCGGGGTTTCCGCGTTCGGGGCCAGCGGCACGAACGCGCACGTGATCCTCGAGGAGGCGGCCGCCGCCCCGGCGCAACCGGCGGACCAAGACGGTGCGGCGTCCCGCGCCTGGTCGGGCCCGCTGCCCTTCGTCGTGTCCGCCCGCGGCGAAGCCGGCCTGCGCGCCCACGCCGCACAACTGGCCCGCCACGCGCGGGTCGAGACCGCGACCCCGCTCGCGGACATCGCGCTCACCCTCGCCGTGCACCGCTCCGCGCTCGACGACCGCGCGGTGGTACTGGCCGCGGAGCGCGCGGAGTTGGTCACGGGCTTGGAGTCGCTGGTCGCGGGGGAGCCGGTGGCGGGCGTGGTGCAGGGCGTGGCGCGCCCGGTGACGCGCCCGGTGCTGGTCTTCCCCGGTCAGGGATCGCAATGGCTGGGGATGGCGGCCGACCTGCTGGACTCCGCACCGGTCTTCGCCGAGCAAATCGCCGCGTGCGAGGACGCGTTGGCGCCGTTCGTCGACTGGTCCGTGACGTCGATGCTGCGGTCGGAGTCCGAGGAGTGGTTGGACCGCGTCGATGTCGTACAACCCGTCCTGTGGGCGGTGATGGTGTCCCTGGCCGAGCTGTGGCGCTCCTTCGGCGTACGGCCCGCCGCGGTGGTGGGCCACTCCCAGGGCGAGATCGCCGCCGCCTGTGTCGCGGGCGCGCTGACGGCGGCGGACGGCGCGAAGGTGGTGGCGCTGCGGAGCAAGGCCATCCTGGATCTGCCCGGCGACGGGGGCATGGCCTCGGTCGCCGCTCCGGTGGAGCGGGTGCGCGAACTGATCGCGGGATACGACGGCCGGATATCGGTCGCCGCGGTGAACGGCCCGGCGTCGGTGACGGTGTCGGGAGAGTCGGCCGCCCTGGACGAACTGCTCGCGAGTTGCGCACGGTCGGACGTATGGGCGCGGCGGGTCCCGGTGGACTACGCCTCGCACTCGGTCCAGGTCGAGTCGATCCGCGCGCGGCTGCTGACCGAGCTGGCCGACATCCGACCGGTCGCGGCCGCGGTGCCGTTCTACTCCGCGGTGACCGCCGACCTGCTGGAGACCACCGCCCTGGACGCGCAGTACTGGTACACCAACCTTCGCCGAACCGTCCGCTTCGAGGAGACGATCCGGCTGCTGCTCCGGCGGGGTCACGACGCCTTCATCGAGGCCAGCGCCCACCCCGTACTGACCACGGCCTTGCTGGGCACGATCGAGTCCGCCGAGGGCGCGGCGCTCTCGCTCGCCACCCTGCACCGTGACCGGGACAGCACGGCGGGCTTTTGCGCCGCGCTCGCCCAGGCGTACGCGAACGGCGTCGACGTGGACTGGCGTCCGCTGCTCGCCCACCGGGGCGCGGTCCGTACCGACCTGCCCACCTACGCCTTCCAACGCGAACGGTTCTGGCTGGCGGACGCGCCCGCCGAGGAAGCCGCGCCCGCCGCCGGGTCCGCGCAGCCGGGTGAGGCGCGCTTTTGGGAAGCGGTCGAAGGCCGCGACATCGACGCCCTTACCGCGATGCTCGGGACGACCGGCGCATCCGGACG
Source organism: Embleya sp. NPDC050154 (assembly GCF_044460165.1). Classification (NCBI taxonomy): domain Bacteria; kingdom Bacillati; phylum Actinomycetota; class Actinomycetes; order Kitasatosporales; family Streptomycetaceae; genus Embleya; species Embleya sp. NPDC050154. The sequence goes on from NZ_JBITJP010000030.1 coordinate 52,172, forward strand.
CGCCGCGCTGGAGGCGTCGATCGACGCGCTGGCGGGGTGGCGCGACGGGCGCCGCCTGGACGCCACCGTCGACGAGTGGCGCTATCGCGTGGTCTGGCGACCGCTGACCGGCGCCCCCACCCCGAGCCTGACCGGCACCTGGCTCGTGGTGTCCGCCGAGGACGCGCACGACCCGGACTTCGAGGCGCAGTGCGTCCAGGCGCTGACCACGCACGGCGCGCGGGTGGCGCGGTTGCCGGTCACCGCGGCCGACGTCGAGCGCGGGCCGCTGGCCGAGCAGATCGCCCGGGTGCGGGCGGGGCTGCCGGACGCCGACTTCACCGGCGTGATCTCCCTGTTGGGCCTGGAGGAACAGGCCCGAGAAGATCATCCCGCGCTCTCGCGGGGGATGGCCGCCACGATCGCGCTCGCCCAGGCCCTCACCGACACCGAATCGGGTGGCCCGCTGTGGTGCCTGACCCGGGGCGCGGTCTCCGTCGCGAGTCGGGACGCGCTGACCCACCCGGCCCAGGGTCGGGTCTGGGGCATCGGCCGAGTCGTCGGCCTGGAGTTCCCCCGGCTGTGGGGCGGCCTGATCGACCTGCCCGCCCGGCCCGACGCGCGGGCCTGGGCCCGCGCCGTCGGCATGCTGCCCGGCACCTCGGGCGAGGACCAGCTCGCCATCCGCGACTCCGGCGTCCTGGTCCGGCGGCTGATCCGCGCCTCGGCGGCCGACCGGGCACCGATCCGCGACCCGCGACCCACCGGGACCGTGCTGGTGACCGGCGGCACCGGCGGTCTGGGTGCGCAGGTCGCGCAGTGGGCCGCCGAGAAGGGCGCCGAGCGGCTCGTGCTGACCAGCAGGGCCGGACCGGCGGCGCCCGGCGCCCACGAACTCGCCGAGCGGCTACGCGCGTTGGGCCCACAGGTCACCGTCGCGGCCTGCGACATGGCCGATGAGGACGCGGTGGTCCGGCTGGTCGCCGAGATCGACGCCGACGGCCCGCCGCTGCGGGTCGTCGTGCACGCGGCCGGCCTGGGCCAGGCCAGTGCGCTGGCCGACACCGACCTGACCGAGAGCGCCCGGCTCGCCGCGGGCAAGGTGGCCGGCGCGGCGGTGCTCGACCGCGTCCTGGGCGACCGTCCGCTCGACGCGTTCGTGCTGTTCTCCTCGATCTCCGGCCTGTGGGGCAGCGGCATGCAGGGCGTGTACGCGTCCTCCAACGCCTACCTGGACGCGCTCGCCGAGCACCGCCGCGCCCGGGGTGCGACCGCCACCTCCATGGTCTGGGGCCCGTGGGCCGGCGCGGGCATGGCCGACGACGAGCGAGCCCACGAGATCCTGGCCAGCCGCGGCGTCCGGATGATCGACCCGCGCACGGCCCTCGCCGCGATGGACCGCGCGCTGGAGCTGGACGACACCGTCGTCGTGGCCGCCGACATCGACTGGGAACGGTTCATCACCGGCTTCACCGCCCTGCGCCCCAGCCCGCTGTTCAGCGAACTCCCGGACGCACAGCGCGTGTTGAGCGCAGCCCTGGTACCGGACACCGCCGCCGCGGCGACCAGCGGGTTGGCCCGCCGACTCGCCGAGGTCACCGCCGCCGAACGCGACGCGATCGTCCTGGAGACCGTACGCGCCCAGGTCGCCAAGGTGCTCGGCCACACCGCCCCCGCGGCCGTGCCCGCCGACCGGGCCTTTCGCGAACTCGGCTTCGACTCGCTCACCGCCGTGGATCTGCGCAACCGGCTCAACGCCGAGACCGGCCTGGCGCTGCCGACCACCCTGGTCTTCGACTACCCCACCTCGCAGGTGCTCGCCAAACACATCCTGGCCGCGCTCAGCGGCGAGGAGGACCACGCGGCCCTGCCCGTACCGCAGGCGGCCGGCCGTGACGACGAGCCGATCGCGATCGTCGCGATGGCATGCCGCTTCCCCGGCGGCGTGACCAACCCGGAGGAGTTCTGGGACCTGGTCGCGGCCGGCACCGACGCCATCGGCGGCTTCCCCGCCGACCGCGGCTGGGACGTCGAAGGGCTCTACCACCCCGACCCGGATCGGCCCGGCACCTTCTACACCAACGAAGCCGGATTCCTGGACGCCGCAGGGGACTTCGACGCCGACTTCTTCGGCATCAGCCCGCGCGAGGCACTCGCCATGGACCCGCAGCAACGCCTCCTCCTGGAGACCACCTGGGAGTTGTTCGAGCGGGCGGGCATCGCCCCCGACTCGTTGCACGGCAGCCCCACCGGCGTCTTCGTCGGCGGCACCCCCACCGGCTATGGCACCGACGTGGCGCGGATGCCCGAAGGCGTCGAGGGCTACGTGCTCACCGGCAACGCGGGCAGCGTGATCTCCGGACGACTGTCCTACCTGTTCGGCCTCGAAGGCCCGGCACTGACCGTGGACACCGGCTGCTCCTCCTCGCTGGTGGCGCTGCACCTGGCCGTCCAGGCGCTGCGGCGCGGCGAATGCTCGCTGGCCCTGGCCGGCGGCGTGTCGGTGACCTCGACCCCGGGCGGCTTCGTGGAGTTCAGCCGCCAGCGGGCACTGGCGGGGGACGGACGCTGCAAGCCGTTCGCCGCCTCGGCGGACGGCATGGGCTGGTCCGAGGGCGTCGGCATCCTGCTGGTGGAACGACTCGACGAGGCCCGCCGCAACGGCCACCCCGTGCTCGCCGTCATCCGCGGCAGCGCGATCAACCAGGACGGCGCCAGCAACGGCCTGACCGCGCCCAACGGCCCCGCCCAGCAGCGGGTGATCCGGGCCGCCCTCGCCGACGCGGGCCTCGCCGCCGACCAGATCGACGCGGTCGAGGCGCACGGCACCGGCACCACCCTCGGCGACCCGATCGAGGCCCAGGCACTGATCGCCACCTACGGCAGGGGTCGCGACCCCGAACGGCCGCTGTGGATCGGCTCGGTGAAGTCCAACATCGGCCACACCACCTCGGCAGCCGCCGCGGCCGGGATCATCAAGATGGTGATGGCGATGCGCCACGGCGTGCTGCCCAAGACGCTGCACGCGGACGAGCCGACCCCGCACGTGGACTGGTCCGCGGGCACCGTCGAACTGCTGACCGAGGCCCGGAGTTGGACGGGCGGCGCACAACCGCGCCGCGCCGGGATCTCGTCCTTCGGGATCAGCGGAACCAACGCGCACGTGATCCTGGAGCAGGCCCCCGAGGCGACCGCCGCGGACGCTGCGGCGCCGGCGCCCGAGCAGGACGCGCCGGCGCTGCCCGACGTCACCGTGCTGCCCTTTCTCGTCTCCGCGAAAAGCCCCGAGGGACTGCGTGCGCAGGCCGCGCGACTGGCCGACCACCTGGAGAACGACGCCGGCCACGGCGTCTCCCCGGTCGACCTGGCCCACTCGCTGCACTCCACCCGCTCGGCCCTGCACCACCGCGCCGTCGTGCGGGCCGCCGACCGCGCCGAACTGCTGCACGGGCTGGCCGGCCTGGCCGCCGGCACCCCGGCCGCCCAGGTCGTCCAAGGTCAGGCCCGGCACGGCGAACGCGTCGTCCTGGTCTTCCCCGGCCAGGGCTCGCAGTGGGTCCGGATGGCGGTCGGACTGCTCGACAGCGCGCCGGTGTTCGCGGCGCAAATCGCCGCCTGCCAACAGGCACTCGACCCGTACGTGGACTGGTCCCTCGAAGAGGTGCTGCGCGCAGACGCGGACGCCTCGCAGAGCTGGTTCGCCCGGGTCGACGTCCTCCAACCGGTGCTGTGGGCCGTGATGATCGCGCTGGCCGAGCTGTGGCGTGCCTGCGGCGTCGAACCCGCCGCCGTGGTCGGGCACTCACAGGGCGAGATCGCCGCCGCCTACGTCGCGGGCGCGCTCAGCCTGGCGGACTCCGCCAAGGTCGTCGCCCTGCGCAGCCAGGCGATCACCGCGCTGTCCGGGCGCGGCGGCATGCTCTCCGTCGGCGAACCGGCCGAACGAGTCGCCGCCCGCCTGGCACACTGGATCGGACGGTTGTCGGTCGCCGCGATCAACGGGCCCGGCTCCACCGTCGTCTCCGGCGATACCGCCGCGCTGGACGAACTGACCGCCGACTGCGCGGCCGAAGGCGTACGGCACTGGCGCATCCCGGTCGACTACGCCTCGCACAGCGCCCACGTGGAGGAGATCCGCAACCGGCTCGCCGACGTCCTCGGCGGCATCGAGCCGGGCCCGGCCCGCATCCCCTTCCACTCGACGGTCACCGCGGGCCGGCAGGACACCACCGACCTCGACGCCGACTACTGGTACCGCAACCTGCGGCAGACCGTGCGATTCGAGGAGACCGTGCGCGCCCTCGTCGAAGCCGGACACACCGCCTTCGTCGAGGTCAGCCCGCACCCCGTGCTGGTCGCCGGCATCGAGGAGGTGCTGGACGAGACGGGCGGGCACGCCGTGGCACTGGGCACCCTGCGCCGCGACGAACAGGACGTCGACCGCTTCCTCGGCTCGCTCGCCGAAGCGCACGTACACGGCCTGCCGGTCGACTGGACCGCGGTCCTCGGCGCCGACTTCGGCGTGCGCGTCCCACTGCCGACCTACGCGTTCCAGCACCGGCGCTACTGGCTGGAGTCCGGTACCGGCCGAGCCGGCGCCGGCGACGCCGCCGAACTGGGGCTCGCCCCCCTCGACCACCCGCTGCTGCTCGCCGGCACCACCCTGTCCGAACTCGGCCACCTGATCCTGACCGGCCTGATCTCGCTGCGCACGCATCCCTGGCTCAACGACCACGCCGTCGCCGGCACCGTGCTGCTGCCCGGCACCGCCTTCGTGGACCTGGCGGTCCGCGCCGCCGACGAGGCGGGCTGCGGTCGACTCGACGAGCTGACGCTCGAAGCCCCGCTGATCCTGCCGCCGACCGGCGGAGTACGGATCCAGATCGTGGTCGGCCCGCCCGACGAGACCGACCGGCGCACCCTCACCATCCATTCCCGCCCTGCCGCCGACCGGGCCGAGGACGGCGGCGGCTGGGTGCGCCACGCCGGGGCCGTCCTGGCCCCCACCACCCCGGCCGCCGGCTTCGACCTGACCGCATGGCCCCCCGCCGACGCCGTCCCGCTGGACACCGCCGACTTCTACGAGCAGGCCCGCGCCTCCGGGTACGCGTACGGGCCCGCCTTCCAGGGCCTGGAACAGGTCTGGCGGGTCGGTACCGAGGTGTACGCGGAGGTCGCGCTCGGCGAACGCGAGCGCGACGAGGCCGGACGGTACGGCCTGCACCCGGCGCTACTGGACGCCGCGCTCCAGGCGTACGGCTTGGCCGGCTCCGGCGGCCGAGATGCCAGAATCCTGTTGCCGTTCGCCTGGAACGGCGTCTCGCTGCACGCCTCGGGCGCCCAACGGCTGCGCGTACGGCTGATCCCCGAAGGCACCGACACGGTCACCGTGCTGGTCGCCGACCGCGAAGGCGCCCCCGTCCTGCGCGCCGAATCCCTCGTGTTGCGCCCCGTGGCCGTCGACCAGATCATCGGCGGCCGGGACGCCACCCGCGACGCGTTGTTCACCGTCGAATGGAAGCCGGTGACCGCGCCGGCCGGCGGCGGATCCGAGGACACCTGGGTGGTGCTGGGCGCGTCCGACACCCCGGGCACCCGGGACCTGCTCGCCGATCTGGCCGGTGCCGGGATCGCCCCAGCCGTGTACACGGACCCGGCGGCACTGGGCGCCGCCATCGAAGCGGGCGCCCCGGTACCGGACTTCGCCTTGCTCTCGCCCACGGACGCGGCATTGGAGTCCGGGAGCCTGGCCGCGCGGGTGCACACGTCCACGGCACGGGTCCTGGCGGATCTCCAGGCGTGGGTCGCCGACCGACGCCTGGCCGACGCCCGGCTCGTGGTGCGCACCCGCGGCGCACTGGCCACGGAGTCCGGCGAAGCCGTCGCCGACCTCGGCCGGGCCGCGATCGTCGGTCTCGTCCGCTCCTTGCAGAGCGAACACCCCGACCGCTGCGTCCTGATCGACACGGATACCGCCGCCGACTCCCGTCCGCTGCTGCCCGCCGCGGTCCGCGCTTCGCTTGCCCTCGGCGAGCCGCAACTCGCGCTACGCTGCGGCCGATTGCTCGCGCCCCGCCTCGGACGGATCGGCGGGTCCGCCGCGTTGGTGCCACCTCCCGGCGCGTGGCGGTTGGACACCATCAGGGCCGGGACGCTGGAGAATCTCGCGCTGGTCCCGGTGCCGGCCGCCCCGGAGGGCGAGGAACTGGGCGAGGGACAGATCCGGATCGGGGTCCGGGCCGCCGGTCTCAATTTCCGGGACGTGCTGATCGCGCTGGGCATGTATCCGGGTGCCGCGATGATGGGTGGCGAGGGCGCGGGTGTGGTCAGCGAAGTCGGGCCCGGAGTATCGGGATTCGCAGTCGGTGATCGTGTCCTGGGCATGTTCGGGGGCGGCTTCGGCCCGGACGCGGTCGCCGACCACCGGATGGTGGTTCCGGTGCCGGGTGACTGGTCGTTCGAGCGGGCGGCGTCGGTGCCGGTGGTGTTTCTGACGGCGTATTACGGCTTGGTGGAGTTGGGTGGTCTGCGGGCCGGTGAGTCGGTGTTGGTTCATGCCGGTGCGGGTGGGGTGGGGATGGCGGCGGTGCAGATCGCGCGTCATCTGGGTGCCGAGGTGTTCGCGACGGCGAGTGAGGGCAAGTGGGACACTCTGCGGTCGTTGGGTCTGGATGACGCCCATATCGCTTCGTCCCGGACGTTGGGGTTCGAGGAGCGGATTCGTTCGGCGACCGGTGGGCGTGGTGTGGATGTGGTGTTGAACTCTCTCGCGGGTGAGTTCGTGGACGCCTCGTTGCGGTTGGTGGCCGTTGGTGGTCGGTTCGTGGAGATGGGCAAGGCCGATGTGCGGGATGCGGGGGTGGTGCGGTCCGCGTATCCGGGGGTGGTGTCGTACGACGCGTTCGACTTGGTGGAGGCGGCGGGCGCGGATGGGATCGCGGGGTTGTTCGCGGTGTTGATGCCGTTGTTCGGGTCGGGTGTGCTGGTGCCGATCACGGTGCGGTCGTTCGATGTGCGGCGGGCGCCGGAGGCGTTTCGGTTGATGTCGCAGGCGAGGCATGTGGGGAAGGTCGTGTTGCGGATGCCGGTGCCGCTCGATCCGGGCGGGAGCGTTCTGGTCACGGGTGGCACGGGCACGTTGGGTGCTCTGGTGGCCCGTCGTCTGGTTGCGGAACACGGTGTGCGGAGTGTGGTGTTGCTCAGTCGTAGCGGTCCGAACGCCGCGGGCGCGGGGGAGTTGGTGGCCGAGCTCGGCGGTCTGGGTGCCCGGGTCGTTGTCGAGGCGTGTGACGCGGCCGATCGGGAGGCCCTTGCCGGGGCCTTGGCGCGGATACCTGTCACAGCCCCGCTCACCGCGGTCGTCCATGCCACGGGTGTGCTCGACGACGGCCTGATCGAGTCGATGACCCCGGAGCGTCTGGAGCGGGTCCTGCGATCCAAGGTCGACGGCGCGGTCAACCTGCACGAACTCACCGCCGACCACGACCTCTCCGCCTTCGTCCTCTTCTCCTCTCTTGCCGGCCTGCTCGGCAGTGCGGGACAGGCCAACTACGCCGCCGCCAACACCTTCCTGGACGCCCTCGCCCAGGACCGGCACGCGCGCGGCCTGACTGCCACCTCGCTGGCCTGGGGCCTGTGGGCCGAAGCCAGCGGGCTGACCGGCGCACTCGCCGACGCGGACCTGGCCCGGATGGCGCGTGGCGGGATCGTGCCGATGGCGTCCGACCTGGGACTCGCGCTCTTCGACACGGCCCGGGGCACCGACGAACCGCTGTTGGCGCCCGTGCGCATCGACCCCGGCGCGCTACCGGCCGGCCTGGTGGCCCCGATTCTGCGCGGCCTGGCCCGGGGGCCGGCCCGGCGCGCCGCGTCCGCCGATACGGCGGCCTCGGGCCCTTCGCTCGACCAGCGGCTGTCCGGTCTGTCCGCGGCCGACGGGGAGGAGCTTCTGCTCGACCTGGTTCGCGCCAACGTCGCAGCGGTTCTGGGTCACGGCTCGGCCGGCGCGGTGGATCCGGACCGGGCCTTCCGGGACCTCGGCTTCGACTCGCTCACCGCCGTCGAACTGCGCAACCGCCTCACCGCGGACACCGGCCGGCGACTGCCCGCCACCCTGATCTTCGATCACCCCACCCCGGTCGAGCTGGCTCGTCGGCTGCTCGACGACCTCGCTCCGGCACCGGTCGGCGCACCGGACGCCGCCGCGGAGGACGGCCCTTCCCGGGACGCCGCCGCGCCGGGATCGGCCGGAAACGGCACCGACGACGGGTTCGACGAGGAGGCCGTCGCGTCGATCGCCCTGATGGACGCCGACGAACTCATCCGCCTGGCGCTCGACGACTCCGGCGAGTCCTGACCCGCGCACGAGGATCGGCCCCGCCCATGACAGGGCGGGGTCGATCCTCGTTCACCGGCGCGAGCCCGCCGACAGAGCGCGCAAGGGGGTGGTCGGCCTGCGCCGACCGCCCCCTTCTCGCCGTCAGTGGCCGAGCAGCGCCGACTCGTCCGGCTTCAACGGTGGTTCGGCCGAGACCGGGCGGGTGGCCGGGCCGGCGGCGAACCGACGGACCGCGGCGAGCACCTCGGGCGCCTGTAGCCGGGTCAGTGGCGCGGACAGCGTGGTGACCTCCATCGTCGCGACGGCGACGGTGGGTTCGGAGAGCGCCGCGGTCGAGACCAGGTCCGCGAACTGCCGTCCCGCCGGGGAGGGGTTGGCCAACCGGGTGTCGGTGACCTCCGAGCGGCAGCCCGGATAGTCGAGGTCCTGGCTGGTCGCCAGGATCCACGCGTCGTCGATCGCCGCCGCGACCGCCCGCTGGACGCGCCGAGCGAGTTGGGGAACGAGGCCGCCGAGCCGGCGCAGCTCGCCGTCGAGGGCGAGGGCGCTGTGCGCGGCGCAGCTCATCCCGTGTCCGTACACCGGGTTGAAGGCCGCCAACGCGTCTCCGAGCACGGCGAAGCCAGCGGGCCACGGGTTGACCTGCTCGTAGTGCAGCCGCCGGTTCATCGTGCTGCGCGAGCCCTGCACCTCGGTGACCGGTTCGGCGGCGGCGATCAGGTCGCCGACGATCGAGTGCCGAACCGCCCCGGCGAACGCGGCGAAACCCTCCTCGCCGCCGGGTGGTTCCGCGCCCCGGGTCCCGGAGATGGTGACGATCCACCGGCCGCCCTCGATCGGGACGAGCACCGCGCTCTGCCCCGGGCGCCCCGAGCGGTGGTCCGGGTAGACACTGACCACGGGAAAGTCCTTCTCCGCCCCCACCGGCGCGCGGAAGATCCGACTGGAGTAGCGCAGCCCGGAGTCGACGGTCTCCTCCCGCACGGGAGGTACACCCAGCTCCGCCAGCCACTTCTTGGCCGGCGACCCGCGGCCGGTGCTGTCGACCACGAAGTCGGCCGCCAGCGGGGTCGGTCCGGCCGAACCGTCGCGCGGCCGGAGGTCGATCCCGGTGACGCGCCCGAACTCCGTGCGCGGACCGAGCACGTCCATCGCTTCGCGTAGGGTGATCCGCGGATCGCGCAGCACGGTGTCCCGTACCGTCCAGTCGAGCAGCTCTCGACTACACGTGATCATGAACTGGCTGCCCGGGAACCGCTGTTGCCAGCCGTACGCGGTCAGCGACACGACGTTCGCGGGCAGCCCGATCCGGTGCGCCCCAGCGGCGAGCAGTCGGTCGGTGGTACCGGGCAACAGGCTGTCGATCGCCCGGGCGCCGCCGGACATCAGCAGATGCGCGTGGCGGGCCTGCGGCAGGCCCTTGCGCGGATACGGACCGTCGGGCATCACATCGCGGTCCACCACGGTGACGGAGTCCACATGGCCCGCCAGTACGCGCGCGGTCAGCATCCCCGCGAGTCCGGCACCCAGCACCACGGCGTGCTTCGAGTCGGTCATCGGTACGCCACCCTTCCAGTCGTCGTTCGGGGCAGGGGAGGCCGCGTCATGCGGGGTCCAGGAACACCACGTCGGACAGGCCCCAGTAGCCCTGCATCTCGGCGATCAGTCCGTCGGCCCCGACCTTGATGGCCATCACGTAGTCGAAGCGGATGCGCGTGCCGGGGTCGCTCTCCTCGGGCGGCGCGGGGATGAACCCGAGGCGCACCAGATTCGGACCCCAGGGCTGGTAGTTCATGGTCGTGACGACCGGTACCGCGGCGCTCGCACCGTCCTGCGCCGCCACCGGTACACCGGAATCCTCGAAGGCCCGGCAGGCGATGGCCGCGCCCGCGTGCGCGCGCAACGCCTCGATCCCGCTCTGCGGCCCGGTACCCACCGGGTCCTCGAACCGTACATGCGGCGAATAGAGGGCCAGTAGGCCCTCCAGATCGCCGGCGTTCACCCGGCGGCAGTGCTCCACCACCAGGTGCTTGCGCAGATTCTCATCGGGCACGGCAACCTCCCGGCGCCCGCGGTCCGACCGGGGACGAAGTGGTGACAGGCATAGCCGGACTCTGACACGCGGCCCCCCGGCGGCAACCGCCTCGAGCCGCGGTTCAGGGGTACGCCCGCACAGGTTAGGGGTGCGCCGGGTGGCCATCGGTTCTCCGGGATCCCGTCCGGCGTAGTCCGAGTCCGGCGGGAACAGGCGACGCCGGCCGCGGCTCCCGCCGGCAGCGGGGTCGAGGTGATCCGGCGGCCGAACCGCTCCGCGCCGCCCGTCGACGGCACGTGTCGCCGCCGAGCCCACGAACGCGATCGGCCGGCCGCACCACGACGGACACGTCGCCGGCGTCCCGGCCGCCGGCCGGGACGCCGGCTGAACCACGGCGCTGCGCCGCGATGGGCGCGAGGTCACATGGTCACGTCGGTGGCGCCCCAGAAGGTCCTGGCCTCTTCGATGAGTCCGTCGTTGTCGATGCGGAACGTCATCACGGCGTCGACGGTGACCCGCTTGCGCTCGGGGTCCTCCACGTTGATCAGATCGGCGGTGACCGCGGCCGCGACGTGGCGGTCGTCGTGTGCGCCGACGATCGAGTGGACGGTGTCCTTGATGTCGGCCTGGGTGATGGTGACGTCGTAGAAGTGGCGCAGCGCCTCGTGGCCGCGGGTGACGGGAGCGCCCAGGGGGTCCTCGATGTATCCGTCTCCGGCGAACATGGCGACCACGCCGGCGACGTCCCCGGCGTTGAGCCTGCGGTAGTACTCGGTGATGATCTTCTTGCGGGTCGGCTCGTCGGTCATGGTGCTCCCTCCGTCGGTGGTGCTCGGCCGGAACGCGCCCAGCCAGTACGGCTCGCGCTGGAACGGGTAGGTCGGCAGGTCGATCCGCCGGGCCTGGACGCCGCGGAACAGCGCGGCGTGATCCAGGTCGGCGCCGGCCACGTACAACCGGGCCAGCGCCGACGCGATCGCTCCGGATCCGGGGGCCTGCCGGAGGTGAACGGTGACGGCCGCTCCCGAGTCGGGCCGGTCCTCGGCGGCACCGAGGTTCACGACGAGGTCGGTGCCGCGAGCCTCGGACGCGCCGCCGCGTTCTCGCGTCGGTTCGCCGACGACCGGTGCGGCGCCGGTGAGCAGGGCCTCGGCGTCGATCGGCTCGCCGCTGCCCGCCCGCAGCGCGGGAATTCGCGGCCGCGCGATCGTACGGTCGTCGAGGTCGTCCGTACGACCGGCGACCACCGCGGCAGCCTGACGCAGGGTCAGGCTGCCGCCGAGGTGGGCCGCGGCGATCTGTCCGAGGCCGCGGCCCAGCAGGGCGTCCGGGCGCAGACCCTGGCTCTCCAACAGCCGGTAGCCGGCGACGTGCGACGCGAACGCGGCCGCGGAGACGAGCGGTTCGCCGTCCGTGCCCGGGAGGGGCAGCGGCCGGTCCAGGTAGGGGGCGAGGGCGCCGGCGGCTCCGTCCCAGGCATGCGCGTAGGCCGGAAACGCGGCGTAGAACTCGGCCTCGGCGGCGGGCAGGCGCTCCTCGGCGTCGGGCAGCAGGGCCACCAGGCGTGCGCCCTCGCTCGCGGACCGGCCGGTGACCAGGGCGGGATGGGGGAGGCCGGCGGCCAAGGCGGCCAGGGCGTCGAGGAGTTCGGACCGATCCCGCGCCAGGATCACGGCGCGTTCCTCGAATGCGCTGCGCGTGGTGGCCAGCGACCAGGCGACGTCGGTCGGGGTGACGGTGTCCGCCTCGACCAGCCGTTCGCGCAGCCTGCGGGCCTGTTCGGCCAGGGCGGGGCCGGTGCGGGCCGACAGCAGGCAGGGCAGCGGTGCCGACCCGGTGTCGGGGGCGTCCCGCGAAGGCGGTGCGGTGGGGTCGTCGGGCGCCTGTTCGAGGATGAGGTGCACCTTGGTGCCGTTGCCGCCGAACGAGGACACCCCGGCGCGGCGCGGCCGCCCGGTCTCCGGCCACGGAACGGCCCGATGGGCCAGGGTGATTCCGCTGTCCTGCCAGTCGACGTCGGGCAGTGGCTCGGCGGCGTGCAACGCCTCGGGCACGATGCCGTGCCGCATGGCCAGGATCGTCTTGATCACGCCCACGACACCGGAAGCGGCGTGGGGGTGGCCGATGTTGGCCTTGACGCTGCCCACCCACAGGGGGCGGTCGGCGGGACGGTGTCGCCCGTACGCGTCGATGACCGCCTCCGCCTCGACCGCGTCGCCCAGGGGGGTACCGGTGCCGTGTGCCTCGATCACGTCGATGTCGGTGGGGCCGAGGCCGGCCTCGGCGAGAGCCAGGCGCATGACCTGACTCTGCGAGGGGCCGTGCGGTGCGGTCAGCCCGTTGCTGGCGCCGTTGTGGTTCAGGGCCGAGCCGCGGATCACCGCGAGCACCCGGTGACCCCGGCGGCGGGCCTCGGAGAGGCGTTCGACGACCAGCACGCCTGCGCCCTCGCCCCACCCGGTGCCGTCGGCGTCGGCCGAGAAGGACTTGCAGCGGCCGTCGGAGGCGATACCGCCGAGGTTCTCGAACGCGGCCGGGAACGCCAGCACGGTGACGCCGCCGACCAGCGCGGAAGCGCACTCGCCGCGCCGCAGCGCCTGGCAGGCCAGGTGCAACGCGACGCCGGAGGACGAACAGCCGGTGTCGACGGCGAGCGTCGGCCCCTCCAGACCGAAGGTGTAGGCCACCCGGGCGCAGGCGAACGGCGAACCGGCGCCGGAGGACACGTAGGGCAGGCTCGCCTCGGGCACCTGCCGCAGGTCGGAGACGTAGTTCTGGGAGAAGGTGCCGAGGTAGACACCGGTGCGCGACCCGCGCAGCTGTCGTGGGTCCTCGCCGGTACGCTCCAGCGCCTCCCAGGCCAACTCCAGCAACAGCCGTTGCTGGGGGTCGATCACCAATGCCTCTTCCGGGCTGATGTCGAAGAACGCCGGGTCGAAACCCGAGGCACCGGTGATGAAGCCGCCCTCGGACAGCAGGCCGACGCCGGGCATGGCCTGGTTCCAGGCCGCGAACCGGTCCAGGTTCCAGCCGCGGTCGTCCGGGACGGGCCCGACCGCGTCGCCGCCGGACGCCAGCAGGTTCCACAACTCGTCCGGCGATTCGATCCCGCCGGGGAGTCGGCAACTCATGCCGACGACGACCACCGGGTCGTCCTCGCCGACCGGCGCGTCGCTGCGGGTGGGGACCGGGCCGGCGGCCTCGTCCGGGTCTCCCGTGAGTCGGGAGCGCAGGTACTGGGCGAGCGCGCCGGGCGTGGGGTGGTCGTAGATCAGGCCGACCGGCAGGCGCAGGCCGACGGCGGCGGCGAGTCGGTTGCGCAGGTCCACCGAACTGAGCGAGTCGAAGCCCAACTCGCGGAACGGCCGCCCGGGACCGACCGCGTCGGCGCCGGCGTGGCCGAGCACGGCTGCGGCCTGTTCGCGGACGAGGTCGAGCAGGATCCGGGTGCGTTCGGCGGGGGGCTCACCGGCCAACCGGGCGGCCAGGTCCGGGCTGTTGCCTGCTTTCGTGCCCACCGCACGACGCAGGGGAGTACGGAGCAGACCACGGTAGAGCGGGGGCGGCGGATTGCCGGCGAGTTGCCGGGTGAGTACGGCGAGGTCGGTCGGCAGCGGCACGAACAGGGCGGTGTCGGTACGCACCGCGGCGTCGAAGATGGCGAGGCCGTCCGCGGTGGACAGGGTGCGGAAGCCGGCATCGACCATTCTGTCCTGGCCGGCGGTCTGTACGCGGCGGGTCAGCTCGCTCAGTTCCGCCCACATGCCCCAGGCCAGCGCGGTGCCGGGCAGGCCGTGGGCGCGGCGTCGCGCGGCCAGGGCGTCCAGGAAGGTGTTGGCGGCCGCGTAGTTGGCCTGGCCGGCGGTGCCGAGGACCCCCGCGGCGGAGGAGAACAGTACGAACGCGGCCAGGGGCGCGTCGCGGGTGAGTTCGTCGAGGTGCCGTGCGGCGTCCGCCTTGGGGCGGAAGACGCCGGCCACGCGTTCCGGGGTCAGGGCGTCCAGGACGGCGTCGTCCAGGACGCCGGCGGCGTGCACGACGGCGGTGAGGGGGTGGTCCACGGGCACGGCGGCCAGGACGGCGGCGAGCGCGTTTCGGTCGGCGGCATCGCAGGCGGCGACGGTGACGTGGGCGCCCAATTCGTGGAGTTCGGCGGTGAGTTCCTCGGCGCCGGGGGCGGCCGGGCCGCGGCGGCTGAGCAACAGCAGGTGTCGGACGCCGTGGTTGCGGACGAGGTGGCGGGCCAGGAGTGCGCCGAGGGTGCCGGTGCCGCCGGTGATCAGCGCGGTGCCGTTCGGGTCGAGCGGGGTGTGGTCGGCTGCGGGGGTGGTGCCGGCGCGGCTGAGGCGGGGGGCCCGCAGGGTGCCGGCGCGGATGGCGAGTCGGGGTTCGCCGGCTGCCAGGGCTTCGCACAGGAGATCGGCGAAGACCCGGGTGTCGGTGGTCGTATCGGTAGCGATGTCCGTGCCGGTATCGGTGCCGGTGTCGAGCAGGAGGACCCGTCCCGGGTGTTCGGCGTCGGCCGAACCGACCAGGCCCCACAAGGGCGCGGCCTCCAGGTCCGGCGCCTCGCCGACGCTCGCGACGACCGCGGACCGGGTGAGCAGGACCAAGCGGCTGTCCGCGAGCCGATCGTCGGCCACGAACGCCTGCATTAGCTCCAGGGCCGCGCATGCGGCGGCCTCGGGGCCGGCGCCGGAAGCGGCGGCCGGGACGACGACGACGTCCGGGGCGCGGGCGCCCGCGGCGACGGCGGCGGTCAGGGTGGCCAGGTCGCGGTGGACCCACACTTCGGCACCGGTGCCGGTCTCGGTACGGGTATCGCGGAGCGCGGCGGACAGCCCGACGTGGCCGGGGTCGTCGGTGAGCAGCGCCCAGTTCGCGGGCGGCGCCTCCGGTGTTATGGTCACCGCTGCCCACTCGACGCTAAAGAGCGTGTCGCGCGGCAGGTCCGCGGGCACCGCCGAGTCCCCTGCGGCCACCGGCCCGAAGACCACCGGGCCCAGGTCGGCCAGTGGCTGCCCGGCGGCATCGGCGAACGTTGCGGTGACCGTGTCGTCGGCGCCCGGACGCAGTCGGACGCGGGCGGAGTCGGCGCCGATGGCGTGCACGGCGACGCGGCCCAGCGACGTGGGCAGCCGGCCGGTGCCCTCGTCGTGCGGCGATCGGGCGAGGTGCCAGGCCCGGAGCGCGGCGTCGAACAACGCGGGGTGGATGTGGTAACCCCGTACCTCGCGGGCGTTCTCGCCGAGGACCACGTCGGCGAACACGTCGCCGCCGCGCCGCCACAACCCGCGGACCACCGCCCCATCGGGGCTGCCGTCGTCGTCCGGAAGCGGGAGCGGATCCGCGTCCGGGGGCGGCCGGTTGCCGTCCTCCACGACCGGCGGAGGAGACACATCGGTGAGGGTGGCGCCGGCGTGCCGGACCCATCGGCCGCCCGCGGTGGCGGGATGGCGTGCGTGCACGGTGAGCGTACCGGCGGAGCCGCCGATCCCGGCGGCGGTCACCTGGATGCGGGTGGCACCTGCCGTGGGCAGCACCAGCGGCCGATCCAGGACCAGCCCCGCCACGGTGGCGCCGACCTCGTCGGCGGCGCGTACCGCCAGCTCCGCCAGGGCGGCGGCGCCGAGCGTGGGCAGGCCCTGTGCATCATGCCGCACCGAAGGGTCGGCGGCGTCGACGACACCGGTGAGGACGACCGCGTCGCGGTCGGCCAGTTCCACCGCCGCACCGAGTACCGGATGGTCGGCGGCGTCCAGGCCCAGCGCGCCGGGTTCGATCGCGGTGGCGCCGGGCGACAGCCAGTAGCGGGCGCCCTGGAACGGGTAGGTGGGCAGCGCCACGTCTGCGGCGTCGATTCCGGCGAACAGCGGGCCGAGTCCGATCCTGCCGGCGCGGACCGCGGCCTCGGCCAGCGAGGTACGAAAGCGCGACAGGGAGTCGTCGGCGCGCCGCAGGGTGCCGATGACGGCGGCGTCCGCCTCGGCGTCCTCGGCACACTCCTCGACGGCCGCCGTGAGTACCGGGTGCGGACTGGTCTCGACGAAGACGCCGTGACCGCTCGCGAGCAGGGCGCGTACGCCCTCCTCCAGCAGGACGGTCTGTCGCAGATTGCGATACCAGTAGTCGGCGTCCAGTCGCGCGGTGTCGATCCAGTCGCCGGTGACGGTGGACCAGAACGGCAGATCGGAACCGCGGGGTCGGATATCCGCGAGGTCCGTCAGCAGCCGGTCGCGCAGGGACTCGACCTGTGCGGAGTGCGAGGCGTAGTCGACGGGGATGTGGCGCACGCGCACCCCCTCGGCCTCGCAGGCCCGCAAGAAGTCGGCGAGTCGGTCCTGATCACCGGAGACGACGGTGGAGCGAGGGCCGTTGTGGGCGGCGATCGACAGCCGGTGGTCGGCGCCCTGGAAACGGGCCAGGACCGCATCGACCGGCAGCGCCACCGAGGCCATCCCGCCGTGCCCGGCCAATTCCGCGGCGATCGCCCGGCTGCGCAACGCGACGACCTTGGCGCCGTCTTCGAGCGACAGCGCGCCCGCCGCACAGGCCGCGGCGATCTCCCCCTGGGAGTGGCCCAGGACGGCGGCCGGCCGCACACCGTGGTCCTGCCACAGCCGCGCGAGGGACACCAGGACCGCCCACAGCGCGGGTTGCACGACGTCGACCCGGGTGAGCGCGGCCTCGTCGTCCAGCACCTCGCTCAGCGGCCGGTCGGTCCAGGGCGCGAGGGCCTCCTCGCACGCGGCGAGGTGGGCAGCGAACTCCGGGCATTCGTCGCGTAGTCGGGTCGCCATCCCGGTCCACTGGGAGCCCTGGCCGGGGAAGACGAAGACGACCTTGCCGCGGACGGCGGCCGACCCCTCGACCAGCAGCGGTGACGGGACACCGGAGTCGAGGGCGCGCAGCGGTTCCCGGGCCCGGTCGAGGTCGTCGACCAGGACGACCGCGCGGTGTTCGAAGACGGTACGGGTGGTGGCCAGCGCGGCGCCGACCGCGACGGGGTCCGGTCGCGGCTCGCGCACGCTCCAGGTAGCCAGTTGTCGGGCGCGGGCCCGCAGCGCCTCCGGGGTGGCCGCGGACAGCAGCCACGGCACCGGACCATGGCCCAGCGGACCGTCCGCGCGCTGCTTCCCGGGTTCGGCCGGCGGCGGGTCGTCGTCGGGGTCGGCCTGCTCCAGGATGACGTGCGCGTTGGTCCCGCTGAGACCGAACGAGGAGACCGCGGCGCGGCGCGGCCGGCCCAACCGCGGCCAGTCGCGCGGTTCTTCGGCGAGGCGGACATCCCCGGCGGACCAGTCGATGTGCGGTGAGGGGGCGTCGACGTGCAGGGTACGTGGCACTTGCCCGTTGCGCAGCGCCATGACGGTCTTGATCACACCGGCGAGACCCGAGGCGGCCTGGGAGTGGCCGATGTTGGACTTGACCGACCCCAGCCACAAAGGAAGTTCGGGGTCGCGCTGCTGTCCGTAGGTGGCCAACAGGGCCTGCGCCTCGATCGGATCGCCGAGCGTGGTGCCGGTGCCGTGCGCCTCGACCATGTCGACCTGGTCGGGCGACAGGCCGGCGTCGGCGAGGGCGGCCCGGATGACCCGCTGCTGGGAGGGACCGTTGGGCGCGGTCAGCCCGTTCGACGCGCCGTCCTGGTTGACCGCCGAACCGCGCAGCACGGCCAGTACCCGCCGGCCGTTGCGCCGCGCGTCCGACAGCCGCTCGACCAGGAGCAGGCCCACACCCTCGGCCCAGGAGGTTCCGTCGGCCGCGGCGGCGAACGGTTTGCAGCGGCTGTTCGGGGCCATCATGCCCTGGCTGCTGAACCCGTGGAAGATGCTGGCGGTGGACATCACGGTCACCCCACCGGCCAGCGCCAGCGAGCACTCCCCGTTGCGCAGCGCCTGAGCGGCCAGGTGCAGCGCGACCAGTGAGGAGGAGCAGGCGGTGTCCACCGTGACCGCCGGGCCCTCCAGGCCGTAGACATAGGAGAGTCGGCCCGAGATGACGCTGCTGGAGGTACCGCTGACCAGGTAGGTGCCCACGCCCTCGGGCAGCGTCGTGACCCCGGCGCCGTAGCCGGTGCTCGTGGCGCCGATGAAGACGCCGGTTCGGCTGCGCTTCATCGAGGACGGCACGATGCCGACGCTTTCGAAGACCTCCCAGGAGGTCTCCAGGAGCAGCCGCTGCTGGGGGTCCATCGCCAACGCCTCGCGAGGCGCGATGCCGAAGACGGACGCGTCGAAGCGGTCGGCATCGTCGATGAAGCCGCCCTGCGGGGCCGGGCCGATGCCGTCGCCGGCCGCGGCGAGGTCGAGCACCTGCTGCTTCCAGCCGCGATCGTCCGGGAGGTCGCCGATGGCGTCGGTGCCGTCGACGACCAGCTGCCACAGATCCTGGGCGCTGGACACCGAGCCGGGGTAACGGCAGCCGATCCCCACGATCGCGATCGGCTCGCCGGATGTCGCGGCCAGCTCCTCGTTACGCGCGGTGAGTTGCTCGTTCTTCGCGCGCAGCCGTTCGTTCTGCGTCAGCGACGCCCGGAGCGCGTCGACGAGCCGGTCCGAAGGGGCGGTCACGCCGAACTCCGCTCGTCGCAGTGGCAGACCGGGGAAGAGGCCCCGGCCGAAGGGCGTTGGGCCGACCCGTGCATCGCCCGCCGCCCCGTCTTCACCACACCATGGATGTACGGCCTGTTCGCCTCACGCGAACGAGGGCGACCGAATGAGCCGTCACCGCTTGCCGCCACCAGGCAGGCGGTCTCGGACGTCGGCTCGACGCGCCGACGGCAGCGGCCCGCCGGCACCTTGACGGGCTCTGTTCTTGCGGGTGGGAGCACCCATCCCCGCAGTGGTCGGGGGCGAGCAGCCGGACAACTATCCACGGAGAACTCCCGTTTCCGTTTCGCCAACGGCACTGGCACCGCGCACCGACACTGGCGGACGATCACAACAGGGCTGCCCGTCACGCTATTGAGCCCAGTACCGGAGCCCAACCCCATCATCCGCTCGGGCCACCCCAGATCCTCCGCCCGAACCCCCTTACCGAGCGCCGGCGTTGGGAACCGGGCCTGCCACATCCAGGCGTCGATGCCCCGAACTCACGTCCGCCTCATCCGAGCGCGGAGAGCGCGTCGAGCCGCTCCGGCGCGAAGCCGGCCCGCCGCTGCCGTGCGTTCGCGAGGGCGACCCCGAGCTCGACCTGATGCGCCTCACCACCGTGTTCGACCGAGATCGTCTCCTCGTCCATCGACGCGACCGCGGGCCGACAGAGCCGAGTGCACGGGCCGACCGCCCCGTACGCGGACCGGCCGACCGCCTTGGGCTTCGTCCCTTGCCTCGGCCGGCCCACCCTCGTCGGTGGTGTCGTCCCGGTCGTCGAGGTCGGGGTCCTCCCACGCGTCGTCCTCGGCGAGGGCCGGGGAGTTCGGTGTCGCTGTCCGCCGTGGCGGCTTCGCTGTAGGCGCTGTTCCCAGGAGGCTCCCAGACCCGAGGCGTGGCCGTGAGGTAGAGCCGTCGGGCGGCGGGGAGCCGGGTGCCGAGCGGTCAGGACGGCGCCCAGCGACTGGTGGCGAGAAGCTCTGGGAGGCGACCGCGAAGCTGTCGTCGCACTCGCCGGCCTCCCCACGTCTGCCGACCCGACGCCGCAAGAACTCGGAACCGGCGGCAGCTTCATCCCACTGACACGACTCGTGGAGACGATCACGCCGCGCGGGCATCAATCAGGCGACCATCCGTAGCCGACCATGACACAACCACCGTCCGGGGCCGTCGGAGCAATTGTCAAGACCTATGGATGGGAGCCGTACCCACCCAGCGGTGATAGGCGTCCACGTCGACGTTGCTGCCGCACACGATGGTGACTACGTGTCGGCCGGCGAAGCGGTCACGGTCTTCGAGGACAGCCGCGATGCCGAGCGCGGCCGACGGTTCGACGACGAGGCCGGCGTGGTCGAGGAGCATCCGCATACCGGCGATGATCGACGCCTCCCGGACCAGGACGGCGTCGTCAGAGACGAGGAGGAGATCGTCCAAGACGGCCGGGATGGGACGCCGGCCGGCGACGCCGTCGGCGATGGTGTCGGTCGAGTCGGTGGTGACGACACGTCGTTGGTGCCACGAGTGGGTCATCGCCGGTGCGCCCAGCGGCTGGACGCAGATCACCTCGACTTCGGGTACCAAGGCTTTCACCACATGACCCACGCCGGTGGCCAGCGCCCCGCCTCCGAGAGCAATCAGGACGGTGTCGAACGTCTGTGCGGTGTCCACCAGTTCCAGGCCGACGGTCGCCGCGCCCTCGCAGGTCTCGATGTCCAGACTGTCTTCGACCAGCCGGATGCCGTCGTACCGCGCGATGGCCGCCGCCCGCTCGCGAGCCGACTCGTGGTCGCCGTCCACCAGCTCCAACCTGGCGTCCAACGCGCGGATGCGATCAAGCTTGGCCACAGTCGCAAAGCGGGATGCCACGACGGTCACGTCGAGCCCTCGGCCGCGACCGGACCAGGCAAGGGCTTGGCCAAGGTTGCCCGCGCTGGCGCACACCACGGCTCGCGGACCATTGTCGGCGAGCAGGCTCGCGACCACCTCGGTGCCGCGGGCCTTGAAGCTGCGGACCGGGTTCGCCGTTTCGAGCTTGATGCTCACCCTGCACCCGAGGCCGGGCTCCAGCGCCTCGCAGCGGTAGAGCGGAGTGTCGAGAAAAATCGGGTCGATCAATCGGCGAGCGGCCCGGATCCGAGCAGTGTCGAGGCGGGTCTCCTGCACGACACGAAAGACTAGCGCCGCCGGCGCTGTTCCACCGAATACTCCGCCGCCGAGCACTCCCCGCGGTAGCGCGAATGCTTGATCGCGTCGGTTACGCCAAGGCGGAACCAACCCTCCCGTCCCCTGGCGTCTCGGCCACGTTCCGCAGCCCTCAACGTGCCCTGGGCACGGGCACGGGCACAGGCACGGGCGCGGGCCCGACCCCGAGCGCGGAGTGCGAATTGGGCCCGTGAAAGGGAGGCCGGGAATGCGAGCACGAGATGCGGTGGCCGGCTGGTGGCCATCTCATCGGTGAGCCGATCGATCTCGCCCAGAGCTTGGCGGGTGCGCCGTCGCAGGGCGCGGGAGATCTGCCTCAATCGGCGTCCGGCCGAGCGGCCGCGGTCGCGGAACCGGGTGCGGCTCGTGGCGCCCTCGGCCTTGATCCGCCGGGCGAGTCGGCCCAGTTTGCGGACGCCGTGCGCCGGCAGGTCGGCGTCCGTGGGGTGGTCGATGTCGGCCTCGATCACGGTTGCGTCGACGCGGAGTCTGCGGCATCGCAGCAGCTTGTCCTCGACCGGGTTGCCCAGCAGCGCGGCGGGGCTCGATCGACGAGGGGTCCTCCCACCCCCTCGGCGCGACCGACCCCACGACCGGACGGACCCGGCGCGTCCTGACCGGGCATCGGGAGTGGGTCCGCGGGCTGTGTCTGCTGCCGCTGGGCGGGCGCACCCTGCTGGCCAGCGGCAGCAAGGACCGGACGGTACGCCTGTGGGACGTGGACGAGTTCCGGTGCGTGGCGGAGATCGCCGTACGCGCGCCGGTCGTCGCGCTCGCGGCCGCCGAGAATCGCATCTTCGTCGCCTCCGCGGCCGGGATGCACGCGTACGCGGTGGGTGCGGATGGCGTGGTCGGGTAGGGGTGTGCTTGCTGCGGAGGCAAATCCTGTGGGTGCGGTTCCGCTCACGGAAAGGGCTGACCCGACTCCGACCGCCGACCGACGGCGGCCGCGGGCCGGTCGACCTGCCACATCACGGTCGTTCGTCCCGTCGCCCGCATCGCCCAGGCCGCGGATCGTCGGCTCGGTGCGGCCGACGCGCCGTCGAGCACGAGGTCGACGATCCGTCGGCCGGTTTGCTCCGGATCGAGCCCGTTGGTCTCGCCGGATGCCATGCGACCGAGCAGGGGTGAGAGCGCACAGCCCTCACCGACGCCACCCGACAGGCCCCCTGGGCATTGTTCGGCCTGCGCAGCGTGCGGTGTGCCGACCAGGGTCGGGAGCGGCATGAGGCGCCCGCTCCGCCACCGCGAGGGTTCGGCGAAGGCGGGGGCGGATGTCCCTCCGGGATGGGCTGCGGGAGGGGCGGGGGCAGGACGCGCGACACGGGCCGCGACGCCCACCATCCTTGCTCGAACGGCTGCCGGGACGAGGGTACGGATACGAACGCGAGAATTCGGACGCCGGAAACCTCGCGGCGGATCATCCGGTCGGTGCGGCGATTCGGACTCAGATGTCGAGGACGAGTCGTTTGGTGCAGGCGCGCGAGACGCAGATCATGACGTATTCGCCGCTTGCCTTGTCCTCCTCTCCGAGGACGTGGTCGCGGTGGTCGGGCGTGCCCTCCACCACGAGCGTCTCGCAGGCGCCGCAGATGCCTTCGGAGCAGGAGCTCATCGTGCTCACGCCCGCGTCGTCGAGTGCCTTGAGGATGGTCCCGTCGGCGGGCACGGTCACCGTGACCCCGCTGCGCTTGGCGACGACCTCGAAGGGGACGTCGCCGGCCACGGGTTCGGCGGCGGGCGGAGCCGAGAAGCGCTCCAGGTGGAGCGCGCCCCGCGGCCAGGAGGAGGCCCGCTCCTCGACGGCGTCCAGGAGCGAACCCGGGCCACAGGTGTAGATCGCCGTGTCCTCGCGGGGGTCGCCGAGTGCCGTGTCGAGGTCGATCGGCCCGACCTCGTCGGTGGGATGCACGTGCACCCGCGAGGAGTCGAGCTCGTCGAGGAACGCCATCGAGGCCCGGCTGCGGCCGCCGTAGGTGAGTTCCCAGTCCAGTTGACGCCGCTCCGCTTCCCGGATCATCGGTATCAGCGGGGTGATGCCGATGCCGCCGGCCACGAAGCGGATGCGGGAAGGCGGGTCGAACGGGAAGTGGTTGCGGGGACCCGCCACCTCGATCGGTGCGCCGACGCGCAACCGGTCGTGGATGAACAGGGAACCGCCTCGGCCGTCGGCCTCCCGCAGGACGCCGATGCGATAGGACTTCCGGTCGTCCGGGTCACCGCACAGCGAATACTGCCGGACCGAGCCGCCGCCGACCGCCAGGTCGATGTGGGCTCCCGGTTGCCATCCGGGCAGGTCCTGCCCGATCGGATCCACCAGGACGAGGGAGACGACCCCCACGGCCTCCCATCGGACCTGTCTCACCAACAACTGCATGATTCTTTCCTCCTCTTCTCTGCTCGGAAGGTCACACCGATGGGATCGAGCCGCCGTCGACGACGCGCGATGCGGTGCCTGTGACGGGGCCCGCGCGCGGACTCTCCGCCCGAAGGATGAAGCGGAGCGAGGTGTCACGCCTCGTCGTCCCGAAGTCCTGCTGCGCGGGGCCCGTATCGATCCGGCCGCCGCAACGCGGCGTCGTCGTGCAGGAAGGAGACCCGGTCGGAGTCGGTACCACCCTCCATCGCCCGGAAGTGGCCGGCACACCGGAACCGGATGCGCTTCGACACCTACGACGCCGGCACGACACGGTCGCCCACTCGAACTCGGGAACCGGCGGCTGCTTCGCGGAGGCATGTCGATGCGGACGTCGCCGCAGGCCACGTCGAACTTCCGGCGTTGGCACCGCTCTTGTTGCCCCGAAGAACGACGTGGCCCGGCGGCGCGGGCGTTGCCCCATCGGCGGGTCCGGACCGGTCCGGGTCGGCGGCGTGTGCTCCTCGGCCGACGACGTGTCCGGAGCCTCCGGCGAGTCCGGTCGGTGGTCGGACGCGGTGGTCAGGCGCGGTGGTCAGGCGCGGAGGAACTCGGTGACGATCGAGTCGTGCTCCTCGGGCTTCTCCCACTGCGGCCAGTGGCCGGCGTCCGCGATGCAGGAGTACTGCGCATCGGGGATGAGCGAGGCGAGCTTGCGGCCGAACTCCGGTCCCGTGCCGGGGTTGTGGTCGCTCCAGAGCACCAGCGTCGGCTGTCGGATCCGGCCGAGCATCTGCGGGGTGATGCGGTGTGGAGAGTCGGACCGGAAGCTGTTCCGCATGACGTTGACGAGGCCCTCGCGGGTCTCGGGGCGCTGGTAGAAGAACTGCCGCAGCGTGACGAGTTCCTCGGTGACGCGGTCCGGCTCGGCCATCAGCCACTCGAGCCGCTTGCGGACCGTCTCGCGGGTCGGGTCGCCGATCGCGGCGAGCGAGCGCTCCCGAAGGGCGTCACCCGCCGCGAGCTGCTCCTGCGTGACCTGCCCTTCCTCGACCGCGGCACCGGCGGTCGTGTTGAGGATGATCCGTCCGACGCGGTCGGGGTGGTGCAGTGCCATCCACATGCTCACCCAGCCGCCCAAGGACTCGCCCTCCAAGTGGGCGGTGTCGGCGCCGATCGAGTCCATCAGGTCGACGACCTGTTCGGCGTAGGTCGGCACCATCTCGGTGGTGAACGGTCGGCCCGAGGAGAAGCCGTGCCACAGCAGGTCGATGGCGATGACATGGAAATGCTTGCTCAACGGCATGACGTTG
This sequence comes from Embleya sp. NPDC050154, assembly GCF_044460165.1. Taxonomy (NCBI): domain Bacteria; kingdom Bacillati; phylum Actinomycetota; class Actinomycetes; order Kitasatosporales; family Streptomycetaceae; genus Embleya; species Embleya sp. NPDC050154. The sequence goes on from NZ_JBITJP010000030.1 coordinate 76,989, forward strand.
CGGCTGTAGGCCTCGGCGTGGCCGCCGTTCCCGTGCATGAGGATGAGCGGCTCCCCCTCGCCGGCCTCGATGACACGGGTCTTGAACTCCTTGCCTCGGTACCCCACCGAGGCACCGGCGAGGTCGTTCCACATGCTGTTCACGGACATCGGTCCGCCTCCCTTACTGCGAGAATTCGACGATCGACCCGCCGAGTCGGTCAGTAACTCTGGTGTCCCCACACCTTGTCGCCGGTGTTGTGGGTGGAGACATGCGTCGCGGGGTCGATCAGCAGACCGCCGGCGCCGTATTCGAGCCTGAAGCCGGACGGCGTCTGGAGGTAGCACGAGATCATCCGGTCGTTGACGTGCCGACCGAGTCCGACGATCGGCTTGGCGCCCGAGGCGAATACACGATCCATCGCCCGGCCGACCATGTCGACGCGGGTCGGCTCGAGCATCAGGTGGCTGACCGAGGGCGCCGCGGGGTCGCCCTGGATCAGGGCGAGACTGTGATGGCGCTCGTTGACGTGCAGAAAGTTGATCAGCCGAGGCGGCATGATCACGTAGTCGCTGAGCCCGAATCCGAGGACGTCGCGGTAGAACGCGTTGCAGGCATCGAACTCGACGGTGCGGAGCACGATGTGGCCCACCCCGAGCGCGCCGGCGACGAACTCCACTCCCTCGGGTGAGTGGAACGGATCCGGATCGGCGCTCGGACCCCAGTAGAACTCCATCCGGTTGCCGTCCGGATCGCGGCTGCTGTAAAGCTCCGCGACCCCACGATGCCGAGCCGACTCCGGCGTCTCCTCGACCACGTCGAAGCCGTGCGTCGTGAGATGGTCGACCAGCGCGGCGAGTGCCTCGGGTGACGCGGTCTCCCAGCCGAGGTACGCGAGCCCCTCCTCGGCGCCCGCCGCGACGGCGATCCGCCACGAGCGCTCGTCCATGCGCAGGCGCAGTTCCGTCTCCGCCGCGTCGGGCGCGGATACGTCCTGGAGTCCGAGAATGCCGGTGCCGAATGTTCGCCAGTCCTCGAGTCGGGCGCTGGTGAATCCGACGTAACCGAGTGCGCGGATAAATCGGTCTTGCTTCACGACGAGTCCCCTATCCAATCCAACGATCAGACGATGTCGGTCATGTCATAGGGCTGCACATCGGCGTCGAGCACCACCGCGTGGCGGAGAATCTCGAAGCCCTCGCCCTTGCCGGCCAGGAGGTCGTCGTAGGTGCCGGCGGCGTGGACCTGGGAGTGTCCGTCGAGGCCGGTACGCACCAACACCACGTTCGCCTTCACGTTGAGAGTGCCGTCACCCTCGACGAAGACGCGCAGGTTGCCGATCAGGTGGACTCGAGGCTTCCGCTGCATGCGCCAGTACCCGGAGAGGTAGGCCGCCCGGACCTGGAGCGCGACGAGCCCTCGCTCCTTCGTCAGGTACAGGCCCGTGTCCGCGTTCTCCCGATCCGTCACGGAGTACTCGGCGTTCGAGTGGAAGAACCCCAGCCAGTCGCGGTACCGGTCCTCGTCCAGGCACGCCGCCCAGTCGGCGTAGAAGGCACGCACCCGCTCCATCAGGACCGGATCGTACGTACGCGTGCCGGTGGTCGGCGCGGTCTGTGGCTGCACGACCTCGTGCTCGGATACCTGCTGCTCACTCATGAACGAACCCTTTCTCCAACACGATGGGCTCCTCGTTGATGTAGGAGTTCCAGAGCTTGTGGAAGCACCGCAGCGAGTACTCGTCGAACTTGTCGCCGACCTTGCCCGGCTTGAGACCGCGGCCCATGTGGGAGGTCGCGAGGCTGCTGCCCTGCAGTCCGCTCTGGGCGCGTACCGCCGCCTCCAGGTCGTCGGCGGAGATCTTGCCCCAGGAGCCCTGGGAATCGGCGCCGGTCTCCAGGCGGCGCTTGCGCTCCGCCGCCGACTCGCCGACCTTGCCCAGGATGATCAGCTCCACGACCGTGCTGTCCAGACCGAGCGGAGTCGCCACCTCCAGGAAGATGCTGCTGCCGTCCGCGTCGTACTGCAGGTCGAAGTTCGGGAAGACCGCGAAGATCGTGTTGCCGTGCCGGACGTCCCGCTCCCACGCCGCGAGTCGGGCTTCCTGCTCCTCATCGGTATGGCCGCGACTGGCCGAGTCCTCGACCTTCAGCGTGAGCGTCTCGCCCAGCTCGCAGGAGAGGCCGGCGGCGTACTTCTCGATGTTGAAGCCGCCGTACGCCGGGAACGTGAGCATCGAGTGGCCGCTGGCCAGCTCGTAATTCTTGCCGGGCTGCATGCCGCCGCGGCCGTCGGCGATCATGCGGTGCAGGAACTGCGGGTGATAGTTGTCCCGGAAGTTGTCGGTCCAGAGCTTCCAATTGCCCGGGTAGTCCCATCGGGCGCGGCCGATGACCTCGGTATCGGCCATGAATTCCCGGAGGTACCGCGCCGCTTCGCCCAGGTAGTCCTCGAAGTTCTCGACGGCCGGGTCGATGGCGGCGAAAACGAGTCCGGCGAACTCCGCGACCTTGACCGGCGTCAGGCCGTACTCGGATTTGTCGAGGCCCTCACCATAGGCGCGCGGGAACGGCACGCCGACGAGGTCGCCTTTGTCGCTGAAAGCCCAGGCGTGATACATGCACTTCACCGAACCCGGGCACGTGCCCTTGGCGCCGAGGAGTACCTCGACTCCGCGGTGGGTGCACGCGTTGTGGAATCCGCGAATGACCCCGTCGGTGCCGCGCCATACCGCAACCGGTTCCCCGGCGATCCTGGCCGTCCGGTAGCTGCCCACCTCGGGGAGCTCGGAGGTGTGGCAAATGAGCTGCCAGGTACGCCGGAAGATCTTGACCCGCTCCTCCTCGTAGAGGCCGGGATCGGTGTAGTTCCGCCGGGGCACGAGCATCGGCGAGGTGCGCGTGTGCTCGTCGCGGGCCGGCGTCGGGCGTTCTGCCTGCGTGGTCATCGGTTTGTCTCCCTTCGAGACAGTCGCATCGGGATCGGGCTGTCACACAGGTCCGAACCTCGCCGTGGCAGCCGCGAGGGACGGTCCGGCCTCGGGCCCGAATGCGAGGCGGTGCGGCCGGGAACGGCCTGCGGGCTCGCGTCGAGCGATCCGAGAGCGTGCTGGGTGTCGCCGTTCGTGTGCAGGAACCCGCGTTCGCCGTTGCGATGGTTCACACCGACACCCGCGATCTCGCGATCGAAGGCGCCGACGTTCACGAGGTTCGCCCGGAGCAGGTCGACGTGTGCCGGCCGCCGCGCACGAAAGTGCGACGAACGGTCCACGCTTTGCCCGAGCGTTTCTGCGATTGATGTCATGTGTACTCACTTCGAGATCTCGCTCGGCGAAGACTGTGTTCTTTCCTTGCGCCGAGGATCCGGGACGCATTCGATCGTTGTGCGGATCGTGTGGACCGCGGTCGGCATCCGGATCTCGCATGCAGACGGATCTCGTCGGTTCAGGCGCCGAGGCGGTTGTGGTTGCCGCACCGGAAACACCGGGAACCGAATGGATTCAGTTTCGGGGAATAGCCCGCGACGTGGCAGAGCCGGTCGTTACGCGGTCCACGTAACGCGTACTGGCAGTACGTGTTCCGCCGGCCGGTCCGGGCGTACAGTTTCGGACCATGGCACCTGAAGACAGCGAGCTGGGAAGTTTCCTCCGCTCCCGCCGCGCACGCGTGAACCCGACGAGATTCGGCGGCGCGACCGGCATCGGGCGGCGAGTACCCGGCCTCCGACGGGAAGAGGTGGCCACGCTCGCCGGCATCAGCGTCGAGTACTACGCCCGCCTCGAACGCGGCCGGAAAGTGCGTGTCTCCGAGACGGTGCTGGCCGCCATCGCGCGCGCCCTCGACCTCAACGATCTCGAGGCCACGCACCTCCACGACCTCGCGCACTCCGAGGCGAAGGTTCCGACGGCCACCGGAGCCCAGGATCACCACGGCGATGCCGTACGCCCGGAACTGAACGTGATCACCGACGCGCTCAGTCCGCTGCCGGCGTGGATCACCAACTACCGCATGGACTTCCTCGCCGGGAACCGCGAAGCCCGCGCGCTCTACGCGCCCCTCCTCGGCAACCCCGAAGACAAGGGCAACCGGGCGCGCTTCATCTTCCTCGACCCGGTCAGCCGAGGCTTCCAGTGCCAATGGGAGCAGGTTGCCGACGAAACGGTGGGAGCGCTGCGGTGGTACGCCACACGTCATCCCGACGATCGCGAACTCTCCGGGCTCATCCTCGACCTCAATTCGCGCAGCACGGAGTTCAGGTCCCGCTGGGGCGATCACAACATCAGCCACCACCGCTCGGGCGACGTGCATGTGAACCATCCGGCCATCGGCGACCTCAAGCTCGTCTACGAGCGCCTCGACGTCACACACGACCCGGGCCTGAGCCTGTTCATCCACGTGGTGGAGCCCGGTTCGACCATCGCGCGGAGGCTCGCCGACTTGGTTGCCGATGGGGGCTCGGCACCGCCGGGGGTGGGGGTGTAGGTCGGAGACATCCGTGACGGACGCGTGGGTTCCGGGAACTGCCCGACGCCGTGCGCTCCCCTGCCCCCGCGCTCGACGAATACCTCAGCGGGTGTCGGGTGCCGGTGCGGCGGCGGATGGCGCAGCGGTAGCGATTGCCGCCGTTGGTGCGTCCGCACGCGTGGGCCGGTGGTGGCGGTGGTGGACGCCCGGCTACAGGCGGGACGCGCTGGTCCGGGCGGGGTTGGCGGAGTGTGGGCTCGACCACGTGGTCCAGCGTTGCGGCGACGCCGTCATCCATCCGGCCGCCGCGGTCGGGACGACGCTCGCGTGATCGGGGAGGGGCCTCGGTCGGCGGCGCGATATCGCGAACCCGCCGTGGATGGGGTCGCGCTCACGGTGGCGCGCGGTCGGGACGCCTTCGCCGACGTCACCTGGCGGTGCGGCGCGCGGGGGCGATGCGCTCACGCTTCCAGCGGTTGCGGGTGTGGTTACGACCGGCCGGGACGGCGGTGCGGCGCCCGGTCCGAGAGGCGGCCGAGGGCGGAGGGCGGGTCGTGGGTCCCTGTCCTGCCCGGGGCCGGCCTGTTCACGGCGTGGCCGGAGGAGGCCGAACAGCCCACCGACCAATGGCTGTTCGACCTGCCCGAGGAGACGTCGACGGCGGAGGTGGTGCGGTCGGCACAGAGACGAGACTCCTTGACAGCGGCTACCCCCGGCTCGGCACGTCGCGCTACCGCTACCGCTACCGAGAGCGGCGGAATCGACGGAGCCGTCCCAGGGGCGTTCCCCCTGGAACGGCTCCGTCGCGTCGCGCCTCGCCGGTTCAGGATCCGGTCGGCTGCTCGGCTCGCGTGACCGCGAGGGTCAGCGCGATGTCGACGATCATGTCCTCCTGCCCGCCGACGAGTCGGCGGCGACCGCACTCCATGAGTAGGTCGCGCACGTCGATGTCGTACCGCGCGGAGGCGGCCTCCGCGTGCCGCAGGAACGAGGAGTAGACGCCCGCGTATCCGAGGGTGAGCGTCTCCCGGTCCACGCGCACCGGGCGGTCCTGAAGCGGACGCACGATGTCGTCGGCGGCGTCCTGGAGGCGGAACAGATCGCAGCCGTGCTCGAAGCCCGAGACGTTGGCGACCGCGACGAACGCCTCCAGTGGACAGTTGCCGGCTCCCGCGCCGTGGCCCGCGAGGGAGGCGTCGACCCGGCGGACACCGTTCTCGACCGCGACGACGGAGTTGGCGACCGACAGGGACAGGTTCTCGTGGGCGTGGATGCCGATCTCGGTCTCGGCGTCCAGCACGTCCCGGTAGGCACGCACCCGCGCCGCCACGTCGTTCATGGTGAGCCGGCCGCCGGAGTCGGTGACGTAGACGCAGTGCGCGCCGTAGGACTCCATCAGCTTGGCCTGTCCGGCCAGTTCCTCGGGCGGCGCCATGTGCGAGAGCATCAGGAACCCCGACACGTCCATGCCGAGTGATCGGGCAGCGTCGATGTGCTGCGCGGAGATGTCCGCCTCGGTGCAGTGGGTGGCGACTCGGACGGAGCGGACCCCGAGTTCGTACGCCCGCTTCAACTCGTGCACGGTGCCGATGCCCGGCAACAACAGCGTGGTGAGGCGGGCGCGCTCGATCACGGAGGCTGCGGCCTCGATCCACTCCCAGTCGGTGTGCGATCCGGGGCCGTAGGTGAGCGACCCTCCCGCGAGGCCGTCTCCGTGCGCGACCTCGATCGCGTCGACCCCGGCCGCGTCGAGTGCGGTGACGATGCGCTTGACGTCGTCCGAATCGATCCTGTGGCGCATGGCGTGCATGCCATCGCGCAGCGTGACGTCCTCGATGAAGATCGGCGTGCCCATCAACGGCCTTCCTTTCCTGCCGCGATGCGCTCTGCGACCCGCAGGGCGGCGGAGGTCATGATGTCGAGGTTGCCGGCGTAGGCCGGGAGGTAGTGCGCGGCGCCCTCGACCTCCAGGAACACCGAAACCTGGTGGGTGGGTCGGGCGGCGTCGGCGACGAGGAGGGTGCCGACGGGCTGGTCGTCGGGGATCTCGGTGATCTGTACCTGCTGCTTGAGCCGGTAGCCGGGAACGTACGCGGCGACGTCGGCGACCATCTTTACGACCGAGTCCCGGATCTCCTCCCGAACGGCCGAGTCCGGGGCCGTGACGAGGCACAACACCGTGTCCCGCATCATCAGTGGCGGCTCGGCCGGGTTGAGGACGATGATCGCCTTGCCGCGGCGCGCCCCGCCGACCCGCTCGATGGCGGCCGACGTGGTCTCGGTGAACTCGTCGATGTTGGCGCGGGTGCCGGGGCCCGCCGACTTCGAGGCGATCGACGCGACGATCTCGGCGTACTCGACGGGCACGACGCGGCCGACCGCGGCGACGATCGGGATGGTGGCCTGGCCGCCGCACGTGACCATGTTGACGACGGGCGCGTCGAGGTGCTCGCCGAGGTTCACTGCGGGGACCACGTACGGTCCGATCGCCGCCGGCGTGAGGTCGATCAGCCGCTTGCCGAGCGGAATCAGCCTGGCGGCGTTCGCCTCGTGCGCCTTGGCCGAGGTCGCGTCGAAGACGATGTCGATCCCGTCGAAGCCGGGCATCGAGATCAGCCCCTCCACGCCCTCGTGCGTGACCGGGACGCTGAGCCGCGCGGCACGGGCCAGACCGTCGGATCCGGCGTCGATGCCGACCATGGCACCCATCTTGAGGTGCTGCGCGCCACGCAGCACCTTGATCATCAGGTCGGTCCCGATATTGCCCGACCCGATGATCGCGACCTTGGTCCTGCTCATGAGACCTCTTCCTCGCCGAAGTGCACCGTTACGGTGCCGAAGCCGGACAACGTGGCGGTGACCGTGTCACCGGGCGACACGGGCCGCATCGGACCGAGCGCGCCGGACAGGACGACCTGCCCCGCGCGCAGCGGATCGCCGAGGTCGTAGGCCGTGCGGGCCAGCCACGCGACGGCCTCGACCGGGTCGCCGAGGCAGTCCGCCCCCTTCCCGGTGGCGACCTCCGCACCGTTGACGCTCATCGACATCACGACGTCCACGGGCTCGGTCTCGTCGAGCGTGCGCCGACGCTCCCCGAGCACATAGGCGCCCGCGGACGCGTTGTCGGCGACGGTGTCGCCGAGGCTGATGTCCCAGCCGGCGACCCGGCTGCCGCATACCTCCAGCGCGGCGACGCCGTACTCGATCGCGTCCCGGACCTGCGCGGTGTCGAGCGCGCCGTCGGTCAGGTCGGCGCCGAGCACGAACGCGACCTCCGCCTCCACCCGGGGTTGAAGCACCTGCCCGCCCCGGATCGTGCCGCCGTCCGCACACGCCATGTCGTCGAAGAGGACGCCGAAGTCGGGTCGGTCGACGCCGAGCTGACGCTGCACCGCCACCGAGGTCAGGCCGATCTTGCGGCCCACGACCCGGGCCCCGGCGGACAGTCGACGTTCGGTGAGCGCGGCCTGCACGGCGTACGCGGCGGCCAGGTCGTCCCGGCCGATCAGGTCTCGTACGGGCGCGCACGGCACGCCGGACGCGGACGCCCCGGCAAGCCGCGCGACCGCCCGGGCGGTGTCGGAAGTGCTCGCGGTGGCGAGCGCTCGGTTCATGGTCACCGCCTCACTGTGCGCCCGGGGCACCCGTCGAACCAGCATTTCGTCTCGCTCAGCGATACGCTGGGCCGATGACGGACGCGGCCGGTCTCGACACGGTTCTCGGCAAGGCGGTCACCATCCTGCGCGCCTTCCGGCCCGACGACCGGGCCGTCGCCCTCGCGGAACTCGTACGGCGCACGGGCCTGCACAAGGCGACCGTTCACCGGCTGACGGGAGCCCTCGTCGACAACCGTCTCCTCGACCGGGTGGAGGGTGGCTATCGCCCCAGCGGCGGCCTCTTCGAGCTCGGGATGCTCGCGGCGCCGGAACGCAGCCTGCTGGAGGTGGCGACGCCCTTCCTCCAGGACCTGTACGAACGCACCCACGAGACGGTCCACCTCGGAGTGCGCGAAGGGCACGATGTCGTCTACGTCGCCAAGATCGGCGGCCACGACCAGGCCAGGTCACCCTCGCGCGCCGGCGGGCGCATGCCGATGCACTGCACCGCCATCGGCAAGGCGCTCCTCGCACACGCCGACGACGAGTTGCGCAACGAGGTACTGGCCGGGCCGCTCGAACGGCGCACCCCGCGAACCGTGGTGGCGCCCGGCATCCTGCGACGCCAGCTGCGCCAGACCGTCGAGACGGGCGTCGCGTTCGAACGGGAGGAGTCGACCGTCGGACTCATGTGCGTCGCCGCACCGGTATTGGGCCCCGACCACGAAGCACTCGCCGCGATCAGTGTGGCCGGACCCACCGGCAGGTTCCGACCCGAACGATTCGCAACACACGTCCGAGCCGCCGCCACCGGACTCGGCATCACCCTGACCCGCCACGACCCACCACACTGATGTGCGCACACTGCTCGTCGGCAACGGCGACCACGGCGGGGACACCCTGCTGCCCGCGGCGCGTTCCGCCGGAATCACCGTCGCCGCACTCGTCGACACCGACGTCGCGCGCCCGCGACCTTGTGGCCCTGTGAATGATCCAGCAGGTCTATGCCCGCGTGGACGACGTCGACGCCGCCACGTTCAGAGTGGGTCCGCACAGGCCGATCCCCGGACCGGCCCGGACACGCGTTTTCGCATCCGGGTTCGAAGCCGGCGACATTTCGAAGCCGGCGACATAGTGAAGGACTACTCGTCGTTCACGCCCGGGCCCTGACGGGCGAGGCCCGAGTTTCCGGGGCCGGACGGGCCGGGTGCGGCTGTACACCGGGGATTTCCCGGTCGCCGCCGACCTCTTCGCGCGCTCCCTGGAGCTGTGCACCGACCTCGGCGACCGCCTTGGGCAGGCCGATGCCCTCCACGAGATGGGCAGGGTGCGGCTGTACACCGGGGACTTCCCGGCCGCCACCGATCAGCTGCAGCGCTCCTTGGACCTGTACACCGACCTTGGCGACCGCCTCGGCCAGGCCCACGCCCTCCACGAGATGAGCCGGTGCGGCAGGTCACCGGGGACTACCCAGCCGCCGCCGACCAGTTGCAGCGCTCCCTGGACCTGTACACCGAACTCGGCAACCGCCTCGGCCAAGCCAATGCACGTCACGAGATAGGCCGGGTGCGGCAGGTCACCGGGGACTACCCGGCCGCCGGCGACCAGTTGCAGCAGGCCTTGGACCTGTACACCGACCTCGGCGACCGCGTCGGGCGGGCCGACGTTCTCCAGAGCAGGGGCCGCGTTGAGATGGCCACCGGCGACTTCCGGGCTGCCGTCGACCTCTTCGCGCGCTCCTTGGACCTGTACACCGACCTCGGCATCCGCGTCGGGCAGGCCAATGCCCTCTCCGAGCTGGGCCGGGTTGAGTTGGCCACTGGGGACTACCCGGCCGCCGTCGACCAGTTGCAGCGCTCCTTGGACCTGTACACCGAACTCGGCAACCGCCTCGGGCAGGCCAACGCCCTCCACGAGATAGGCCGGGTGCGGCAGGTCACCGGGGACTACCCGGCCGCCGCCGACCTCTTCGCGCGCTCCCTGGACCTGCACACCGACCTCGGTAACCGCCTCGGCCAAGCCAACACCTTGTGGGGACTGGGGCGGGTGCGAACGGTGATCGGGGACTTTCCGGGGGCGGCCGAGGCGCTGCACCGCGCCCACGCCCTGTACACCGACCTCGGCAACCGCCTCGGGCAGGCCGAAGCCCTTCAGGACCTGGGGCGGATGCGAACGGTGACCGGGGACTACGTGACCGCCGCTCACCTGCTGCAGCGCTCGTTGGTGCTGGTGCGAGAGGTCGGCAATCCGCAAGGAGAGGCCGAGGTGTTGAACAGCACCGGTGCGTTGCCGGCACTGTCGGCCGGTCCCGGGGAGGCGTTGGCGGTGTTTCGGGAGGCTCGCCGGCCGGCCCGGGCAGCGGGGAGTCCGGTGGACGAGGCGCGGGCGCTGGAGGGCGCGGGCCGCGCGCTGGCGGCCACCGAGGACCGCGGCGGTGGGCTGGCGGACCTGCGGGCGGCGGTGGCTGTCTACCGGCGGATCGGCGCCGCAGAGGCCGCAGGTGCGGCGGCGTTCCTCGCGGGGTTGGAGGACGGCCCGGATGTGGTGGACGCGACCGGTTGACCTGCGGGTGCGACGTGCGACGGGGCGCACTCGGTCGATTGCAGCCCTGGCCTGTGCCGCCCCTCCTACAGCAGGGGTCCGGATTCGGTGAGCGGGGGTGACGGTCCCGACAGGACGGCGAGGCGGGGCTACCGCGGGATGCCGGAGCCGTACAGTGCCGTCGCGCCGGGCTCGGTGGCGGGGCCGGGGATCCAGTCGAGGACGCGGTGGCCGCCTTTGGTCCGGACGGCCTTGGCGGCCCAGGCCAGGGCGGTCTCCTCGTTCATGTCGACGGGGTCGTCGATGCGGACGACCCGCCTGGCGATCCGCGCCGATCGCGGGCACCCGTTCGGCGCACCGGCACCCCGCCATACTGGGGCCGACGACCGGAAGGATCGACCGACATGCCCGAAGACCCGATCGGGCGGAACGAACTCGCCGTGCTCACCCGACTCGTCGAGGCTGCCCAGGCCCAGAACAGTCGCGAGTTCGGCATCGTCAAGAGCGAGCTGACCACCCTCCACCTCGAGGTCGGCAACGTCGACCAGAAGATCGACGCGCTCGCCGTCGAGGTCCGCAGCGGAAACGCCCGCATCATCGAACTCCTGGCCGGTCTCATCGCCCAGAGCAAGGGCCCCGACGCCGGCTGAGCCCCGTGGCGCACCACGCGACCGGGCGTCGGGAATGATCCGCCGGCGCCCCGGGTTGTGATCCGGTGTCGGTGAGGGTGTGCCCCCGGGCCCAACCATTGCCTCCGTGGAATACCGGTTCGGCCGGAGCCACGGTGTGCCTTCCGCCGTGAGGCGGCCACCCCCACCGACCCTTGACATTCACGGCGCCGCCCCTTGGGGGCGGTGCCGTTCCGCATTCCAGGGCCCCCGGCACGCCGCCACGCGAGATGCCGCGCAACTGCGGCCGCGCCCGGTCGGACGACTACACCGATTTCCGGGCCGATCGGGGCGCGGGTTACTTCCCTTGGACCGGTCGCCGTTCGGCTCGCCGGCCCCCGTGTCACGCCACCGTGCGTCGTCGTTGAGGCCGGCATGACCACCACCACCGACTGCGGCCCGCTCGCCGAGCTCCCGGCCGCGAGCACCTCGACATCGGCATCGTCTGGTGCTGCGAGAGCTGCCCCATGCAGGGCCGCCGCATCCACCAGCACATCGACGCCGCCCGCCGCGACGCCGCCGGACACGCCATCGGTTACCACCGCGGCAGCTTCGCCCTCACCCGGATCACCCTGCGCCTGATCGGCGACCGGGAGCGCCGGGTCCGGCTGACGTCCGAGCGGGACGCCGACGTGCTCCTGGTCCCGCCGCTCGAGCCGTGGGACACCGAGCCGCTCTTCCCGCTTCAACTCGAACGCGCCTGCGACGCCGTCGACTGCGCCCCGGACTCCCGCCACCGACGCCGCCGCAAGGAAGCCGCCGCCGTCGACGAGACCGCCCCGGCGACACCAATGCGCCGGTGACGGGCGAAGCCTGCGCGGCTGTGACCGTCAGCGATGGATGGCCAGAGGCGCTCGAAACACTGCTGGTCAATGGTGGGGCGGTCATCGACTGTTGGCCACCTTGGTCGGGGTCGGTTGGCCATCCGTCGTCGCGGGCGGGAAGCGGCCGCATGATGGGCCGTCTGCCGAGTCCTCGATCGTGACGCTCTCGTCATTGGGGTCGCTGCCCCGGTCTCGCCGGCGGTGCGGTGTCGATCGGTGCGGGTGCGCCCGCGCGCGGTACGGGAGGGAGGACGGCGGGAGCGAAGTTGGCGAAGGGTTCCGCGGCGGCGATCAGGTCGGCCAGGGCGGGCGCGGTCTCCGCGTCCGGGTGTGCGGCGAGTGCGCGGCGGGCGGCGGTGACGGCCGTGCGCAGTTCCTCGTGACGGGTGGTGGGCATGGGTGGGGCCTTCCGGGTCGGGCGTGGTCGTCCGAGCCTCGGGTCCGGCCCCCGGACCACCGCGGATGTTCGACTCCTACCCAGGGCCGGCCTGCGGAAGCGGAGGTTCGGGGTGGGCCGACCGCCGGAACGTGGGCCTGGGGCGCCGCCCGCCGGTTCCGACACGCTGCCGGCGAGCCCGCCCGAGGGCCGGCGCCTGCGTGGGAGACAACGCCGGGCTGCGAGTCGGAGGCCGTCCCGACGGCTGAAGGATCCAGATGGCCAACGACGGATGCACATGGCCCACCAACGCTGCCCGTGGTGTCCTGTCCCAGTGAGAGCGATCCTGCGATCGGTCTTTGACCTGCGAGGGGCAGATTGAGTGGTTCAAGGACCGTTTGGTGGTCCCGTTCGATCTGCTCCGGATTTGCAAGGGTCGGGCCTGTGTCTCGTTCTAGCCCCGACTGCGGCGGGCGAGTTGTCCGTGGTGCTGTCCTCAATCGGTGGGTGGGGTTTGGCGCGGTCGTTCATTCTCTGGGGATGGTCGGCCCCGTGCGCAGGTCAGCGCCTTGATCACCGCGTGAGGTATGTGAGGCACGTCGTTCGAACCCCAGTCCAGGTGTTTCGGTCGAAGCACCTGGACTGGGGTTCGACGTTCGGGTGCTACGACGTCCCGCTATTCCTCTTGTTCTCCCGCATGGCCTGCACGGCGCTGTCGTAGCGGGCGGTAAGGCTGGGTCGGCCTTCCGCATCCGCTCCCACCGCTGGTCACGCAGGACCGTCCGGTACGTATGTGATGCCCCTACGCAGTGCCGGCCGAAGCTACGGATCCAGGCACCGGGGAGCCGTGGGCGTCCGCTCCGTGCGGAGGCCGGCGTCACCGACGCGATGGGGCCGGGCGCACCGGTCAGCGGCGAACCTTCAGGCTCCACTTCTCGGAGGTGCGGACCCCGATCAGGCCCGGCGGGACGAGGTAGGTTCCCGGCTTCCGGCACAGCTGCCGCTCGGGGCGCAGGTACGCGTCCATGGTGGCCAGCACTATCGAGTCGGACTCGGCCCCGCGGTCGACCCGGACGTGCACCTTCGCGGCGGGGCCGGTCATCTCGAGCAGTTCCCAGCCGTGGCCGGACAGTTTCCCTCGCAGCTCGCGGACGTCGTCCAGGGGCAGCACCTCCAGCTTCCACGAGGCCGCGTGGTCCAGTTTCACGACCACGTGGCACCAGCCGTCGGGCCCGACGGCGAGCGGACCGATCATCGGCAGCATGGTGCCGATCTGTCCGACCCTGTGGCTGGTGCCGTCGGGCTGGATGGTGTGCACGTAGCCGGCGGTGTTCTCGGGGCCGTCGCACGTGGCCCGGATCAGGGCGGGCGGGCCGGCGTAGCGCAGCACGGCCTGTCCCCGCCCCTCGGCGAGCTTGCCCAGGGTCTCCACCGTGTCGATCGGGCGGACCCGCAACTGCCAGCCGCCGGAGCCCTCGACCCTCATCCGCACCTCGGGCTCGCCCTTGGCGAACGCCAGCAGCCGTCCCCGCGCGTCCCTGGTGGAGGAGAAGATGCTCAGCTCCTCCACTTCGCCCTGCTCGTCGAGCCGCCAGATGTAGAACCAGCTGTGCGGTCCGGGTACGCGGGTCCGCTCGAACTCCACGACCGCCGACCGACCGGGCTCTGGGTTCACCAGGGTCAGCTCCAGCTTGCCGTGGCCCTCATGGACCTCGGTGGCCGGGCCCGGTGCCTTCGCCAGGGACATCACCCGGGCCCCGCTCACGGGCACGCCCGGGGTCGCGGCGGGGGTTTTGTTCATGGTCAGGCCCGGGATCATGCCCGGGGGCGGGACGGCCTCCTTGTGGACCTCGGCCATCGCGGGGCCCGGCAGCAGCGCGGTCGGCAGGACCTGCGCGGGTATGCCGTAGTCGGCGGCGAGCGCGGCCGGTCCGGCGCTGTAGCCCTGGCCCACGGCGCGGAAGCGCCAGGCCCCGTTGCGGCGGTAGCACTCTCCGAGCACCAGGGCGGTATCCCCGCCGGCGTCCGTGACCTCGTACCTCGCCGCCCACGGGCCCTCGCCGCCGGCCACCTCCACCGACAGCCCGGTGACCGCGTCGAACGTCCCGCCCGCGGCGAGGACGGCGATCAGCACCCGCTGTACGGCGGTCTCCACCGCCTCCTCGTCCACCTCCAGCCGCTGGACGAGGAGCCCGCCCTCCGCCGCCCCGCCCAGGTGCCGTACCGCGCCCGAGGGGCGCGAGGGCCGATCGCCCCGGACCACGTCGGCTTCACCGCGGGCCCGGCCCGCCGCGTCCAGCAGCACCGCCGTGGCGGCCACCAGGGGGGTGCCCGGCCGTGCCTCGTGGGCCACGGTGATGCGGAACGGGCCTCCGGGCAGCAGGGTGTTGGCCCCCTTGATGATGATCGTCATACCGGCATCCTGGCACCGGCCGGCATCCGCGGTCGATGGATTCCGTCGGATTCCGAGGGCGGGTGACCCCCGCATGCCGAACGCGCCTGACGAACCCGCAGATAACCGTGAGGCGTGTACGGAGATGGGCCTCTTGCCTCACACACCTCACGCCCTGATCGCACCCCAGATAACGGCAGATTTCGCAGTGGGGTCGCAGGTCGTGGCCGCGGAGTGCGACCGCCCATCCGGGGACCCGCGTGGTTCGGGCTCATCCGTCCTTGGCGAAACCGGGACATCCGCGATCGTCATCGTTCCGCGCGCACCGCTCGAGGCATGGAGCCGGGAAGCACCTGGGCATGTCCACCCCGGAACTCGCCCCGCACGATCGGGCCGAACCCGGTAGACGTGCCCGAACGCCGTTTCCCGGACGCTGCCATCACTCGACGCCCGGCGCAGCGTCCGCCGCGGCTTTGCCTGCGTTCGTCGGGTGTGACCGGTGGATGCCTGGCACGCTGTGTGTCCTGTCCGGGCACGGGAGTGGGGGCGTGGGTGGAGGTCGGGCGTGCGTTGGTGGTGGGGATCGGGCACTTCGAGGCGGATGTGACAGGCGGTGAGGTCGCGGTAGGTGCGTCGGCGTGGTCGGATCTGCCGTTCGTGGACGAGGTGGTGCCGTCGGTCGCGGCTGCGCTGAACCGTCTGGGATACGCGACCGAGGTGCACCGGGACGTCGACTCGGCCGCGTTGCGGGCCGCGGTGGACGGGGCGCTGGGGAACGCGCGGGTGGTCTACGTCGCCTCGCACGGGGACGCGGATGCGGCCAATCCGTATCGGGTGGACGTGGTGCCGGCGGACGCGTGCGTGGGCCGGGGCACGAACATCACGCAATGGGTCGACGACGCGCAACGGTTGGGGGTCCCGACGCTGTTCCTGTTCGACCTGTGTCGGTCCGGACGTGCTGCGGCGTTGCCTCACCTGGTGCACGGTACGGACTCGCCGGCGATCGCGTGGGTGCTTGCCGCTTCCGGAGGCGGTGAGAACGCGTACGACGGCCGGTTCAGCCTCGCGTTGGCGGAGGTGTTCGAGGAGATTGCCCGGACCGGACTGGACACCGACCCGGCGCGGTCGCACGTGCCGTTCTCGGTGGTGGCTCGCAGGATCGGTCGGCACGTCGAACGCATGGCCGGTATGGCTCAGACGGTGCGGAGCACGGCGATGGTCCTGGCGACGGAAGAGCCGGATCTGCCCTTCTTTCCCAACCCCTTCCACGACGCGGGCGCGGTGCGTGTGGCTCGGATGGACCCGGCGCTGCGGGGGTTCCTGAGTCCCTCGGACATGCGTCATTTCACCGAGAAGGCGGGTTCTCGCTTCACCGGGCGTCGTTCCCAACTCCACTTGCTCGCACCGTGGTTGGACGACGTCGAGATCGGTGGCCTGCGGGTGGTCACGGGCATTCCCGGGGCGGGGAAGTCGGCGCTGCTGGCGGCGTTGGCGTGCGCCGCCCATCCGGACCTGGTGTCGGCGGCACCGCAGGTGCGCGAACGCCTGGACGCCCGGGACTCGCACGCCTGCCCGTCGGTCAACGACCGCCTGGCCGCCGTGCACGCCCGCGGGCGCTCCACGACAGAGGTGTTCGTGTCGATGGCCGACCAACTCGGCCTGAAGACGGAGCCTGATGTGTCGGTCGACGCGAAGGCATTCACGAACATGTTGCCGCGGGTGGGCGAGGTTCCGGCGGTGATCGTGGACGCCCTGGATGAGGCGTCCGATCCGGTGGCGTTGTGTGCAGACCTAGTTCACGTGGCACGCGTGTTGCGTTCCGACGGCACACCTTCGGTGCGATTGCTGGTGGGTACACGGCCGTGGCCGAGGTTCGCCGCCTTGCTCGAATTGGCCGGTGCTGCGCGTGGGTTGGTGGATTTGGATGACGCCGACCCGGACGAGGTCCGCGACGACGTGGCCGACTACTTCAACGCCCGCCTGACCGACATGCCCGCCTACGCTCCACCGGGCCGGCGTGCGATCCGGCGACATCTCGCCCAAGCCGTCGCCGACCGCCTTGTCTCCTCCCCTAAACAGCGGGCGGAATGGGGCGTTCCTGGTCGCGGAGGTCTTCACCCGCCACCTTGGACGAATTCCCGTCCCGAGCGACGTTGACGGTGCCCGGGAGCTGGGCCGCTCGGCGCCCACAACGCTACCCGCGGTCCTCGACTTGGACCTGTCCTCCCGTATCGATGGCCCCGGCATTCGCGCCGTCCTGTCGGCGCTGGCGCTGGCCCGGGGCGAGGGCATGCCCCTCGAGGTGGCCCTCCCACTGGCGGGGCTGTTCGTCGACCTCGCCCCCGACCACGCCCGAACCCTGCTGCCCGACGCCCTGTTCTACCTGTGTGCCACCCCCGACCACGACGGCACGCTCCTCTACCGCCTTTTCCACCAGGGCCTCGTCGACCACCTCATCCGACACCCGACGGTTGACGAGGCCGATTCCGGCCCCACCGCCGGAAAGATCCTGGACCACCTTCTTGTCACCCACACCGTCCACGACGGCCCCACCCGCACCTGGGACAATGCACCCTCATACGTTCTGCGTCACGCCCCCGCATATGCCGAAGCCGCAGGTCGACTCGACGAACTTCTGGTCGACTCCGAGTACCTGGTTCATGGGGATCCGGCCGCGCTCGTCACCGCGTTCGCCCGGGTCCGGACGGACGGAGCGCGGCTGGCCCGCGCCGTCTACCGCACCTCGATCGGCGATCATCGGGACAGCGGACCCGCCATGCGCCGCCGACTCCTTGCCCTGGACGCAACACGGCACAACGCCCGGATCCTTGCGACAGCACTCAACGACAGGATCGAATCCGGTGCATGGACGGCCGACGCGGCAACCGACGGGCAAGCAGACCCCGCACACCACGACACTCTCATCGGGCACACCGGTTGGGTGCGTGCGGTGGCGTGTACCGTCGTGGACGGGCGACCCGTTGCCGTCACCGGCGCCGACGACAACACCGTGCGGATGTGGGACCTGACGACAGGCACCCGACGCGGCGAACCCTTCATCGGGCACACCGGTTGGGTGCGTGCGGTGGCGTGTACCGTCGTGGACGGGCGACCCGTTGCCGTCACCGGCGCTGACGACAACACCGTGCGGGTGTGGGACCTGACCACCGGGCGGCCCCACGGCCGACCCCTCGCCGGGCACACCGGCTGGGTGCGTGCGGTGGCCTGTACCGTCGTGGACGGGCGACCTGTCGCCGTCACCGGCGCTGACGACAACACCGTGCGGGTATGGGACCTGACCACCGGACAGCCCCACGGCGGAGAGCTCATCGGGCACACCGGCCCGGTGCTCGCGGTGGTGTGCACCGTCGTGGACGGGCGACCCGTTGTCGTCACCGGATCCATGGACCGCAGCGTGCGAATGTGGGACCCGACGACCGGCACCCAGTGCGGATATCCCCTCGCCGGACACACCGGCCGCGTGAATGCGATCGGGTGTGCCACTGTGGACGGGCAGTCCATGGCAGTCACCGGCGCGGGCGACAACACCGTGAGGGTGTGGGATCTGACCACCGGGTGCCGCCGCGGCCAGCCCCTCACCGGGCACACCGACGAAGTGCTCGCGGTGATGTGCACCGTCGTGGACGGACGACCCGTTGCCGTCACCGGATCCATCGACAACACCGTGCGCGTGTGGGACCTGACCACCGATATCCAACGCGGCTCCCCTCTCACCGGACACACCGGCTGGGTGCGTGCGGTTGGATGCGTCGCCGTGGACGGGCGACCCGTCGCCGTTACCGGTGCAGACGACAAGGCCGTGCGGGTATGGGACTTGGCCACCCGAAGGCCTCCCGGCCGACTCCTCAGCGGACACGGCGGCCCCGTGCGCGCGATCGCATGTACCACCGTGGACACAAGACCTATCGCCGTGACCGGTGCCGGCGACAACACCGTGAGGGTGTGGGATCTGACTACCGGGCGTCCCCGCGGCCGACCCCTCACCGGGCACACCGACGAAGTGAACGCCGTGGCATGCACCGTCGTGGACGGACGACCGGTCGCCGTCACCGGCGCGAACGACAAGACGGTGCGGATATGGGACTTGACGACCGAGCAACCACCTCAGGGCCGAATCCTCAGCCGACACGCCGGAGGTGTGCACGCCATAGCGTGCACCACCGTGAGCGGACGACCCGTTGCCGTCACCGCAGCGGACAACGAATTCGGCGTACAAGTGCGGGACCTGTCCCTTCGACACCCCAACGGCCGGACCTTGGACGAATTCGGAGTCCAAGCGTCGGGCCGGTCCCGTCGACACCCCTACGGCCGATCCTTGATCGGACACACCGCCCCGGTGCGCGCGGTCGCGTGCGGCGTCCTGGACGGACGACCCGTCGCCCTGACCAGCGCCCTCGACGACACCATGCGGGTGTGGGACCTGTCCACCGGTATCCAATGCGGCGAACCTCTCACGGGAAACAGCAGCGTGCGCGCGATCGCCTTCACCAGCGTGGAGGGGCAACCCGTCGTCGTTACCGGATCCCTTGACCACACCGTGCGGGTGTGGGACCTCGCCACCGGCACTCCAAGCGGCCAACCTCTCACCGGACACACCGACCGTGTGCGGGCGGTCGCGTGCGCCATCCTGGACGGACGATCCGTCGCCGTCACCGGAAGCGATGACCACACCGTGCGAACATGGGATCTGACCACGAGGCGGTGTCTCGACGTTTGTCCGCTGCCGGCACGATGCGGAGCGCTGGCTGTGGGAACCGGCGAGCGCTTGTTCGTCGGTTTCGACATCGACATCACGCTGCTGACGCGCAAGTGAAGACCTGACAACACCGTCAAGCCGGACATACTTTGACGCAGGAATTGTGGTAATTCGCGGAGGAACCTGTCGCCGTGGGTGCGCGGTCCGCCCCGCATGTCCTCCAGCGGGCGGTCGGCGAGCCGGCTCAGGGCGTCGGCGTCCGCGTTCGGCACCCTCGTGCTGATCGGCATTGGTGAGGAGACCGGTCATCACTTGGTGACTCACACTGTATCCACCGTCGCGAGCTTCACCGAGCAGTTCCTCGATATGAGGTGCCCCGTGTTTTCCGGACACGTTGACTTCTGTTGTTTACGCCGCCAGCCCGAGTTGCTTGTGCTCGTTCAGGACTTCCAGCGGCGTGCGATATTCCAGGCGTGAGTGGAGTCGTCGGCGATTATAGAACCCTTCGATGTATCTGACAACCTCGCGGCGTGCCTTCGCGTGGTCCGTGAAGACGGAGCGGTTCAGCCATTCGTTCTTCAGGGCACCGAAGAAGGATTCCGCCATCGAATTGTCCCAGCACACTCCGGTGCGTCCGACCGACTGGCGAATGTTGTGACGACTCAGCACGCGGGCGAATTCCCCAGAAGTGTAGTTGCTGCCGCGATCCGAGTGAAATATCGCGCCCTTCTCGATGTCGATCCGTCCGCGGGCCATGTCGAGTGCCGCGGTGACCAGCGAGGTCTTGAAATGGTCCGCCATCGCCCAGCCGACGACCGCCTTGCTGTGGCAGTCGATGACCGTGGCGAGATAGAGGAATCCCTCCCAGGTCGGAATGTAGGTGACGTCACCGACGAGTTTGACGCCCGGCCGGCCCGCAGCGAAGTCGCGGCGGACCAGGTCGGGGATGCGCGGATGCGCGCCGTCGGCTCGGGTCGTGACGACCCGCCACGGCCGGGGCTGACAGGGCACGAGCCCCAGGTCACGCATCAACGCGCGGACGAGTTCCGGGGACGCGGTCTCGCCGGAGCGCGCCAGGACGGCGTGGACGCGTCGATATCCGTAGGTCTCGTGATTCGCCGTGAAGATCTCCTTGATCGCCGCCTTGAGGCGTTCCCGTCGACGTGCGGTTGCGGATTCCGGATGGATTCGCCATTCGTAGTATCCGGATCGGGAGATGTCGAGCCATCGGCACATTTCGGCTACACGGAAATTCGCCTTCTCCGCGTCGACGAGTTCGTAGCGGGAACTCACCGATGGTCGCGGGCGAAGTAGGCGCTGGCTTTTAGGAGGAACGCATTCTCTTCACGGAGTTTCCGAACCGCGCGCTCCAGTTGCCGTTCACGCTCCGTCGAAGTGTCGGGGTTCCGGGGCGCAGATTCCGGCCCCGCCATCGATCTGCGATAACGCGTCACCCAGGTCCCGAGTGTCGTGTCGTGGATTCCCAACTCGCGTGCGACCTGGGTGATCGGTCGGGGACCGTCCAACACCATACGGACGGCCTCGTCCTTGAACTGCTGTGTATATCTTGGCGGCACGTGCGTTCTCTTTCCGGTTACCTGCAACCCTACGCGGGTCGCTGTCCGGAAGATCAAGGGCACCTCAACTCCAGGCGTCTGAAGATCGTTCACGCTTCCCGTGCCAGAGCCTGAAAGTGACGGCGGTTGCGCCACGGACATGTGTCGGTGGTCGGGCCCGGATGTCGGCCGAAATGCTCGAACAGCCCTCCGATGGTCCTCAGGGGGCTGTTCGAGCCGTGTTTCGGTGTGCCGTTTCCCCGTGGGGTCTCAGGCCCGCAGGACCTCGTCGTGGTGGCCGGGGCCGGTGTCGGGCAGTACGTGCAGTGCGTCGCGGTAGCGGGCGGTTCGGGTCTGCCAGGCGTGGTAGCCGCTCATCCACGCGGACATGACGTCCACGTACGTGTCCACGGCCGTTCGCTGCGCGCCGGTCAGCCCCAACTCGTCGGCCATGGCCGGGACCCGGCTCGCGAGGTCCCGGAAGCGTGCGCAGCGGTGGTCTATCTCCTCGGTCGCGGCGGTCAGGGCTTTGTCGCGGGTGAGGGCGTGGGTGTGTTGGAGGACGAGGACGAGGTTGTCCATGTCGCCGCGGGCTTCCTCTTTTTCGAGGGAGTAGACGTCGTTGGCCATGAGGGTGACGTCGATGGCGAGTTCGCGCATGATCCGCAGGTGGGGGCTGTGGTGGGCGGCCGGGGGGACGGTGATGCGGGCGGCGTGTTCGCCCAGGGACAGGGGCAGGATGGTGCCGGCGATGCCGCGGCGGACGTGGAGGTGGTGCTCCATGTCGCCGGGGGTGCCGCGGCGTCGGTTGATCGCCTCGTGGGGGTGGGTGGCGAAGTAGTACTCCCATTCGTGGGCCGCGCGTGCGGCCCAGCCGGGCGGCGCGTGGTGGAGCGCGCGGTGCCATATGTCGGCGAACGCGGCGGTGCACGGGTCGGGTTCGCGGCTCGCCGGGGTGGGTGTGCCGCGGACGACGTCGATCAGCCTGCGGCACGCGCGGTTCGCGGCGGCGGGGTCGTGGCCCAGGGGTCCGTCGAACTGGTCGTCGAAGACGAAGAAGAACGCCATGGTGTCGGCGCACAGGTCCAGGGCGGCGCCGCGGGCGTGTGGGTATCCCAGGGCGGCCAGTCCGGGCATGTCCCAGGAGGTGTACCAGTCCAGGGCGTCGCCGTCGCGGACCAGGCCGATGCGGCGCACCCAGGCGAGGTTGCGTCGTCGTGTCGCGGCGAGGTCGGGGCTGATCCCCGTGGGGGCGGGGATGTCGAAGTCGATCTCCTGGGGCACGCGTTCCTCCTGGCGGTGGCGGGATCGTCACCGCACCATGCCCCGACCCGGGGGCGATCGGGAAGCCCCGTCCGCACGCCCCGACGCCTGGGGCGGCGACCGGGTCGAGGCGGCCGTCCTGGTCGACCTGGTCAACGCTGAGCTGGCCCGAGATGTCCGGCACGGGTTGGCGTGGTAGCGCCGTGACGCGGTCGGCGGTGGTGGTCTCACCTGGCTCTGTCGAGGGTCTTGGTGGGTCGGGCCGCGGTTCGCTCGCCGGCCCCGTCCCCCCGTGGACGCGAAGGGCATCCTGCGGAGGCCGGGCGGTTGATGCCCGCCCGGCCTCCGGTTCACGGGTGTTGCGGGTCAGCAGCTGGTTTTGGTGTCTCCGGTGTCGGTGGTGCAGGTGTCGGTGCCGAGGCCGCCGTTGGCGGTGTCGCCGCCGGTGCCGTCCTGGACGTTGATGGTGTCGTTGCCGAGGTTGCCGCTCATGGTGTCGGTGCCGGAGGTGTCGACGAGGGTGTCGTTGCCGTTCTGGCCGTCGAGGTCGTCGTTGCCGGGGCCGCCGTAGATGTGGTCGTCGCCGTTGTCGAACAGGTACAGCAGCGAACCGAGGAGGGTTTCCCCGTAGTTGGTGTCGTTGCCGTTCTCGCCGTAGAGGTAGTCGGCGCCGTTGCCGCCGCCCATGATGTCGTCGCCGTCACCGCCGTGGAGGGTGTCGTCGCCGTTGCCGCCGTCGACGGTGTCGTTCCCCGTTCCGGCGTAGATCAGGTCGTTGTTGTTGCCGCCGTTGATGGTGTCGTTGCCGCCCAGGCCGCAGATGACGTCGTTGCCGTTGGTCCCGTTCAGGGTGTCGTTGCCGGCGGTGCCGGTGATGGTGCAGCCGTGACCGCTGCCCACGGTGGTGTTCTGCACGGCGGTGTTGTTGCCCGGGGTGGCGTCGGCGACGGCGGAGGCGGTGCTGCCGGTGGCGGTGACCGTGCCGGTGGCCTGCGGCTCGACCACGACGGTGATGGTCGCCGAGGCGGCGTTGTTCACGGTGCCGAGTGTGCAGTTCACGGTCGGCGCGCTGATCGTGCACGAGCCCTGGCTGCTGTTCGCGGACACGATGGCGGCCGCGGATCCGGACAGCGTCAGCGCGGAGGTCGTCGATGTGGCGGTGGCGGAGCCGTTGTTGGTGACGGTCTGGGTGTAGGTGACGGTGTCGCCGAGCGCGACGGGGTCGGCGGAGTCCGCCACGGTGGTCGCCAGGTCGGCGTTCGGCGGCGCGAGGTAGGTGTACTGGTCGGCCGCGGTGAGCGTGCTGGTCCCGCCGGGCGTGGTGACCTGCACGTCGATGGTGCCCGCAGCGTGCGCGGGGGAGGTGACGGTGCACGAGGTCGCGCTGCAGGACAGGCCGGTGCCCGGCGTGCCTCCGAAGGTGACCGCGGTGGCTCCGCCCAGGTCGGTGCCGGTGACGGTGACGACCGTTCCCCCCGCGATCGGCCCGCTGGTGGGGCTGACGGCGGTGACCTCGGGGGCGGGGACGGTGTGCAGGGACAGGTGCCGGGCGCCGGTCACGCCGGTGGCGGCGGTGGTGACGGTGTTGGTGGCGACGTCGACCGCGAGGATGTTCCCGGGGGCGGAGCCGCTGGGGTTGACCTGGTCGACGACGTAGGCGGTGGTGCCGGTGGAGTTGACCTGGACGTCGGAGGGGCTGCCGAGGCCACCGAGGAACGCGGTGACGGTGAAGGTCGCGGTGTCGACGACGTGGACGCCGCCGGCGACGGCGCTGGTCGCGTACAGCGTGGTGCCGTCCGGGGTGAGCGCCAGGTTGACGGGACTTGTCGCGGCGACGGTGGCCGCGATGGTGTTGGTGGCGGTGTCGATCTTGGCGATGACCGAGCCGCTGCCGATGGCGACGTAGGCGGCGGTGCCGGTTGGGTCGACGACCACGCCGTACGGGGTGGACGGCATCCCCACGGTCGCGGTGACCGTGGTCGTGGCGGTGTCGATGACGGTCAAGGTGTTGGGCGCGAACGTGGTGAGGTAGGCGGTGGTCCCGGCCGGGTTCAGCGCGATGTCCTGGTAGTTGCCCGGGACCGGGATGCTCGCGGTGACGGTGTTGGTGGCGGTGTCGACGACCTCGACGACGTGCGCGGTGGTGTCGGCGACGTACACGGCGGTGCCCGCGGGGTTGAGGGTCAGCGCCACGGGGATCCCGGCCAGCGGGACCGTCGCGGTGGCGGTGGCGGTGGCGGTGTCGATGACCGTGACGGTGTTCGCGACCGCGGTGGCCGCGTAGACGGTGGTGCCCGACGGGTCGACCTCCACGTCCTGAGTGAACCCGGTGAGCGGGACGGATGCGGTGGTGGCGCCGGTGGCGGTGTCGACGAACGAGACGGCCTGGCCGGCGAAGTTGGTGACGTAGGCGGTGGTGTGGCCGGGCTGCACCGCCTGCGCGGTCGGCGCGGCCAAAGCCACCAGGCCGGACGCCAGCAGCACGGACGCGGCGACTGCCGCGAGGCGCCGCCGGCGGGCACGGGGCAGGCGTGACTGGACGGTCGAGTACATCGAGTTTCCCCCTTCGTACCGCGACCCGGCGGCGGAAGCAGGAAGCCCCCGACGACCGCAGGCCGCGGCCGCACACGACCCCACGGCACGCCCGAGACGGTGCACACCGAGCGCCGCCGAAGGCGTCAGGGCCAACCTTCCGGACCACCACCCGGCCCGTACCCGACACCGGCGGGCACGGCCTGAAAGCCCCCCACAACGGCCGAATCCCCATGATCCGCCCCACACGGTGCACTCGCTGCGGGATGCGAGACCGGCAACCCGCCGCTGCACAGGCCACACCGCCACGAGGGCCACCGGGTTCCGGAGCGTTCGAGTGTCAGATCCCGGGAACCCGCCTGCTTTCACGTTCGATTTGCTCGCTTACCCAGAATGGGGCGATGTCCGAAACCGCCCGCTCAGTGAGCGTGTCGCAATGCTCGCCGACGTCTTGGCCGACACCGGACCACCCCTCGAGCGTGTCATGGCGACCAGCGATCGCGACGAAGCCCTGCACTGGCAGGACACACTCGCGGCCTTCGGGGTGGAGGGCTTGATGATCAAGGATCCCGGCCTGCGCTATCTCCCGGGAGAGCGCCGATGGCGCAAGCACCGGACGCGCGACACCACCGACGCCCTACTGATCGGCATTATCGGGACCGCCGAACGCCCACGCACGCTGCTGATCGAACTATCCGGAGGCCACAGGACGACCACCTCTCCACAACTCGACACCCGGCAGGCTCGCCATGTTGCCGAAGCAGTACGAGGGCGCCTGGACGCCCCGGCTCGCGGGCGAACCGGCGGCCACGTCATCCCACTCACGGCTCCGTTGCCCATCGAGATCGCTCTCGGCACCGGCCGTCACCGAACGAGCATCTTTGTTCGTATTCGCGACATCTAGGCGCACGGGCAGCCGAGTGGCTGTGTCACTGTTCGTGGGAGTCGTTTCGCGGTGCGTTCGGGAGTCACTTGAGGCGCCGTCGCAAGATCACTGTCGATGTGAATTGATGTCACTGCCCGGCTGTTGGCATGGAGAACCCGCCGGGCCTGACGCCCGGCGGGTTCGGTGTCGGTCCGTTCCCGAGGGTTAGGCCGAGCCGAAGAGGATGTCCGTTGCGATGTCGTCGAACCACTCCCAGAAGGGTGCGGTGGCAAAGACGTTCAGGTCTTGGTGGTCGAACGTCGAGACCAGGCAGCGTCCGTCGGCGCCGGGCGGGACGAGGATGCTCCACTGCATGCCGGGCTCGTACGAGGCGAGCAGGCGGTAGTTGTCGTAGTCGCTGAAGTCGTCATCGCCGTAGGCGTACTCGGTGTCGTCGTCCTCGTCGTCTTCGTCGGTCTCCCGCCATTGGGCGAACTGCTCGCGCAGACTGTCGCCCACGAAGACGTCCAGCGAGCCGGTGCCCATCGCCCATTCGGCCGTGGGCGCGGTCAAGGACGCGTGTACGGAGGCGAGTGTGCGGACCGGTGGGGGCAGGACGTACGCGGTGCTGCCGCTGCCCACGGTGTCGAGTTCCTCCGGGGGTCCGCCCCAGAACCAGTGGAGTCGGCCCTCGGGCGCGACAGAGGGCAGGTCGGTGACGGTGGACGGGGCGCGGGTCGTGCTGCGGTACGACGGCTTGAAGGCTATATACCCGAGGCGGTATTCACCCTCGACTCGGACCAGGACCAGGCCCATGACCTCGCGGGACAACCTGCCGACGAACTCGGGGAGTTCGGCGGCGACGGGCGCCCAGATGCGGGCGAGCATTTCGGTCAGGTCCTGGTCGTGGGAGACGTTCCAGGGGTTGTCCTCGGCGAATGGGGTGTGCCCGCCGCCGCGCAGGAGTACGCCGCAGACCTCGGCGGCGTCGACACCGTCGGCCGCGAAACGGAGGTCACGACGAGCGATGTCGGCGACCACCGCCGGGTCGCCGGAGGCTGCCGCGGCGAGAAGTCCGTCGGCACGGCTGAAGGTGTACGTCTGACGGTCGATCATGGTCGGCGAGCGTAACGCCGCGCGGTGACACGGCCGAACGCCCTGACCCGTGAGGGCACTCGGCGTTCGTTCATCCCCACCCGGCGCACACCGACGGCCTCGTCTCGCCCGGCCCTGGCACCATCCGGAAATCATCCGAGTACCCGCTTCGTCAGTAGGTGCGAGAGAGTCCCTCGAAGAACCGTTTCTTCCGAAAAGCCGCATTCGCGCTGCGCATCTGCAAAACAACTCCGGCAGCGCCTTGACCGGTCTAGACCAAGGCCCCTTTAGTAAGCGCAGCCACAGCCCGACCATCGGCTTCGGCACCCGGTTGTTGCGGCTTGTGGCGCACAACACCCGTGTACGGCTCGATACCCCTGTGGATTGCTGCGGCCTCGCGCCGCGTAAGGGAGTGATCAGGTAATGCGCACACGCCTTTTGGCAATTCTGTCGGCCGTCTCGTTATTCGGAGCCCTGGCGGTGTCGATCCCGTCGAACGCCGCCGCCGGCGTCACCGAATGCGCGCCGGCGTGGAGCTCCTCGGCCTCGTACAACGGCGGCGGAACCGTGTCCGACGACGGTCACAACTGGTCCGCGAAGTGGTGGACGCAGAACCAGAAGCCGGGCACCTCGCCCGTCTGGACCGACCGCGGCGGCTGTGGGTCGACGAACCCCGAGCCCAGTTGCACGCACCCCGCGTGGGCGGCCAACACGCCGTACTACATCGGCGACGTGGTCAAGCTGGCCGACGGCAGCTTCTTCCGCGCCAAGCAGGCCAACCCGGGATACGACCCGGTCGCGGCCACGTGGTTCTGGGAGCCCTACATCTGCGTGTCGGACGACTTCGTGGTCTCCGAAGCCCAGTTCGAGCAGATGTTCCCCAACCGCAACCCCTTCTATACGTACGCCGGTCTGACCGAGGCACTGCACGCCTATCCCGGTTTCACCAACACCGGCAGCGACGTGATCAAGAAGCGCGAGGCGGCGGCCTTCCTCGGCAACATCAACCACGAGAGCGGTGGCCTCAAGTACATCGTCGAGCAGAACACCGCCAACTACCCGCTCTACTGTGACGCCACGCAGCCCTATGGTTGCCCGGCCGGCCAGGCGGCGTACTACGGTCGCGGTCCGATCCAGCTCAGCTGGAACTTCAACTACAAGACCGTCGGCGACCTGTTGGGCCTGGACCTCCTGAACAACCCCTACCTGGTCGAGCAGGACCCCGCGGTCGCCTGGATGACCGCCCTTTGGTACTGGAACACCCAGACCGGCCCCGGCACGGTCACCGGACACGACGCGATCGTGAGGGACCTGGGGTTCGGCGAATCAATTCGCAGCATCAACGGAGCCCTCGAATGCGATGGCGGCAACCCGCGCCAGGTCGAGAACCGTATTGCCTCCTTCAAGAACTTCTCCGACATCCTCGGCGTGACCTACGGCGACAATCTGAGCTGCTGATCCGATAGACATCGCTCGAAAGGCGATGGGTGCGGCGAATGTTCGCCGCGCCCATCGCCTCGTGCAGGTGCAACCGCCCAAACCTGACGTCGATTCGGCCGGAGCGAAGCCGCTCGATGGGCCCCGCGATGCGAATTCCGTGGCCGTGGACGGCCACGGAGTTCACGGGCCCGGTGGCGGGCCCTGGCCCGCGACCGTTCAGGCGTGGTCGAGGAAGCGGGCGGGAATCCCGCGCAGGTCGAGAGCCTCCGCGAAAGCCCGCGAGCCCGGACCCCGGACGTCCGATGTCGACGACACCTTCGAACGGAGCGCTCCCGGGGTGTTCACCACCGCGCGGGTTCCCGGGTGGATGTCACCGGAGGCGGCGCGGTGGCGGCGGGACGACCCTGATGGCGGTCGAGGCTCGGGGTTCAGGTCGTGGCGAGTATTCCTGTGCGCAGGGTGGTGAAGGCGTGGTTGAGCAGGCGTGAGACGTGCATCTGGGACATGCCCAGGCGTTGGCCGATCTCGGCTTGGGTGAGGTCGTCCCAGAAGCGGAGCATGAGGATGCGGCGGTCGCGGTCGTCGAGTTCGGCGATGAGTGGGCGCAACGTCTCCCGGTCGACGACGAGTTCGAGGGCGGGGTCGCGGGTGCCGCGTCGGTCGTGTCCGGTGTCGCGCCGGCCGCCCGGCTCGGTGGTGGGTGCGTCGAGGGAGTCCGATCGCAGGGCCGCGCCCAGTTCCAGGCCCAGCCGTACCCGGTCGTTGTCCTCGCCGAGGTCGGTGGCGAGTTCGGCGGTGATGGTTCGCGGCCCAGGCGGGTGGAGAGGTCGTCGCGGACGCGAACGAGACGTAGGTAGAGCTCTTGTTCGCCGCGGCGGGCGTGGACGGCCCAGGTGTGGTCGCGGAAGTAGCGTTCGAGTTCCCGGAGATGGTGGGGATGGCGTAGGCGAGGAAGCTCGCGCCGTGGCCGGGGCGGTAGCCGTCGACGGCCTTGATCAGGCCGATCGCGGCGACTTCGTGCGGGTCTGCGCGTTGGAAGTAGCGCCGGCAGGCGCGGGTGACGAGGTTGAGGTTGTCCTCGACGATCTCGTTGCGCAGCGCGGCGTGCGCGTGCGTGCCCGGTTCCAGGGTGGCAACGCGGGTGAGGTTGCGGTCGGTGACGGCACACAGGCCGTCCGGGTCGGCGTGCTTCGGGTGGGGGTCATGGCGGAGTGGGGCCTCCGAACGGGTGCGCGTCGGATGCCGGGGCCGCCGAGAAGGGGCGGCACGATCGGCCCGGGACGGAGCCGTTCGTCGATGCCTTCCACCCTGCCGTCCGTCCACACCTTCCCGGTGGGACGCACTCGCGCGCACGCGGCCGACGGGAGCGCGGCCCATTACACGACACCACCTCTCGGAGGCACGCTGCCGTGTCACACTCCCGCCGACTCTGAACACAGGGACGATCACAGAAGAACATGTACAGACCGGAACTTCCCGGCGACACGTTCACCGGCCGGGTGGAGCCGGGGTGGAGGTGCGGCCGTTCGGGCGACCGGGGGTCGGTACGGCGCGCGCCTCTCGCCCGACGGCGGCCGTGATGGCGGCACGAGGGCGAGCTGCGCTCGTGGCGTGTGTGGTCGGCTTCCCCGTGGGAGGAGTGCCGCGTCACGCGGCCGCCCCGGGTCGCCGGGCGACACGTTCGCCCTGTCCGGCCCGCGCGTTCGACCGCGGGATGGTTTCCTCGTTCACGTGCGCGGCGGATGGGGTGGGACCGTGCCGAGGGCGCGAAGGGCCCGGCAGTGGTCGGTTCGGCCGGGGCCCGGGTCGATGCGGTGGTGTCGACGGGCTTGGGCGGGTCGAAGTTCCGGCGCTGGCTGGCCCCGATCGCCAGGCGCAGCCTTTCGCGTCGGAGGACATGGGGGTGCCGACCAGCGACCGCTGCGCCGCCGGGCGGTGTGTGTCGGGCGACGGAATGGTCGGGACCGGCGGCCGGATGGCCTCGCGCGCTTCGGCGTGCGTGGTCGGGGCGTCGATTGCGGTTGTGTGGTGGGTGGTGTGGCGGGTATGGGCGTGGGGCCGTGTGCCAACCGTTCTTTCGGGAAGAGGGCTTTTCGATGATCAAGTCTCTGCATGACAGGGGTCTGCGTTCCGAGCACGCGTATCTGGCGGGTTTCGCCTCGATCGGGTTGTCGGTGCTGTCCTGGTTGGGGTCGATGAAGGTCGAGCCCCACGGCGTGGACCGTGCGGACCGGTGGGGGCTGTTCGTGGGCGAATGGGCGCCCACCTTCTTCGCGATCGGTGTCGCCCTCAAGCTCGAGGAGAATCGGGACTGAGGACCGGGACGGACCGCTACCCGCGGGGTGGGTGTCCTTCCGGTCGGAAGGACACCCACCGACGGGTCTCGATGGTGGTGGGGCGGCCACGGGCCGGCTTTCCGTGTCCCCGCCCAAGGCGGTGACGCCACGTTCGAGGAACGTCCGGGGTCCAGTGGTCGGTGACGCCGGAAGACCGGCATGGGTGTCGTCGCGACGTCGAAGCCCTGGGGAGTACCGATCCACAAGCGTGTCCGGGTGGGGGCCCGTTGCCTGTCCGGGGCGATTCCTTGCGCGCTCGGTCGCCACCCGGGGGTGGGTGGTTCGGTTCTCGAGGGTCGTGATGTGTTGGTGAGGTCGGCGCCGGTGGCGGCGTCTCGTCGGGAGTGGACGACGCCGTGCCGGTCCGGGCACATGACAGTCGCGTCGTCCTGCAGATGGCCCGTGGGCGGTGTCGACGATGGCCCCGATGAGGGCGCGGGCGGCCTCGCGGTGGTGCGGCGCGCGGGTGTCGAGGATCAGGTCCGACAGGTCCGGGCTCGTGGCGTTGCGCTCGAGCATGCCGTCGGTCGGCATCACCAGTCGATCGCCGGGTCGCAGGTCCGGCGACCGCACGCGGTAGGTGGGGACTTCCGCAAATGGGAGACCGAAGCCGAACGGCGGGTCGATGTCCGGAACGATCTCCCGTACCTTTCCGTCCCGCATCCGCAGCGGCCAGGGTGGCCGGCGTTGACGAACTCCGCCGTGCCGTCGAGGAGGCCGAAGCGCAGCAACTGGGCGGTGACGTAGGCCTGGTGGCCGTGGTCGCGCATGGCCCGATCGGCCTGGCGGGCCTGTTCGCCCGGGTCTGCGCCCGCGCGCCGGGCCCTGCGCAGGGCGCCCACCACGAGGGTGGCCGGCAGCGCGGCGTCGACGTCGTGTCCCATGGCGCCGGTCACCGAGAGCTGGACGGTGTCCCGGTCGATCACGTAGTCGAAGGTGTCGCCCCCGACGTGGTCGGCGGGCTCCAGCGCCCCGGCGACCGCGAATCGACCACGCGGCCGGCGAGTGGACCACGCCGGAGCTGCGGGACCTGGCCCTGGAGCAGTGGCGGGACTCGCGGGCGGCGTCCGCGGCCCGGCATCGCGAGTGGGACCAGGCCGTCGACGCGCTGCCGTCGGGCCCGCCGGCGGCGGCCGCAGCGTTGATCTCCCAGGCCCTGGCCCCGGCCGACGTCGCGCACGTCGACGACCAGGGGCGCGAGGAGCGCGACGAGTTCCCGCTGCGCGAGGACGGCCTGCCCGACCCGGCCGCGATGACCACCGCGCAACGTGACCGGCTCCGGCACGACGTCACCCACGACCCGGACGACCCGAAACTGGAGGCGATCCTGACGATGGCCGCTTTCACCCGCGAGGACCCCGGCTACGTCCGGGCCCTGTACGGCCACGACCTGGTCGACCTCGCGCAGCGCCTGGCGACGTCGACCACGATGAAGCTCACCGGCGCGGGTGCCCGATGACCGCGCCTCCCGAGGACGTCCGCCTGCAGGACCTGGCCCGCCTCGCCCCGCGGTCCGCTTTGGCCGCGGCCCGCGACCGCACCGGCGACGCACCCGTGAAGCGTCCAAGTTCGGCAGGCTGACGACCGGCGTGACGCTGCCCTCGCCGTCCGACATCCGCACCTGGTGCTCAGTGTGCGGGGCCGAGGATCAGGTCGAGGACTTGCTGGCGCAGACCCGTGACGTCGACTCGCTGTACGTCGAATGGAAACGGCGCCACAAGGCCGGCATGCGGCAGCTCCAGGAGTCCTACACCGCCGAGTTCGACAACACGCAGCGCTTCCGCGAGTACCGGTGCGACGTGATCCCCGGGTTCGTGCAGACGCATGCCCACGCGCATGCGCTGCCGGCATCCGTCGCCCGGTTCGACCGCATCCCCGACGACTCACCAGACGCCGCGACCGCGCGCCTTGCGCGGTCCTCGATCGTCCGGCCGCCGGGCACGCGGACGTTCGTGCTCCTGGTCGACGAAGCAGTCCTGCATCACCGCATCGCCGATGACGCGGTGATGTCCGAGCAACTGGGCTACCTGCTGGCGGTGATGGCCTTTCCCGCCGTGTCCCTGGGCATCGTGCCGCTGCGCGCACGCCGCGACGCGATCCTTCCGCCGGAGTCGGGAGCGACTACCTTTCGGCCGAGTACGCGAGCGTACTCGGTGAACTCGGACTGCGCTGCTCCGTCGGCTGTACCGAAATCTGCTTCGACAACCCATGGTCGAATCCTTCTTCATGGACTTGAAGAACGAACGGGTTTTGAATTGACAGTCAGAACCCTGTCCGAAAAGCGCGAGACCCTTCAGTCGCCATCTGGGCCGCCCAGGTCGCCGACACGCCGCTCTCTAACGGTCCGGCAGTTCCGGTGCCACGCGGGGACGCTCCCTCTGCGGTAGCACGTTGACGCCGTGCACGACCGGGTTGAGTTCGGGGAGCGGCTGCCCGGGAGTCCACGGCTTCCCGAAGCCCAGGGAAGCTGCAATACATTTTTTGCGGACTTCCACCTGGCCCGGCGTCAACGGTCGACCATTCCCGGGGTTCGTATGGGTGTAGAGATAATCGAGACTTTGTCGCAAATTTGCCGCCTGGCGGTCGACCGCGCCCCAGTCGCCGGCATCCATGGCCACCCCTTGTACCCATGTTTGCTGGGCTATCCAAGGGGCCTTGGTGCCGTAGAAGGCAACCATGGTTGCACTCATCGCCCAACGTTCCGCGTAACTGTCCCCCGCATGGCCGCCGAGGCCTTCGATGATAGTGGGGTCTTTTGTGCAGCCCCTCGAGTCCGCGCTGAGAGAGATTTTCCCTTTCTCATTTTTGGGGTTGTGGAGAAATTCCGCTCTGCCAGTGTTCGTGTGCTCGACCTCGTGGAAGATCACCGTCGCGGCGCCATACTGTCCGCCGCCCAGCACCGACCCTTTGGCGTGATACTTCTGCATCGAATTAAGCAGGGTATTCCGCCGGCCGGGCCCGAAGTATTTGTAATTGACGCGCACGCGGCCCCTTGTCAGGGCAAAGGCGGGGCCGCTCATCAAGCCGTGTTTATCGATGCCGATGTTTCGATATCCAGAGTTCGGTGTGATCATGCGGGAGTGCAAAAGAGCGATCGCTGCCTCCTTTGCGGTCAAGAGATCCATCCCCTTGAATTGGGCGGATGGATCGCTATCCGAAATCCCTAGATTCTTCAGGGACTCGGTGGTCACGGATGACAGCTCCTTGACATCGCGGGCATGCACGATGTTCTGGAGATGGGAGCTCTCCGGAGTTATTCCAGGGGATTGATGGTTGTAAGGGACGGGAGCCGTCCCTTCATGGGTTGACAACGGGGGGCTGTCGGAAGAATCGAGCGCCCGGGCCGCTGTCGGGACGGGGGAGACCCCCGGATTGTGCGCGGTCGCCGGCGCGGTGGGAGGCTCTGGATCATGCCGAGACGCGTGCTTGCGCGAGGAACGGAATCTGCGTCGAAGCCGCTCGCGTAGGTTGGGCTTTTCCGACGCGCCACCTTCACGGGCGTCGCCCGTCTCCCGCTGTGGATCGGGCAAGGTCAGGACCGCCCACCTGGAGCGGCGGTTCGCGACGACGCGGGCGTAGCGCGTCCATCGGGTCGTGGCGGGTTGTCCGCGTGGAGCGGTGGTGGTGGCGTCGCCCGAGTTGTGACCATGGCCTTCCTTGCGGGTCGGATCGTGGCCGTCCGTGCGTGCCCGTAGGTAGGGCGTGTTGAGGATAACGCGTGGGTGTGGGCCGAGGGGCAGGCGCAAGTCCGTTGTCTCGTCGTTGATCCTCGAGACTGTGATTCCCTCGTTCGTGGAGCGATGAAGGCGGCCGCGCTTCCGGCCATTCGCCACCATGCTGCGATGGGTCGACGCATCGCATGATGCCGGTCGGGCGACCCTCATCGCTCACCAGGGCGCCGTTCGCCTGGGACGACCTCGTACCGGAATCACTGTGGCCGATCCGGATGCTCGCGGGTGAACTCGGGGAGGAGCGAGGCCGCCGTATTGAGCGCCACAGACGTGGTCCAGCTCTGGTGACGGGCCACGGCGTCCTTCGAGCGATGCCCCGACAACGCGGGGGTGTCGCCCGGCCGAAAGCAAACCGAAGTGGGGGAGTCCCCGCCCGCGTGCGCGCTCCGCGAGGCGCGCCGGCCTGGCACCACCACACCCTGCCGAACCCGCTCGGCGACCGGGACGAGCCCGGCCCGCTGTGGATCACCGACCCCACGCTCCGACTGTTGCTGCGGTGTGCGTCGCCCGCCTACGGCAACCTGTGCGAGGAACCACACATCCTCGAATCCTGGACCGCGGTGGCCACCGAGAACCTCCTCGAACGACTCCGTGGCGCGCTACGCGACGCCCGCGCCACCGCGATCGCCGGCGGCGACGACGTCACCTTGGACTACGTGAAGCAGATGTACGCGAAACTCGTGACCACGATGGGTGGTTCGAACTACAACCGGGAGATCAACCGCCCGGACTGGATGCACACCATCCGCTCCCAGGCCTTCTCGAACCTGTGGGTGAAGGCCTTCAAGGCTCACCACGGCGGCCTGACCGTGGTGCGCGTGATGAACACCGACGAGCTCCACCTCACCGGCGGCGACTGGCGCACCGTCTTGACCGAGGGCCGCGGCGTCGGCGACGTGAAGATCAAGGACACCTACACCCTCCAGACCAAGGACAAGTGATGCACCACGCCCACCCTCGACCGGCCTCGCCCGAGAGGACCTGACCCCATATGCCTTACCGCTCCCTGGAGCCCGGCAAATACGGGATGCGCGGCACCCGCGCCTCCGCCCTGGCCGCCGAGTGCCTGGACGAATTCGCCGACGGGGTCGCCTCGCCCGTCGACACCGAACGCGGCCTCGCCGCACGCCTGCGCTACCTCACCGCCTCCAACGCCGGCTACACCGCCATGGACGCGGCGGGCATCGCCGTCACCCCACGCACCCTCGCCTCGTGGCTCGCCGAGGACCAAACCCCGAACCGGGCGAACCTGCGCCGGCGCAACGTGGCCCGCTCGTTGATCCGCCGGTTGAACAACGGCGGCCGCGGCACCCGGGTGGAACTGCACCCGCACGACCAGTCCGGGGTGCGCGACCAGCACCGCAGGGCGGGGGTGGCCGGGCACCGCAGCGTCAACGTCCGCCGCTGGGACGCCATCGTCCGCGCCTGGGCGGCTGGCGACGACCGCGCCCTGGACGAGGAGTGGACCGACGAGGTCCTGGCCGACCTCGGCTCCGACTGGGGCGGCTACGAATACGCCACCGGAGTCGGCTTCGCCGCCTGAATTCCGGGTCTCAGTCCGCGTGTCCTGACCTCACGACCGATGTCCTACGAATGTCCCTTCGTGAGACTGCGCAGGTCAGTGGCGCGCACTCAGCGTCCGATCCGAGGATTTGGACACGGTCGTGAGATCCGGGACCGGACACGTCGTGAGACACCGCGAGCAGCCCCCGGTCACAGCGTCGGCGTAGGACGCGAACTGCGAGACCCTACAACTCCAGGAGGCTCAAGGCTTCGAACCCGTAGCCTTGCCGGGGCTCGGGTCCGCAGGTCCCAACGATGGTTCCGGCCCCCGGTTGCGAGTCGGTGCCGTCGATGGGCGGTGGCAAGTGTCGGGAGGCGGTCCTACGCTCCGATCATGACGACGAACACATGGCCGCGAGATCGCCACAGCGGCCCGGGCGGCGGCCTGCACACCGGGCCTGGCGGCGGGATGCACACCGGTGCCTGCGCGAACCCGTACCGCAGCAACCTACCCCCGCGCGACGTCCTGGTCGCCTACCTGCGCGCCCATGGCTTGATCGCGTGGTCGATGGCGTGATGATCACCCGCGGGTGGGTACCGGAGCGGGAAGCCGGTAGCGGCGTGCGGTGTCGGGGTCGCCTTCCCACACGTACTGTTCGTGTTCGGTGATGGTGATGCCGTGGTCCCAGCGGCTGACCTGTCCGTGTGCGGTCCATGCGTCCCAGGCGGTCTCGAACGCGTCGAACAGGCGCCGGGGTCCGCCTTGTTCGGCACGCGCACTGCCATCGGGCAGGGTGGTGACGACGGCCCAGGACGAGGTCCCGTCGTGGATCCAGGCGTTGACGCCGTCCTCGTCGGTGTCGGTGGTGTACACGACGTCTGGCAGCGCCATGCGCAGCGCCCACAACAGGTTCGTGTCGGTGTGCAGAGGGGTGATATCGCGGTCGACGGTGCGCTTGTCGTCGGGGGCACGGCCGGCCCGGATTTGCGTGTAGGAGCGGACGGTGGCGGCGGGCGGCGGTGTGTCGCGTGCGTTCATGAATTGGGCGAGGCCGTGCATCCAGCCGCGGGCACTGCGGTGGTCGTCGGCGACGGTGACCGCGAAGTGCCCCAGGCGGCCGAGGGGGAAGACCAGGTCGCCGCCGGAGGCGGTCTGTTCGATCCACGCCCAGGGGACGTGGTCGACGGCGTAGGTGGTGATCACCCGGTCGTACGGTGCGGCTTCGGGCCGGCCGAGGTTGCCGTCACCGACGGCGACGTCGACGCGAACCCCGGCACGCCGCAGCCTCCCGGCCGCCGTGTCGGCGAGTTCCGCTGAGGCCTCCACGCTGGTCACCCGCCCGGAGGTGCCGACACGGTGGGCGATCAGTGCCGCGTTCCAGCCGGTCCCGGTGCCCAACTCCAGGACGCGGTGGCCGGGTTCGACGTCGAGGGAGTCGAGCATGGTCGCCACGACCGCCGGTGCCGACAGGGACGACGAGGGGATGCCGTCGGTGATCTCGGTGACGGCCGCGTCGTCGGGCCCGGCGTAGACGAGTTCGGCCCACCGGTCCGGGCTCGCGCCGCGGTCGACGGGCACGTACGCGTTCCCGTCCCAGTCCCACAGGCGCTCGGGCGCGAACGCGTGGCGGGGCAGCGCGTCGAACGCGGCGCGCACCCACGGGGCGTCCTCGGGCCACGCGCCGCGCGTCCGCATCGCCTCGTCCAGGGCGCGGCGACGTTCCTCCAGGACGCCGGTCATCTACTTCGGGTCCTTCTTGTGGCGCCCGTCCGGCGTCGGCTCCGGAGTGGGCTGCCCGTCCTTGTTGCCCGGCGGCGGGTTGCCCTTGGACGGGTCGGGAGCCGGCTTGCTGTGCTCGCCCATGATGGTGGTCACCCCTACTTGGGTCGTCACGGTCCGAAACCCCATGATGACGGGATCGAAGCACGAATGTGAATGGTCGCGGCACACGATCCCTCTGAACGGCCCGAGCCAGGCCGGTCGAGTCGAACGGCACGACACGACCAAGGCGATGTGCTCGTACCGCTCCAAGACGGCCAGGAGCGCCGGCAACTCGAACCTCCACGCCTCGGGGAAGTTCGCATCGTTCAACGCGTCGATGGCCAGCAGGAACCGGACGCCTGCGGCGGCACCCGCGCCGCCCGCTGCTGCGCCGCCCGGCCCCGCAGCAGCCGCTGCTGCGGGGCCCGCCCCCGGAGCGCCCGCCGCTGTGCCGCCGCCGGTCGCACCGCCCGCGTCGTTGTCGTCGGTCCCGTCGTCGGCGATCGCCCGTGCTGTGCCGTGTGCGGTGGTCATCTGGGGACGGCGAGTGCTTCCACGAGTTCGGGGGCGTGGGCGCGCAACGGTCACGAGATACCGGTGTCCGTCCGACAGGAGCATGTCGTCGGGGTGTTCGTGGTCGTCGAGGAACACGGGCACGACGATGCCCGCGACCTTGCCCTGCCCCGGCTGTTGCCGTAGGGCCCTGCCCACGGCCTGAGTAATACTGACAATACTTGACATTTCATCGAAAATCACCACGGTATCCACGGCCGGACAATCGATCCCTCGCCGAGAATCCGCACATTCGAGACCACGGACAGATCACCTGCGGCGCAGGGTTCGGCGAACCGTCCGAGGACGCGTCGCCGGTGCTCGCCGGGGTGCTCGCCGTGCAGCGGACTGCGATATCCGGGAGGTGGCCGCGTACGCCCTGGCCGCGGCCTCGGGTCGGGCCGGGGAGATCTCCGCCGCCCTGCACGACCGCTTCCGGATCGAGGACCTCGCGCGTGTACGCGCGAGCCTGGTCCTGGCGATTGCGCAGTCGGCCCGGGAACACCGACACGAGGACGCCGCCGCCTTCACCCGCGCCCTGTGGTCGGACCCCGCGCGCCCGGCCGAGGTCCGGGTGGGCGCCGCCCTGGGGTGGTTGTGTCTGGTGGAGGGCCCCGTGCCCCGCGACCTGCGTGCCGTCCTCGACGCGTGCGTCACCCCCGAGCTCGATCGTGTGATGGCCTCGGTGCCCTGGCTGGGCCTCTTCGATCACGACGGGGCCGGATTGGCCCACACCTTGCGGGAGTTGCTCGATCCGGACCCGCTCCGACGCTCGGTGGCCGACGGCCGCCTCTGGGCGGGGGCCGAGGGCTGCGCCGACGACCCGCCCTTTTGACGGTGTGGTGGCGGCTGCGGCGATCGGGCGCTTCGGGGGCGGTCCGCGTCGGCGTCTGGGCATCGCGGGAGGCGGGGAAGGAGCGGAATGCCTTCTTGTCGTCGTTTACTCGCCGGGTGGTTAGGCGACAGCGGTGGCCGTCAGAGTGATGGGTCCTGTGTCGGGGATCGGTTGTGGTGGTGAGGTCTTGACGGGCAATGGTGCGGAGAGTCCTTCGCGCAGTCCGGCCGCGAGGAGTGGGCCGTGGACGACGTCGTCGTGGGGGAGGTCGAGGCCGAACACGGTCTCGGCCATGCGCAGTTCGCAACCCCGCGTCGGGGCGTCGTCATCGGGGCGTGTGCCGTCCGGGGCGAGGAGCCCGGCGGTGATCATGTGGGGGAGGAGCCGGTCGGGGTTCGTGCCGATGCGGTCCTCGGGAGCGTCTTCCTCGAAGCCGCACACGATCTCGCCGTTCTCGGCGTGGATCAGGTACGCGACGGGGTTGCAGTCGCCGTACACCAGGACCGCCTCGGTGCCGGCGGAGACCGCGGCCAGGACACCCTTCTGGAATCCGCGGTTCCCGGTTGTTTCCACGGCGCAGGCCCACCCGTGCGAGGTGCCGGCCCGGATGGTCTCGACGCCGGTGTCGAAGTAGGTCTCGGTGGCGTCGATGAGCCCCATCGGCGAGGCTCTTGCGGGGTCGCAGCCCATGCGGGTCAGCAGTTCCAGGGGCTCCAGGCCCCGGGCGAACGTCACGCAGTAGTCGGATCCGAACTCGCGGGCCTCGCGCAGCCACGCGATACCGTCCCAGGCACTCATGCCCACACCGTAGGACCGGTGTCCGACACCCGCCGCGCGCCCCACAGGTGGGGAACATGCCCCGGCCCACCCGCGATCCGTGCGGCGGTGTCGGCGTGTTCGGGGTCGTACGGCATCGGTGGACTCGACGGCCGCCACGACGGCGTCCGCTTGGGCGACGGTCGCGTCCCGGACTCCCCGCGCACGTCGGATGAAGGGGCGAGTACAACCCGGCTGCGGCGTACTGCCGCTCGACTACCGGCTCGACTCCTGCGCCACGAACACCCTGGAGATGGACGGTGAGGCGGCGGTGCTGTCCCGGCGCGGTGTGCGTTCGGCTCGAGGACGGTTTCCACCCCGGCGATCAACTCGTTGCAGAATTCGCGTTTCCCGAGCCGGGCGGGGAACGCTCGCAGTCGACCAGCAAGGCCCGTCCGGCGAGCCGGCCCCGCGTACCCCGCCGAACAACGATGTGGCGGCCACGTCGAACCCCACGTACACGAATGTCACCCCGACGCGTTCGGCGAGGCCTTTCAGCAGGTCGGCCGGGGCGTTCACTCCCACCACCCCGACGCACCGTCACGTGCGGGCCCACGGGCCGCCGGCCGTTACTGCGAGCTCAGTGGCTGTCGTTTCGGTTTTCGATGTCCGGTGCCGGAAGGAGGTGATCGAGCGAGCGGAAGTCGTCGTGGGTCCTGTCGCCGGGCGGTGAGTTGAGGATTCCGATGTAGACGGGTCCGCGTGTGGTTCGTGTCCGCAGCGCGGTCCACTGGTCGAGGTCGTGCTCGGCGTACGCACGGACCAGGACGGCGAGTCGAATCTCGTGGGCCGGGGTGAACCGCGTGGACGAGGGCGACGACGACGTGCTGATGGCGAAGTTGACCGCTCGCGCCTGGGATCCGGGGCGGCGTTTCGACACCGCCCGCGTCCCGACCGCCTGGATCCTCGAACACCACGGCCACGACCGCCTCACCCGCTCCGGCGATCGCGTCGTGTCCCGCGCGATGAACGGCACCGACCTCGAACTCCCCTCGCACACCGAGGAGGTGACCGCCTACTACGCCGACGCCCCTCGAGGCCCCCTGTTCCCACCCGCCACCGCGCACCAGGTCGACGAGGCGCAGTCCCTCCTCGGGCGACCCCTGCCCACACTCCTGCGCCGCCTCTACACCGAGATCGGCGACGGAGGCTTCGGACCCGACTCCGGACTCTCCTCCCTGCGCCGCGGCAACCGCGCCCCGGGACACGTGCACGACTGGCCCCACGCGATCCGCGACGACGCGGAACACCACCGCCACTGGGCACCACCCTCGTCATGGCTGCACCTGGCATACGGCGGCTGCTCCATGGAATGGCACCTGTCGTTGATCGCGGTGGACGACCCGGTACTCCTCTACGACGCCGACGGATGGGAGGGCGACTGGGGGCAGAACCCCCACGACGGGCTGCGCCACGCCATGCCGCTGCGCCGTTGGTTGTCGATCTGGGCGAACGGTGGTCAGGTGTGGGACGACGTCCTGGCCGACGACTGAACGTGGCGAGGGTGGTCGCGTGTGGGAGCGGCTTTCGGGTCGGGGAAGGGAGGTTCGGGGCGTGGAGGATGCGTGGGCCGTGCGGAGGGGGTGAAGTGGGATTTCGACCGTCCGCTCCGACTGCGCATCCCGGTACCGGGAGGGCTGACGAATCCGCCAAGCGGCTCCCGTGCCCGACGGGAAGTGGTGGCCTCCTTCGTGGCGGGGTGGTCGTGGTGGCGATGATGGTGCGGTCGTGAGCGTTGACGGGCAACGGTCGTGCTGTGGGGGAGGGTTCGGGGTGAGGTTCGAGTCGAGTGGGTTTCCGTTGGTGGTGCCGCAGTCGCCACTGCAGTTGTGGGCCTGGGACGCGAGTCATTCGAGGATGGTGTTCCGCCATCAGACGCAGTACGGGATCCGTTACGAGGACGACCGGGTCCTGGACGTGTGCTTTCGGGATGTGCGGAAGGCGATGATCGAGCCGTACGTTCCCGACGCTGTCGTGCGCCCGCTGGATGTTCCGCCGCCGGGTGAGGCGTCGGTGCCCGGACACCGTCGGGCGAGGTATTTCTCCGTCACGGGCACCAGTGCCCTGCACGGCGGCGCCGCCGATCACTGGGTCCTGTGCGGGAGCGTGATGTGGGCGTGGCTGGACATCGGGTGGGACGATCCCAGCCCGTTCACGAACGACGCGGTGATGGACTCCCTCGACACGGTCGCCTGGCGCCGCCGGGTCCACCCGCCCGCGTGAGGTCGCGAATCGGGTCGCCGCCCACGTCCGCGATACGGAGGGCCCCTTGACCGGCGCCCGGGTTCGACCGGTCCCGGCGGGGCGGGTGATCGGGTTCAGCCGGTCTTCTTGCGTGTTCGGGCCGCAGGGCCGTCCTTCCTCGTGCTGCCCGCGGTCTTGGACGCCGTGCGCTTCGCGGCCTTGGGGCGGTCCTTGGTGGCCGCCTCGACGCTGGCGGTGAGCGCGGACATCAGGTCGACGACGTTGTCCGCGGTCGCGGTGCGTTCGGTGGCCTCGTCGGAGTGGGCGCCGGCGGCCTTGGCCTCGACCAGGGCGTCCAGGGCGCGTTGATAGTCGTCGTGGACGTCGGCCAGGTCGAAGTCCTCGCTGAGGGTGTCCATGAGCGAGGCGGCCATCTTCAATTCCTGGGGGCGGATGGTCACCTCGCCCCGCGGGGCGATGCCCTCGGGGGCACGGAGCTCGTCCGGCCACAACATCGTCCGGAGGGTGAGGATGTCTCCTTGCACGCGGACCAGGGCCAGGCTCTCGCGGGTGGACAGGGTGATCTTGGTGACCGCCGCCCGGCCCTGTCCGGCGAGGGCCTCGCGGATGAGGACGTAGGGCTTGGTCGCGGTGGGGCCGGCGGGCCCGAGGTAGTAGGGCTTGGACAGGGCGAGCGGGTCGATGTCGGCCTCGTCGACGAACGCGAGCACGTCGACGATCTTCTTGCTGGGCAACGGCAGCTCGGCCATGTCCTCGTCCGTGAGCACGACCTGGCGCCCGTCCGAGGACTCGTAGGCCTTCGCGATCCCGGCGTACGGGACCTCCTCGCCATCCAGCTCGCAAACTCTCCGGTATCGGATTCGGCCGCCGTCGCTCTCATGAACCTGATGCGCCGCGGAGCGACTCTCCGAAACGGTTGCGGGGTACAACTCGACCGGGATGCTCACCAACCCGAACGAGATGGAGCCCTTCCATGTCGCCCGCATGCACACTCCTCGCCAAATGACACAAAATGACCGCTTTTCGATCGTATGGGATCAGTGCGGTGGTGACCAGGAACGCTTCGTCACCGACCGACGCCGGCGAGGGCGAGTCGGACACGCCCTCCGTCGCGAGACCGCGCCGGAGGCGGCCGGGCCGGGCCGGGGCCGGCGTGGCGGGGTCGAGCGGCGGTTGTCGGTGCGGCACCGTAGCGTCCGGTTTCGGTTCCCCGCTCCCGGGTGCGGGGTGGAGGATGTTCCCGTTCGGGAGGTGGGTGCGATTCCTGTCGTTGCTTCCGCGCGTGGTGTCGTGTTCGTCGACAATCACTCGCTGCACCTGGTCGCGGGGGAGAGGTTTCCCTGGGACTGGTCGTATTCCGTGGACACCACCGGTCTCGTCGAGGCTCGCGACGACGAGGTCCGCGTGAGCACCGGACTGGCGACGTGTGCGCGGATGCCGTTGACGGTGGAGGTCCACGACACGGACCCGGGCACACCCGCAGGCGAGTGGGACGACGTCGCGGAGACCTCGCTGACCGTGCACACCGACGACCTCCGCACCGTGGAGACCGGCGACGTCCCCTCCGTGCGCCTGCCCCTGGGCGCCGACGGGGCGGCCACCTACCGCGTCCGGGTCCACGCGCACGGACGCGACCTGGAATACGACGGCAGCGCCGGCGACCCGGCGGGCGAGCGCTACCTCGTCCAACTGTGGCCCGCTGCCCACGCCCCGGACCGCGTCGTGCGCCTGAGCGACGCCGCCCGGCACAGGCGGGACGCCGCGATCGCCCACGCCCGCAAACCCCTGCCACCCGTCCCGCTCCCGCCCGGGATTCCGCCCGATCGACCCATGACCGAACCCCGCCCGATGTCCACGCCCGCATCGGCCGGCGGGCAACGCCCCACAACCATGCGGGCCGAGCGACGACCCGCGGACGACGACCGACGGATTCCCCCCGACCGCT
Organism: Embleya sp. NPDC050154; assembly: GCF_044460165.1. Classification (NCBI taxonomy): domain Bacteria; kingdom Bacillati; phylum Actinomycetota; class Actinomycetes; order Kitasatosporales; family Streptomycetaceae; genus Embleya; species Embleya sp. NPDC050154. Next base: position 120,981 of record NZ_JBITJP010000030.1, read on the forward strand.
AGCCTGCGGTCCATGACTCTGGATGCCGAACTGAGCGCGTTGGCGGCCCAAAGGGACCTTCCCGCCGACCTGGTGTGGCGTTTGCTTCGACACCCGCAGGCCCGCCGCACGGTGGCGCTGCTGCGCCGGGACCTGACCGAGGCGATGATCGAGGAGATCATCGCGCTCGGCTCCATACGTTCCCTCTCGGTCAACGCCTCCGTCCCCGCCGACATCAGAGCCCGCCTGGCGGAGCACCCGGAGCCGATCGTCCGGTGCGGGATCGCCACCAGCGTCGCCGACGATCCGCCGGGACTGCCGGCCCGCCTGGCGGACGATCCGGATCCCTCCGTGCGGATGTTCCTCACGGGGAACGATCATCTGCCGCCGCAACTGCCGGCCCGCCTGGCCGCGGACCCGGAACCCCGTGTGCGCCGGCAGATCATCCACCACTGGCACGATGCCCCGGACCGGGTGCGTCGGGCCCTGATGACCGATCCCGACCCCCAAGTCCGCAGGGACAGTGTCCGGAACTACGCCCCGCCGGCGGACCTGCTGCCCGCCCTCCTCGCCGACCCCGAGACCCGCGCCGCCGCCGTCGAATTCGTGACCCCGTCGCCGGAGTTGGCCGCCGACCCCGATTCCGCCGTACGCGTGGCCGTCGCCGACCATCCTGACCTTCCCACGGACCTGCGCGACCAACTCGCGGAAGATCCGGACATGTTCGTCCGCAACGCGATCGCGGCCCGCCCGGACACCCCTCCGGCCCTGCGCGAGCGGATCGTGGCCACGCTGCATACCGACAACCCCGTCGCCGAGTGGGCCCTGAGGTACCGCCGCAACCCCAACGTCGGGGGCAAACCGTCACCGGCCCCGCCGATACTCACCCGGGAACAGGCGGAAGCACTCCTGGCCCGGGCCGACCTGTAGAGCGAACGAAGCATCCGCAGCGGCCGAGGCAGGCCCCGCTTTCAGGCTGCGGGCAGGAGCCGGACCACGCCCACCGACGCGTCGTCCCCATCCACGTATGCGGCACTCACGCGCCATCGACCGGCCTCGACCGGGACGGGCGCCTGCTCGGGAAGAGCGCCCCCGCCCGGATACCCGACGTCCAACGCGTCCCCGGCCATCACGGCGTCCATCAGCACTGCGGCCCCGTCCGTCTCCCACACGCCGCAGTCCTCCCACACGGTCGCCGAATCGGCGATGACGGCTTCCGCCATGGCAAGGAGTTCCGCTTCGGAGTCCGCCCCGACCCACCGCACGAACGCCCACAGGTCCGGCACGAAACAGCTGCTCGCCGGCTCATCGCCCAACACCAGCACCCGGGCACCGCCGGTTCCGACGGCGAGCACGCCGGCCAAACCCTCCACGTCACAGGCACGGTCGTAGTCCTCACGGACTCCCGTCCGACCCCACGACTGCGACGAGCCCGCCCAGTCCGCTCGCGCCGAGAGGGGGACCACGACCAGCGGACCGCCCGTCGACTCCACCCAACACAAGGAGCCGCGGACCGGGCCGAAAGGACCGGACGACACTTCATGCATGCGGTGATTCTTCACCAACGCGTCGAACCCCCATCCACCAGGTGCCCGACAGCCTCACGCACCGACTCGGCCCGGATTACCAGGGCCGCGGTGGCGGTAGCGAGTCGGATCGACCGGAGGGGGGTTGGAGGTCGGCGTAGGGGGTTGGCTCCCCGGCGCCGCAACGCAGGACGCCCGTGGTCGGGGCGGGGTGGGATGCGCGGTGGGGGCACCTCCACCACGACGCGGACGCCGTGCGGAAGCAGCAGGAGGAAGTCCATGCGTTCGCGGCCGAGGGCGCTGTCTTTGCCGCCGCGCTCCTTGCGTGTCTTGGGGTCCATGTGGAGGTAGACCTGCGGCAGCAGCGCCGGGTGGCCGGCCCCCGACTCGTTGATGGGGAACAGCTCGCAATAGGCGCGGAACACCGTTTGTTCCGGCGAGAGCCATTCCGGCCGCTTCGGATCCTTGTGCAGTGACGCTCGCAGCCGCTTGTACAGGGCACGACCGACGTCGTTGTCCGTCGTGCCCGCCGGGAGGGATTCCCGATCCCGCCACCAGGTGATCATCTCGCCCCAGGTCAGGCCGGACGCGCTCAGTGGCCGGCTGTACACGAGGCAGAACTGCTCGTTCCTCACCATCAGCATGTCGTTGTTGATGGCGTTGCCGAGTACGAACTCCGGCTTCGGCCCGTCCGCGGCGAAGATCAGGTTCTTCATGGCGCCCGGCACACCGGCGCCGATCGTGCGGGCGGCGAAGATCGGTGCGCCGCTGATGCTGTCCACTTCGACGAGTTCATAGCCGTCGTGCGACAGCGTCTCGTTGAAGAACGCATGAAGACGCACGACTTCGGCGGCATCGGGGCGCACGGCCGGGTGCAGCATCTCCGCCATGAAACGCAGGAGTGGTTCGTCGTCGGCCAGCCCGAACCGCGGGTCGCCCCAAATCCAGTCCTCGTCCCAGTCGTTGGGGTTGTTGACGCAGTGTTGCCAGACGTCCTGGGCGGCCGTGGTGAATCGCTCGTCGCGGCTGGGCAGGTTGTCCAGGTCGTACAGGCGGCTCAAGAACTGCGTCTCGTCGAGCGTCCCGCCCCACCACTGGCCCGCGAGGCCGTCGCGAAGCCGGCGGCGAGTGACATCGGTGATCCGGTTCTTGCGCCCTTGGCCCTGTCGAAGATGGGGATGGTATTCGTCCAAGCGGCGCAGGACGGGACCGAACACGCTGTCGAGGTAACTCCGGCGCGCGTGATAACTGCCCTCCATCCCTTGATCTTTCCAGTAGGTCCTGAAGCCCCTGAAGTCTCGGAAGGGCACGCCGAGGGCTATGCCAAGGCGTTTCAGCGCCGCGCCCAGGGTTCCGAGGAGAACTGCGATCTCCTCGTCGTCGAGAACCTCACCTCCGCCCGTGCCGAACGCCTCCAGTTCCCTCACTGCAAGCCTCGTCAGCTCGTGAGCCGCGTCCAGATCCGTCACCACGTGCAACGAGCCACCGCGAAGGCGCTCGACCCGCTCGACATCCAAACGGACCTTCGGGTGGCTGAACGACCCCGTGCCGACCTGCCGGGCAACGAGAAAGCGATGCTGGGTCACGCACCGATTATTCCCTGGGCACCACCTTCGGCGACGGGCCAAAAGACGAAGTCGTCGTCGGGGACGTCCATCCTTCGATCACCCGCGAAGTGTGCTTCGCTCCCAGCCCATTCCACCTCGCGATCGTGTGGTACGCCGTCGCCGCTCCCGCACGGGTCCGATTGGCCTGATGTGCCGTCAGGTGTGTCCGCCCGCAGGGGTAGATTGCGGTGCCTCGGAGACGAGCGGAAGGGCAGAACTGGCCCGGTGGCTGTGCCATGCTGCCCGGATGCGGATTGCGGTGGAAGTGAAGCCCGACTTCATCGAGAAGGTTGCGCGACGAACCGATCCGGTCGGGGCGATCGAAGAGCTGGTGTGGAACGGATTGGACGCCGGTGCCACGCAGGTGCACGCGGACCTCGAACTGCGCGTGGGGCGAAGCCGCTCTTCGCCGACGCGCTGCTCGGGTTCCTCGCCGCCGCGGACTGCACCCGCGAGGCGGCGACCGACGTCATTGCGGTCTGCCGGCCGCCGCGCCCGCGACTGCCCCCACCGCTCTTTCCGCCGCTCGACGTGCCCATGACGATCACCTCTACCGCCATCCTCCGACCACCCGACATGTTGTCTGCCTCGGGAGTGACAGTCGTTCTAGCCACGGTGAATTGTCAGTGCCAATCGGCGTCGAATCTGGCTGTTCACGCCAACGAGACAGTTAAAATCGGCCAATGCTCTCCGGGATGCCACGGTCCCGCCCCGTCGTGAAGGATCTTGGATCCGGGTCGACCCCGACTCGACGTGTCCGATCCGAAGGAGTATTCGTGACCACCGGCGAAACCGTACCCACCGCAGGCACTACCGAAGAGGGCGTCCGGGAGGTCCCGGCAGGGGTGATCCGGGTCGAGTAGCCGCCTTCCGTCACCGAGGCCCGCGACGCTCTGCTGCGGGCCATCGGCCGAGAAGCCCAGCACGTCGCGGACACCTCCCCGGGACAGGCGTCCAAGGCTTTGGGGGAACTCGCGCGCGCCTACGCCCTCGTGACCGCGCCCCCCATCGCCGTGAGGCAGCTGGGCTCCGGGGGCCCACGGCCCCGGTGGCGGGCTCATCATTCACGAGATGCCTGACCTGTCGCTTGCTTGGATGCAATGACCTGCTCGGGTACGGCGATCCAGCATGGGTCGCTGTCGTTCGACGATGTCGGTCTCGCCGGTTCCGAACTCCGTCGGGGTCGGCGCGCTTGACGGTGCGTGTGTCGGCGGGTGGCGCGTCGCGAGCCCCGAGCCCGTGACGATTTCGGGGCTCGCGCGGAAGGTGCTCTCGGTGGTGGGCCCGGCCCGGACGACCCACGGGTCGGGCCCACCACCGTGTGGGTGGACACCGAAATGTCGTGGGCTGGACATCCGGTTGAAGCTCCCTCAGACCGCTTGACGATCTATAGGAGCTTCACCTGGTCGCGGCGAAATGCGGACGTGGACCTTCGATGCGGGCCGTGGCCCGGCCGCTCCTGGGACCGCGGCGACGGCCCTGGAGGTCGACGCCGTCGCGCCCGCAGACCTCCCCTCAACTGCGGCCCCAACCCCCACCCGTCCGAGGGAAGTCGCGGAGCGGGCCGGTGCGACGGTGATGCTCAACTTGTCCGTCGGATTCCCGGATTCCGGGACCGTCGACGTTCGCTCCCGGCTGTCCGTTGCCGGCGCGGCCCGTGGTTCGTCCACCCCCGGCGGTGACGATCTCACCGCCGGTTTTCCATGGCCGCCAATGGGCGATTACCTCACTGTCGCTGATGCAAAAATCTGTTGTGGCTGGAGTAGACATTGGACGTTGGTGTGGTTATGGTTTCTGTCGTAGCCCAGAGAGACAGAAGGGCCTGGCAGAGACGAACTGCTGGCCGCAGTACCCGTAGTCGCAGTGGCAGGTGCAGGACGGTGCGCTTGTGGAGTCCCGAAGCCACGGTTGTCGCAGGACGGCGACGGGACTGACGGACGCACCGGGTGGTCGCAGTGACCAGGGCCGCCCTGAGCAATACCGCAGTTGACGCAGTGGCAGTACCGGCAAGTGCAATTCGCAGTACCCGCAGATGAGTAGGTGAGCGGTACCTCGGTGAAGGCGTCGGCTGCGGACGCGCGCACCGGGAGGTTCGGCAGTGGGGTTCCAAGCCAAGGCAGGGTGCAGGATGGGCGACGGGGCCGGCTGCCGAAGCGTGGCGCTGTCACAGGCCACCGAGGAGTACGAATCACCGGCAGTACGCAGAAGAGCAGTCGCAGTACGCAGTAACCGACAGAGCAGTACCGGCAGTACGCAGTACCCGTAGTGGCAGTACCCGCAGTACGCAGTAGATGTCACAGAGGAAACAACGAGGGAGTGGAAGCGCCATCGGGATCGCCCGGGCGGAAGTCTGGGCCCGGGTACCGCAGAGGACATCGTTAGTGAGGTGGTCTCCGGTCGAGCAACCGCGATCCCCGCACCCCCGACCGCGGTTCGGTCGGGCCCGCGGAAACAACAGGCCGGCGCAGTGTCAGGGCCGGCGGATGGTGTAGCAGTTCCTTCGGGGCCCTGGTGCCAACGGCACCAGGGCCCCTCCACGCGTTCCACAGAGAGGTGCGATGACAGCAGACAACCCCGGCCGTCTCGACGACGACCACTACCCCGCATACACCACGGGCCGGGCCGCCGAACTCCTCGGCACCACACCGAGTTTCCTGCGCGCCGTCGAACAAGCCCGGCTGATCACCCCGCAGCGCTCCGCGGGCGGACACCGCCGCTACTCCCGCCACCAACTGCGCATCGCCGCCCGCGCCCGGGAACTCGCCGACCACGGAACCTCCATCGAGGCCGCCTGCCGCATCGCCATCCTCGAGGGCAGGCTCGAGCAAGCCCACCGCGCCAACACCGAACACAGCCGCAACGCCGAACCGGCGAACCCCACGGCCGCGGCCTGAGAACGGCCGAGACCTGCAACTCGCGGGAGCCCGACGGCTTGCCGCCCGCACGTACCGCCCGGGGCGCACAGCGTTCCGGGCGACCGCACTCCCTCTGCGGCCACGGGGCCAAGAGCCCACGCGCGAGCACGCCCCTCGACCGCCCCGGCCCAAGAGATCCTCTTCCCTTGCCGGATCGGCGGAGTACCGTTCCCGGTCCGTTGATCTTGGGAAGTCCCCACACGTGGGTGATCCGGGAATTCTTGTGGACGGGGTTCGTGATTGACCCCTGACCGTCTGATCGATCCGAGTCCCCGAAAGACAGGCGCCACCGAGTCCTGTGGCCCCGGGGCGGGACCATGCGGGCGCGAGATGCCGCTCTGGCACTCTGCTCGCATGGACGACTTCGCCGGTACCCAGACACCGATCCGCCGCCTGACCGAACCCGCGGAGACGATCGCGGAGTTGGAACAGGCTGTGCCGGGCCTGGCCGCGCTGCGTCTGTCGGTGCCCGCAGACATCGACTGGCAGACCGCGGAGACCGAACTCGGTGCGGTCCTGCCGGCCGACTTCAAGCTCCTCCGCGAGCTCTACCCGCGCTTCGTGCTCGGCGATTTCCTCGGCATCGGCGGTCCGGGGCCCGGCCGGGAGAGCGCCTGGGTCCAAGGGGTGCGGGAAACCTTGCAAATCATCTCGGAATGGTGCGAGGAAGCGGACCTGGCCGTGCCGCTCCACCCGTACCCCGCACCCGGTGGTCTGCTTCCCTGGGCCGAGTCGAATCAGGGGGACTTCTTCCTGTGGACCACGAACCCGGCCGGGCCGCAGGCGTGGACGGTCACCGTCGCCTCGCGGAGCTCCGCGTGGTGGCACTACACCGGCGGGGCGGTTCAGTTCCTGGCTGACCTGGTCACCGGCGCGGTGGAACCGTGGGCTCTGCCGAAGGTCCGCCCTGATGTCGTGACTTGGTGAGCCCGCCTCGGGCCGCGAGGTCCGGTTCCGCCGACTCGGGCAAGTCCCGCGTCGTGAAGTGGGTCGACCAGGTTCCAAGTCGCAACACCTGCGGACCGTATGCCATCGCGGTCAATGACCAAGCGCACACAAGAATTCACCAACGACGAAGGCGTCACCTGCCGGGCCGTGATGACCGAAGAGGCCGCCGCCCGCCCCGACGAGGAACACCGCGCGATGTACCGCCGCCTCCTCGCCACCCACCGCCCACCCGACCCCGCGATGGAACCCATCAACTGCACCCTCAACACCACCCTGAACGCCTTCGTCCTCGAACGCCTCGAAGGACTCCACACCCCGGCCACCACGTCGGCCTCAACGACCTCGCACCCGGCCTGCTACGGCCGGACCTGGACCCCCAGTTGACGGCCACCATGGACCGACTGTTCGACCATCAGATCGAGATCATCGCCGACCGGATCCGGCGGGGCGAGACGTGACGACCTGTCCACGGGCCGCCGGCCTTCCCCCGCCGGCGCTCGTGAGACGCGGAGAAGGCGTCGATCGCACACGTATTCGACGCCTTTCCATCGTCTCCGTCGCGAAGGACAGTTCGCGCAGCCCCACCGACCGGACGCATTCCCATGTGTATCGGCGGTCGGTGAGACGATAGGCGGAATCTCGTGAGGAAAGGAGGCCCGCCGGTGTCGACTCCTTCGGATCCGTCGGGATCGGTCGCCCCGACCGGGGACACCCATCCGACGGCGTACGCGAATCCCTGGATCGCCCGCTCGCCGGTGCCCGAGGTCCACGTCCCGTACGCCGCGCCTTGGCCGGCACCGGCTCCCGCCGCGCTTGCGCAACCACAGCCGGGCGACGTGTCGCAGGCGTTCATCGACCGCACCACCGCCGCGGAGGCCGCCCGCGCCGCGCCGAAGCGCCCGGCACCGGCCGCCTCTTCTGCGGTGGACCCCAGGATCGCCATGCGCGACGGCGGTCTGGACGCGCGGCCGCCCGGGGCTCGGCCCCGCCCTCTCGGGCGGCGACGCGTGGTCGTCCCCCCGGCTGGTCGGCGAGCACCACGGCGGCCGAATCGAGGAGCGGCCCGGCACGACGATCGGAGCAATCCCGCGATGTGGGACGCGAACTGGGCGGCCCGGGCGCAGGCCTAAGCTAGCGACCCCGCCCCGATCCCCCAGACCTGTGTTCGTCATGTCCATCGCATGTCGAGTGCGTCCAGCGCGGCGATCCATTCGGCCGGGAGTTTCGGCCGCCGGGACCTGGTGGTCGCCCCGGCCGAGGGCGCGGCGGCCGGCGGCTCCGGGTCGCGCCGATGGCGCCGGGCGGCGGGGGATGGGTGGCGGCGGAGTCCGGTTCGGTGGCTGGCAGCCAGACGTCGTCGACCGGCTTGCCGTGTCCTGGCCGGCGCTTCGCCCGGTCCGACGGATACTCCGGGTGCACGCCGACTGTGTCGGCCAGGCTCCACGATTCCGCGATGCGCCGGTCGAGGTACCAGGCGGCCGGTCACCCCGAGGAGCCGCGGGGGATCGACATTCGTACGCCCCGATACGCGGGTTGGGCGTCGCGAGCGGCGGCCGGAGTGCCGTCCGGGCCCGGCCGCGAAACCGGCACCGGGCACCGGCTGCGGCGGTCGGCGACGCCGGATGGGGGATTGCCGCAAGCAAGCACCCGCCGGAGGTTGCGCCATCCGCGATCGTGCTCCGCGTATCAGCGGCGCGGACGGCAGGCAGTGGAGGCGCGGGCGGTCAGTACCGGGCGCAGGCGCTCCGACACGGGCTTCTCGCCCGCCAAGAGGCCGACGAGCAATTCCAGGGCGCGGCGCCCCATTTCGCTCGGTGACGAGTCGACGCTGGTGAGAGGGACGGGCAGTTCGGCGGCGAGCGCCGTGTCGTTGTAGCCCATGATCGCGATGTCTCGGCCCACCCGCAGGCCACGGTCGCGGGCCGCGCCCATGGCGCCGATGGCGGCGAAGTCGTTGACCGCGAAGAGCGCGGTCGGTGGACTCTCGCCCACGAGGAGCCTCTCGGCGGCCTCGCGGCCCGCGTGCGTGTCGAAGCCGCTGCGGGCGATCCGGCCGTCCGGCACGGGCACTCCGTCCTCGGCGCATCGCTCCAGGAATCCGGCGACGCGGTCGGTGGCGGTGCTGGCAAACGGCTCGCCGGCGATGATCCCGATCTCGCGATGTCCCAGGCCGAGCAGGTGATCCGCAGCCAGCCGGCCGCCCAGCCGGTCGTCGCAGGTGACCGCCGGATGGTCGGCGGAGTGTCGGTTCACCAGCACGAACGGCGTGCCTTCGGCGGCCAGCTCGGCGAGAAAGGCATCGTCGGACCGGGCGTCGCCGAAGATCAGGCCGTCGGTCCGGCGCGCCAGCAGCGTCTCGGTGCGCCGGCGGCGCGCCTCGGGCCGGTCGAGGGTGTTGACGGCGATGGTGGCCAGGCCATGGGCCGTGGCGGCTTCCTCGACGCCCTCGTGGATCGTGGCGAGAACCAGGTCGGACAGGCGTGGCACGAGGACGCCTATCAGATTGCTCCGCCGGGTCCGCAGCCCGGTGGCGTGCGGGTCCGGCCGGTAGCCCAGTTCGTCGGCGCGGCGGCGCACCCGTTCCGCGGTGGAGCTGGAGGCGGCTCGCGCCCCGGTGGGGACCGTGCCGTTCAGGATGCGCGAAACGGTCGAGACGTGCAGACCGAGTTCCTCCGCGATGGAGCGCAATGTGGCCGGTCGCTTACTCTCCGACATGGCAGTCCTTTCCCATCCCGGCCCCCCTTGACGGTGGTCCTGGTGCGCTTCATGATAGCCCAAACGATTGGCGCAAACGTTTGGGTAACGCGGGACGTTGCGACCCGTGATCGTTTCGGTCTTGTTCCTGCCGTTTCAGGTGCTATCCGTGAGCGAGTCAACAACCGCCCGGACCATCGAACGCTCCCCACCGGAAAGAGGCGACGACTGTCATGACCCAGCCACCCACGGAGGCCGTGCGCCCACCCGCCCCGGCCGACCGGCGGGTCAGTCCCGCCCGGATCGCCGTCGTCCAGTGTGACGCCCAGGTCGGACTCGGCAACCGCGAGGACAACGTCGCGCGAGGCCTGGCCCTGGCCGCTCGGGCAGCCGACGACGGCGCCACGCTGATCGTTCTGCCGGAACTGTGCGCCACCGGATACACGTTCGCCACCAGAGAAGAGGCGTACGCGCACGCCGAGGAGGTCCCGTCGGGCGGCACCGTCCGCGCGTGGGAGGTGTTCGCCCGCGAGCGCGGTGTCCACCTTGTCGCCGGCCTCGTGGAACGCGAAGGCGTTCGGCTGTACGACACGGCGGTCCTGGTCGGCCCGGACGGGTACGTCGGCCACTATCGCAAGACCCACCTGTGGAACATCGAGAAGCTCTGGTTCGCCCCCGGCGACCGCGGCTTCCCCGTGTTCGAGACCCCTATCGGCCGGATCGGCCTCCTGATCTGTTGGGACATCTGGTTCCCCGAGGTGCCTCGGCTGCTGGCCCTCCATGGCGCGGACATCATCTGCAGCGTCAACAACTGGGTCTGGACGCCGCCGCCGATCTTCGACGAGTCCGGCCGGTGCATGGCCGCCTACCTGACCATGACCGCCGCCCACGTCAACAACGTCGTCATCGCCGCCGCCAACAGGATCGGAACCGACCGTGACGCGCGTTTCCTGGGCTGTTCGCTCATCGCCGGCACCAACGGCTGGCCGATCGGCGAGGTCGCCGGACCGGACGAGGAACGCATCCTCACCGCCGACATCGACGTCGTCGCCTCCCGCGGCGCGCCCATCTGGAACCAGCTCAACGACCTGGTACGCGACCGCAGGACCGACCTGTACGACACGATGCTCGGCTACACGCTGAGCCCGGCCTTTCCGAGATGAGGAGGGTCGCGTGCCTCGCTCCACGATCGACGACCGGCACCTGCCGCGCCGCGCGTTCTCCGCGCCTACGCCGGCCGTAGTGGCCCTGGTGGCCGGTGTCATGGTCGGCATCTCGCTGGACGCCCTGGGGGAGTGGTTCCCGTCATCGCTTCCCGCGTACACAGACTGGGCCCTCGACTATCCCTCCCCGTCATGGCTGTTGTGGTGGGTCTTGGGCGACACCACCGAGGCCACCTTGTACAAGTCGGCACCCGGCGGACTGCTGATGATCGCCGGCGCCGCGTTCGCCCACTACGGCTCCCCCCGCCGCAGAGGCTTCCCGCTCGCGTGCGCCACCGACCTGTGGCCCTGGGTCGCGATCAGCGCCGGACTCGCCCTCCTGGCCAGCAACCTGGCGTGGGGCTGGACCCTCACCTCCTCGGGTCTGTGGCAACCCACCTTCGCCCCCTTCGTGTCCGTGCCGCCGGCCGTCGTCGTGATGTACGGACGCGGCTGGGCGGTGGCGGCGACGGGCGCCGCCCTGGGAGTGCTGCTGGTGACGCCTTTGTCCCTGCTCATGGTCAACGAGGTCAGCACGCCGTTGGACCTGTCCCCGATCGCCGGGAGCGTCACCGGCATGTGTCTCGGCGGCGCCCTCGCGTTCACCCTGTGCCGGCACCTGCCGTGGCTGGCAAGCCCTGCCGCCGGACCACGCGTCCCCCCACCGGAGACGTCCGCCGCCGGCACCGAGGAAACCGACACCGTGCGGCCTCGGGCGCAGCAGTCGACCTGGGTCGTCCGTCGGGTGCTCGCGGACTTCACCGAAGCCCACTTCTACGGCAACGAATGGGCCGGCGCGGGGCTGCTGCTCGGCACCATCGCCGCCTTCGCCGTCAACCCGGCCGCCGTGTCCTACGGCAGCGGCCTGTTTCCCGAACTCCTGGCCGCACAGCTCCTCGCCGGGGCCTGTGGAGTCGTCCTGTGGCGCCGGCGCTGGGCCCGATACGGCATGTACCCCACGTTCGTTCCGATCGTCTCGGTCACACCGGCCACCGTCCTGACCTACGGCGGATCACCGGCGTCGATCCTCGCGGGCGCTGCACTCGGCGCCGCCATCGCTCCGCCACTGGCCGACGCCGCCGCGCGCAGACTGCCCGCGCACATCCAGCCGATGGTCGCGTACACCGCCACGATGGCGGTCTGCACCGTGTCGATCGTCCCGATCCTCGGACTTCTCCCCGGCTTCCGGACCGTCTGAGGCCGACCGCCTGCGAGACCCACCCCGACCGCCCCCATCTCCGGGATCCCGCCATGACGCAGCACGCCTCCACCCTCGCGCGTACCACGCCACCCCCCGGCCCTTTCGCCGGCCGCACGATCCCCGAACTCGCCGCTGACCTCAGGTCCGGGCGCACCACTGCGGGAGAACTCGCCCACGCCGCGCTGCGGTGCATCGCCCGCACCGATCCGGACGTCAACGCCTTCGCGTTCGTGGACACCGAAGGCACGCTGGCGGCCGCGCTGACGGCCGACCGTGAACTCGCCGACGGCGTGGACCGCGGCCCCCTGCACGGACTGCCCGTCGGCATCAAGGACATGATCGACGTGGCCGGGCTGCCGACCACCGCCGGGTCGGCCCATCTCGCGGGTCGCGTCGCCCGCCACGACGCGACGTGCGTCCGGCGCCTGCGTGCCGCCGGTGCGGTGATCGTCGGCAAGACCACCACGCACGAGTTCGCGTACGGCCCCATGGGGGACCGTTCGATGCACGGTCCCACCCGCAACCCGCGCGACCTGACCCGCATGTCCGGCGGGTCGAGCGGCGGAAGCGCGGCCGCGGTCGCCGCCGGCCAGGTGGCGTACGCCCTGGGCACCGACACCGGTGGTTCGGTAAGAGTCCCCGCCGCGCTGTGCGGCGTAGCCGGTTTCAAGCCCGCTTATGGAGCCATACCCACCGACGGTGTTCTGCCCCTGGCCCGATCGCTCGACCACGTCGGCGTCCTGGCCGCCACCGCCGCCGACTGCCTGACCGTCCATCGGATCCTCGCCGCCACCACGACAAACGCAGACTCCCCGCTCCCGGGGCCCGTCACCACTCCCCGGGTCGCATGGCTGGAGTCCGCCGCCGAGCCCGCGGAGCGGGACCCGCGAGTCGTCGACGTCGTACGGCGAGCCCTGGAAGAGATCGGCATCCGTGCCCGACACGTCGACTGGACCTGGGCACCGACATGCCGTGACGCCTTCGCGGCGATCCAGGGCACCGAGGCATCGACCCTGCACGCCGCACGCATGAAACACGCGCCACGGCTGTTCGACGAGGAGGTCCTGGAGAGACTGCGCGCCGCGGCGACGGTGCCGAGGTGGGCGTACGAAGCCGCCTTCGCCACACGCGCGGTGGCCGCCCGCCACGCCGAGGACCTGCTCGACGGGCACGACCTCATCGCCATGCCGACCGTCCCGATCACCGCGCCACCACTGAACACACGCCGGCTGCACATCGGCGATCGGCCCTCGGGTGCCGTACGCGACGCCCTGCTCTCCCTCACCAGCACCTGGAACCTTCTGGGCCTGCCCGCCTTCAGCATCCCGGTGGGGACCGTCGACGGCCTGCCCGTGGCACTCCAACTGATCTGCCGCGCCGGACACGAGGCCACCGCCACCGCCGTGGCCGAACGTGTCGCGAGAAACCCGCTCCTCACACCCTCCGCCCACCTGCCCTGACTGCCTCACCGGCATCCCCTGCCCCGAAAGGACCCGCAACGTAATGCCCGGCACCAAGCAGCCCACCCTCGAACTCGCGAACTTCGCACTCGAGAGGGGCGGCCTACTCACCCCCGCCCGACTCGCCTACCAGACCCACGGCTCCCTCCTGCCCGACAAGTCCAACGCGGTTCTTTCCCCCACCTGGTTCGCCGGCGACCACACCGCCAACGAATGGCTCATCGGCCCGGGACGACCCCTGGACACCGACCGCTACTTCGTCATCGTCCCCAACCTGTTCGGCAACGGCGTCTCCTCGTCACCGTCGAACACCCCCGAGCCGAACGCCGCGGCCGACTTCCCCGACGTCACCGTGCGCGACAACGTCCGCGCCCAGTACCACCTGGTCCACGACCACTTCGGCATCGAACGCCTGCAACTGGTCGTGGGCTGCTCCATGGGGGCCTTGCAGACCTACCAGTGGGCGGTCTCGCACCCGGACATGGTCGCCCGCGCCCTGCCGTTCTGCGGCTCCCCGAAGACCGCACCGCACAACCGGGTGTTCATCGAGGGACTGAGGGCGGTCCTGACCGCCGCACCCGGCGCACGCGAAGACCGACACGCACCCGGCCACGCCGCGGCGCTGCGGGCGTTCGCCCGCGTGTACGCCGGCTGGGGATTCTCGCAGGCCTTCTACTGGAACGAACGGCACCGCGAACTCGGCTTCGCGTCCCTCGACGACTTCCTCACGGGTTTCTGGGAGGCCAACTTCGCCGGCCAGGACATCAACGACCTTTTGGCGATGCTGTGGACGTGGCAGCACGCGGACGTCGGCACGACCGAAGGCCACGACGGCGACGTCACCAAGGCGCTCGCCGCGATCACCGCTCGCGTGATCGCCCTCCCAGCGCAAAAGGACCTCTACTTCCCGCCCGAGGACGAGAAGTGGGCTTCCTCCCACATCACGAACGGAAGCGTCGAGGTGATCCCCGGCGAGTGGGGCCACCTCACCGGCGGCGGCGCCGACTCCGCGGGCGCCCGGTTCATCGGCGACGCGATCCGACGACTATTGGACGCCCCCGTCGCGAACTGAACCCCGCGAACGCGCGAACGCGCCCGCCCGGGCCCTTTCAGGCCCGGGCGGGCGGCCGAACGTGTCCGATCGGGTGGGCTATTCGGGACGGCGAGATGTACACGATCCTTCACCGGCTCAGCCTTCTCGGATACGTGAGCCGATGAGGATCCCCGACGCCCAGGCGAGCGTGGTCACAGCCAGAGACGGGTGCGCTGACAGTTGCCGGGTCAGCGCCTCGGCGCGGGGACCATGCCCCTCCGGCCAGGTTCCCTGAGGCAACAGGTCGTCGACGATGTACAGGCCCGACGGCGCGAGCAGGGCCAGTGCCTCGTCCAATCGCTCGAACTTCCCGATCCAGGCATCGGCGAAGATGACATCGAAACTGCTGCCGGCCACCTCGTCGAGCAGCCGAGCCGCATCACCGTGGACGATCCGCTCATCCGCTCATCCCCTCCCAGAGCTTGCTCGGCCACCGCACAGAGGCGGTCGTCGCTCTCGACAGTCAGCAGACTGCCGTCCCTGGACATTCCGCTCAACAGCCAAGCAGCGGAGGCCCCTGCCCCGGTGCCGAGTTCGAGGATGCGGGCGCTCGGCTTCGACGCCGCGAGAGTACGCAGCAATGATCCGGCGACCTTGGCGACCTGGGCCGGTTCGAGAGGCTCTCGCCCCCACACCTGCACGACGGCGGCGTTGACAAGCGCCGTGACCGACGCCGCCAAGGCCCACAGACCGCTTTCCTGTTCGCTCGCGGACATCTTGGCCAACTTCGCCAGACCCGCCTCGATACGCAGGGGTGCACTGGTTGCCTTCAATTCCCTTTCATAGCCGATGAAGCGATCGAAGTCGGCCTCGATCGACGACGCCGCGTCCGGGCGGAGATTCGCGGCCCTCTCCTTGATCTCCGCCAGTTGGGAAGGGGCGTAGTCGAACTCGGCACAATGCTGGGCCAACCCGCGCGTGATCGGGCCCCACTGGGCCAGATCGCAGTCGATGACGAACGTCTCGCCGCGGGAACGCAGGATGTTCTCGGGATGCAGGTCGTTGTGCACCATGCCGAAGGGTACGGATTGCCATGGCTGCCGGTGACTCGCAAACGACAGCGCGCCACGCGGAATGCCGAGCAGGGGGTACCGATCCGCATACTGCCCGGCGCGCACGCTGTCTGACCGCAAACTGTGCCTGGCGAGCTGTTGCGCCATGTACGCACCGGTGTTCCCGTCCGGCGCCCAGTTGTCGGGCAGCGCCAGACCGCTTCCGCGCGGAAGATTTCAAGTCCAATGAGACGTCCGTGACGCTATGAACTGTGCGGTTCGGTTTCCCTGCGTTTGGTGGGGTCGTTGATCCACGCGGTGGTGGGGATCTCGGGGGGTGTGGGGCGTCGTCCGAAGCGTTCGGGGTGGGCGGTGTATGCCCGGGCGAGGGTGACGGCGCGTTGGTCGCGGACCTGCCCGGCGGTGCCGAAGTGCACGGACGCGGGCGTGTGGTAGCCGATCCCGGAGTGTCGGTGCTCGTGGTTGTAGTAGGCGATGAACGCCTCGAACCACTCGCGGGCGTGCGCGAGCGAGTCGAAGGAGCCCGGGAAGTCGCCCGTGTACTTGATGGTCTTGAAGTTCGCCTCGCTGTAGGGGTTGTCGTTGGAGACCCTCGGCCGGGAATGGCTCCGGACGACCCCGAGGTCGAGCAGGAGTTGGGAGACCTTCCTCGAGGTCATCGACGTGCCGCGGTCGGCGTGGACGGTCTCGGGGACCAGGCCGTTGCGCTCGATGGCGTCCGCGACGAATTCCCTTGCTCGTTCGGCCGATTCGGCCCGCTCCACGGTGTGGCCGACCACGTATCGGCTGAAGATGTCGATGATCACGTAGGCGTGGAACCACACGCCCTTGGCCGGACCCCTCACTTTGGTGATGTCCCGGGTGAACACCTGCGAAGGGGCGTGGGCCACGAGTCCGGGCACGGTTTTGGCGGGGTGGGTGGCCTGGCGGCGGCGTTCACCGGCCTGGCCGGCCGCGCGCAGGATGCGATACATCGTGGAGATCGAGCAGTGATGGCGGCCGGCGTCCAACTCGCGGGCCCAGATTTGCGCGGGCGGCAGTTCCGCGTACTCGCCGGTGTTCATCAACTCCAGGATCGCGGCGCGTTCGTCCGCGTCGAGCGCCGAGGCAGGCGCGGAGCGGGGCTTTCGAGGCATCGGGGCAACCGGGTGGAGGTGGCGGTGGTGGGTTGCGCGGGAGCGGCCGATCAGTCGGCAGGCGGTCACGATCCCGATGTGCGGGGCCAACTCGTTGACGATCAGGGTCAGTTGGTGGTTCAGGGTGTGTTTCGGTCCTCGCTCTCGGAGAGCATCTCCAAGAGCTTGACCCCTTTTCCCAGGATCTCCAGCGCGGCGTCGCGCTTGGCCACCTCCTTCCCCAGACGCTCGACCTTGCGCCGGAGCTTCTCGCTCTCGGCTTCGGCCGCGGGCTTCTTCGGTCGGGCGGGGCTCGTGCGTCGGTCGGTGAGTTTCGCGAGGGCGCCGGCGTCGCGCGCGGCCCGCCATTCCTGGATGTGGGAGTGATACAGGCGCTCGCGTCGCAGGATCGCGCCGCGTCCGGCGGCATCCGGGGCGCCGTCGTACTCGGTGACGATCCGGAGCTTGTACTCCGGGGAGAAGGTGCGGCGCTTGGGCTTGGAAGCCGGGTCGCCGCCGGGATTCCGGCTGGTCATGAAGGTGGTGCTCCTGTCGTGCCCTCTCAGGCTAACCCGGATTTATCGGGCGTCTCACCACACACTGACAGAGAGGGGCGCGTCATGCGACCGAAGTCGTTCATGACGATCTCCGGCATGTCCTCGACGAGCCACTGTGGCCGAGCGCCTGAGAAAGTGTTGGGCAACCCGGGGCTATTGACGTTCGGTGTCCTCGGCGAGGCGTCGTGCGGCCTCGGTCTCGATGGGGCCGCGGGGCGTGATTTCCTCGCCCGCGAGACGGGCCGCCATCAGTCGGATCATGGCGACCTTGATCATGGCCTCGGCGTGCGCCGCCTTGCGTTCGTAGTCCCTTGCCAACCTTCTGCACCGCCCCAACCAGGAGAACGTCCGCTCCACCACCCACCTGCGCGGCAGGACGTGGAAGCCCTTCAGGTCCGCGTTCCGCGGCACGACCTCCAGTCTGACGCCCGCGTTCTCCTCCGCCCATCCGATCAGCCCGTCGTCGACCGAATTGACGTATCCACCGTCCACCCACACCAGTCCCACCAGGGGAAACGTCTTCGACAGACCGGCGAGGACGAGCTTGGCTCCGGCCCGGTCCTGCACGTTCGCCGCATGTACGACCGCCTTCAACAACAGCCCGCACGTGTCCACGAGGATGTGCCGCTTGCGGCCGCGGGTGCGCTTGCCCATGTCGAAACCGATAGCCTCGCCGCCCTGGTGACCGTGCGCGGTCTGCGCGTCGAGCACGGCCGCCGACGGCTGCGGATCACGGCCGTCGGCGATCCGCACCCGGTCCCGCAACGCGTCGTGGACCCGATTCCACGTCCCGTCCGCCGCCCACGCCCGAAACCACCGATACGCCGCGTCCCACGGCACCAGGTCGCGCGGCATCATCCGCCACGCACACCCCGACACCAGGACGTACAGGATGCTGTCGACGACCAACCGACGCGGGAATTTCAGCCGCCGACCGCCTCGGGCGGGGTCGCGAACCGGCAACAACGGCTCGATCACGGCCCATTGACGATCCGTCAACGACGAGTCGTAGGCAGGTTTGCAGACACACACGCACATGCCCGCGATCGTGAATCACCGCCGTCGGACGCCACCCACGAACTACACAACAGACCGAAATCGATCAGTTGCCCAACACTTTCTGAGGGGCTGAGGATGCGTGTCGGTCACACCTGCGACGATCATCCAGTTTCCGCCGTCGTGCAACAGCGGAGGCACCCGTTCGGACTGCGAGCCCATGGTCCTGAGGATGTCGGCCGGCCGCCACAAACGCTGCTTGATGCGAGGTTGTCTCGCGCTGGCCGAGGTCCATGGGTTGCGTTCCTCGCGCAGGTACACGGGTCCGCCTCGAGTGTCGATGCGCCAGACCGAACTCTGGGCACCGGCACTCATTCGTTTGCCGACGGTGGAGCGTTCCCTGTGCAGGGACAGGGCTTCCTCCGCTGACATGGTTCGGCGCATGACCGCTTCTTCGATGGCCCGCGGGCACGGTCGAGGGTGCCGCGAGTGATGAACCGTCGTCGAGGGATCGAGCGACGAGTGCGGCTTCGAGTTCGACGGTGCCGCGGTGGCAGCGGCCGACCCCGGCCGGTGTGGTGTGAACTCGCGGTGGGCGAGCCAATTCCGGCCCGGATTGGGCTACTTGCCAAGCTACGCGGTGGCAAGGAGGGTACTCAGGATCCGTGATCATCGAAAGTTCGAGAGGTCTCCCTCGAGCCGTGGTGGACGTGAGCGAGGGAATACCGGAGCCGCGCGGCGCCGTGGCTTCGGGATCGGCGGCCGGCTGGTGACAGGCCGACAGCCAGGCCCCAAACCCTGATGACACCCATATTCGGCGCCTTGCGCACCGCACTTCGACAGGGCCACCGTCATGGCGGTGCGGCTGGGCAGCGGTACCCGCGACTGCGGGCCGACCCAATCCCTCGATGGAGACGTGAGGGTCCCTCGCTCCGTGATGCACCTTCGAACCGGTGCGTGGCTGTGTGGTCGGGTGAGGCGGCCCGGTGATGTCCGCGTGTGCGCCACCGGCCGGTGAGATACAACCGGTCGTCCAGACCGGGTGTTTTCGGCTCGTCCGAATGGCGGCGGATTCGCGGAGCGTTGACACGCAGGAACGGCGGACTCGGGGCGCACATGCCTCGCTGAGGAGCCCGCGTCGGGCGAGCGCGTCGACCAGGGCGTGCACGTCGTGCTCGACGATGTCGGGGGGTGCCTCGCCGGTGTCGCCGATCCGCGCGGCGATCACGGTGGTGTCGACGCCGGCGGCGAGGCCAGCCAGGACGCGTCCGGCGGTCGAACGGGACGGGGTGCGCATGGTCGCCGTGGGCGAGTGCACCGCCGACCAACACGAACTGGGTTCCGCGGCAGGCGCGTTCGCGCGGGGGGACGTGCGGGCACCGACGGGGTTGCCGGGATCGATGTGGGTGTTGGCGCGTCGCGAGCGCGAGACGTGGGTGTACGAGGACCTCGCCGGTGTCCGGCCCGTGTACGTCGCCCACACTCCGCGCGGCGTGGTGTGGGCGTCGCGGATGACGCCGCCGGCGGCCCTGACGGGTGCGGCGGTGGACTGGACGGCGTTGGTCGCGGAGATGAGCGTCGGCGGCGTGGACAGCCCGGACCGGCCCGGCTTCGCGGGGATCCGCCAGGTCCGATCCGGGCGGGCCCTGGTCCTGGACGGCGACGGCGCGTGGAGGGAGCGGGACGTGCGTGGCCCCCACGAAGATGTTTCGCTGGCCGAGGCCGCCGCGCTGCTGCGCCCGGCCCTGACGGATGCCGTCCGCCGACGCCTGGCCGCGGGCCGGGGCCCGGTGTGGAGTGCGGACGTGTCCGGCGGCCTGGACTCGGGAACGATCGGCGCCCTGGCCGCCGACGAGGAACACGGTGGCGACGTGGTCGGGTGTGTCTACCACGACACCCACACCCCCGCCGTCGACCTTGCCGGCGCCCGATCGATCGCCGCCCGTTTCCCGCGCCTGGACCTGCGGGTGACGTTCGGTGGCGCGGGCACCGTGCACTACACCGGCCTGGACGGCACGCTGCCGTTGCCGGTGACGGATCGGCCCGCGTTCTCGATCTGATGCAGGCCATGGACCGCGCCTACCTGGCGCCCGCCGTCACGGCAGGATGCACCGACCACCTGATCGGCGTCGGCGGTGACGAGGTCCTCGACGCCCTGGGTTGAGGAACACCAGGTCGCCTGTCTTCAGGTCGAGGAGGGCGGCGCCGTGTTGGTACACGACGTGCGGCGCGGTGGCCTCGCTGTAGGCGCTGTTGCCGGGCGGTTCCCGCACCCGGGGTGTGGCGGTGAGGTAGAGGCGTCGTGTGGCGGAGAGTCGGGTGTCGTCGTGGACGGCGGCCCATTCCTTCCCGGTGGATCCGGTGGTGCGGTGGGCCTCGTCGACGATCACGAGGTCGAAACCGGCCAGGGCCGGGCCGTGCGCGCCTTGGTGGGCGGTCAGGACGGCGCCGAGCGACTGGTAGGTGGCAGATGGCCACCAGCCTGCGACCACAACGGCGGGTGTCCCAATGACCGTTGACACGAGGCCCGGGGTGGGCCGGGCAAGGCCGCAGCCCCGCAATCGTGGTGACCGCGGGGCTGCGGTTGTCGGCGCGGTCGACCGCCACGAACCGGCGGCCCGGCCGAGTCATCGGGCTCGGAGGCTCTTCTCTTGAAGAGGTATCCATCGAGCGCGTCCGCGCCTCGATGCCCGCTGCGACCGGAGTTCGCCACGAACCCTCCGTGCTTGAGGATTCGGCGCGTGGGTGGTGTCCGTCAGTTCATCTTCGGGCTGCCGGTCAGGGACCAGGTCTTCTGCCCTTCACCGTCGTTGTTGATGTTGTAGTAGACGACGCCGTCGGCCGTCCAGCCCCCTCTGGGCTGGGGAACGACTGCCTCTGAGGCGATCGCCGTGGCGCCCCAGTCGGATCCGTTGATTTTGAAGTCGATGTCCCCGTGGCGGGTCGACTTGGAGACGTCATTGCGCTCGAGCCGTACGAAGACGTCGAACTTCTCGAAAGGCGATGCGCCGTTGGCGTCGCCCCGGTCCCATGTCACGGTCGCCACCGCTCGTCGCGAGGAGGCCGTCCCGTTCACACACAACTGGATGGTCACCGAAACGTCCGATGCCCACGGAATGTCGAACCTCCGCGTGTTCTTTTGGCATTGGGACGCCGCTTCGGCGGTGGGGGCGGCGACAACAGTGAAGAGGGCACTCGAAGCCATCAGAAAGGCGCTCATGCCCAGGACACGTCTACGCAAGGGAATTCCGATCTCGGACGACACGGCCGGCATTCCCGAAGGACGGTCCGTGTCAGGGAAGTTGAAGGCATCACATGATGACCTGCGGACCGGACACGCGACTATCCGATCCGCGCACGACCAGGCCCTGATCGGGAGTGGCGGGTCCGCGGCCTGCCCCGGCCCTTGATTCGACGGCGGGCCTCGGGACGGGCGAGGACGATCCCGGTGTGGAACCCCGGTTATCCGGCGCGGGGTCTCCCAGGATGAAGTCAGTGGGGATTTAAGAATAGATTGAGACGTTAAGTCGCTTCGCTGCCAGTGGCATTCGGGGTGATTTGCGCCATACCTGCATCCTGGCATCCGCGAAGCTCTGACCTCAGGTGCCTGATTGCTCCGCTCATCGCACCCGGATTCCGTCTAGCTTGTCGATGGCACAGAAACTCCCTATCAGCCAAGTACGGTTCTCGGCGCGGCTGTTCGTGTATGAGCTCTTCCGTGAGCCAGCGGAAGCCGTACCCCAGCGACCTGTCCGACGCCCGATGGGCCCTGATCGAGCCGACCCTGACGGCCTGGCAAAAAGCCCGGCTCGACCGCAGACCCACCGGCCAGCCGGCCAAAGTCGACCTCCGCGACGTGTTCAATGCGATTCTCTACGTGAACCGCACCGGAATTCCCTGGAAATACCTTCCACACGACTTTCCGACCCACGCCACGGTCTACGCCTACTACGCCGCGTGGCGCAACGAGGGAATCTTCGCCCGGCTCAACTACGACCTGACCGCACTGGCCCGCGTGAAGGAGGGCCGCAAGCCCGAACCCACAGGCTCCGTCATCGACACCCAGAGCGTGAAGACCTCCACCAACGTGCCCCTGACCAGCCAGGGAACGGACGCCGCAAAGAAGATCGTGGGCCGGAAGCGAGGCATCCTCACCGACACGATCGGCCTCGTCCTCGCCGTGACCGTCACCGCCGCGAGCCTCTCCGAAAACGCCCTGGGAATACGCCTCCTCGACCAAGCCAAGAAGACGTACCCGACCATCGCCAAGAGCTGGGTGGACACCGGCTTCAAGAAAGCCGTCGTCGAGCACGGCGCCCGGCTCGGAATCGACGTCGAAGTCGTCGACAGAAAACCCGGAGTTCGCGGATTCCACGTCCTCAAAAGGCGCTGGGTAGTGGAGCGGAGTATCGGATGGATCATGATGCACCGACGTCTCGCCCGCGACTACGAGACCCTCACCGCCAGTTCCGAAGCCATGATCCACGTCGCGTCGATCGACAACCTCGCCAAGCGCATCACGGACGAGACCACACCAACCTGGCGAGGAACCTACTAGGGCATAAGGAGTAATTCGCCCACACTAAACGCCCTCTGAGACAGATGCACGGCCGAGCCGGATTCCCCCTGCTCCGCCACCGCATCCTCCTCCAGTGATCACTACACGGCGCTACCACCGATTACGGGCCAGAGCCGAACTTTTTACAGTCCCTCCCGGGCTGATTTTCCTGCCCGGATTTCCACACGATTTTCGGGCGCAGTTTCCGAGTGGGCCGGGTTCGTCGGTGTCGGGCAGGGGCGTGGCGTGGCGTTGTTCGGCTCTCGGTGGTGGGGTTTGTGGCGGGATCGGGCGTGAGGGTCGCCAGCGGGTTCCCGGTGGTGTCCGGGGGTGGGTTCGCGGTCGCCGTCGAGGGCCGGTGGCGGCGATGATTTGTGTGCGGTGTCCGCCCCAGGGTCCGTCCTCGGTGCGGAGTTCGGCGGGGGCTGCGTCCTCGTCCGGTGTGGTGAAGGCGCGGACGCCGGGCTTTGGACGGCTTCCTTTCGGTGTTGCGGAGTTTGGTTGCCGGTGTGATTCCCAAGGTCTTGTTTCCTAATTCGTGTGTAGGCGGTTCCGCCCGGCCCCT
Organism: Embleya sp. NPDC050154; assembly: GCF_044460165.1. Classification (NCBI taxonomy): domain Bacteria; kingdom Bacillati; phylum Actinomycetota; class Actinomycetes; order Kitasatosporales; family Streptomycetaceae; genus Embleya; species Embleya sp. NPDC050154. The sequence continues at coordinate 144,410 of NZ_JBITJP010000030.1, forward strand.
TGCGGGTCGGTGGACTGGTTGCCGGATGGGTACGGGATCTCGTCAGGTCTTCCAGGCCTGGTATGAGGTCGGCAGGTCCATCCGGGACGGGTTTCGTGGTGGTCCCGGGACGGGTTTCGTGGTGGTCACGTGGGCGCCGGGCCGACTCCTGTCGTTTCCCGGCCCGGTGAGGCCTTACGAAAGAACGGTGGCGCCCGGCGTTCTCGGGCCGCCGCGAAACTCCCGCCGGTGCCCGGGCGTTGATCGTCGTGGTGTGAGCCCTCCGCGGGGTGACCTCTCGCTTCCTCCCGAGCCGTCGAGCTCTGCCCGAGACGGAGGCCCCCGCGGTTCGCTGGTGCCGCGAACGGCTAGTGAGATGGCGGACCGATCGAGTCCTGGAATTAGGTCGCCGCGTGGCCCGCACAGGCTCACCACCTGCGCGAACAGCAACGGAACGGAGATGGATGTGACGGTGTTCTGCGGCATCGACTGGGCCGAGTCCCACCACGACGTCGCCCTGGTCGACCAGGCGGGCACCTTGCTCGCCATACGCCGTATCGGCGACGACGCGGCCGGCTACCGGCTCCTGCTGGACCTGCTCGCCGAGCACGGCGACAGCCCCGAGGAGCCGATACCGGTGGCCATCGAGACCGGCCGCGGCCTGCTGGTGCCGCCCTTCGCACGGGCGAACGGCCGATCCACACGGTCAATCCGCTGTCCGCCGCGCGCTACCGGGACCGGCACGGCGTCTCCCGCAAGAAGTCCGACCCCGGCGACGCCCTCGTCCTGGCGAACATCCTGCGCACCGACATGCACGCGCACCGCGTTCTGCCGGCCGACAGCGATCTCGCCCGCGCCATCGCCGTCCTGGCCCGCGCCCAACAGGACGCCGTCTGGGCTCGCCAACAGCTGGTCAACCAGGTTCGATCGCTGCTGCGCGAGTACTACCCGGCCGCCCTGGAGGCTTTCCAAGGCAAGCAGTACGGTCTGGCCCGGGCGGACGCCCGCGCCGTCCTGACCGCCGCACCCACCCCGGCCGCGGCCTCCCGGCTGAGCCTCGCCCAGCTGCGCGCCGCGCTCAAACGCGCTGGCCGCCAACGCGGCATCGACGCCGAGGTCGAACGACCGAAGGCGATCTTCCGAGCCGAACACGCCCGCCATCCGGCGGCGGTCGAGGACGCCATGGGCCTCCAACTCAAGGCATTGATACGGCAGTTGGACGCGGCCTGCGCGGCGGCCGACGAACTCGCCGAGGCGGTGGAGACGCATTTTCGACGGCACCCGGACGCTGAGATCCTCCTCAGCTTCCCCGGCCTGGGGGTCCAGCTCGCCGCCCGGGTGCTCGCCGAGATCGGAGACGACCGCGACCGCTTCGCCGACGCCCGCGGGCTCAAGGCCTACGCGGGATCGGCCCCCATCACGCGCGCCTCGGGCAAGAAACGCTACGTCGGGCGTCGCTTCATCAAGAACGACCGGCTCATCACCGCCGGCTTCCTCTGGGCCTTCGCCGCTCTTCAGGCGTCCCCCGGAGCCGACGCCCACTACCGGCGAAGGCGCGAACACGGCGACTGGCACGCCCAGGCCCAGCGGCACCTGTTCAACCGGATGATCGGACAGCTCTACCACTGCCTGCAAACCGGAAAACACTTCGATGAGCGACACGCGTTCACCTCCTCCTCAACGGATCTGGCCATCGCGGCTTGACTTGTTAGGCACGTGAGATGTCTTTCGGTGTCGTGTGCAATTGGGATATGGGCCGTGTTGCTTCCCTTTATCGACGCCCCGAGCGATGGGGATATGATCCCTTCCATGGATGATTCGCGAGACCACCCGCATTGTGGAATTTGTTATCATTCGATGGATGCCCGACATTCTGAGGGGCACAATGAGGGGCCGGAGGGCGGGGAAGAGGAGCGAATGGCGTTCGTCGTGGTGGAACTGCGCGGGGCTGTAGCGCACTTCCGGGCCGTCGACGACTCCTCCCGCACGTACAGGACGGGTGCCACCACACTGGCGCAACAACTCGGGATCGACCCCTCGGACCTGCCGGGCCGCCACTACACATGCCGGGTGACATCCGACGAATACGGTGTCACCCGAAGTGGGTTCGAACTCGCCTGAAACCCCTTCCGGCGATGGCTGAGCGACAGGCTCGCCGCGGCTGGCTCCGCCTTTCCCGCCGAGGCCGTCTTCTGCTTCGCCCCCGCCAACCGCTACCGAGTTCCGCGACGCGTACCTCCACTCGGACGGCGACGACGGACAGGTGCGCGCCCTCCAGGCGTACGGAGTGGTCCACCGGGTGATGTCGGCCTTGGCTTTTCTCGCCGCCCACGCCCGCGACCGCTGTGGCGCCACCGGCACCGCGAACGTCGAAGTCGACCTGGTCGACAAGATGTACTCCCACCCCTACGCCCCGCCGGAGCCCTATCCGCGTCCCGGCGTGCCTGTGAATGTGTGGTGTGGTGTCAACGGGTTGATGACAGCGTTCCCGGTTTCGGTTTCTCCGTGTTGAGCTGGGGTTTGTCCGGCTGATCGCGGGATTCTTGGCTGTCACGGACTGACCGATCTGCTGTCGTGGCCCGCCCAACAGCGGCCGGCACATGCGTGGCCTGGCCGTCGTGGGGATGCACATTCCTGTGTCGGCCGGCCCGAGGGCGGGGTGTGCTTGCGGGTATGAGCGCGAAGTCGTCTCCACCGCCGGCGGTTTCGGTCCCGGACGGCCTCCGGCCGCCGCCCGCCGCTGCCGCGCAAACGTCGTCACCCACGCCCGTGTCACCAGACCGGGCCCTGACACGCCGGTTGGTGGTGTCCCGTCTTCTCGCGCTGGACGAGGCCGGAACGGTGGAGACGGTGCACGTGCGGATCGCCGCGACCGCGGCCGGGGTGACGCCGCGCACGGTGTGGCGGTGTCCGGCGATCGCCCGCGAGTCCGGACAGGCGGAACCGGCCACGCGACGGCACTCCTTCACGCTCACCGACGTATTGTGGGCGCTTCTGTCGGACCTGGGCCCGAACGTGAAGGCCTTGCACCACTGGATGCGGGAACACCCACACGAGGCTCTGCCGTCGCCGGCCACGAACCCCCCGCCATCCCTGACGACGCACTACCGCGCCGTGCGGGAAGAGCAACGCGAGGGCCGTGTCCAGGAGATCTCCCGGCCCGCGCACGCCCGACACGACCCCGATCGCCACGACCGCGCCCTGGCCGAGCTCGCGCTCCCCGGGCACGGTCGACGAGGCCGGCCGGATCACCCTGCCGCCCCCGAGCGAGCTCACCCCGGCCGCGGCCGGGACCGACCCCGCCGCGACCCGGCCGTCGCGGTTCGCTCACGGCGCGCGCCTGTACACACCCGGCGCGCACCCGGTGTCGACGCGCCGACTCGGCGAGGTCACCGAAGCCCTCGTCCACACCGTCGCCGCCCACAGGATCGTGTGCGTGTACGGCGTCCCCGGCCACGGCAGGACGGTCGCGCTCCACCGGGCGCTGCGCCCGCTCCCGCGTCGCGTTCCGGTACGCCGCGCGCCGGTGGCGGTCAAACCCGCGCTGCCTCAGTTGCGCGCCGCGCTGCTCACCGCGTTCGGCCTGCCGGCCGTCCACTCGACGAACCACCCCCACGTTGTCGACCGCGCACTCCTGGACGCCCTCGAACCCCCTGGCATGTTCGTGATCGGCGACGCCGTGACGCGTCGCCGCCCCCGAACCCGCCACCCGTGCGCGCGCGGACGTCCCAGTGCACGTCCTCCCCGGTCACCGTGTCGATGCCCGCAACCCGTGCGCGCGTGGACGTCCCCACCATCCCGGTCGAGCAGGTCGTCCCCGAGCAAGTCGCCGCACCGCGCCCGCGCCCGGGGTGTCCGCCGCCTGCATGTCGAGGCCGAAGCCGCGGGGCGTCTGCTCCACATCCGCCTCGTCGGGAGCCGGCACGTCGTGGTGCGAACGCGCGAGGGGATCGGGAACGCGGACTCGGTCGCCAGGCTTCGTGCCCGGATGCGCGGCCGGTCACCGGTGGGTGACCGGCCCACGGGGCGCGCCTCGTGCTCGAGGGTGCGGTGTGTGTGGTGGCGTGGCGCCTCGATCGAGGTGCCGGGACGGTTTCCCGTCGTGGTCGTTCTCCCGCCGTCAGAACCCGAGCATGCCGGGGGAGTCGATGTCCACGGTGACGATGCCGGGCGGGTAGGCGTCCTCGCGGGTGGTCAGCAGGATCGACATGCCGGTGAACTCGGCCCGGGGCAGGGCACAGTACAACGCGTGGCAGGTGTCCGGGCCGCCGAGGCCGTCGCGAATCATCGTGCCGACCGCGACGGAGGCGACCGTCTCCAAGGGGTCGACGTGCACACTCGACAGTGCCAGGACCCGGTGGGCGACTCCCTGTGTGTCGGCTTCGGCCTGCACCAGACACAGCGCCGGGACGACCAGGTGGTCGCCGGGAGTGCGGGCCATGTTCCCCGCGAGGAGGGCGAGCGTCTTGTGACCCGCGGCCAGGGCCGTGACCGCGCCGGTGTCCAGGATGATCACGCGCGGCTCTTCCGGGCCTTCTCGGCGGCGATGCGGTGAATGTTGGCCAGGATGTCGGGCGCGCCGTCGAATTCCTCCTCGGTGATCGGGGCGCCGATCACCGAACGCACCGTCTCCCGATCGGCAGCCAGACGCTCGGCCCGCTGCGCGGCGGTCGGCTGCTCGGCGGCCAACGCCTCGACCAACTGGCCGATGCTCAACCCACGCTCCCTGGCGAGTTCGGCGAGATGGTCACGAGTCTCTCGCGGCACCTGGATCGTCGTCGATGTCATAGCACGACTATAGACCTACTACAGACCGTGCCGCACGCCTCCATCGCCGCTGCGCCTGGACCACTTCGGGTACTTCGTGCAGTGCGAGGTGTTCCGGGACGCCGTCGGCGTCCGCGTCCAATCCCCACCGTGCGTGCCGCGCACACGCCCGCTCCCACCGCGCCGCGTAGCGAACCACCCGTACCGGCCTGCAGGTGCGCCGTGCCGTACACAGTCGACATCCGAACGCCGCCGGCCCCATCACGGCGCCGCCCACCCGCCACATCTCCTGCGGTATGACCCCAGGAGGGCAACGCCCGCGCGAGCACCTCCTCCTCGACCCCGCACAGCTGCGCCAATGTCCGCCGCCCCGCCGCGTCGAGGATTACCTCCGCGTCCGCCCGTCGCGCCCCGCTCCCGTGCCGGGGGCGGTGGTTGACCCATCGCCAACGACCCGCCAGGGCGTCGGCGCCAGCCCGTAGAATCCGGCGACCCGACCCACGAACGACCACGTCGTCTCACCCCTCAACGGGGCGACCCGAAACACTCCCACCGGTACCAAAGCACACCCCCGACCCACTACGATCCCTCACACCCCACCGCACACGAAGCCCCCGGCCCGACACGGCCTCAGCGGCGCATGCCGAGCTGCCCCCGGCAGCGGTTTCCGCTCGCCCCCGACAGCGAACCACGCCGGGCGCGTCCGTCGTCGACCGTTCGGCCCGGCCGCACCCCGACGGCCCGGCCATCCCGACCACGACGGCACCGGCCGCGTCGAGCACCGGCCCGATCCTCCGGCACGAGCCCGGGACGCCGCCCGTGTCGTTTCGCGGTTGCCGTTGCGCAGGCGGCCGGCCCCGTGTCGACCCGCCCCCCGATGGCGTCGTCCGCTGCGCCGTGTGTGGTCGCGGTGGGAGGCCCTGTCGTTTTTGTTGTCTGGTTTCTGTGGTGGGGTTTCTGTGTGGTTTTCCTTACGACTTTCGGTCAGGGGTGTGGGTTCGTCGGCGTCGCCCAGCGCCGTCCTGCGGCGTTGTTCGGGCTCGGCCGCGGGCTGTGGCGGAATCGGAGCGTGAGGGTCGCAGGGGACATCCGGCGGCCTTGCCGGGGCTGTTCTGGTGGTTCGAGGCGGGGCTCGCGACGACGGTGGAGGGCGTGGTCGCTGCGCCTGGAGGTCGGTGTCGGGTCGGCCCGTTGGGTGCGGCGGTGGGGCCGCGGAGCGGACCCGGTGGTGGTCTCATGTCGTCGTCCGGTGAATTCTCATCGGACTGTCCCATGGGGCGCGTGGGTGCGAAACCGGGATCTGTCTTCGTCCGTAGGGGAGTTGGTGATCTCGTCTCGGCCGGGTGAGTGGGACGACGCCCCGGGATCGGCCGGCCACAGGTGAGAATGCCCTGCCCGACGGACCGGAACGCACCATCGGGGTCGGGCCCCGGTGGGGCCTGTGGATTTCCCCGAATCGTACCCGGTGCAAAGCTTTGATGCACCGTCTCGTCCGTGATGCGATGCCCTACCTATATTGGAAGTCTTCAGCCGATCGTGAAGTCGCCTATTTTCAATGATGGTTGACGTATGACGGTTCCAAGTACTGTTGTGTTGTGCGAAGTTACTTCACCTCACAGGCCGGCGTCTCGGCCCGCCGACTCCGCAGTGGATACGGAATCGCACACGAACCCGCCTTGTTGCCGGCGTAGTTCCGGAGTACAGCGGCCCGTGGGTCGGAGCCTTCGACTCGGCGGGCAAGCGCGTAGCGTTTGCGTGTTGGTTGGAAGTGCCGGAGCCACTTCCACCCAACACTGCTTGCGACCCGTAGGGTCGCGCGTCGTGTCTGCGGAGCAGACCGCGCGC
>NZ_JBITJP010000031.1:0-61255 GCF_044460165.1 Embleya sp. NPDC050154
ATCGGGCCACCGGCATGCCCAAGCATCAAAAAGACCCACCTCACAAGCACAGAGTCCCCGTCAGCGAACCGACGAGGACTCATGAACGATCGAGGTTAACCTGCGCCGCCGCGCGGCGCCGAGTGTCACAGCGTCGCCTTCGTCACCGACGAGCCGCGCAGGATGTACGCAACGCAATCATGCGCCGGGTCGACGCCGGACGGGTATCGGCTCGGATCGCTTTTCGCCCGGCCCTGGGCGGTGGCGGCGCAGCCGCTCCGCGCCGGTGGAGTGTCCGAGCGCAGCCACGGGGAGGACAGATCCGGTCGTCCGCGCATCGGGGCAACGACAGGCCCCGTCGGGACGGCCCGCGGGTATTCCTCGTCGATCCGGCCGCTGCTTAGTGCGTCGTAGAAGGCGCCGTGGCCCGCAGGTGGTGTTGCGGTGTGGGCGAGCCTGAGGTGGACCGGATTCGTCGCGGCACCGTCGAGTCGGTTCGACCGACGCGTCGGTTCGAGTGGCCGGTCGGCGACGCAAGTCCTCTACTGAGGCGCTGAGACGGGACGACATGTTCGGGGACTCGACGTCGGCGTGATCCAGCGAAGACGCTCGTCACCGCCGCTATTTCTGTCTCCCGCGTTACCCGATGATTCGAAGCTTTCGGCGCCGCTGTCCGGCGAACACGGAAACCCCGGCAAGAGGCGATCCTGCCGGGGTCGAGATCATGTTCGGGTTTTCGGCGCGGCGTCGACCGGGGTCGACCGCTCGACGCCGGAGCTTCCTGTTCACTGGGCTGGGGGACCCGCGCGATCATGGTGAAAGACCCCGTCGGATGCTCAGGCTTCGATTCCGTCGCAACGTCGATTCGCGCTCACGGGGTCGGCTGCAACGATATTCGGCGCTCGTGTGTGCCAGTCGGTGTGCTTTTGGTAGGTGTCAGCCACGGCGAGAAGGGTGCCATCGCTCCAGTGCGGACCCGCGAGCTGAAGACCTACCGGGATGCCTTGGGAGTCGAAACCGCACGGGATGGTCAGGGCCGGCAGTCCTACGGCGTTGAACGGCGAGACGTGGAATGGAGAGCCGAGGGGGTCGAGGAGGCGGCCACTGGGGTGGACCCTGGGCGGGGTTTGCGCCCGAGTGGGCAACGCGAGGACATCGATGGCGGAGAACGCCTCTTTCAGCTCACTCGCCAACCGAGTAGTCGCCTCACGGGCGGCGGCATAATCGGCCATCCGCAACAGGAGACCCGCTTCCAGACGTTCACGTACCTGCGGGGTCAGGTCGGCCGCTCTGTCGACGAGCATAGGCGCGTACTCCACGGAGGCTTCGCAGGTCAAGATCACGCTGACCGCGGCCGCTGCCGCCTCCCAGCTCGGAAGTTCGACCTCGATCAGTTCCATGCCCAGGTCGCCGAGGAGGGTGAACGCGTCTTCCAGGACGCCGGCAACATCGGCGTCGCAGTGCTCCCACGGCGTGCCGCGGAGGATCCCGACCCTCAGGTCCCGCACCGGCTGCTCCAAAGCCGCGGTGTAGCTCGGCGGTACTCCTCCGCTGCGGGCCGTCGGCCCGACCGCAGGCGGGGGATCCGCGATGACGTCGAGAAGCAGGGCACAGTCGCGCGCGGATCGCGCCATCGGCCCGACGTGGTCCAGCGAGCGCGCCAGCGGCCACACCCCGGCCAGGGGAACACTGCCGTACGTCGGCTTGAGCCCGACGACTCCGCACCAGGCCGCGGGGTTTCGGATCGATCCGGTGGTGTCGGTCCCGAGGGCTCCGGGCACCAGGTGGGCTGCCAACGCGGCACCCGATCCCACGCTTGACCCGCCTGCGTAGCGCCCGCGATCCCACGGATTCTTGGTGGAGCCGAAGGGATAGGTTTCCAGGGGCCCGTAGGCCAATTCCGGCAGATTGGTCTTCCCGAAAATGATGGCTCCGGCGGCCCGAAGCCGCTCCACGACGACTGCGTCCTCGGCGGGTCGATTCGTGGCCAAGACTTTGGAGCCCGCAGTCGTGACCTCCCCCCGAACGGCGATATTGTCCTTTACCGCGATCGGTACCCCGTGCAGGGGACCGCGTCTGGTTCCGCTACGCAGTTCCTCGTCTGCTGCCCTGGCTTGGGACAGGATCGCGGCCGGAGCCAGGGAGATGAAGGCGTTGAGCTGCGGATCCAGTCGGCGCGCCCGATGGAGCAGCGTCCGGCAGAGCTCCTCGGACGAAAGCAGGCCGTCGGCGAGCATCGATCCGAGTGCGGCGATTCCTGTGTCTTCGAGATGATTTCGGGCCGCGCCGTCGAGTCCTTCAGTCATCAGCGATCGTGTTCCTCGGGATTCCGGCCTGGTCGATCCGCACCTCGACGGTGTACCCGGGGCGCGAACCCACTTGCGGCGCCTTACGCGCACCGGCGCCTCGGCGGGAGCCCCCGTCGTCATAGCGACTGTACGCCGAGACGTGGCTCCAGGTCAGTTGCCGAAGAATGCGGCGCCCGGGTCGGCCGATGACGACGGCAAGGGGCTGTGGCCTCGGCGATTCGTTCGTGGCTCGCGATGCGGGCGTGCGCAGGAACATCACGGGGTGGTCCCGAACGTCGTTGCTCGCCTCGAGGCGGTGTTCCTCGTGATGGAAGCCGACGCGAGAGATCCGAGCAAAGTTCGGCACCGGAAGTGTCTTGGATGCAGCGCGCCTCACACCTGCGCTCCATCCTCGATGGCAGCGATGGCGTTGATCTCGATGAGCATCTCGGGATCGACCAATTTCGATACCTCTACAAGGGTGGAGGCCGGCGGGGGGTCCGCGAAGAACTGGCGGCGAATCCGGTGGATCGCAGCGAAGTGCTCGGTGTTCCTGACGAATACGGTGACGCTGACGATGTCGGTCATCGAGCCTCCGGCGGCCGCCATGGCCGCTTGCAGGTTCTCGCAGACCTTTTGCGTCTGTGCCTCGATGTCACCCTTGCCGATAACGGTTCCGTCGAGGCCACGTGCGGTCATCCCGGAGAGAAAAACCAACCGCCCGCGTACATCGACGGAAATTCCTTGCGAAAAATGCCCGCTGGGCCTGCTGAGCTGGGCGGAGCTCACTTTCTGCTTTGCCATGAGAATCTCCACTTCAAAGGGAGGGGATTTTGAGTCGACAGTTTTCAGGGACCTGCTGCGCCGGGACGGTCACAGCAGTATCTGGTGCGATGTGGTGCGCGCGTCCATCTCGTACTCGCAGTCCTCGACCGGCGGACGAGCCGGGTGCCAGGTGATCGATCCGGTTCCGTAGTCGAGGAGTTCTTCGCGAATCAGCGGACCGATGTCGTGGACGGTGTAGGCCCCGGTGTGCAGCACGTCCGACCAGCCGAGGCCCAGGACCCGCAACCGGAGTTCCTGCTCGGCCCGTACGAACCTGAGCTTTTCCCGCATGGCGTCGAGGCCCGTCTCGCCACGGCGGACGATGCTGTCGCGGTACTCGCCGGGGCCTTGGGCGCATTCGGCGTTGCCGGCCAGCACGAAGGTCGGCGAAGCCGTGCCGGACGGGATGGTGTACGAGAAGGCATGCAGCGAGGCAACCGGGGGTGGATTGTGCTGTGGGCAGACGTTGGTCCGTGCGACGGGGTTGACGCCGTCGCTGTACAGTCCCCAGCGTTCGAGGGTCTGCACGTAGAGGCGGTTGAATTCGATGAAGCCCTTTTCGGTGAACGGGGCGGGCGAGCGCAGTTCGCAAGCGCTGAATGCGGTGGTGGGTCGCCCGATCGAGGCCAGATGGGCCTCGACCGCGGCGAAACCGTCCGCCAGTGGCAATGGATTCACGAATTGCGCCCGCACCATGGTGTGGCCCGATTCCGCACGGACGCCGCTCGAGAATTGAAAGACTCCGTCCACCTGGATGAATCGGTAACCGCCGGCGGCGAACTCGACTGCCTTCATCATTTTCTCCTCACTATGTGATCGTGCTCGGTATCCAAGTCGGTCGACTCGGCAGTCCCACGCATGGAGCCTTCCGGGCGCGGAATTCTCGGAAGTCGCCCCTCGGATCATTGCGCACGTACCGGATTGCTTCGCGTAGGTTCGAGTGCATTGGCGATTTCCGGGGCTCGAGTGGCATCGCGGAACTCCCGGCGGATTCTCCGGAAGCAGCCCCCGAGTGGCCCCACTTTTCTCCTGCGCGGCGGCGAGGAGGCACGTACGTAGGATACTAGGCATTTGTATTACAAAGTTCAATAGGTGGCTCGGAGATCTTCTTGCGTCGAACACAAGCCGACACGGCGTGCGGGCGGCCGTCGTAGATCAAGGCCCGGAGGTCGCCACGAACCCTGTCCGGGAACGACGTCACATGCGCCCCCCGGGGTTCGGAGCGCGAGGAACATCCCAACGTGGCCGGGGCTCTCGGCCTCCGGGTCCGGCATGGCTTTCATACCTGTAGAACAGTTGACCTGGGGTGGTGTCACCCCGCTCGGGGCACCGTGCTCCGACCCGATCGCTAACGTGCCTCGTCAGGGCGCCGAAACCGTGGCGGAGACATGGTTCCCGCCGTACTCGAACGCAGCGCGGTGAGCCTTGCCCCGATCTCGGCGCCGATCGCGCAGGCGAGCGCTTCGGGGGTGTCGTCGGCGTATTCGGGCACGATGTGGTGAACCGTGCCGTCCCGCAGCAGGTCGATCGCGCCGACTCGCTGCGCTTGGGCCATCTCAGCCGCATGGTCGAGGTCGCCGTGCACGATCGCACTGGCGCCCTCGGGCGGAAGCGGTGACAGCCACGCGTTTTCCACCGCGATCACGAAATGGGCGGGCAGGAGGGCCAGCGCTCCGCCACCGCAGCCCTGCCCGAGCAGTACCGACACCGTTGGAACGCGCATCGTGGACATGCGCCCGATGCATCGGGCGATCTCGCCGGACAGGGCGCCCTGTTCGGCCTCGGGTGACAGTTCGGCGCCGGGGGTGTCGATGAACGAGACAAGAGGGAGACCGAGTTCGTCGGCCAGTCGCATCCCGCGCCGGGCCTCGCGCAGTGCGGTAGGACCCAAGGGGGCGAGGCCCGATTGGGCGACGCGGTCCTGGCCGATCACGACGCAGGGCTGTCCGTCGATACGGGCGAGCGCGAGGGTGATGGCGCTGTCATGCTCGCACTCTTCGGTGGCTCGCAGGCGGACCAGGGTATCGCTGCCATAGCGCAAGACCTCGTGTACGCCGGGACGATGTGGGCCGCGCGTGATCCGGATCGACTCCCACGTCGACCGCGTTCGGCGGACTCCGCCGGTCCGGCGGTCTCGGGTCGCCGGCGTCGGTGGGTCGAGGAGCAACCCCAGTACACGGTCCACGAATTGCGGCAGTTCCTCGGGTGGGACGACGGCATCGACGATGCCGCGGTCGGCGAGGGCTTCGGTGGTCTGGATGCCGGGTGGGAAGGGTTTGCCTTCCAACAACTCGTAGACCTTGGGCCCGAGGAATCCGATCAGGGCCCCTGGCTCGGCCATGGTGAAGTGGGCAAGAGAGCCCCATGACGCGAACACGCCGCCTGTCGTGGGATGGCGGAGGTAGGCCAGGTACGGGAGTCCGGCCGCGCGGTGCTCCATGAGCGCGCGGCTGATGTCGACCATGTGGACGAACGCGGGCGTGCCCTCCTGCATTCGGGTACCGCCCGAGGCCGTGGCCGCGATGATCGGAATGCCCTCGGCAGTGGCCCGGCGAACGGCCGACACGATGCGCAAGGCCGCGCCGCGTCCGATCGATCCTGCCAGGAAGCGGAATTCGTTCACCACCACCGCCGTGGGCCGACCGCCAACGAATCCGCGACCGGTGACCACCGACTCGTCCGTCCCCGAGCGTTCCGCTGCGGACTCCAATTGCCGGCGATACGCAGAATCCGGGTCGAAGTGATCCACCGGCTCGTCCCACGACTCGAACGAACCCTGATCCAAGAGGAGATCGAGCAGATCCCCGGCCGTCATACGATCGCTCACGCGGGTCCCCCCAACCATGCGCGGATCTCGTCGCCGTGCTCATCGAGCACGGGTGGCGAATCGTGGGTGGTCCCGGTCGTCTCGCCGCCGTCGATGTCGAAGAACCGCAGCGGCGGACCCGGCAGGGTCAGTCTGCCGAGGGTGGCGTGTTCGACATCGATCAGCAGCCCTTGGCTCGCGGTCTGCTCCCATGTGTAGACCTCGTCGAGCGTTCGGACCCGGCCTGCGGGAATGCCGACCTCGGCCAGTCTCGCCAACAGTTCGGCGGCCTTCCTGTCCGCGAACACCTCCTCCACGAGGGCGACGACTCGCTCCCGGTCCCGCGCGCGCTCAGCGTTCGTCGCGACACCGGATTCGTTCGGAGCGAGGCCGAAAGCATGGCAGAAGTCGTGCCACAGGCCCTCGCTGCCGACCGCGATCTGCACGGTCCCGTCGGCGCATCGAAATAGTCCGTAAGGCGAGATCGAGGGATGATGGTTGCCCTGCGCGCGTCCCACCTCGCCGGCCACGGTCCAGCGTGTGCCCTGGAAGCCGTGGACCCCGACGGTCGCGGCGAGCAGGGATGTGCGCACGAGGGTGCCGATCCCGGTTCGTCGACGGTCGTGGAGCGCCGCCAATACGCCGTAGGCGCCGTACATGCCGGCGAGGATGTCACTGATCGGTGTGCCGACCCTCTGGGGGTCCTGCGGGCCGGATCCGGTGATCGACATCAGCCCCGCCTCGCCTTGGGCGATTTGGTCGTAGCCGGCTCGACCGCCTTCGGGTCCATCGTGCCCGAAGCCGGTGATCGACAGTGCGATCAGGCGGGGATTGCGGTCGTGCAGGGACGCTATGCCCAGGCCGAGCCGTTCGAGCACGCCGGTGCGGAAGTTCTCGACGAGGACGTCCGCGCGGTCGACCAGGGCCAGGAAGGTCTCCCGGTCCTCCTCGTCGCGAAGGTCCAGGGCGATCGACTCCTTGTTGCGATTGGCGGACAGGAAGTAGGTGGATTCGCGCCGTTGTTCGTCGGCGGGTCCGGCGTCCGCATCCGTGCCCGCGTGGCCGTCCGCGGAGGGCCATCGAAAGGGAGGGCCCCAGCCGCGGGTGTCGTCACCGCGCCCGGGTGCCTCCACCTTGATGATGCGAGCGCCCAGGTCGCCGAGCATCATCGTGGCGTGCGGACCTGCGAGCGCGCGTGACAGGTCGAGAACCAGGAGATCGTCGAGGGGGCCACTGCGATGCATCATCGCGTCACACCGTCCCGGACGGGCCGGTCGGGTGTCGGCGCGCCTCGCTGCCGACGATCCGGTTGCGTATGCGGCCCAGCTTCTCGACTTCGACCTCCACGATGTCGCCCGGCCGCAGCAGCCACACAGGCGTTCGTGCGTAGCCGACTCCCGAGGGGGTGCCGGTCGCGAGAAGGTCTCCGGGGCGCAGCGTCGTCGTCCTGGAGATGTGAGCGAGCGTGTCTCCGACGGTGAAGATCATTTGGTCGGTGCTGCCGTCCTGGACGACTTCGCCGTTTACCCGGGTCCGCACCCGCAAGCCGTCGCGCAGGTCCCCGACGTCGGCGGCCGGCACCAGGGGGCCGAGGGGGCCCGAGGCGTCGGCGTTCTTGCCCAGGGTCCATTGGGATGTGAGTTTTTGGGCGCGCCGGGCGGTGATGTCGTTGAACGTGGAATAGCCGACGACGGCCGCCAGCGCAGCGTCCGGCGTGCTGTCCGTGAGCGTCGATCCGATCCAGGCCACGACCTCGCCCTCCCAGTCGAGACCGTCTTCTCCCGTGGGCACCGGCACATCCTTGCCCGACACCGAGAGAGTGTCCGGCCACCGGCCGAAGAGAGTGGGGTGTCGCGGCGATTCGGCGTCGCGGTAGGACCCCTCCTCGACGTGTTCTCGATAGTTGAGGCCGACGCAGAAAACCCGGGCACCGGGAAGTACCGGGGGGACCAGTTCCAGATCGGTCGACGCCACCGCGTCGTCGGGGGTCGGGCTCGCCAGATACCTCCCGGGCGCCCGCCAGAATTCTTCGAGGCTTGCGAGGACGGTGACCGTGGCGCCGTCCTCGCCGAGTCGGCCGACGTCGACCGCGCCGTTCGGGTGCCGGACTCCGACGATGCTCATGCGATTGATCTCCTCACCGATGGTGCGCCAGGACGCTGACGCGAAGGGCGCGCGGGCTGTGTGGATGTCGCAGTCGCAGACCTTAACATCATACGTAGGACAAAGCACCAGCTCTTTTCGAGTCGACAGTGTTCGCCGTCACTGCCGAACGGCGAGGTCGAGACCTCGAGGCCGGGCCCTCGAGCCGCAAGGGCAAGCAAGCTCGAATCCCGGGTGATCGGGGTCATGCGGCCGGTTCGGGGTTCTGTCCGCGCGTTCGACGACCGCGGCGTCTCAGCCGGGACCCGATCGCATCACGCGAACACTTGACGAGAGGATCCGCCGCAGCAGAGGATGTTTAAGTCCTACAAAGTATGTAGGGCTGAAGCGGATTCTCATGGACGGCAGTGAGGCGCGGCGTGAAGCGACCTCTCGCCGATCGACCGAGCGCTCGGCACGTCGGCTCGTCGCCGGTCTCAGACTCGTCGAGACGGCTGCGGATGACGGTCTGGCCGCTGCCCCACGGCAGCGTCACGCTCGTCGACCACTCTGTGATCCGGCGTCGGATCACGGACGTTTCCGTGTTGTAGGTCAGGCCTCGGGCGGGCCGGTCAGGTCCGTTCGGCCTTACCAACGCCTTCCGCCACCTCCTGGAACCGCTCTCCCGGCGGTGACAGCCACCTCCCAAACACGGGCGGGCAGGTACGGCGGCCGACCTGTGGTCATGCGGTTACGGCCGCCCGGATCCATTGATCATGTGTACGAACAGAGAGCTGGAGTCTCCATGTTGAACGTGGCAATCGTCGTGGGAAGCACCCGACCCGGGAACCGGGCCGGTGCGGTGGCCCGCTGGATTCACGAGACAGCGTCCCGACGCGCTGACGCGACCTGGGAGATCGTCGACCTCGGCGACTTCGAACTCCCTCTCCTGGACGAGCCGATTCCGGCGGCTGTCGACGACTACAGGCACGAACACACGAAGCGATGGGCCGCGAAGATGGCGACGTTCGACGCCTACGTGTTCGTGACACCGGAATACAACCACTCCACCTCCGGAGCGCTGAAGAACGCAATCGACTTTCTCTACGCGGAGTGGGTCAACAAGGCCGCCGGATTCGTGAGCTACGGCTACGACGGAGGCACGCGTGCCGTGGAACACCTCAGACTCGTCCTGGGCGGACTCCAGGTTGCGGACGTGGCGGCCCAGGTGGCGCTCACGATCCACGGGGACTATGTCGACGAGACCGAGTTGCGACCGCGCGAACACCAGTACGCGGCGGCGGGCTCGATGCTCGATCAGGTGGTTGCCTGGGGCGCGGCCCTGCGATCACTGCGCTTGGGTGACGAGCTCTGATCAGCTGTGTTCACCGCGCGTTGCGGGTCCGTGCATCGTGTTCGACGGTGGCCATTCCCCGCGCCGGCGATTTCGGGGTGAGAGCCGAGTTGTTCGGGCGAGCGTTACGGGACGGACGCGTGCGCGGGGAAATCGGACGGGACGGTCAGATCCGCCGTCACGTCGCCGTCCGCGACCTTGGCGCGCGGCGCCCCGGGCGAGCGCTCGGTGGGAGGAGGATCCGCCCGGCGGGTGCTCGGGAAAGCGGACCGGGCCATTGGGCAGGTGATCGAGTGATTCACGGTGGTCTCCGCGGCAGTGGGTTGTCGGATGGCTTCCTACGTGGCCCCCGGCTACGCCGTCCGGGGTGCGGAGGACAGGATCCTGATCAACCGCCTGAGGAGCCCCGCGTTTTCCGAACGGGTTGATTGCTGTTGTGCTATGCCACGAGGTTCAATTCCCGCTCTGGGCACAGGACTTCGTGGGACGTGCGATAGCCGAGTCCGGAGAGCAGGCGTCGGCGGTTGTAGTGGCCCTCGATGACCCTGTTGCCCAGTAGCTCTACGCGGCGAGGTCGAGGGCTGCGAGGTGTGATGTCCGGGTGAGCGCGAGTGGCTTTTCGTTCCACCAGGCGTCGAGGCGGATGAGGTTGATGGCTGTGGCCGTGAAGATGTGGGCGAGGCGCGTCTTCGGCAGTCCGATATAGCGTGTCCGGCGGGCGCCGGTGGCTGCGACGGCCTGGTGGATCGTGGCTTTCACGCCCGAGCGAACCGCGTAGCGGGCCTTCCGCTCCGGACACGGGGCGCACGTCTCGGTGGCGAAGCGGATGCGGATCGTCGGCCGGTGATTGTGGTCGTGGCCTCGGTCCAGTAGCGGCTGGTGGAACCGTTGGGGCAAGTGGCTGGTTGTGAGACCCAGTTGATGGCGAAGGTCATCTTTCCGAAGCCGGCGGCCCGAACTGGCTGACGCGTGGTGTTCGGCCTGACGGGGCCGGTGAGGCGGACGCCGCGCTCGGTCGGCGCGGTCAGCAGGAGCTCCGCGGAAACGTAGCCGGCGTCCATCAGGCGCTCGGCCGGCAGCAGTCCCTTGTCATCGAGCCGGTCGTGGATCGCATCGACAACCACCGCATCGCCGACCGTGGCATCTGTGGTGACCACGTGGGTGATCACGTGCGGGCGGCCGGACTCGGGGCTGTCGCAGGTCTCACTGAAGTGGACTTTGTAGCCGTCCCAGGCCGAGCCGCGCTTCACCGCGCAGTGGGAGTCCGGGTCATACGGCGAGGTGATCCTGTCTCTGCTGGGCGGGAGATCGTCCTTGCCCCCGCCAGGCCGCCTCCTGCACCCCGTCGGTTACCGTCCGCTTGAACTGCTGCATCCACACCGTCCGCAGGATTCCAACCGCGGGGACCTCCCGCAGCCAACCGGGGGCCGCAGGAGAGACGACCGCTTCGAGCAGGAGGTACCGTCGGCGGCGATGCGCTCCGTGAGCCGGACCCGTTTGTCCTCCTCGCTCGGCAGGCAATAGGAGTCCACCCGGGCTCCGTACCGTCCCTGCCAGGACGGATCCATCCACGTGACGAGCCGGCCGGGTGCCGAGACCGCGATCGCCTCCAGCGCCGCACGCAGTGTCTCGCCCACGAACTCCAGGCGGTTCAGATCCCGTACCGCGGCAAGCACATGCGTGGAGTCCGTGCGCTGCCGGCCTCCGGACGCGACCAGTTTCAGGTCCGCCAGTCGTTCCAGCAGGAGATCAAAGACCTTCTCCTCCAGGCCGTGAGCCACAAGCCGATCCCGGAACCCGGTCAGCACGGTGAAGTCGAAGCCGGGATCCGCCAGTTCGAGGCCCAGCAGGTACTTCCAGTCGATCCTCGCCCGCACCGCATGAGCGGCCTGGCGATCGGTTGGGTTCTCGGCGAACTGCAGCATGCAGACCAGCGCCAGTTGCCCGGGCGATACCCCCCGGACGGCCCCGGACCCCGAACGCGGATCGGAAGTCCTCGTCGTCGAACAGCGGGCCGAGCGGATCCCGCACTCGCATCGCCAGGCATCCCTTCGGGAACGCCGCGCGCGCGACCATCCGCGTTGCCTCGGGAACCCCCCCCGACCCGAACCCCGACCCATCGACACCACACCACCCCGTCCCGCGACCGCACGACGAACACCCCTGACAGGCCGCGACTTCAGGCTCCATCCCGCAGATCCCGCGTAACTGCAAGATCACCCAGGTTCACTCAATTGAGGAACAGGGTCATCGAAGGTTGGTACAACATCCGCAGGCTGCACAGCAGCCTCGGCTACCGCACACCCGTCGAATACGAAGCCGTACTCGCGGCCTGACCACCACAACGACGGTGTCCGTCAAAGCGGAGCAAGCTCAGTCCGGCCGAACTCGTCCATGCGCACAAGCATTCGGGCGTCCCGAGCGCAAACCGAGGCGACTCTGCAGCGGACGCGACGCTGACGACCACCTTGCGTGACCGCCTGATTCCGACAGGTTGCCCAGCGTTTACGAGCTGTTTGCTATGAGTCACTAATATGCTCGTAGCTGTGGAGATCGCAGGGGCGAATCGTCCACAGCATTCCCACCTTCCGACCCGAGTCCGGCCCGACTCTGCTGCACGAGGAGCCGAGGAGTGACCCGAGCCAGAATGGTCCAGATGTCCGGGGCCGTGCCCGCCAAGATGGAGCCGGAGCGGCGGGTGCGCGCCCACGGAGCCGGTGGATCGGGCGCGCGCGTGGCCGCACCCGTCGCCGCACGACCCCAAACCGTTTCGTCGTGCGGCCACTTCCCACCCGAAGCGACGGCCGGGTACGGCCGAAACCGCAGACACCCGAGTGTTCGGGACCTGTCCTGTCCAACGGCGGAGCCCGTCGTGTCGACGGTCTCGGGACCCGCCACGCCGGCCCCGGCAGCTTCCGCAGCCCGGCGGCTCGCCGGGCCCAGATCCCCGCGGGAGAGAACGTCCGGCGTTCTCCGGGTGTTCGGCCGCTGAATCGAAGCGCGGTTGCCCACCTCCGGGATTCCTGCCCGCCTGGGCTTCCGCTCGCCCCGAACACGCTTTCGCCCACCGTGTGCCGCTGCACGTCCACTACCGGACACTCGCCGGCAGCGGCACTCCCTCACGCCCGTCACGATCTGCGTCGCTCCCCGACGCATCCGTCACACCGACGCGCCCACAGGGCGCTCAGGAGGCACCCTCACATGAAGCATCTCGTCGACCACGCCCGCGCATTCCCGCGACGGGCAGCCCAGCGGCACGAGGAATTAAGTCGGCTTGCCGAAGGGCAGTCGCCGCACGCCCTGTTCGTCACCTGCTCGGACTCCCGGATCATTCCCTCCATGATCACGGGGGCTCGCCCCGGGGAGCTCTTCGAGCTGCGCACCGCCGGTAACATCGTCCCCCGCCACGACCAGTCGCATCCGGCGGGCGAGACGGCCACCATCGAGTACGCGGTCGAGGTGCTCGACGTCGCCGACATCATCGTGTGCGGCCACTCGCATTGCGGCGCGGTCGGCGCGATGGCGCGGAGTGAGGACCTGACGGCGCTGCCCGCCGTCCGGGACTGGCTCCGGCAGGCGGCACCACTGCCCCACGGCATCGACTCCGGACCCCCGGATATCGCCGAGGCGGTGCAGTCCCACGTCCTGGACCAGCTCGAGCGGCTGCGCGCCTACCCGTGCGTCGCCCGCCGGCCGGCGGACGGGCGACTGCGCCTGCACGGCTGGTTCTACGAGGTCCACACCGGTTCCGTGCTCGCCCACCGCGCACACGCCGACAGCTTTCTCGCCCTGTGAGCGCGCCCGAAAGGCGGTGGCCGACCCTGCTCCGCGGCCCCAGGAACGTGGATTCCTTCGATCTGCGGCGCGACTTCACCGCCTCCCTCGTCGTCTTCCTCGTCGCGCTGCCCCTGTGCGTGGGCGTCGCCGTCGCATCCGGCGTCCCGGCCGAACTCGGGCTGGTCACCGGCATCGTCGGCGGCCTGCTCACCGGTCTGCTGCCGGGCAGCAGCCTCCAAGTCTCCGGCCCGGCCGCCGGGCTCACCGTCCTCGTCTACGAGGCCATACAGGAGTACGGTCTGCCTCTCCTCGGCGTCATCGTCCTCGCAGCCGGGCTGCTCCAACTGCTCATGGGTGCCCTGCGCCTGGGCCGATGGTTCAGGGCGATCTCCGTTGCGGTCGTCGAAGGCATGCTGGCCGGGATCGGGCTGGTCCTGATCGCCGGCCAGCTCTACTCCATGGCCGACGCGAAAGCCCCCTCCGGAGGACCGGCGAAGATCGCCGGATTGCCCGACATGCTCTTCGACACGGCGCGTTCCGGCAGCGCGCAGGCAGCCTTCGCGCTGGGGGCGGGCACGATCGCGGTGCTCGTACTGTGGAAGAAGCTTCCCACGCGCGCACGGGTCGTCCCGGCTCCGCTCGCCGCTGTCGCTCTGGCGACCTCCGCCTCGATGCTCTTCCGGCTGCCCGTCGCGAAAATCGAGGTGCAGGGCCTGCAGGGGGCCATCCAGCCGCCGGACGTCGGCGACTTCGGGCAGCTCGCGGGCGTCGGCCTCATTGGCACGGTCCTCGCGTTCACCCTCATCGCCTCGGCGGAGAGCCTTTTCAGCGCGGCCGCGGTGGACCGACTGCACGACGGACAACGCACCGACTACGACAAGGAGTTGATGGCACAGGGCGCGGGCAACACCCTGTGCGGCGCACTCGGCGCGCTGCCGATGACCGCGGTCATCGTCCGCAGCGCCGCCAATGTCCAGGCCGGCGCACGGACCAAGGCGTCGCGCGTACTGCACGGCGTGTGGCTGCTCCTGTTCGCGGCACTGCTGCCCGCGGCCCTCGGTGTCATCCCGCTCGCGGCGCTCGCCGGTGTCCTGGTGCACGCGGGCTGCAAGCTCATCCCCGTCGCGGCGTTGCGGCAACTGTGGCCTGGCCACCGCGGCGAGGCCCTGATCCTGGTCGTCACCGCCGTCGCGATCGTCGCGGTGAGCATGTTCGAGGGTGTTCTCATCGGGCTCGCCCTGGCCGTGGCCAAGACGGCCTGGGACACCTCCCACGTGCGCGTGGACGTGATAGACAAGGGCGCCGGTCCCATCCAGGCCCACCTGAGCGGAAACGCCACGTTCCTGAGACTGCCGAAAATCCTCGACGCGCTGGAAGCCCTGCCGCAGAACCGGCCCATCGAAGTACACATGTCCGGCCTGCGCCACCTCGACCACGCGTGCCGGACATCCCTGGAGAACTGGGCCGCCCGCCACAGCGCCGAGGGTGTCGAGCCGGTCAGGGTCAATGCCCGGCCCGAGTCGGGTCCCGCCGGGTAGACCACCGGCCAGGGCGGGGAGTGCGAGGGGATCGGCCACCGGTCGACGTGATGCAAGCACCGGCGGCCGGGTGGAACTCGGTGCGTGCCAGGCCGGTGGCTCTCCCTCGCAGCCGTCCAGGCCGGCCCCCTCGCGCCGCAGGGTCCGAATGCGGTGCTCGCGCGGGCGCACCCGCCGGACCCGCTTGAACGCCGTGCTGAGCGCGAACGCGCTTCGGTAGCCCACCTTCTCGGCCACCGCGCCGACGGTCGCCTGCGGATCACACAAAAGGTCGGCGGCCGGCGCGAGGCGCCACGGGCTCGGGAACGCCATCGGCGGTTCACCGATCAGCTCGGTGAACCGCCGCGTGAACGAGGCCCGCGACACCCCGTCGCACTCGCCAATGAGGCGACGCTTCACGGAAGTTCAGGGCAGTTGTGGATCAAGCACGGGGCCTCCCGACCGACGATCGGGTCGCGACGCCCCCGGTACCAACCCGGGGCGTCCGCCGCGGAACGTCCGAACCACGCCCGCAGGGTCGCGATCGGCAAGAGGTCCAACAGCCGGTCGAGCAACTCCTCCCGGCCGGATCTCCTTGGCGATCTCGGCCGTGAGCAACGGGATCAGCGGGCAATCCCACTCGTCCGCGCGGATCACCAACAGGTTCGGCAGTGCCTCCAGGAGCGAACGGCTCACCGGGGGCGTGTCGGTCGAACGGCGCCCGGCCCGGGAACTCGGCGCGGTCACGGCCGCGTTGGACGCGCTGATCCGGGCCTTCGAGCCTCTCGCCGGGCCGGCGGGATCGACCCACACCCGACCGGACCCCGGCCCCGGGCACCGCAGAGGGGTCGGTGGGCCGGTGGCTCTGCTCGCGAGCTCGGTCGATCGCGCACGGGGTTTCCTCACGCCGGTGGTGGGATCCCCGCGGAAAACAGTGTTGCGGTACCCCCTCGACGCGTGGTGGCGTTGCGATCGTGCTCGATCGGGCTTGCCCGACGACGTGCCGGGAATCATGGCGAGGTGCCTGTCTTCGGAATCCCGCCGCTCGCGGTCGATGATCGGGGCAACGTCCTGGTCTGCTTTGTGGGCGGCGTTGAGGGCGCGCCGCCGTCGGACGCGCCGTTGCCGGCGGCGTTGGTGGCTCTGTGGCACGGCGATCGTGTCCTGATGGTCTTCGATCGGTTCCGGCGGGGGTGGGAACTTCCCGGTGGCCGGGTGGAGGTGGGCGAGTCTCCGCGCGGGGCGGCGGTGCGCGAGTTGTGGGAGGAGAGCGGTCAGGAGTCCGACGGTCCTTTGCGGTTCGTCGGCTACGCGGGCTTCATCCTGGCGCCCGACGGGCGAGCCGAGTACGCGGCGTTGTTCGCGGGCCGCATCGCGGATGTTCGGGAGTTCCGGGCCAACGAGGAGATCGCGGCGATCCGTTGGTGGAACCTGCGGGACGCCCTCCCGGAGCGTGTCCAACGCCTGGATGCCCACCTTGCCCGGCTCACACGCGAGTCGGACTCCGACCACCCTCAACACCCTGCTTGAATCGCTCAATCGCGCGCGAGTAGCCGAAACGATGGAGCGAAACCAGGTCCGCTCGACGGAGGCCGCGTGCCGCACCAGGCCCAGGAGCGTGAGCCCCGAGGTCGGGAGCACCTTGCGCTTCAACCGGTCGCCGGTCAGGCCCGCGCACTTCATGGCCAGTGTCGCCCGCTCGTAGTCGAGGAACGAGATGAGCGACGCACGGTCGTCGGCCACCTTCGAGGGGTGTATGCGCCGGTCGTCGGTCACCGGGCGATCATGGCAAGGACGCGTGCTCGCGGGCCACCCCCGGTCCGAGAAGTGGACCCCGGCCCGCCACCGTCATGGTGTGCTCCGGGATGCTTGGTAGAGGCGAAGCATCCAAGACCGACCAGCACTCGCGAGCCCAGGAAGTGCGTACTTCGGCGGTGCGTCGATAGCAGGGGGACACCCGGGTGTTCGTTGAATGTACCCCGGTGACGTCAAACGCCCCCGCCCGGGCCGTGACGTACGGGATCGCCGGGGAACTGCGCGCCACCGACTCGACGACCCGGCGCCGGGATGCCCCGGCAGGCGACACCTCTCCGTACGCCGTGTCCAACGGCTTCCACCCCGCGACCCGACGCCACGGCCACCCGATCTGCATCCCGGTCTCCGGCAAGCACGGTCCAAGCTCCCGACCCCGCTGAGCTCCGGTAATTCGATCAGGCGTGGGGCCGTCGGTTGGATCAACTGTCGGAACCGTGGGATGACTGCCTCGCCTGCGGACCTACGGACCGGCCGGGTGGTGCGCGATTTCGTGAGTCCAAACGGCACGATCGTCGACCGCGCCGGCGCGACGATGTATCGCGGTGCGGGCCGGCACCGCGGCCCGGATCCTCACCGTGGAGCGGCTGCCGGGACGCTTCGGTCGTCGCCCTCATGTCCGGTGTGCTGCCGCCGGCCGCCGGAGCGCGGCAGCAGGGCGACGATGAGCAGGGCGCCGAGCGCCACGCAGATCGCGCCCACCGTGAGGCCGCGTGGGTAGCCCATGACGGCCAGCGTGGCCACCCCGACGGCGCCGCCGATCTGTTGGACTGAGGTGAACAGGGCCGAGCCGAGGCCGGCGTCGTCCTCGGTGGTGTCGGCGACCGCGGCCGCGGCGAGGACGGGCAGGCTCAGGCCGTTGCCGACGCTCAGGATGAGCATGCCGGGCAGGACGTGGGCCGCGTAGGAGTCGCCGGCTGCCACGCCGGAGAGCAGGAGCAGGCCGGCGACGTTGATCGCGAACGCGAGCAGCAGTGCCCAGCGCGTCCCGATCCGGAGCCAGATGCGCGAGGACATCCACATGCCCGCCAGGATGCCGGCGCCGTAGGGCAGGTAGGCGATGCCGGCCAGGAGCGGGCTGTACCCCAGGGCGGTCTGCACCTGGATCATCAGGAGGAACGCCATCGCGTACATCGCCATGGAGAACAACAAGGTCGCGCCGTTGGCGACTGCGCGCGTCCGCGAGAGCAGGAACGACCTCGGCACCAGCGGCGCCGCCGCCCGCGACTCCGCCAGCTGGAACGCAACTGCGAGGACGGCCGCCAGGGTGAGGGCGGCGATGACGATCGGATCGTTCCAGACGGTTTCGCCTGACCGCAGCAGGCCATACACCAGCGACACCGCGGCGCCGGTGAGCAGGACGGCGCCGGGAACGTCGAGGTGGCGCGGGCCGGGGGCGCGGGACTCGGGGACCAGACGGGGCAGCAGCGCCAGGGCCACGGCGACGACGGGCAGGTTGATCAGAAAGATCCCGCGCCAGGACACCAGGTCGGTGAGCGCTCCGGACAGGACCAGGCCCGAGGTCCCGCCCAGGGCCGCGACGCCGCCCCAAATGCCCAGGACTTTGGCCCGCTCCTTCGGTTCCGGGTACATGAGCATGATCATCGACATGGCCGCCGGGCCGGCCATCGCGGCGCCCGCGCCCTGCACGAACCGCCCGAGGACGAGTTGCCAGGGTTCCTGGGCGAGCCCGCACGCCAGGCTGGCCGCCCCGAACAGCGCCACGCCGGTGAGGAACACCCGGCGTCGGCCCAGCAGGTCCGCCATCCGGCCGCACAGGAGCAGCAGTCCACCGAAGGCAAGGAAGTAGGCGTTGACCACCCAGGGCAACTCCGAGGCACTGAAGCCGAGTTCGTCGCGGATGCTGGGCAGGGCCACACTGACGACGGTGTCGTCGAGCACGAGCATGAACTGGACCAGGCACAGCATGATCATGGGCATGCGGTCACACTAGGATCCGCCGTATTTTGGCCACAATCCGCGATGAGGCCAGACTGTGTCGCATGGAGGACAACCGCATGCAGGACGTGGGCGCGATTCTCGTCGGCCGGTTCCCCTTGGCCTCGGGAGAGTGGATCCCCGCGCATCGCCACACCCACCACCAGCTCGCGTGGACTCGGAGCGGAGTACTGAGCGTCGGTGTGGGCGAGGTGTACTGGGTCCTGCCGCCCACCAGGGCGCTGTGGCTGCCCGCGGGCGTCACCCACACGACCGGCGCGACCCGCGGCGCGGTGCTGTGCAGCCTGTACCTGCCGCCGGAACGCTGCCCCCTGGACTGGCCCGAACCCACCGCGGTCGGCGTCGACGGCCTGCTGGCCGAGCTGATCGGGTACCTCGCCCGCACCGACCTCGCCGACGAAGCGCGGCGGCGTGCCGAGGCTCTGCTGCCCGACCTGCTGCACCCGCTGCCCACCCGACCCATCGACGTACCGCAACCTACCGATGAACGCGTCCGGGCAGTGGCGGCCGCGCTACTGGCGGATCCGGCCGACCCCCGCAGCTTGGAGGCGCACGCCCGCGCCGCCGGGGTGAGCCGACGGACGTTGACGCGGCTGTTCGTGCAGGACACAGGCATGAGCTTCGAGCATTGGCGAACCCAGGTGCGGCTGCAGGCCGCGCTGCCGCTGTTGGCCGAGGGGCAGCCGGTTTCACGGGTGGCGCACGCCGTGGGATACGCCACGGCGAGCGCGTTCCTGGCAGCCTTCCGCCGCACGGTCGGCACCACGCCCCGGCGCTACCTGCACAGTCGTTGAACTGTTCCGGTGGGCAGGCACGCCTCGTCCCGTCCGAGTCCGGCGGGGGCGTCAACTCGAACAGCGCCGCGATCGCGGCGGCCGGTTCCCGGCGCGGCACCACCGCCTCGATGCGCCGCCACATCGCCTCGAACGACCCCACGGCGGGCCTGTGGATCTCGCCGGTGTCGGTGTCGACCCGTTTCGAGGTCGTGTCGAACACGACCTGAAAGGCGGTCGCCGGCTTCGCCGACGCCCGTTCCACCTTCGGCAGCGTCTTGATCTTGCCCTTCACCGTCTCCCGCTCGGCTTTCGCCGGCAGCTTCGTGGCGATCAGCACCTCCAACAGATCCAGCGCATCGTCCACGACCCGTGTCGTCGGATACACGGCAGTGGCCGGCAACGTCGCCAACCGCCGGGAATCGCCGTGCCGCCGCAGCAGCATCGCCTTGCCGTCCACCCCGTACCGCGACAACTCCGCCAGCCGCGCGGCGGTACCGTCCAGATTCCCCATTCAACGCGCCCGCCCGGGCGCAACCCGAGTCCCTGACGAGGGTCGAGCTGCGTGCTCTGCCGGATGCGGCCAGGATCGCCTTCGACCGGGCCCGCCGCGTCTGGCACGCCAACCTCGGGTCTTTGAGGACGCCGCAACTGGAGGCGCAGCACGAGGACTTGTGGGACATCCTGGACAGCAATCCGCAGGACGGTGACAAGGCCAAGGGCGCGGCGGCGGTCGACGTGTTCCCCGGCTGGGCAAGAGCACGTCGGTGCTGGCGATGGGCCGGGCGTTCCACCGGCGGACGGTTGCGGAGGAGGGCGAGTACACGGCGTCCGGGCACGAGCGGTGGCCGGTATCCCGGATCGGATTGACCGGGAGCACGGGGATGCGGGATTTCAACCGGGCGATGCTGGAGTTCTTCGGGCATCCGGGCCGGTCGAGGATGAGCGTGGGCGAGCCGGCGGCCGGCATGGTCCTGACCACGAGTGGGCGGGTCCGGGGTTGGACACTGGCCCTGGACGAGACGGAAGCCGTTGGGCGCGGCGCCTGCTCGACGCCGGCGAGTAGGCGGCCACGATCGCGGAGTTGCGGGCGATCCGCCGGCGAGGCCGGATCACCACCCGGGTCGTCCCCGACGGCATGCCCCTTGGGAGCCGGCGCCGGTTGTCCGAACAAGCACGGGCCCGCTCCTGCGTGCCGCCGACGTCGACTCGACCTCGTCGACCGCATCCGACATCGCACCCCGCTGCCCACCGCCCGTCTGCCACGCGACGAAGCCTCGCGAGATCGCAGCAGGTTCGTCCCCCAACTCCTGTGGCCGGACTGGGGGATTCGGCTACAGCCCCGCGAAGGACGCCACCCGGAGCCGTTCCGCGCGGCGACGGCCGCCTGCCTGCTCCTGCCCGGCCAGCCCCAACGCACTGGGCTCGACCTGTCGCCGCACGCGACCGCGCCGCCCGAGCCGAACCGTGCGCCGACGCACCTCCGTTCCGGGTGTTGTCCGAAACCGGGAATGGCGCTAACCTCACTGGCGCAGCAACAACCAGGTCGCTGCGGGACCGAAAAGGGGGGTGAGTTGATGTCTGTCGCCAAGGCCGCTGCCGTGTGCAGTGCCCGCCGGACCATCCTCACGTCCCGGGCCCCGGTCTGACCTGACGGCGATGCCCCCGCACGAGCTTCGACAGCTCGCGGTAGGCGATCCACTGTGCCGATCGGGGTCCCTTTTCAAGGGTCCCTACGTTGTCTCAATCCTTTACACAGCATCCTCAACCGCATTCCTTGGCAGACTACGGCTGGGACGAGGCGTGTGAACACGCCTTCGCGCCCCACCGCGCCGCCGGACTGATCCCCGCCCGCATCGCGCGGGCCGAACGCGGCTCGTGCCAGGCGGTCACCGACGCCGGAATCCTCCGCGCGGACATTCCCGGCACCGCCGATCACGGTGACCCGTCGTCGGCGCCGTGCACGGGAGACTGGGCGGCACTGCGCCCCGCCGACGGCCGTGCCCCGGTGCTGCACGCGACGCTGGAACGTCGCACCGCCCTGGTGCGCTCGTCCTCCTCGCGTACCTCGCACGGCCAGGTCCTGGCCGCCAACGTCGACACCGTCGTGGTGACGGTCTCGCTCGCGGCACCGCTCAACCACGGTCGGACCGAACGCATGCTCGCCCTGGCATGGGAGAGCGGCGCCCGGCCGGTCGTGGTGCTCACCAAGGCCGACGCATGCGCGGACCCGGCCTCCGCGGAGGAGCAGGTGTCCGGGGTGGCCGCCGGTGTGGACGTCCTCGTCACCAGCGCCGTGACCGGACAGGGCCTGGACACCCTCACCGCCGTCGTGAGCGGCACCGTCGTGTTGCTCGGCCCCTCCGGAGCGGGCAAGTCCACGCTGGGCAACCGGCTGCTCGGCGAGGACCGGCTGGCCACCGGCGCAGTCCGCGAGGCGGACGGCAAGGGCCGACACACCACCTCCTGGCGGGAGTTGCTCCCGCTGCCCGGCGGCGGGGTCCTGATGGACACCCCCGGCCTGCGCGCCATCGGTCTCCACGACGCCCACAGCGGGCTGGAACAGACCTTCGCCGAGATCGAACACCTCGCACAGACCTGCCGGTTCACCGACTGCGCACACGAGAACGAACCCGGCTGCGCGGTGCTCGCCGCCGTCGAGACCGGCGAGATCCCCCGACGCCGTCTGGACAGCTACCACCGACTACTGCGCGAGAACGCCTACTCCGCCTCCCGCACCGACGCCCGGCTGCGCGCCGACCGCGAGGCCACCAAAAAAGACATCACCCGCCACCTGCGCGCCACCTACCGGTTCCGGGAGAACCGGAAATGACCAACAACGACACCCCCACCCACGGCGGAGACCCGGTGACGCAGGCGTTCTTCACCCTGCACCACGGCCTGCCCCGGCAGGGCCCGGGCTCGGACGCCACCACACGGCACGCATTGAAGATGGCCGGACCGCTGCCCGAGCACCCGCGGATCCTGGACGCC
The DNA here is from genome assembly GCF_044460165.1 of Embleya sp. NPDC050154. NCBI lineage: Bacteria > Bacillati > Actinomycetota > Actinomycetes > Kitasatosporales > Streptomycetaceae > Embleya > Embleya sp. NPDC050154. The sequence goes on from NZ_JBITJP010000031.1 coordinate 22,167, forward strand.
GGCTGCGGCCCCGGCCGCTCCGCACTGCTCCTGGCCGAAGAAGCCGGCGCGCACGTGACCGCGGTCGACCTGCACCAGCCGTTCCTGGACAGCCTCGCCGCCGAAGCGGCCCGCCGGGGCCTGGGCGACCGGATCACGGTCGTCAACCGCTCGATGGACCGACCGCCCGTCCCCGACCACGGCTTCGACGTGATCTGGGCCGAAGGGTCCGTCTACACCATCGGCTTCGACGTCGCCCTGCGCGCCTGGCGTCGCCTGCTCGCCCCGGGCGGCGTCATCGTCCTCACCGAGATCGAATGGACCGTGCCCCACCCCGCCGACCCGGTGCGCGCCTACTGGGACGCGGTCTACCCGCTGCGCACCCACGCCGCGAACACCGCCGCCGCCCGGGCCGCCGGCTACCGCCTCCACGCGCACCGCCCGCTGCCCGAAAGCGACTGGTGGGACGAGTACTACACGCCGCTCACCGAGCGCATGGACCGAGCCGACCGGCGGCACCCCGGCATGTCGCAGGCCCTGGCCGCACACCGCACGGAGATCGACATGCGGCGCGAACACGGCGGCGACTACGACTACGCGCTCTACATCCTCCGCCCCCACGACCACACCCCCCACACCACCGAGGACGAGACCATGACGACCTGGACCACCCGCCCCGAGACCACCGAGGACCTCCCAGCCATCCGCGAGATCCTCCTCGCGGCCTTCCCCACCGGCCTGGAGGCCGACATCGTCGACGCCCTGCGCGCCGACCCGAAGGCGTGGATCGACGGACTGTCCATGGTCAGCACGGCCCCCGACGGCACCGCGACCGGGTACGCGCTGATCACCCGCTGCCACGTGGACGGCGCACCCGCCCTCGCCCTGGCACCCTGCGCGGTCGTGCCCTCGGCCCAGCGCACCGGCGCCGGCTCCGCCGCGATCCGTGCCGGGCTCGACGCGGCCCGGGCCATGGGCGAAAACCTCGTCCTCGTCCTGGGACACGCCGACTACTACCCGCGGTTCGGCTTCACACCGGCCTCCGGCTTCGGTATCCGCGCACCCTTCGAGGTCCCGGACGAGGCCATGATGGCCATGGCCCTCGACACCACCCGCACCGTCCCCACCGGAACCATCGAGTACCCCGCCGCCTTCGGCGTCTGACCCCTCCCGTCGTGCCCCGGGGGACTCGAACCCCCGGGGCACCACAGGCCCTTCCATCGAGGAACGGACCGGCACGACGATCGGAGCCGTCCCGCCACACGTGACGCGGATCGACACGGGCCCGGTCGCTGTCGTGGAACTCCGCGTCGGTGGGCAGGGGTCTCCGGGGGCGGCAGGGCCATGGGTGTACCGTCCACTTCCAGGGTTCCGCAGCGGGTCGCGGTCGCCGGATGGGGATGGCGACCTGGGCAGGACCGGCACCCCGGCGGAGGTGACGACGGTCTTGGCGAGGCTCTTGTGCTGCTCCGGCAGACGCGGAATCGACGTTTCCGGGATCCTTCGCCGCAGGCGCCCGTCAGGGCACCGGCGGCGAAGGATCCCGTGTTCGAAAGGCGGCCGGGTCCAGGCGGTCCCGTCACACTGTCGGAGTGAAGAACCGCCTGGACCGATGGCTACGAGCTACGTTCCGGGGCAGAGCTGGTCCCGGACGCCTTGCTACGGACAGGGAGCTTTCCGAAGCGGCCGCGGTAGGTGCCCTGATGCATGCGAGCGATACGAAACTCGCTGGTGGCAGTCATGCGGCCGGCTACGCGCGTGGCCGATCCGATCTGTCAGCTCACGATGAACTGGTAGTCGGCGAGTATGCGCCCGGTCGCGTCGACGACGATGAAGTCCGTTCCCACGGAGGCAATTTCGCCGGTGGCCGCGGAAACCATTTCCCAGGTGAGCCGTACCGCGTCGTGGTGGGCGTCGGCGCCGGCCGCTCGGAAGAAGTGGACGCCCGGCTTGACCCATTGCTCGTACGATCCCCGCACCCGGGATTCCATTTCCGCGTGCCCGTGGACCTCGCGTGTGGGCGTGTAGTGGACGGCGCCGGGGGCGAACAATTCGATGATGGCCGACCGGCGGGCCCCGTGTTCCGGTTCGTTCCACATGGCCACGTAGCGGTGGGCGAAGGAGTCGGGGTCGGTGATGCGCATGGTTCGTGTTCTCCTCGGGAATTTCGTGGGTCAGTGGCTTCAGGACGTGGGAGTCGGCTGCCGGCGGGTCGGCTGCACGGATCGGTGGGGAGGTGAGGGGGTGGTCACCCGCGGTTCGGGCAGCAGTCGCACCAGGATGCCCAGCGCCACTGCGACTGCGATCAGGTACACCAGGCTGTGCTCGAATGCCTGTGGGATGTTGTCGCCGTTGTCGGCGGCTCCGTAGAAGACGACTCCGACGATGCCGACGCCGAGCGCGCCGCCTGCCTGCTGGGCGGTGGTGAGGACGCCTGCCGCCGCGCCCGCGTGCCGCTGGGGGACAGCGGCGAGCACCGTACCCAGGAGCGGGGCGAGGGCAAGGCCCATGCCGAGGCCGTCGACCGCCAGCACGGGGGCCATGACGGCGAGCGGGGCGTCGTGGTGAACCGCGAGGAGGAGGCCGGTGAGGGCGAGGGCGCGTACTCCGGCTCCTGCGGTGATCACGTGTCGGCCGAAGCGCGCGACGAGGCGAGGCGCGATCAGAGAGGCGGTGAGGTAGCCCATCCCCAGAGGGGCGAAGATCAGTCCGGCCTCGAGCGCGTCCAGATCTCGAGCCTGTTGCATGTAGAGCGCGAAGACCAGAAAGTACGCGGCCATCCCCATGGTGAACACCAGGGTGGCGAACATCCCGATGGTGAAGGCCCGTTCGCGGAACAAGGCGGTGTCGACCACCGGCGCCTCGTGACGCCGCAGCACGTAGCCGACGGGTAGGAGGGCCGCTGCGGCGAACGAGAACCATGTCCACATCGGCCAGCCTTGCTCGCGTCCCTCGATCAGCGGGAGCAGGGCGGCGATCAGGGCGAGGGTGATCAGCCCGGCGCCGATCGGGTCGAGGCGGGCGGCCGACTCGTTGCGGCTTTCCGGCAGCACGCGCTTGGCGACCGTCAGAACAACCAGGCCGATGGGCACATTGATGAGGAAGCAGGCGCGCCAGCCCAGACCGAACACGTCGGCCTGGATGAGTGCGCCGCCGATGAGTTGGCCGAACACCGCGGCCAAACCCATGGTCATGGCGTAGGCGCCGACGGCCCGGGCCTGCGCGGAGCCGACGTACGCGGTCCTGATGATGGCCAGGACCTGCGGGGAGAGCACAGCCGCAGCGAGGCCCTGCGCGATGCGGGCGGCGACGAGCGTGTTCGCGTCGGGAGCGAGCCCGCAGGCGACCGAGGCCACGGTGAACAGGGCCAGACCGATGGTGAATACGCGGCGACGGCCGTGGATGTCGCCGAGCCGACTGCCGAGGATCAGGCCGGAACCGTAGGCGAGACCGTACCCGGCCACCACCCACTCGGTCGCGGTGGATCCGGAGTGCAGGTCGCTTTCGACGGAAGGAATGGCGACGTTGACGATGAAGAAGTCGAGGATCGTCACGAAGACACCGGTCAACACGGTGGGCAGGGTCATTGCCCCGGACATGGCCGCTCCTGGAGGTAGAACGATCGGTATACGCAGAGTAGATCGACCAGTTGATCTACCTGTCAACTCCATGGGATACTTCCGCCCATGAGCACGACGCGCCCCGGACCCCGCGAACGCCTGCTGGAAGCCGCCCGCGACCTGACCTACCGTGAAGGCGTACACGTCGGAGTCGACGCGATCCTGAGGCAAGCCGACGTCGCACGCCGTTCCCTCTACCAGCACTTCGGCGGCAAGGACGGCCTCATCGCCGAAGTGCTGCGTCTCGCAGCCGACAAGGGCCGCTACCGCGCGGTGATGGACGCCGCCGGTGACGACCCGCGCGCGCGCATCCTCGCCGTCTTCGACGAATTGGAGCGGATCACCACCGACCCGGCCTTCAACGGCTGCCGCTACACCTCCGCGGATATGGCCCTCACGAATCGGGACCACCCCGCCCACGCCGAAATCCGCCGCTACAAGGACGGCCTACACGCCCTCTTCACCCACGAGTTGACCCACTGCGGCCATCCCGAACCCGAACTCGGCGCCACCCAACTCCTCGTCCTCGTCGACGGCGTCCTCGCCCACGCGGTCACCCGTCCCGACGCCCACCCCGCCCTTGCGGCCCGGAAGACGGCCGAACTCGTCCTCGCGGCGGCCGGCCGCTGACTGTTTTCCGTGCCACCGAGGACCGTTTGGGCTTGTCGAGGCGGAGTGGGCCGTTCACGTCGGCGTCCGGGCGACGGCGCGACGTGGCGGCCCGTCGTACGGCCCCGGGGCGTACCGAGCGTGCAGCGGCGAGGTGGCCGCGAGGCCGGTCGCGTTCATCGGGGTAGATGGCCGCACGAAGTCCGTCACCCCCGACGGGTCCCGGGGCTGGAGAGCGGAGGTCGATCAGCAGCATCCCCATCCCCTTCCTGGGCGGAGCAACGTGCCGGCGGCCGTTTCGAACCGGAAAGGGCGATTGGTTGTGTCCAAGCCGCGGCCGGCCGTCGCTTGACCTGTACCGAGGTCCAGGGGCGAGGCTTGAGGCATGAGTGAGGCAGATGAGGTGTTCGGTATCGCGGAGGTCTCGGCGTTGATCGGTCTGGCGCCCGACACATTGCGATACTTCGAACGTCAGGGAGTCGTACCGTCGCCAGGGCGCGACAACGCGGGACGTCGCCGATACACGACGGCCGACGTCGAGCTGATCCGCATGCTGGTTCATCTCCGTGAGACGGGGATGCCACTTGCCGACATCGCACAGTTCACAGGCGCCGACGACACGGCGACCGATCCGGCCGGGCTCCGAGTGGGATTGCTGAAGGCTCATCGCCGTCGTGTTTACGACAGGCGCGAGGAACTGGACCGTGCGCTGGATGTGATCACTCGCAAGATCGCGGACTTCGACGATCGGATCACGAGTTCGGTGGAACTTCTCGACCGACCGGACTGCACGATCGCCTTCGGTGTCCAGGGTGAGGGGCCACTGCTGTTCCTCGTCGGCGCGCCGGCCGGGCGGGCCGGTTTCGCAGCACTGGCGCATGAGCTCGCAGGCCGGTTCACCGTCGTCACCCACGATCCGCGTGGTACCGGTGCCAGCCGCGCGGTCCCGGGGATGGCAGAGCCCACGCCCGAGGCCCTCGCCGAGGACCTTGCCGCACTCGTCGACGGATTCACCGGAGGCCCCGCCCTGTTCGCCGGTACCAGTGGTGGTGCCGTGACGCTGTTGGAACTGGGTAGACGGCATCCTGACGTGATCGGCCGGGCAGTCCTGCATGAACCGCCCCTGGTGTCCCTCCTGGACGACACAGACCTGGCCGACCGAGCCGCAGCAGCGTTCGAGGCTGCGGAGGCCGATCCTCAGCGGGCAGTGCAGGAGTTCTTCGACCTCAGCGGCGCTGCCCACCACACGGGACCCGATCAGACGCCTCCCGCCCATACGGCGCTGCCCGGGCTACCGGTCGAGGAACTCGACAAGAACCGCTACTTCCTGGGTCGGATGGCCGGCCCCACGGTCTTCTACGTCCCCGACATCGAGGCCATCCGTCGCGTTTCGGTGACGCTGTGCGCCGGCTCCCTGAGCCATCACCAGATGGCACGCCGGGCGACCCGCGCACTCGCTGAACTTTTGGAGCTGCCTCTGATCGACATGCCCGGCAACCACCTCGGCGCGAGCGCCGAGCCGGCAAAGTTCGCCCGCGTCCTCGAGTCCCTGCTCGAGGCCTGAAACAAGGCCCCTCCTGGGCCGAACGGCTCAGGAGGAACCAGTGGGTTGTGGCACCGGAAACGCCGTACCGACTGTGTGCCACTGCCTGCAGGTCGCACGACTCGTCGGCGAGGACGTGCAGCTGGGCGTGGCGCTTGCCGCAGGTGGCGGTGCGGTCCCAGATCACCTCGACGCCGACGGCCGCGGCGGATGTCCATCGCATGTCGAGCGCGGAAAGCGCGTCGAGCCGCTCGGGCGGGTATGTGGCGCGTCGTTGTCGCGCGTTCGCGAGGGCGGCCCCCAACCTGACCTGGTGCGCCTCGCCGCCGTGTTCAACGGATTCGACGTGCTTGCGCGGGACGGTGAGGTGCCCCTCGCGTTCCCGGAACGTGGCCGCCGCGGCGAGGGTGAGCGCCCACCGGTCCGCCCGCACCGCCGACATCGCGGGCCGCTCCTTCTGCTCGGTGACGTCGACACCCACACCCGCCGGCGCGTCCCGGCACGACGCGGTGCCGCGCTCGGCCCCGGTGGGCGAGTGCGGCACCGCGTGCGCGGAAATGTGCGTGTGCGTGCCGGTCAGGAGACGTTGCGCCCGAGGAAGTCGCGGATCAGCGCCGCGATCTCCGGGGTGTGGGTGGCGAGCGCGAAGTGCCCGGCGTCGAGCAGGTGGATCTCCGCGTCGGGCAGGTCGCGGGCGAATGCGCGGGCCCCGTCCGGGCCGAAGATCTCGTCGCCCGCGCCCCACGCGACCAGCGTCGGCGGCCGGTGGGTGCGGAAGTACTCCTGGAAGGTCGGGTAGCCGTCCAGGTTGAACTGGTAGTCCCAGAAAAGCTGGAGCTGGATCTCCTTGTTGCCGGGCCGGTCCAGATACGCCTGGTCCAGGACCCACGCGTCGGGGGCCACCCGGGTCAGGCGGTCCGCCGGGATGCCGTGCGTGTGCTGCCACTTGGTGGCCTCGGCGGTCAGCAGTTCGCGCACCGCGGGCTCGTGCGTCTCGCGGTCCTTGGCGTGTGCGAACAGGACGTCCCAGAACGGGGTGAAGCCCTCCAGGTAGGCGTTGCCGCTCTGGCTGATCAACGCGGTGACGCGCTCGGGGTGGACTGCGGCGATCCGCAGGCCGATGGGGGCGCCGTAGTCCTGGATGTACAACGCGAACCGGTCCAGGCCGAGGTGGTCGACGAGCTTGAGGGTGACCTCGGTCAGCTTGTCGAAGCTGTACGGGAAGGTGTCCACGGCCGGTGCGTCCGACTGCCCGAAACCGATGTGGTCGGGGGCCACCAGGTGGTAGGTGTCGGCGAGTTCGCCGATCAGGTCGCGGTACATCGCGGAACTGGACGGGAAGCCGTGCAGCAGGAGCAGCGTGGGGTTCGCCGGGTCGCCGGCCTCGCGGTAGAAGACGTTCAGTCCGTCGATCTCCACGGTGGCGTGGCGGATGGCGCGGTCGGCGGCGGTGGGGGTGGCGGCGGTTGCGGGGGTGGCGATGGCGTTCATGGGGATCGTCCCTTTCCGGGTCACGAAGTGGATGCGGAGGATGCGAGTGCTGCGGTCGACACGGTGCTGCGTGCGGCGGTACGGGTCGCTCTCGCGGTGGTCGAGGTCAGGACGGCGGCGAGCAGGCTGAGCCCGACGCCGGCCGCGAAGTAGGCGCGGTAACCGCCGGTGGCGGCGTGTCCGGCGGCGGCCAGGGCGAGGCCGAGGCCGGCCGAGCCCTGGTGAACGATCCAGGCCGGGGCGAGCGTTCGACCCAGGCGTGCCGGGTCGAGGCCGCGGGTGACGATCGCCATGGTCAGGGGGATCACCGTGAACGACGCGGCGCCGAACAGCGCGGCGGCGACGATGAGCAGCCGGGGGTCGGGAGCCGCCGCCGCGAGCACGAGGGACGCGGCGCGCAGCGTGTGCATGACGGGTAGCAGGCGTTCGGGTGCGGTGTGACCGACGAGGCGTGCGGTCACCGCGGACGACACCGCGGCAGCGGCGGCGGCCACCGCGACCAGGCTGCCGCCGGCCGCGGCCGACCAGCCCAGTTCGACGGCGTGCTTGGGGAGCAGCAGGACCATCGCGTACAGGGTCGCGGCATGCAGCCCGAACGCGGCGAGGGTGCGCCCGCGGCCGCGCAGCGATTGCCGCTTCGGCAGGCCCGGCCCCGCTCCCTCGGTCGCGAGGGCGGCGCCGGAAGCCTTGGAAACTTCGGAAGCACCCGGCACGGCTGCGGTCTGACGGTCCGTGGGGACCGCCGCCGCGAGCACCGCGGTGGCGGCGAGCCCCGCCGCGCCGATCGCCGCGTACGTGCCGCGCGTCCCCAACGGCCCGAACAGCCCGGCCGCCGCCCACGGGACGACCAGCTGCCCGAGGTTGATGCCGATCGTGGCGCGGGCCAGCGCCGGTGCCGCGCGGTCGCCTTCGGCCCGGGCGATCAGGGTGCTGACGGCGAGGCTGGAGGAACCCGCGAAGCCCAGGCCGCCGAGCACCACGTACGCCGCCACGAACTGCCCGGCGCCGCGGGCCGCGCCGAGCGCCAGGTAGCTCGTCGACAGCAGCAGGAGCGCCGCGACGATCACCCGCTTCGCGCCGATCCGGTCGAGCAGGACGCCGACCAGCGGCTGGGCGGCGCCGGTGACCGCCGTGGACAGCGCCGCCGCGACCGCGAGGGTCCCGGCGCCGATGCCGTAGTCCTCCGCGACCGGTGCGAAGAACACCCCCGCGGAGAAGTTGAGGCCGAACGACACGGTCATGGCCGCCAGTCCTGCCCCGGTACTGCCGATGCGCGGCACTAGAGCCACCCCCCTGTTTCTAACGACTAGCTCGATGCCCAGACATTAGATGATCGGAATCTAACCTGTCAACACTCATTCATCGGTTAGATTGGTCGGTATGGACATCCGACCGCTGACCGGCGAACCCCTGGCGCTGGACCTCGCGAACACGCACTGGCCGCTGCACGGGGCCCGGCACGACCACCTGGACGACCCGGCCCTGCTGCGGGCCTGGCTGGCCGAACACGCCTTGGACGAACTCCTCGACACCACGCCCGAGACGGTCCTCGACGCGGTGCGCGACGCGCTCGTCGCCACCCGGGAGGCGATCCGCGCCGCGCTGGAGGAAGGGGCTTACCAGGACCTCGACGCGGTCCTCGCACGCGGGACGATCCGCCTCGGACTCGGCGCGCAGGGCCCCACCGAGCAGGTGGACGTCACCGACCCGGCATGGCGACCGGCCTGGGAAGCGGCGCGCGCCTACCTGGAGTTGCTCCGCACCACGGATCCGGAGCGAATCAGACGCTGCGCGAACCCGGAGTGCACACTCTGGTTCGCGGACGTGTCCAAGAACGGTCGACGGCGATGGTGCTCGATGGCCGAATGCGGCAACCGCGCCAAGACCAGAGCACACTACGCCCGAAGCCGGTGACCGCAGACCGATCCCGGCACGCGAAGACGGCCCGGACAACCTCGGGTTCGGCCGGAGAGGGGAGGGGCGTCGCCCGGCGTCCTGGGGGATGGAACCCCGGGCGGGCGGCCTGCCCACGGGGGCGGTCGGTGCGTACACGCTCAACGAGCCGGGCGTGCGTCCGGGGACGCGCGCGGCCGTTGCGCCCCGCCGGCTCACCGCGATGCGCGCGTCCGGGTGCGCCGGCCGTCGCGAGGGTCGGGTCGGGATCCCCACGATGGCCCGCGAGTCGGGGCGGTGCCCCGGCCGCATCCTCCGACGGCCGGGACACTACCAAAGGAACATTATTGACGAAATGACAGAAAATGACTGATTCGCAGTACAATTCGACAGGCATGGTAGATGCCCAATGAATCGCCCCGCACCGGGGCCTCTTCCCCCATGATCGGACCGTGCAGCGCGGCGCGATCGCGGGCGTGAGCAGGGAGCGGCGTGGCGGGGCATAGGGACGAGACCGGGCGAACCTACAGGCGGTCCAGCGGTCCACACGTCGAACCGGTCCGGGGAATCCCGGGTTGTCACCGGGCCGAAGGGCTCAGCGCGGGCGCGAGTGAATACTGTCCCATTCCGAAAATCCTCGGCGAGGACATCGGACCGGCCGGTCACCCGGCGTTCGCCGCGTCGGATGGCGGCTGTGGATGCCGGCCGAGCCCGGGCGGGCGGCATCCGGGCCCCGGCGACGCATCGAGGAGATCGCACAAGTCGCGACCCCGGTACTCAGGTTCCGGGCCTACGCACGCGGGGAGGTCTTCCAACTCTCACGACCCGACCGGCCCGCCCCGCGTGCACGCGCAACGCGAAGCGGGCCCGTCGCTCCCAAGAGCGGTCCTGCCCCTGCGAACAACGACCGCAGGAATCATCGGTATCGCCTCGCCTGCGCGTCGAACGGTCCGGCCCGTGCCGCATCGCGGTCCGCGAATTCCTTGGTCCCGAGCCGCTTTTCCGTGTCAACGCATGGATGTCCCTGTCAGCGGAAGTCCGCGGCGTGGTCCACCGCCCACTCCCGGAAGGATCGGGCCGGGGTACCCGTGATGCGCTCCACCTCGTCGTTGACCGGTTCCGGGTGCTCGAGCATCTCCAACTGGGCCGGCAACACGGCCTCCACCAGCTCCGCCGGCCAGCCCGCGGCCCTCATCTGCGCGCCGGCCTCGTCCAGGGTGATCTCCTCGAACCGCACCGGCCGCCCGATCGCCTCGCCGATCAGCGCCACCTGGCGTTCCTGGGTGACCGGTTCGAGGCCGGTGATCAGCGGGCGGGCGCCGAGCAGGGCGTCGGTCGTCAGCGCCCGAACGGCGACTGCGGCAATGTCCGCCTCGTGGATCAGCGGGCGGGCCAACCGGGCCAGCGGCGCCCGTACCGCACCGGTGGTGCGGACCTCCTCCGCCCAGCCCAGCGTGTTGCTCGCGAACCCGGTGGGCCGCAGCGCCGTCCACTCCAGGCCCGATGCCTCGACCAGCCGCTCCAACTCCGTGTGGAACATGGTGATCGCCTCGCCAGGCTTCTCCTCCTTGCCCCCGACGCCGGCGGACGACAGGTACACCACCCGTCGGGCGTGCCTTCCGATCGCGTCGATCACATCCGATGCGCCCTCGGCGCTCATGAAGGGCCACACCAGGAAGACCGCGTCGACGCCCTGCAGGGCCGTGTCCAGCGACGCGGGATCACCGAGATCGCCCCGTACCGCCCGCACACCTTCCGGGAAGTCCGCCTCCGCTCTCACCAACGCCCGCACGGGCACGCCCGCCGCGTGCAGTCGGGACACCAGCGCGCCGCCGACCTTTCCGGTCGCGCCGGTCACCAGGATCTCGGGCCGTGTCATCGGAATCTCCTCGTCTCGCCGTTCGATGACATGACCCTCACACTTCAAGAAAGGTTGAGGTCAAGCGGCATCCTCGCCCTCGACCCGGAGGGCCAGGGTTCGAGGGAGCGGACCGGCAGCCCGATGCGCCATTCGTCCTGGAACTGTTCGGCAACGGCGTCCGCGTCGACGACACCTTCGCCGCGCATCTGCCGCGCACCTTCGACGCAGCCGCCCGCGTGGTGCCCTTCACCGCGGCTGCGCCGGGCCGTCGTCGGTCGCGCCCTACCACGCGGCCGTGCCACCTTCGTGCCACCGGGAGGATCTCAGAGGCGTGGTGACGCGACCAGCCGACGCCAAGGTCACGGCGATTCACACGGCAAGCAGCAAGACAGTCTCTCGCAATTCCTGCTCGGCGAACTCGGCCTGACAGGACTGAAGGTCCGCAAGAACGAGGCCGGCGGCACCCGGAGCCTGGCCCTGAGCGATCTCGTGCACTTATCCGTTGTTCCCGAGACGCGCATGGTCGCACCTTTGTCCCCTGCACTCGAGCGCGTCCAGCGGCAAGACCGCAGCGGCCTCGGTCGAGACTCCTACTCACTGGCGACGGCGCCCCGGGCGTCGCCACCGGGCCGAACGCAGGACAACGCCGGGTCAACAAAGGCAAGATCACCCTCCTCGACCAGATCATTCTCGACCTGAACGGCAAGTTGACCACCCAGGAGAACGTCAGGGAACTCCGCGCGCCAGGCGCGCATGCAGGCCTCCAACGACGAACACTCCGCCACGCTGCGCGTGATGACCGACCGCCATCTCGACGCCGTCATGACACGCATGCGCATGGCCGAGGAACGCGCGACGCTGGAAGTGCGCTTGGCCGAGGTCGGCGACCTCGTCTCCAGGTTCGTCCTTCTCGAGGTCCAGTACCGATCCGATCTCGCCCGCCTGGACGTGGTCACCGAGGCGGGAAGCGTCCTGGGCTACTTCCGGATGGGCACCTGCGTGTTCTGCGGTGCCGAGCCGGAGCACCAGGACCCGGGACACCGACTCGAGGTCCAGTACCGATCCGATCTCGCCCGCCTGGACGTGGTCACCGAGGCGGGAAGCGTCCTGGGCTACTTCCGGATGGGCACCTGCGTGTTCTGCGGCGCCGAGCCGGAGCACCAGGACCCGGGACACCGAGAGCCCGAGAGCACCCGGCTGCACATCGCGGTACAGAGCGAGAGCGCGAAGACGAGCGCCCCGCTCGCAGACCTCCTCCCCACAATCGCGGACCTGCGCACGCAGTTCGACGAGCTCAACGCCCGACGGGCATCCCTCGTGGGAGGGGCCCACCGCGCCGACGAACAGATCGCGGCGGCGGAGCAGATGTCGGCTCCACTGCGCGAGCGCACGAAAACGGCGACCCGCCCGCCGACGTGCTCGCGCAGGCACGCGTCTACCAATTCGCCGGGGCGGGGTCGGGAAGATCCGGATTCTTCCCGAAGCCGACGGACGGAGACTGACACGGGAGTCCTCCGAAGCCCTTCCTCCTGGTCGGCGGTTCGGCCCACCTTCTCGGAGGGCACTTGCGACTCACCGACGCTGCGGAGAAGGTCAGTCTCGCTGCGTCTTCCGCCGGGCCGGACCGAGGCCACGCCCGCCGGCACCCGCAGCCTCGGGGCCGACGTCACCGTCGCCGACCTGTGAGGACGTCGCCACTGGCCCCACCTGGGCCGGCCCTGGCCCGACCCCGAACTCGAGGCCCTCCCGACACCCGCGTGTCGTCATCCGGCCCGGGCGACGGTCTTCGTCCGGCTGGGTGTGCGTCGGAGGGTGGCGGGTGGATTCAACTCGTCCAGGTTTTGAGTTGGGTGGCGACCTCCCGCACCGGGAGGCCTTCGCGTGCGGCGTGGGCCAGGGGGAGGACGGTGTCCAGGCCGGGGCTCACCGGGAGACCGCACGCGGCGAGGTAGGCCGCGGTGACGGTGGCAGCGAACAGCAGGTTCCTCGTCTCCAGGCTCGGGTTCCGGGCGAGTTCGCACGGGAGCGCGGCGGCTTTGTGGTGGGGCTCGGGGTAGACCTCGTGGTCGAGGACCTCCGCGCGGTGGCGTGCGTCGTCATCGCCACCTACGCCGTCGACCACGTTCCCCAACCGTGGATCGAACAGCTGCGCCCGGGCGGGGATCCGGTGTTCCCGTGGGGCCGGTTGGGAGACTTCGCGGTCACCGTGGCCGAGGACGGCCGCTCGGCCACGGGATGGCTGCAGGGCCGGGCCAGTTCACACCGGCCCGCGACACGACCCCGATATGCGAGTTCGACAAGGTCCGCGGCGGGCGCGACGCCGACCACGAACACGTCCCGGCCTGCGGACGCGACGCCGTCCTGCGCCGCCATGCGCAAGTGGGCCTACCTCCAGAAGAACATGCACCGGCGCAACGCGGACACGGAATGGCACCGGCGGCACGAGGTTCGGCAGGTGCACCTCGGACGCCGTTCGTGTGACGTCCTGGCCGCCGCGTCGATCGGTGCGCGTCACCGCGTTCGCGGCCGTCCGCCACGAGTGACCAGAGCCGTGCACCGGGCGGTAGACCCGGTCACTTCTGTGCGGCCGGTATGGTGCCGGGGGCGGTCTTGAAGGAGATGGCCTCCAACAGCGGCTTGCGCTGGGTGTTCTGGAAGGCCGCCACCCGCCACTGCCCGTCCGCCTCCCGCACGAACGTGCACGTCTGCACCTTCGACAGTTTCGACGACCGGGGCGCGGCGGCGCCCTTGTAGGTGTCGCCGCGGCCGGTGACGACCGCGGTATCCGGACCGTAGAACCGGATGTCGGTGATCTCCCCCGTGAGCTTGGTGTTCTTCAGAAACTTCGCGAACAGCGTGCGGTGGCACTCCACGATGTCGGCCCTGCCGCTGTAGTACGTCCCGACGAACGTGACGTACGTGGCGTCCTGGGTGAACAGTGCCCCGTACGCGTCGGCGTCGTGGCGGGCCCACGCGCGGTTCATCTCGGCCATCGCCGCGGTAATGGCCGTCTTGTCGTCCTGTGTGGTCATACCGTCCTCCGGCTCGTTAAGATGAAGCAGAATCTGCCTGTAAACAATATCTGCATCATTGCAACCATTAGCCTAGGGGGCATCCACAGCGATGGCAAACGAGACGCCCGGAGACCAGCACGTGATCTTCCGCCAATATCTCGATGCGGTGGGCCTGCACGGGATGGCCGGTGCGGAAGCCGCCGGACTCCAGCCCACCGAGTGGTACGCGGTCAGCCTGATCACTCTGGTCGGACGCATCACCTCGGGTGACCTGGCCGCCCGCACTGGTCTGACCACCGGGGCAACGACCCGGCTCATCGACCGGCTGGAGAAGGCCGGCTACGTACGCCGCTCCTCGGACGCGGCCGACCGCCGACGGGTCATCGTCGAAGCCTCAGCCGAGACCTTCCCCGACATCGAGGACGTGGTCGCCCCCGCCCGCCGACTGATCGCCGAGGTCCTGGACCGCTACACACCCGAACAGCGCGAGGTCCTCTTCGACTACTTCACCCACGCGGCCCCCGCCTACCGAGCAGCCACCGAAGAGATCCGCGCCCGCGCCGCACGTAGCCGCCGCCCCGGCCCCAAATCCAAGGAAAATGCCCCCCGTCCCAGCCCTGGCGCGAGCGAGTGAGCGCCCGTTACTCCGCCTTTCGCATCACCGGCCCCGGCGCCGAGAGCCTGGCGCGGACCTGCTCCCACACCGGCCGACTCCCACCGCGACCGGCACCGAAACGGCCAACGCCTGCATTGAGCGCCCGCCCGAGGTGGTCCACGTCGGGCCCCGGGGGGGCGTTTCGGGGCCCTCGTCGTGGCGCGGGGTTCGGCGATCGCCGCAGCGGTTCAGTCCGTCTTTCTGGCGATGATTCGGATGCTCCACAGATAGGAGGTGAAGTAGCCGCCTCTGACGCACCAGGTCGTCACCCAGCCCTCGTAGAGGGTCTTCCCGTTCTCGAACCACTTCTGGTCGGCGGGCAGCAGTTGCACGTAGCAGCCCTCCCACCCGGGATCCTTGATCTCGATGAACTGGTTCCCCCGAGCGGGCTCGCGTCGCCGGGGGCGCAGGACGACCAGGACGTCTGAGGGACATTTCTGCCGATCCGTGGAACGCACCTGCTCCGCAGCGGCGTTCGGGCCGCACGGCGCTGCGGCAGGTCTGGCCCGAACGCGGCCTCGGGGCTTGGGCAGAGGAGGCCGGTGAGAGTGTTGCGCCGGCAGCCCCGCCATGGAGCGGGCGGGTCCTCACGTCGTGGCGCCGGCTTCGGGTGGGTCCACGAGGGTGTGGATGCGGGCGGCCAGTTCGTGGTGGGCGGCGGTCAGGTGTGGGCGGGTGTCTTTGAGGGGGTCGATCAGGGCGGCGGGGTCGTCCTGGCCCAGGGCCTGGTCCAGTCTTGCCACGCTCGCGTGGGATGCGGCGGGGAGGTCGGTGAGTGCGGTGATGTGGCCTGCGAGGCGTCGCAGGTCGGCGGCGTTGTCGCGGGCTCGGGCGCCGGCGGCGCGGTCGGCGGCGCGGCGTTCGCGGGTGACGGTGACGCGTTGTTCGCCGGTGGTCCCGGCAGGGCCCGGCAATCGCCACGACGGCGTGCTGAACAGGCCGCTGATCAGGTGGCCGTCCGGTCTGCGCGGCCACGACGTGTCGGGCTCGGTCGGCAACCAGATCGCGGTCGGCACCGACGGGTTCCCGGCCGGCGACTGGGGCACCTGGTGACGGCGTCACCGAGACACGCAACTCCGGGGCGAGATCTTCGGACTGGACCGGTTCGTCGACGGCCGCTTCACCGGGCCGGGCTTCGGCCCGCTCTGCTCTACCCGGAAGATCTGCGGGGGAGCGGTGGCGCTCACTCCGACCGGCGGCGGAACTGCCTCGGGGTCATCCCCCGCAGGCGTTTGAAGGCCGTGGTGAAAGCGAACGGGTCGGTGTAGCCGACTGCCTCCGCCACCTCCGCCACGCTGCGATTCGGGTCCGACAGCAACTCCTCGGCGACGTGCATGCGCCACTCGGTGAGGTAGCTCAGTGGCGGCCGGCCCATCACCTCGGTGAAGCTCTTGGCGAAGTGTGCCCGCGACACGTTCGCCTCGGCCGCCAGCGAGCCCACCGACCACGCCGCGCGGGGGCGCCGGTGGATGGCTTCGAGCGCGGGGCCCACGACCGGGTCCATCGCCCCCAGGTACCAGCCCGGGGCTTCGGCGCCCTCCTGCTCGAACCAGCAACCCAGCGTGCAGACCAGCCCCGCGTCCAGGACGCGGTCGATCAGGGCCTGGCCTCCCGGCTGATGCCTGCGCGCGAGCGCGTCCCTGGCCGAGTCGAGCCACAGCACGCCGTCGGCGTCCTCGTGCAACACCAGCGCGGGCGGCAGGGTGCGCAACAGCCGCTCGTGGCGGCTGCGGGTGGCGCGGTAACCGCCCACGATCAGGGTGGTGGGACCCTCGTGGGCCGCCCCGGTGCGTGTGCCGGCCACCCGAGTGCGCTCGGGATCGAAGCAGGCGATTTCGTACGTCCGGTGCGGGCGGTCGAGCGCGGCGGCACTGTCGGCGAGGTGGAAGGGTGCCGGGCCGCGCACCAGCGCGGTGTCGCCCGCGCCGACCTTGAATTCGGTGCCATCGGCCAGGATCACCAGGCCGCCGCCGCTGATCACCGTGAGCATGGTCAGCGGCGCACCGTCGGTGAAGCGGATCGCCCACGGCGGCTCCAGCACGGCCTGGCTGACGGAGGCACCCTCGGCGCGGATGCCGCCGAGCATGTCACTCAAAGGGTCCATGCGCGCGAGTGTAGACGCGCACCAAGGTATTTCCGGGTTTCGCCCATGGGCTGTCCACCGACTCCGGGCTGTACTGGATCCATGAACCACGAGAGCACCACCGAAAACCACCGCCCGCAACACACACGCACCGCCCTGGTCGTAGTCGCCCACCACGTTCCGACTCGCTGAACGCGGCCGTCGCCGACCGGCGCGCGGCCCGGCTGGAGGCGGGTTCGGGCGACGAACGTTCGAGGGGCGCACGCGGCAGCACCACCCGTGGCTGGAGATCCGGCGACAGGTACGCGGGGGGTGCGGTTCGGTCTGTGTCCGTGGGCAGGGCGGTGAACGTGCGGTGGTGGCATCGAGGATGCCGAAGCGGTCGCCCGGCAGGGCGGCGTCCTCGGGGACGACGGTCGGACGGAGATCACCGAGAGGCCGCCGCGATCGGGCCTCGCGGCGGCCGTGGGCCCGCATGCTCGCCGAGGATCGCCGTGTCGGTCCACTCGGATACGAAGAGTTCCCGATTCGACACGGAAACATATCGGCAAAAAATTGCCGACCGTAGCCAGTACGCAATAAGCGTTGCTCGATCAGTGCGCCGCTCCCGGGGTTGTTTCGTCCGGTCCGGGCGGCGAGCATCGCGCCCCGACAAGGAGGCTCGCATGACAGGCGCAACAATCGGTTCGTCCGAGCAAGCCGGCCTGGACCGGCATTACCGACCGCTCATCGGGGGCCGCTTCGCCTCACCTACGGTGCAGACCTTCCCGGCACTCAACGCTGCCACCGGTGAACATCTGGCCGATGTCACGCGTGGCTCGGCGGGGGACGTCGCGGCGGCCGTCGCGGCTGCCAAGGCCGCGTTCCCGGCGTGGTCGAGGACCTCGCTCGAGGAACGTTCCGGGCTGCTGCTCGAATTGGCGCGCGCGGTGGAGGCCGACATCGATCGGTTGGCCTTGATCGACGCGCTCGACATCGGGCGCCGGATCGGCGAGACGGTGATCGACCATCGACTCGCAATCGGGCAGTACCGATTCTTCGCCGCCGCGGTACTTACCCATGCCGGGTGGAACCGTCCGATCGCCGGAGGAATGGCGATAGCGAAACGTGAACCGATCGGCGTCGTGGGACAGATCATCCCGTGGAACGTGCCGGCCATCATGACCGCGTTCAAGATCGCCCCGGCTCTGGCCGCAGGTAACACGATCGTCCTCAAGCCGGACGAGCACGCCTCGCTGTCCACCCTGGAACTCGGCAAGTTGATCACGGACATCTTCCCGCCCGGAGTGGTCAACATCGTTCCGGGATTCGGAGAGGAAGCCGGGGCCGCGTTGACGGCGCATCCGGACGTGCGGAAGCTGGCGTTCACGGGAAGCTCCGAAGTGGGACGACTGGTCGCCGCGGCGGGCGCCGACCGCCTGGTCCCGGTATCCCTGGAACTGGGCGGCAAGAGCCCCAACATCGTCTTCCCCGATGTCGTCGACCAGATCGACGCCATCGTCGACAACGCCGCTTTCGCGGTGACGTACTGCAACGGTCAGTCCTGCCTGGCCGGAACCCGACTGTTTGTGCACGACGACATCTACGACACGTTCATGACCAAACTGGTTGCCGGCTTCGAGCGGATCACGCTCGGATCGCCGACCGACCCCGCCACACTCGTCAGCGGCCTGGTGTCGCAGAAGCAGGGCAAGCGCGTCCTGGACTACATCGAGATCGGCAAGAACGAGGGCGCGGAACTGCTGACCGGCGGACGCCGCGCGGACATCCCCGGCAACGAACACGGCTACTTCGTCGAACCGACGATCTTCGCCACCGACAACCGCTCGCGCATCGCCCAAGAGGAGATCTTCGGTCCCGTCCTGTCGGTCATCCGGTGGAACGACTACGACACGATGATCCGCGAGGCAAACGACGTGCGCTACGGCTTGGCCGCCGGTCTCTACACCAACAACCTCGGCGACGCGCTGCGCACCGCGGACGCGCTCGAAGCCGGATCCGTCTGGGTCAACAAGTACTTCAACCTCGTGGACGGCTCCCCATTCGGTGGGTTCAAGGACAGCGGCATCGGCAGCGAATTCTGCGCCGAGACGCTGAACATGTACACCCATCTCAAGTCGGTGACGCTGCTGACCGAACCGGCCCCGGCCTTCTTCCTGCCGCCGTCCTGACCCGACCGAGACGTTCGACTCGTGCTCCCTGCTCCACAAACGCTGTCGTCATGGAGGTCCAAGATCATGTCATTGTCTCGTCGCGCCGTAATCGGCGCCGGAGTTGCCACCGGTGGGGCGACACTCGTTCCCCTGATCAAAGGCCGCGACGACCACTCGCCGTACGTGGCGCAGCGCAACGGGCGCGCCGCCGGTACGAAGGATCTGACGCCGCTTGCCTTTGCCGGCTTCGCCCACTTCACCGCCATGCAGGTGCGTGGGGACCGCATTCGCGGCCTCGACCTCCACATGGAGCGCCTGCGCGTCGCCTCGCTGAAGCTGTTCGGCCAGACCGTTCCGGAAGAGCGGGTGCGGTCCTACCTTCGCACGGCGCTGAAGACAGGCGCCTCCGACCTTTCGATGACGGCCACGGTGTACTCACCGGCGGGTGAGTTCACCGTGGCCGGACCCGAGGTGAAGCCCGAGGTGCTGGTGCGTACCGCCGCGGCGTCGAACGGCCCCACGGGCCCGCTGTCCCTGGCGACGGTGGAGTACGAACGCGTACTGCCTGCGGTGAAACACGTGGGGGAGGTAGCCAAGACGCATTACCTTCGAGAAGCGGTCGCGCAGGGTTTCGACGACGCCGCGTTCCTGGACCGCAGGGGCCGGCTCAGCGAAGGCACAATCTGGAATCTCGCCTTCTGGGACGGCTCGGCAGTGGTGTGGCCGAGGGCCGACATGCTCGGCGGCACCACCATGGCCATCCTGCGTCGGCAACTGCGACGACTCGGAGTCCCCCAGTACGACCGGGAGATCACGGTCAATGATCTGCCGTCGTTGTCCGGAGCGGTGGTCATGAACTCCTGGACGCCGGGCGTGGCGGTCCATCGCATCGGTCCGGTTGCGATACCCGCGGCCCCCGCCTTCCTCGACGTGTTGCATCGCGCCTTCAGCGCCGAGCCGTTCACCGCTCCCTGAGCCCTCCTATTCCTGCGGCTGCAGTCCGGCGGCACCTGGGGCTGCTCGCGATCGCGTGAGGGCCCTTCGGGTTCGGTGCAGCTCGCGCCGAACCGGCCGCCGCAGCCCGACCGGCCTCCGGGTGGGCAGCCACATGCCTGACCCGGGCGGCCGGCCGACTGTCCGGGCCAGGCAGCACCACGTGGCCGAGATCACGGTCTGCCCGTGTCGTCCGGAGGCAGCTGCTCGGGGGGCGTGTTGCATGCCCGCGACGGGCGTCGGCGTCCAGCCCGACGTCGCCTGACATCAGCCGATCGCACCAACTATCGTGCTCGATGGAATTCGAAGACGCTGAGTCGTATCTCGATGCCGATGGGCTACCCGTGGCGGTCAAGATCCTGATCGCCGGCGGATTCGGCGCCGGGAAGATCACCATGGTCACTGCCATCAGCGACATCGCCCCCTCCGAACCGAGGAGACGATCACATACACGAGCGATGGTGTGGACACCCTCAGCGGAGTAGAGGGCAAGACCACGACCACCGTCGCCCTGGACTTCGGTCGGATCACGCTCGCGCGGGGGCTGGTGCTCTTACCTTTTCGGAGCTCCTGGCCAGGACCGGTTCCGGTTCATGTGGGACGAGTTGGCGCTCGGCGCACTCGGCGCGGTCGTGCCGGCCGATACCCGCAGACTCGAGGATTCGTCTCCCGCCGTCGACTACTTCGAGAACCGCGGCACGCCGTTCGTGGTCGCGGTCAATTGCTTCGGCGGAGTGTGCGACTTCACCGCACGGCAGGTGGGCGAGGCGCTCGACTTGGACCCGCGTGTCCCGTTGGTGATGGGCGACGCCCGCACGCGCGAGTTCGGCAAGCGCGCCGTTGTCACGCTGGTCGAGCACATCATCGCCGGCAGACGAACGGGCCGACCGTACCCGATGGGGTGACCAGGCGGGAAACCGTGGTACGCAGCCGAGATTCCGCCGTTCTCGTCGACACTCACCCACGGACCCACCGGCGCACCGCAAGGGCGCCCGGCGGTACGGATCAGCCTCGCGAGGCCGCGTGCCACAGGGCGGAACAGCCGGGTTACCCGTGGCGGCCTTCACCTTAATGTCCCAGTTCCCAACAGCCACTCGTCGCCGGGAAGCAGGGCAGTGATCATGCTTGAGGTGCAGGGCCTCAGCGTCCGCTACGGGCAGAGCGCGCCGGCGCTCCGATCGCTCGACATCCGGGTCGAACAGGGCCGGATCACCGCGGTTGTCGGCGGCAACGGAGCCGGAAAATCCACTCTGATGAAGGCCGTCTCCGGAGTCCTGGGTTTCGACTCGGGACGACTGGTGCAGGGCCGCATCCTCTTCGAGGAAGCCGAGATCCAGCGGCTCGGCCCCACCGCCGTGGTCCGCCGCGGTGTCGCCCACGTACCCGAGGGCCGTCGCGTCTTCGCCGACCTCACCGTGGAGGAGAACCTTCGGGCCGGCGCGGCCACGCTCAAGGGGCGTGCGCAGGACCGTCTCGACGAGGCGTACGAGATGTTCGGCGTCCTGTCCGACCGCCGCCGCCAACGGGCGGCGCTGCTCTCCGGTGGTGAGCAGCAAATGCTCGCCATCGCCCGGGGACTGATGAGCGCGCCGCGCCTGTTGCTGCTGGACGAGCCGACGTTGGGCCTGGCGCCCAAGGCGGTCGAGCAGATCGGTGAGATCGTCTCGTCGATCCGGGACAACGGCACCAGCGTGCTCATCGTCGAACAGAACGCCGCCATGGCGCTGGCGATCGCCGACAGCGGCTACGTCCTGGAGCAGGGCCGCGTGGTGCTGTCGGGTACTTCGGATCACCTGCGCGCGACCGACGCCGTCCAGCAGCTCTACCTCGGTGGTTCGGGCTCGGCGGAGGAACTCCGCACCCGTCCCGCCCGCACGCCGCCGGCCCGGTGGTCGTCATGAGCGCGTCGCTGCGGTTGGCGGGGATCTCGCTGAGCTTCGGCGGGATCAAGGCATTGGACGAGCTGAGCCTCACCGTCGAGCCCGGCACCGTGCACGTGGTGATCGGCCCCAACGGTGCGGGAAAGTCCTCGTGCTTCAACGTGATCAGCGGGCACTATCGTCCCGACGCAGGATCGGTCCTGTTCGGGGACACCGACCTGACCCGACTGCCGGCTCACGAGATCGCGCGGTGCGGTGTCGGGCGGGCCTTCCAGAACATCGCCCTCTCCGGCCACGAGACGGTCCTGGACAACCTCATGGTCGCGCGGCACCGGCTCACGCGGTCGGGATTCATCGCAACGTCGCTGGGCCTGCCGCGGGCCCGGTGCGAGGAACGCGCCCACCGCGAACGGGTCGTGGAGATCGCAGGGTTCGTCGGGCTGGGCGACAAGCTCGGCATGCCGGCCGAAGTACTTGCGTACGGTGACCGCAAACGGGTCGAACTCGCCCGGGCGCTGTGCAGCGAGCCGGAGATCCTGCTCCTGGACGAACCGGCGGCGGGCATGCCGCCCCACGAGAAATGGGACATCGCCAGGCTGGTGCTCGACGTCAGGGACGCCCTGGGGATATCAGTGCTGCTCGTCGAGCACGACATGCCGTTGGTGATGGCCATCGCGGATCGCATCACGGTCTTGGACTTCGGCCGCCGGATAGCCGACGGGACACCGGCACAAATCCGGCGATCGGACGCGGTCGTCACCGCCTACCTCGGCAGCAGCCGAGCGAATCGGAGTGCGAGCGGCACCCCGCGAACCCCCTGGGGAACGACACCATGAAACTCCTGCAACTGTTCTTCCTCGGGCTGTCGATGGGCTCGATCTACGCCCTGATCGCGCTGGGATTCGTGGCGACCTACAAGGGCACCAAGGTCATCAACCTCGCCCACGGGTCGATCCTGTTGGTCGGCGCCTACATCGTCGCCCAGTGTTCGCCCCGTGTCGGCTTCCTGCCCGCGGTCGGTCTGGGCATCGCCGCGGCCGCCGGCTGCGCCGTCCTGGTCCAACAACTGGCGGGCATGGTGCGGACCCACGATCACCTCGTCCTGACGATCCTCACGATCGGCGCGGACATCCTGCTGGCCACCGAGCTCACCCGACGCATCGGTTCCCGGGTCCTCACCATGCACGATCCGTGGGGCGATCGCCGCGTCGAATTCCTGGGCACGGTGCTTCCCCTGGCCCGGATCGCCGCGGCCGTCGCCGGAATCGTCGTCATCACCGTGTTCTTCCTCGTCTTCCACAAGACGGATTTCGGCATCCGGATGCGCGCCTCGGCCAACGACCCGCAGACCGCCGCACTGATGGGCATCGACCAGCGCAAGGTCGCCGTCGCCTCCTGGGCCATCGGCGGCGCCCTGGCCTGTGTCGCGGGGGTGTTCCTCGCCGGGTTCCCCAATCCGGGCCTTGACCACGCGTCGGGCGTGATCGCCCTGAACGCCGTTCCGGCGATCATCATCGGCGGCTTGGACTCGTTCGAGGGCGCCGTGATCGGCGGGCTGGTGGTCGGCGTGACCCAGACGCTCGTCGACGGCAATTCGGCCGCGCTGCACTTCCTCGGCGACGGCTTCGGCAGCGTCGCCCCTTACGCCGTCATGCTCCTCGTTTTG
This sequence comes from Embleya sp. NPDC050154, assembly GCF_044460165.1. NCBI lineage: Bacteria > Bacillati > Actinomycetota > Actinomycetes > Kitasatosporales > Streptomycetaceae > Embleya > Embleya sp. NPDC050154. The sequence continues at coordinate 45,607 of NZ_JBITJP010000031.1, forward strand.
TTGTGGCGCCCGTCCGGACTGCTGGGATCCAGGGAGATGAATCGTGTCTGACACCGGCACCCACCTCGTGAACACTCCCGCGAAGCCCGTCGTTCCGGTCGTGCCGCAGGCACCGGGGCATGCCCGCGCCGCCGATTCGCGGATCCGGCGGATCGCGCCGTGGCTGACGCTGTTGCCGCTGTCGGCCGTACCGCTGTACCTGGACGGTTCGTGGCTGATCATCGGCATCCTGGGCATGGCCGCGGCCATCGGCGCGATCGGTCTCACTCTGCTGGTGGGCACGGCGGGCCAACTCTCGCTGTCCCACTCCTTCTTCGTCGCCGTGGGTGCCTACACGTACGCCTACCTCGCCGGCGACCCGGATGCCGCGGGCGTGTCCGGCCTGGGGTTGCCCACCGTGGTCGCGGCGCTCGTCGCGATCGGCGCCGCCGGGCTGGCGGGCCTGTTCTTCAGTCCCGTGTCGGCACGTCTGAAAGGCCTGTACCTGGGAGTTGCCTCACTCGCGCTGGTCTTCATCGGTGAGCACGTCCTGATGAACGCCAAGGCCGTGACCGGTGGGTACAACGGGCGCGAGGTGCCCGTCCTGTCCGGGCCCGGCTTCGAACTGAGCGGTGCGGAACCGCACTTCTGGGTCCTGGGCGTGCAGTACGGCGGCCGGGAGAGGTTGTGGTACCTGGCACTGGCCGCACTGGTCGTCGCCGTGGTGTGCGCGAGCCGGGTCGCCCGCGGCCGCCCCGGCCGCGCGCTCCAGTTGATCCGCGACAATCCCGCGGCCGCCGCGTCGATGGGGGTGCCGGTGCGTCGCTACAAGGCAGCGGTGTTCGCCTACTCGTCGATGTTCGCCGGGGCCGCCGGCGTCCTCACCGCCCTGGCGGTCGAGTTCGTCGTGCCGCAGTACTTCACCCTTCAGCTGTCGATCGCCTATCTCACGATGGCGGTCCTGGGAGGTCTCGGGTCGGTCCGCGGCGCTGTCGCCGGCGCGGTCTTCGTCACCGGTCTTCCGCTGTTGCTCGACCGTTTCAGCGAATCGCTGGGGTTCCTCGCGGCCGCGGGGTCCGGCGGCTTGGACGCGGCGATGTTTTCCCGCTTCGTCTTCGGCGCGGCGATCGTGCTCGTCCTCATCGTGCAGCCCGGCGGCCTTGCCGCGCTCGGCAGGCGGCTGCGCGGCCATCGCAGGTGACACCAGTTCATCCGGGCGTCGCCACATCACGCACATTCCCGCCCCGGCGGCCGCATTTCACCGGCCGCCGGTCGGCATACCCCCGAAAGGCCAGGAACCCATGCTCTTCCGTACCCGCACGCACCTGCGCGGCCTCCTCGTGGCGAGCACGCTCGTGCTCCTCGCCACCGCCTGCTCCACCCGCGGCCCGCAGGCCACCTCCGCCGACACCTCCGGTTCCCTGAAGACCGGTCCGGGGGTCACGGACACCACCATTTCCGTCGGCGCGCTCAGCGACCTGTCGAACGTCTTCGGACCGCTCGGCAGAACGATGGTCCAGGGCAACGAGTTGTACTTCAAGCAACGCAACGCGGGCGGTGGAATCTGCGGGCGTCAGGTGAAGCTGGAGATGCGCGACCACGCCTACAACGTCCAGACCTCGGTGGCGCAGTTCTCCGAGCTCGAACCCAAGGTCCTCGGCTTCGTCCAGCTGCTGGGTTCGCCGATGGTCTCGGCACTGGCACCGCGGGTGGCGAGCACCAAGGCGATCACCCTGCCCGCCACCTTCTCGACCGAATGGTTGAACAAGGACAGCCTGGTGATCGTCGGGGCCTCCTACCCGGGCGACACCATCAACGGGATCCAATACCTGCTCGACCAGAAGCTGATCAAACCGGGCGCCACCCTCGGCCACGTGTACTTCGAGGGCGAGTACGGCTCGAACGCGCTGCGCGGCGCGCAGTACGCGGCCGGCAAGCTCGGTCTGACGATCAAGCCGATCCAGGTGGCCCCGACCGCGACCGATCTGACCGCCCAGTTCAACGAACTGCGAACGGGTGGTGGGGTGCAGGCGATCGTGGTGAGCGCGGGTCCGCGCCAGACGGCGTCCATCGCGGGCCTGGCCGGCGGTTCGGGGGTGAACGTTCCCATCCTGGCGAACGGTCCCGGCTTCGATCCGGCGCTGCTGGGCACTCCCGTGGGCGCCACGCTCGCCGCGAACCTGTACGTCACCACCTCGTACGAGCCCTTCGCGGGCAAGAGCGTCGCAGCGCAGGACATCGCCAGGACCTACGGAGAGAGTTACCCGGACGGCAAGCCCACGACGTTCGTCAACTATGGCTACGCCGCCGCCGGCGTGCTGGGCCAGGCCATGGACGCCGCCTGCAAGAACGGAGATCTGACGCGTGAAGGTCTGATGAAGGCGGTGCGTTCGCTCACCGCCGTCGAAACGGGCGTCATGCCGGTCATGAACCTCAGCGACGCCGGCCGGTTCCCGACCACGAACTCCTACATCTCGCGCGTCGACGCCAAGGTCCCGGGCGGTCTCGTCGTGGTCAAGGAGCCCTTCAGCTCGGAGACGGCTGCGGGTTTCGCCGGTTGAGGTGCCGCGCGGCGCGGTGGAAGTTCACCGCCGCGCCGTGCGTGGCCGGAGGATGGATCGGGGCGGGCGGGACGGCCCGGGTGTTCGGGGCAACGCGCAGCCGTCCGGCACTGCTTGGCAGTGCCGGACGGCTGGGCTCGCGTACGATCCGCGTCGACGGCGCGTGGGCGGTCGGTCGTCAGCCGAACGAGCAGCGGACGGGACCCAGGCGGTCGAAGCAGGCGGTCACCCGGTCTCCCGGGGCCACCGGGGGTGCGCCGGTCAGCGAGCCGGACAGGATGATGTGGCCCTTGTCGAGGCCTTCGTCATAGCGGGCCAGAGCTCGGGCGAGCCAGGCCACGGCGTGTGCCGGGTGACCCAGTGACGCCGCGCCGGCGCCCGTCTCGCGGACCACGCCGTTGATCTCCAGAAAGACACCGACCGTGCGCAGATCCAGGGCATCGGGCCGGACGAAACGCTCGCCCAGGACGACCTTGGCCGCGCTTCCATTGTCGGCGACCGTGTCGACGAAGGCGATGTCCCAGTCGGTGATGCGGGTGTCGATGATCTCCAGGGCCGGCACCACGGCATGGGTGGCGGTGAGTACGTCGCGCACCGAGATCTTGGGCCCGCGCAGGGACGCGCCGAGGAGGAAGGCGATCTCCGCCTCGACCCGCGGCGCTATCAACGGCGTGGTGTCGATCCTCGCGTTGTCGTCCACGACCATGTCGTCCGTGAGGTGCCCGAAGTCGGGGGTCTCCACGCCGAACAGATCCTGCACGACCAGGCTGGTGGCGCCGATCTTGTGGCCCACGACCAGTGCGCCGGACTCCCCGCGCCGCAGCGCGATGCCCTCGCGTTGGACGCGGTAGGCGTCGTCGACGTCGAGTCCGGGATAGGCGCGGATCAGCGGCGGACCGGGTCTGCCGTCCTTTTCACGCGACCACAACTGCTCGGCCAGCGCCCGCACTTCGTGTTCAGTCAGTCTCATGACGGCCCTCCGCCCGCGATTGCGTCCACATCTCGCGAAGACGTGGCCGATTCACCTTGTTCGCGGCCGTGTGCGGAATGGCCTCGACCCCGAGGATCTCCGCCGGGCGCTTGTACGCCGGCAATTGGTCCCGACACAGGCGATGCAACTCTTCGATGTCCTCACCTGCGCCTTCGGCGAACGCCACGAACGTCACGGGCCGTTCGCCCTTGCGCTCGTCCGCCACGCCGATGGTCACGGACTCCTCGACGGTCGGGTGGGCCATCAGGACCTCGTCGATCTCGCGCGGATACACGTTGAAGCCTCCGACGAGGATCATGTCCTTGATGCGGTCGACGATGTGCAGGTAGCCGTCCTCGTCGAAGCGCCCCAGGTCGCCGGTGTGCAGCCAACCCCCGGCCAGAGCCTGCGCCGTCTCCTCGGGACGGTTCCGGTAGCCGCGCAGCATGTGTGGCGCGCGGGCCAGCACCTGTCCGATCTCGCCGACGGGCACGTCGGCATCCAGGGCGTCGGTGATCCGGATCTGCACGAGCGGCGCGGGCAGGCCCACCGATCCCGGCCGCGGTTCCGACGCCGACGGGTTGCACGAGATGGGAGCCAGTTCGGTCATGCCGAACGCCTCGCGCACCGGCACACCCGTGACGTGGTGCCACCGGGCCAGGAGTTCGAGGGGGAACGGCGAGCCACCTCCGGGGCAGACCCGCAGCCGCGAGAGATCGGCCGTCCGCAGTCGCGGTGCGGACAACAGGCCCGCGTACACCGCCGCGGGGCCTCCGCTGAAGACGCTCACGCCGTACCGGTGCATCGACTCGACCACCGCAGGCGGGTCGAAGCGGGCGAAGGAGATCACCTCGGCGCGACCGTAGACGGGATTGAGGACGCCCATCAGTAGACCCCAGATGTGGAACATCGGAGCCACGGTCAGCCACGTCTCGGTGCCTGGATCGGTCGGCCAGCACGCTTCCATGGCCTGGACCGTCATCAGGAGGTTCGCGTGGGTGTGGTCGACCCCCTTGGGGATGCCGGTCGTGCCTCCCGTGTACATGAGCGTGGCGAGTCGGTCGGGCGACGGTCGTCGGAGATCGTCGAGCGACAGTGTGGTGTCGTCGGCCCAGAGGTCCAGGGCGAGGCCTTCGGTGCCGAACTCCAGGACCGGGATGTCGTACTCCGCAGCGAGGTCACGCGCCGTGTCCGACACCTCCGCCGTGGTGATCACGACGGATGGCGCCGCGTCGTCGAGGAGTGGCCGCATCGCCGGGGCCGGATACGCGGGATTGATGAAGGTGACCTGCGCCTGCGCGGCGAGCCCGGCGAAGACGCACACGGCCATCTCCGGCCCGTTGGGCAGGACGAGGGCCACGCGGGTGCCGGACACGTCGAAGCCGCCGAGGAGCCGGGCCAGCCCGGCGACGCAGCGGCCGTACTGCCCATAGGTCAACGTCCGGTCGCCGTGCCGCAGGGCGACGCGTTCGGGCGCGACGGCGACGGCGTCGCGCAGGGCGTCGACCATCGTGCGGCAGTCGCGCCGGCCCTTGCCGATGGGCATCGGTTGCTGATGGGGCGACATCGCATCCTCCTCGGAGCGGTCTCTTTCGCCATTGTCTATCGATTGACCAATCGAATGACAAGATCGGTGATGTGATCGTGATGATTCACCCATGTAGTCGATATGAGCTGCCCTCTTGCCATCATCGGCGCCGGTGCTACCTTGAATCTATCGATTGATCAATCGAACGAGGAGAAGGTCTTGAATCGACAAGCCCGCGGCGCCGTGCAAAGCCGCACCATCGTCGCCGCCGAGCACCGGACGCTCTTCCACGAAGCCGGAGACGGGCAGCCCGTGGTCCTGCTGCACGGCTCGGGGCCGGGGGTGTCGGCGTGGTCGAACTGGTCCGAGACGCTGCCCGAACTCGCCAAGGACCACCGGGTGATCGCACCGGACATCGCGGGCTTCGGAGGCTCGACCCACCAGCCCGGAACGGTCTACGACATCAAGCTCTGGGTCGCTCAACTCTTCGGCCTCCTGGACCACTTGGGCATCGGGTCGGCACTCCTGGTCGGCAACAGCTTCGGCGGGGGACTGGCACTGGCGGCGGCGCTTCGCGACTCGTCGCGGGTGGACGGGCTCGTCCTGCTCGGCACGCCCAGCGGCACGTTCACCATGACCGAGGGGCTGCGGTCGGGTTGGTACTACGAGCCCGGCCTGGAAGAGATGGAGCGGATCCTTCGCCTGTTCCCGTACGACCGATCACTGGTCACCGAGGAGATGGTGCGCGAGCGCTACGAGGCCAGCGCCGTCCCGGGGGCCCAGGAGGCGTTTCGAAGCCTGATCCCGGAGCCCGCCGGGGTGGACACCCCGGTCAAGGGCGTGCCGGAGGAGCGGCTGCGCACCATCGACAAGCCGACGTTGATCGTGCACGGGCGCGAGGACGCGGTGATCCCGCTGGACCTGGCGTTGCGCTCGGCCAAGGCGATACCGGACGCCGAGCTGCACGTCTTCGGCGGATGCGGTCACTGGGTGCAGTTGGAACGGCCCAGGGCATTCGTCGGCCTCGTACGCGACTTCGTGAGTCGGCGGTTGTCATGAGCCGCGAGGGACTCGAGAAGGTGCTGCACGAGTTGGGGACGAGCCGTGCGGGGCGCTCCTCGTTCGCCGCGGACGCGGTCGGGTTCCTCGGCCGCCACCGGTTGAGCGAAGCCGAGGCCGAGGCGGTGCGCACGCGCGACGTGCGAGCCCTGCTCGACGCCGGTGTGAACCCGATGCTCGTGTGGGGGTTCTGGCTCGTATCCGGACTCCCACCAGCGGAATACCTCGAACGACTGCGCCGCCCGAGCCCGGACCCCGCGGCCGACGAAGGCGACAACACACTGCGAGACGACTCCGAACGCGCGGAAGGCCGACCATGGGAACGGTAGTAGGCGGCTTCGTGATGCCGCACGACCCGATGATGTTCACCGCCCCCGACGCGCCGCCGGCCCCGGTTCGCGCACGGGTTCTGCAGGCGTACGAGGAGATCGCACGTCACGTGGCACGCCTTCGACCGACCACACTCGTGGTGTTCGGGGCCGACCACTACGTACTCTTCGGTCCCGGCTGCCTGCCCCAGCTCCTGATCGCGACCGGCGACATCGACGGCCCGGTCGAGCGTCTCCCCGGCCTGCCGCGTGCGCAACTTCCGGACGACCGCAGGCTCGCGCGGCACATCGCCGGCCACGGCCACGACAACGGCGTGGACTGGGCGGTGGCACCGTCGATCACCGCGGACCATTCGGTGGTGATCCCGTATCACCTCGTGGGGCGTTCGCTGGGACTCCCGCTGATTCCCGTCTATCTGGCCTGTGGCGTGGATCCGTTGCTCCCGCTGCATCGGGCGGCCGCGGCGGGCGCGGCCCTGCGGGCCGCCGTGGAGGCCTATGACCAGGACGCGCGCGTCGTCGTCATAGGCAGCGGCGGCATCAGTCATTGGGTCGGGACCGACCGGATGGGCGAGATCAACGCGGACTTCGACCGGCACGTGCTTCGGCTCGTCTGCGACGGGGACATCGACGCGCTGTGCGCGCTCGACGACTCGGACGTGGAGCGGCGAGCGGGCAACGGCGCCTTGGAGATCCGCACCTTCATCGCCGCGATGTCCGCCGTCGGCCCGCTCCGCGGCGACGTGATCGCCTACGAGCCGGTGCCCGAATGGATCACCGGCCTCGGTTTCGCCTCGCTGACGCCGCAGACGTCGACGCCATCGTTCAGGACAGGAGGCCGCTGACATGTCCATCCGTGAATTCCGCGGCGAAACACCCATCGCCGAGCACATCCGAGTCGTCCTGCTCCCCGCCGGGGATCTCGCGCCCGGGGAGATGGTGCGCGTCGTCGTCGCCGAGCATGCCCCGTTCGCTGTGTACAACATCGCGGGCACTTTCCATGTCACCGCCGACACGTGCACGCACTCGCTCGCCTCGCTGACCGAGGGCGACCTGGAAGGCACCCGCGTCGTCTGTCCCGTGCACTGGGCCGAGTTCGACGTCCCGACCGGCCGCGCCCTGTGTTTTCCGGCGACCGAACCCGTGGCCACCTATCCGGTCGCGGTGGAGGACGGCGTGGTCGTGGCCTACGTACCGCCCCGCGACGGCGAGTGGACGAGCGGCAACGGAGGCACATCGTGAACACCCCTGCCGGCACACCGACCGAGGCATCCGTCGACGACTTCCTCGAGCTCACCGACCTGGAGCAGGGCCTGCTGGACCGCAGGGTGTTCTGGGACCCGCAGATCTACCGCCTGGAGCTCGAACGCATCTTCGCCCGATGCTGGCTGTTCGTGGCCCACGAGTCCCAACTGCCCGGCCCCGGATCGTTCGTCACCACGTGGATGGGTGAGGACAACGTCCTGGTGGTACGCGGCCGCGACAACCGCGTGAACACCTACCTGAACAGCTGCCCGCACCGCGGGAACCGTGTGTGTACGGCCGACGCGGGCACCGCGCGCGGCTTCGTCTGCAACTACCACGGATGGTCCTTCGGCCTCGACGGCGCCCTGGTGGGCATGCACGAGGCCCAGGCGTTCGAGCGGACCCCGGGATTCGACCGCTCACGGCTGGGGCTGACCCATGCCAGGACCGAGACGTACAAGGGGCTGATCTTCGCGACCCTGGATCCGTCGGCTCCGCCGTTGGCCTCCTACCTCGGCGAGTTCACGTACTACCTGGACGTCATGCTCGACAACGACGAGGGCGGTACGGAGTTCCTGCCGGGCTCGATCAAGTCCGTCCTGGACTGCAACTGGAAGGTCGCGGCGGAGAACTTCGCGGGCGACGCCCTGCACGCGGGGTGGACGCACGCCTCCGGTGCCCAGGTCACCATCGACCGCCCCGTGCCGGAACTCGGCCACCCGGACGCCGAGAGCTACCAGGTCAATGTGAACGGGCACTGCTGGGAGTTCAACCTCGACCGCCTCGGCAACGCCGCCACGCTGCACGATCCGCGCGTCCTCGCGTACCTGAACGAACAGGCGGCGAGCTTTCGCGATCGGCTCGGGCCGCTGCGCGCTCGGATGATCGGCTCGATCAGCTCGGTGAACGTGTTCCCGAACTTCTCCTTCCTGCCCGGGCAGAACACGTTCCGCACCTGGATCCCCAAGGGACCGGGGCAGACCGAACTCCATACCTGGGTGCTCGTCAACCGCAACGCTCCCCCCGAGGTCAAGGACGCGTGGCGCAAGGGCGCCATGCTCACCTTCTCGCCCGCCGGCGTCTTCGAGATGGACGACGGCGAGAACTGGGAGTTGTCCACACGTTCCAATGCCGGGGTCGTCACCCGGCGGCAACCCCTCTACTACGGGCTCGGGCTCGACAGCCGCATCGACCACCCGGAGCTGCCGGGCGCGGTGTACAAGGGGCAGGTCAACGACGCGAATCAGCGTGCCCTGTACCGCCGATGGTCCCAGCTCCTGCGCGCCGAGAGCTGGGCGGAACTCGACGAGACGATCGGAGACGGGCGATGAGCGCCACGCACGACGATGTCGACACCCCCTCGACCGTGAGTACGGCCACCATCCTGGAGGTCCATGCCTTCCTCGCGCACGAGGCGCTGCTTCTCGACGAGGAGCGATATCCGGAATGGCTCGACCTGTTCACCGAGGACGCGCACTACTGGGTCCCGGGCGTGGAGAACCGCAACCGCACCGACGCCGAAGGCCCGTACGCCGCCGCGCGCATGTCCTACTTCGACGACACCAAGGCCGACCTCGCCCTGCGCGTCGCCCGCTTCGGATCGCCGACGGCGTGGGCGGAGAACCCTCCCACCCGGCACCTGCACATCGTCACCAACATCCAGGTCGACCCGGGAACGACCCCGGACGAGCTGGTCGTGCGTTCGGTGTTCGTGAACCACCGCAGCCAATGGTCCCGTGACGAGACCACGCTCTACGGGCGCCGTGAGGACCGACTCCGGCGCGTCGACGGCGCACTTCGCGTTGCGCGGCGGCGGGTGGTGTTGGCCCACGCGACGCTGCCCGCGAAGAACATCAACACCTTCTTCTGACCCGAGCGGAGTATTGCCATGGTTGCATCCACCGGCCCCGTCGCACGGGGCCGACTGCACGGACAGGTCGCCGTGGTGACCGGAGGCGGTTCCGGGATCGGTCGCGCCGTCGTCGACCGCTTCATTGCGGAAGGCGCCTGTGTGACGGTGCTCGACCGCGACGCCGACCGGGTGCAGGACCTCGCGAGCGTCCACGGCGCCCAGGTGCTGTGCGTGGACGGGGACGTGCGCGACCCGTCCATCCATGAGGAGACCGTCCTGCGCACCCTTCGGACGTTCGGCCGTCTCGACACCTACGTGGCCAACGCCGGTATCTACGACTACTCGGCGCGGTTCGACGACATGAGCACGGAGGACCTGCGCCGCGGGTTCGCCGAACTCTTCGACACCAACGTGTTGGGGAGTCTGCAGGGGATCCGTGCTGCGGTGCCGGCGCTGCGAAGACAGCGCGGATCCGTGATCATCACCGCGTCGTCGAGCAGCTCGTACGCCGGGGGCGGCGGGGTCCTCTACGTCGCCTCCAAGCACGCCCTGATCGGTGTCATGCGCCAGCTGGCCTTCGAACTCGCCCCCGAGATCCGGGTGAACGCCATTGCCCCGGGCGCGACCGTGACGAATCTGTCCGGGCTGAACGTCTTCGATCAACAGGACACCCGATTGCAGGGCGTCCCGGGATTCCAGGAGAGAACGGCGCGATCCCTCCCCTTGGGCTTCGTCAGCACCCCGGAAGACCACGCGGGACTGTACGTCCTGCTCGCCGACGCCGCCGACTCGCGGTTCATCACCGGCGTCACCCTTTCCAGCGACGGGGGGTTGGCCGTGCGTGGGGGTGGACGTCGTCGCGACAACACCGTCAAGGAGCGAACGTGAACGGCATCCCGCTTCCCCGACTGACCGTTTCGCTCGGACTCTGGCAGGACCGGCCCCCGTCCGAGGCCTTGGAGACCGCCAGGCACGCGGACGAACTGGGTTACGACGAGCTTTGGATAGGGGAGATGGCGACGTTCGACGCCTTCGCCCTGGCCACCTCGATCGGGCTGGGCACGCGGCGCATCGGCTTGACCGTCGGGCCGCTCGCCGTCGCGGTCCGCGACCCGATGATGGTCGCGATGGGCGCGGCATCGGTCGCCCACCTCACCGGACGACAGGTGGGCATAGCGATCGGTACGTCGAGTCCCACGGTGGTCGAATCCTGGCACGGCCGAGCCACCGGCGGAGCGGTCGGCGCCCTGCGGGAGTCCGCCCACGCACTCACCGCGTTCACCCGGACCGGGACCGCCGAGGTTCGGGGCAAGGTCGTGCGCACGAGCGGATACCGCATGAGACTTCCCTCGCGCTCCTCGTCGTTGACGATCGCGGCGTTCGGGCCGGCCTCCATCGCGGTGGCCGCGGCCCACGCGGATCGGTTCGTGATGAGCCTGGTGACGCCTCGCGCGGCCGAGCAGCGCGTGGAGGTGCTTCGGCGCGAATGCGATCGACTGGCCCGCGCCCGACCCAGGGTGGCCGCCTGGGTGCCGGTGGCCGTGGCCTCGGACGAGCGGGTCATATCCGATTCCGTCGACCAGGTGCGGCGCATGCTCGTCGGGTACCTCGGTGCCCCCGGGTACGCCGAAATGTTCGCGGAGGCCGGCTTCGAGGAGGTGGTCGAGTTCGCCCGCACGAAACCGCACCCGACGTCGCTCGCGGCGGCGATCCCACGCGCACTCGTGGAACTCGTCGGCGTGTTCGGCGACGCCCGGACCGTTCGCCGGCGGCTCGCCGAATTCAGCCCCCACGTCGACGAGATCGCCGTGCTCGCGTGCTCCACGCCCGGCGATCCTGCCGGCTCGGGCACACTCGGAGTGCTCCGCGACCTGATGGCCGACACCCCTTCGCGTTCGAACGCGCACACGCGAGCGGGCGTTGCCTCCAAGGTGCGCCCACGACACGTGGTGATCGTGGGCGGCGGCGTCGCCGGACACGCCGCCGCCGCTGCGCTGCGGGAACGGGGCTACGAGGGGCGGATAGCGCTCGTCGGCGCGGAGGCGCACGAGCCGTACGACAGGCCGCCCCTGTCGAAGGAATTCCTGAGTCCCGGAGCGGACTTCCCTGCGCTCAAACCCGCCCTCGCCGATCTCGCCGTCGAACACCTGCGCTCGCGTCGGGCATTCCGCCTCGACGACGCCGGCCTGCACGTGCAGGACACCCACACAGGCGCGACGCGAACGCTGGACTACGACGGCCTGATCATCGCGACCGGGTCCGCTCCACGCCGACTGCCCGGCCTGTCCCGCCTTCCCCGGGTGCTCGAACTGCGGACCCTGGACGACGCCCGACGACTCAAGGCGGCACTCGTACCCGCGCGGCGCGTGGTGGTGATCGGCGCCGGATGGCTCGGGGCAGAGGTCGCCACGGCCGCCGCGGCGCTCGGGTGCGATGTCCGGGTGGTCGACGCGGCATCGACCGTGCTGGCCTCCGCCCTCCCTCCCGAGATCGGTCGGCACGTGGAGCGCTGGTACGAGCGTGCCGGGATCGCGTTGTCGTTGGCCGCCGACATCGAACGCGTCGACGAGAGCGGTGTCCTGCTGCGGTCCGGCGAACTCCTCGAGGCCGACGTCGTGGTGGTCGGCATCGGCGCCCGCCCGGCCACGGCCTGGCTGGCGGACAGCGCCGTGGACCTGGGTCCGTTCGGCGATGTCGTGGCGGACGCGCGGCTGGCGGCCGGACCGTCCGTGTACGCGATCGGTGATGCCGTGTCCTGGCCGTCGGCTCGGTTCGGCGCCCGTGTGCGCACCGAACACTGGGACCACGCGTGCGCGTCGGCCCGCGTGGCCGCGGCCAACCTCCTGGGCGCCGATCAGACCTACGACCCCGTCCCGATGTTCTGGTCGGACCAACTCGGGCGGCGACTGCGCTACGTCGGGCGGCACACCGCGCAGGACAGGTTGAGCTGGTGTGGTGACCCTGCGGGCGAGGGGCCGTGGAGCGCACAGTGGCGGCGGGACGGGCGCCTTCGGGCCGCCCTGACCGTCGACGACTCGCGCGGCGCGCGCGAGGCGTTCCGGGAAATCTCGCGTGGCCCGCTCGTCGATACCGAGGCCGGCGGCGATCCGTCGGACGGCCATGTGTAGGCCGCGTGCACACCCGCGCCGCCCTTTCGCGCCATGTGTACGGCTCGACCCCGATCGGTTGATCGAACGATCGCCTCCTTACACTGTGAGGACCGAAGCGACACGTTGAGGAGTCATATCGATGGCCACGAACCGCACGCCCGGCCGAGCCGCGACGACTCCGCGCAAGGGCTCTCGTTCGACGGCGGGTCGTCCCACCGACGATTGGATGAGGAAGCGGCGCGAGATCCTCGACGTGGCCGCCGAGGTCTTCTTCACGAGTGGCTTCGACCGTGGCACGACCAAGGAGATCGCCGCGCGCGTCGGGATGAGCCAGCCCTCGTTGTACCACTACGTGGGTTCCAAAGAGGATCTGATGAGCGAGATCGCTCGCCAGGTCTATCGAGACTTCACCCAGGCCCTGGACGAGGCGTTGTCGGGAGACCACGAGCCGCGGGAACAACTGCGCAGGGTGATCCACGCCTTCGTCGCCACCCTGGTCGTGAACCAGCACACCTTCGCCGTCTATTGGAAGGAATACCGCGCGATCCCGGCGCCGGTCGCCCGTGAGGCCAGGGCGCAGGAGCGAGCGTTCGTCGAACGCGTCGAACGCGTCGTGTCGGCGGCACAGAAGCAGGGTGTCCTCTCCGACAAGCACTCGACCCGCATCCTCAGCGAGGGCATTCTCGGCATGATGAGTTGGGTGCACTGGTGGTTCCGCCCCGGCGAGTCCTCCGCGGAGGAGATCTCGGCCGCGTTCTGCGACCTCGTCGGCCTCGTCGATCCCAACGACTGAACTCGCGGTCGCAGTCCGGGCCTTCGCGGTCCCGCTGTTCCATCCCATGGCACAACATTTGGCCCGCGGGCCTGCGCCTCGTCTATACCGAGACGACAAAGCCCAGATGGGAGCGCCATGCAGCACGTCAAGACGAAGATCGGGATCCTGGGGTCGGGCAACATCGCGACCGACCTCATGATCAAAGTCCTTCGGCTGTCCTCCTCACTCGAAGTCGCGGCGATGGCGGGCGTCGACCCGGAATCGGACGGCCTGGCCCGCGCTCGGCGCTTCGGGGTCGCGACGACCCACGACGGAATCGACGGATTGACCGCCCTCGACGAATTCGCCGACATCGGCCTGGTCTTCGACGCCACGTCGGCCGGCGCGCACAAGCACCACGACGCGGTCCTGCGGCCGTTGGGTCGCACGGTCGTGGATCTCACGCCGGCGGCGATCGGGCCGTACGTGATCCCGTCCGTGAACCTTTCGGATCACCTGGACGAGCCCAACGTCAACATGGTCACGTGCGGCGGACAGGCCACCATTCCCGTGGTCGCGGCGGTCTCGTCGGTGACGCCGGTGCACTACGCCGAGATCGTCGCCTCCATCGCGTCGCGTTCCGCGGGACCCGGAACCCGGGCGAACATCGACGAGTTCACCGAGACCACCGCGCACGCGATCGAACGCGTGGGAGGGGCGCGCCGCGGCAAGGCGATCATCGTGCTCAACCCCGCGGAGCCACCACTGGTCATGCGCGACACCGTCTACTGCGTCACGGACGACTGTGACGAGCGGGTCGTCGCCGACGCGGTCGAAACGATGGTGGAACAGGTCCACGCGTATGTTCCCGGCTATCGCCTCAAGCAGCGGGTCCAGTTCGAAAAACTCACCGTGGACGATCCGGTCCGCGCTTTGGGCGGAACGCTCAAGGTGTCGGTCTTCCTCGAGGTGGAGGGCGCGGCCCACTACCTCCCGGCGTATGCCGGAAACCTCGACATCATGACCTCGGCGGCGCTGCGTACGGCCGAGCGGATCGTCTCGGCGCGCCTCGGCCGGGGTGGGGAGAGCACGCGATGAACCTGTACATCCAGGATGTCACCCTGCGGGACGGCATGCACGCCATCCGCCACCGCTACAGCACGCAGCAGGCTCACCGGATCGCAGCGACGCTGGATAGGGCCGGTGTACACGCGATCGAGGTCGCGCACGGCGACGGCATCGGGGGATCGAGCGTGAACTACGGTGTGGGCGCCCACACCGACTGGGAATGGATCGAGGCCGTCGTCTCCGCGATCGACAGGGCCGTACCGACCACGCTCCTGCTACCCGGTATCGGAACCCTCGACGACCTCCGACGCGCACATGGACTCGGCATTCGATCCGTGCGGATCGCGACCCACTGCACCGAAGCCGACATCTCCGCCCAACATATTCACGGTGCGCGTGAACTGGACATGGACGTCGCCGGGTTCCTCATGATGAGCCACATGGCCGAGCCCGCGGAACTGGCCCGGCAGGCAGCACTCATGGAGTCCTACGGCGCCGAGTGCGTCTATGTGACCGACTCGGGTGGCCGGCTCACCATGACGCAGGTCCGGGAACGGATCGTGGCGTACCGTGACGTGTTGTCTCCCGAGACGCAGATCGGGATCCACGCGCACCACAACCTCGGGCTCGGGGTCGCGAACTCCGTGGTTGCCGCCGAGCACGGTGCCATACGCATCGACGCGTCGCTGGCCGGCCAGGGCGCCGGCGCCGGGAATTGCCCCTTGGAGGCGTTCATCGCGGTGGCCGATCTCATGGAATGGACGCACGGGTGCGATCTCTTCGCGCTCATGGACGCCGCCGACGACATCGTGCGGCCCCTCCAGGATCGGCCGGTCCGGGTGGACCGCGAGACCCTGACTCTCGGGTACGCCGGGGTGTACTCCAGCTTCCTTCGCCACGCCGAGGCCGCGGCGCAACGCCACGGCCTGGACACCCGGGCCATTCTCGTGGAGGTCGGCCGACGTTCGTTGGTGGGCGGTCAGGAGGACATGATCACCGATATCGCGCTGGATCTCCTCGCGGCCGACGAGTAGCGGCCCGGGTCGGCCGGGACAGGGACAGCCCGGCATCGCGTGATGCTGTTGAACCCTCGGGGTTGTCCCCCGCCACCCGCGCGGGGGAAACCCCCCCCCCGCCCGCACCGGGGTTGCAGGGCGGCGATTTGCTGGCGCCGGGTGGGCCAGATGCGCGTGG
>NZ_JBITJP010000031.1:61265-141278 GCF_044460165.1 Embleya sp. NPDC050154
CCGTTTTGGGGGGTGGACGCGCGGCGGGCCGCGTGTGGGCGCGCGGGGGGGGCGGGACGGGGCACCCCCCGCACCGGGTTCTTTATTTCCACCCGGGGGGGGCCCCCCCCCCCCCGGGGGGGCCCCCCCCCCGCCCCCTGCCGTCACCTGCTTGTCAGGCCGTCGATTGCCTGCCGCCTGGTGGCACAGATCCGCTTCGGTGCGCCAGCGCGCTCCTGCGTTCGTGTTCGAAGTGCGCCTTGCTCGCGCAGGTCGGAACGGCGCCACAGCGGAGAGTCCGCTCCTTGGTCGTGCTCTTCCCAGGGGCGGATCACCTCCCTAGAATGCGCAAAATATCCCGAATGTGCATTTTGGTCGGCCTTCAGGAGACCGCAATGACCCTCGACGACTTCATCCCGCGGCCCATCGACAACGACGGTTGGCTCGAACCTCTCGGTGACCCGGACCAACTGACGGCAGTCGACAAGGCCTTGGCTCTGCTGCGGGCACTCGCCCGACAGGACGGCGAGGTCGGGGTCACCGAACTCGCGCGGCAGACCCGGTTGAGCAAGTCGACGGCCTTCCGGCTGCTGGGCATCCTCCAACGCAACGGATTCGTGGAGCGCGCGGGCAACAAGTACCGTCTGGGTCCGCGGCTTTCCGAAATGGGCTCCCGCGTGTACGGCCCCACCCTGGCCTTGCTTCGCGAACGCCTGCTGCCCCACCTCGCGGAGCTCTACGAACTGACGCATGAAACCGTCCACCTCGCCGTTTTGCATGGTAGCGAGATCGTGTACGTGAACAAACTCCATGGCCACCGGGCCGCACGCTCCCCGTCTCGCATCGGCGCGCGACTGCCCGCCTACTGCACAGGTGTGGGCAAGGCCCTGCTCGCCTTCGACCACGACGCCGCGGAACTGGCCATCGCGGCGGGTCTCCCCGCGCACACGCGGCACACCCTCGCCGACCCGGCCCGGTTCCGCGCCGAGCTCCAACGCATCCGGCAGGAGGGCATCGCCCACGATCGCCAAGAGGCCGTACTCGGCCTTGCCTGCGTCGCCGCCCCGATCATGGGAAGCACCGGCCGCGCCGTCGCCGCCCTCTCCGTCGCCAGCACCGACCTGCGATTCCAACCAGACCACTTCGCCCCGATCCTGCGCCGAATCGCGTACCAGGCCTCGTTGGCGATGAGGGCTTGTGGCCCCTGAGCCGATCGGCACTCGAATCGGTGATCCCGAGTTCCCGAACGGCCCAGGAGCCCGGACCGAGCGCGGGTTCACTCGGGTCGTACCGGCTCGTGGCCTCGCACGCGAACGGCGCCTGATCGAGGAGAACCACCCACACCGTGACTGCCGCCGTCCCGGCGCCGAGCCAGGCCGCAGACGTGACCTCGACCCCCGCGTCGCGTGAGATCCCTGCGAGCACCGGAACAAGGTCCATGCCCAGTTGGAACGCCGAGACCGTGGTGGTGCCGGCGCGGGCGGAGCGTCCGACGCTACCTTGAACACGCGCCGTAGATGACGGCGTGCAGTACAGTCCCGGCGATCCCGAGCAGCATCACCGCGTGCTCGTGGGCAGCGCCGCCGTGATCTTGTTCTCACGCGGCCCCGGCTGCGGACACACCTTTCGCCGGCGCGGCCGACGCTCCCTCGCGTGCCGCCGAACTCGCGCGCCGGACGATGCCGGTCACGGAATCGGGGGAGCAAAGTCCCCCGAAAGGGTGGCCACTTCCTGCCCGGGCCGGCCTTGCCGCCGACCACGAAGAGAGCCCGGCAGTAGGTGTCACTTGAGTCGCTCGGTGGTGGGGCGGTTGTCCCAGCGGTAGCGCGGGGGTGGAGCGGCGGATGAGCATTCGCAGTGACGATCGCGGCGGACAGGTAGAGGCAGAAGTCCACGACGCGGGCGCGCTTGTCGGTGCAGCGCCGTAGGTTGCCGAAGCCGTTCATCCACGCGCGGCTCCGTTCCACCACCCACCTCGTGCCGGCCTGGATCGGGGCGGGGGCGCCTTTGCAGGCGATTTCGCCGGTGAAGCCCAACTCCCGGCCCGGAGCGAGCACGGCAGGCCGGGGCCGCCCGGCTCGCGGTCAGTCGCAGCCCGCCATCTGCAGCACCTTGATCGAGAGGGATGGCTCAACCACCCCGTGGACGCCCCCGAAGCACCGCAGGCGCTGGGCAGGCCCGCCGACCGGCGCGGAACCGCCGCCACCGACATCGGCCCGATCGCGGCGACCGACCACCATGGGCCAGCACGAGAAGATGCCAGAGTCACCGTCGTGACCTTGATGAACGTGCTCGTCGACTTCGCCCGGACCGGCCGTATCGGCCCGCTCCACTGCGGCATGCCGCTGACCGTGGCCGAGGATCTCCTGGGTCCAGGACGCCCGCACCCCGCCATCCGGATGAGACCGGACATCGACGGCTACCCCTACGCCTGGAACGGCCTGGAACTGGTCATCACCCAACGCGTCGTAAGCGAACTTTGGATCAGGCTCCGGCCGGGCTCGACGACCACGTTGCCGCCCTTGGTCTTGCCAGACGCAGAGTCCAACTCGGCGACAGTGCTCCGAGAAGACCTGATCGCCAGCCTTGATGCCGTCGATTGTCGCCACGATGTCAACGGCCGTCTCACGTTCGGAGAGCAATCCAGCATCCTTACCCACCCCGCGAACGTCTGCGCGGTGTTCTTCACGCCTGGCCGCGACGACCACGTGCCCCATCGTGAACGCCACTACCTCGGCGTGATCCATAAGCACAGCGCTTGACATTCTTGATTCCACAGAAAGGGTGGGAAGTCGTGCGACAGGTAGCGCCACTGGACCCCGGTGCGGTCCACGTACAGGCGCGCCGGGGCGGCCCTGCGCCGCGGCGACGCCCGCGAGGATCACGACCAGGCCGATGCCGGCGATCAAGGACGAGCCGATCGGGAAGCCGGTGGACCGCGGCGTCGACCAACGCCAACGCCACGGCGAACGGCACCAACCAGCACCATGCGATTGCGGTCCACGGCGGAGCCGCCACGGCCAGCGCGCCCACGAAACCCAGCCCCGTCGACACCTCCGGCACCCCAGGCGCCGGACCCACCCGCATCCCACACCATCGGCAACGCCCCCGCGCGGACAACGGCCGCACCGCGACCGGGCCCGGCACAACAACCGCCCCGCCACAGCCGGGGCAGGCCCGCCGAAGCGGTTCGCCCGCGGCACCGCGTACCGGAAGACGACCGAGCGCACGAACGATCCCAGACCGGCCCCGGCCGCGAACACCGCCACGAATATCACCATCACCCGCCATCCTCAGAGCAACCCCCACCCCCACAGGCCCGCACCGCGAGCACCGACGGCCCCGGCAACCCGCGATGCGATCCCTCTTTTCCTTGTCGGATCGGGCGAGTACGGTTCCCGGTTCCGATCCCGGGAGGTCACGTGTGGGTCATCCGTGAATGGACCGACGACGAAGGCCACACCCGCAAAGCCGTCATGAGCGAAGAGGCCGCAGCCCGCTCCGACAAGGAACTCCGCGCGATGCACCGCCGCCTCGAACTCCTCGCCCGACAGCCCCCCGACCCCGCGCTCGGACCCCTCAACGCGGTGCTCAACAGCAACCTCGACGCGTTCGTCCCGGAGCGCCTCGAAGGCATGAACACCCCCGGCCGCCACATCGGCCTCGACGACCTGGTCCCCGGCCTGCTCCACCCGGACCCGGACCCGCAACTCATGGAGACCATCAACCGCATGTTCGACCAACACATCGAGACCATCGCGGAGAGGATCAGGCGCGGCGAGACACGCTGACCCGTCCACGGGCACCGACCGGTCGTCCCCTCCACCGAAGTGCCCGCGCGACGAACAGGAATGGCTCCGGCCACGCGTTGCCGCGGCCGGAGCCATTGCCTCGTCTCCTTCGCGGGGCGCAGCCCGCAGCACACGCCACGAGGCGAAAAGTGTGGACCCCACGAAGGGCACCCACCCACCCTCGCCCCAAACCGGCCCCCGGCGCGGGTAGTTCATTCGAACCAGAGGAACGCACCCCTCCGGCGGACAAACCGGCCACCCGGCCCGGACCCGGAGCCGGGCGCACCGACCGGAGCGCCCGGAGCCTCTCCCGAACGCATCCACCACACGCTAGGACGGCCGAGGCGACCACCCATGCGAACTCGCCCGAACCTGGGTCGCCTGGCCGCGCTGCCCCACGACAGGCACCACGAGGGTCTTCCTTGCGAGTTGCCGATCGTGGCGAGCAGCGTCGTCCGCGGACTCGATCCACACCTGTTGGCCGACGAACGCCGCTCCCGACTGCGCGAACTCGGCGGGCAGTACGTCCACCTGGTGCAATATCGGCTGTGGGAACCGGCCGAGGCGGAGGTCGCGGCCGGGCGGCCGATGGACCGGGCCCGCGCCGCGGTCCTCCGCCGGACCGTCCTGGTGCACTACCGCTGCGCCGGGATCAAGCGCCTCCTGGACGGATACGCGGGGCCGGCGTTGAACCCGGGGGAGGAGTGGGCGGATCGCGCGGCCGCGGACGCCGCCCCGTGCGGCGAACGGTGGGAGCAACTGCCGACCCACGCGGCGTCCGCCACGGGTGCGCGGCCCTCGGCCGGATGGGAGCGCCTCGCCGCGCGCTGCTCCTGGCTCCACGACCCCTGCCGCCAACGCGTGTCGGAGGCCGGTCACGGCTCAGATCCCGCTTCCTTGGCCCGGAGGAAGGCCACCGGACCGGTGGGCCGCGCGCTCGTTGTCGCCTCGACTCGGGGGGCTCTGCCGGACCGCCGGGCCACGCCGACCGCGCGGCGCACGATCGGGCTCAGCGCGGCACGAACCACGTCGGGTCCCCTGGCCGGGTCCTTGCCGGCGCCGGGTGCCTCGCGCAGGAGCGGCCTCCCGCCGTGCCCGGTCGTCTGCGCCATGTAGCGGAAGATGTCGGCCTGGTCACGTGGTGACAGCGAGCCCGAATGCGCACCCTTCGTCGGGCGGAACACCACGCGCCCGGACAGCCGCCCCTGTCGCAGCGCGGCGCTCGCGGTGCGCACGAACTGAAACGCCCCTCGTGGCGCAACGCGGTCTTCGGTGACGGACTGGGTGATATACCAGTTCCGCACGCCCGCACTCGACTGGACGGTCATGTCCAGCAGCGCGGTGATGGGATTGCGCCGGTGCAGTACAGCCGCCTCCTCCGGGACCTCGCGTCGCCCGTAAGCGTGGCGCCGCATCAGGGCGTCGGCCACGGAGGGGTCGAGGATGTCGAGGTCGCAATCGATGAAGACGACCCCGCCGCGACCTCCCGGATGACGGCGCTCGAGATCGGCGCCGACCATGGCTCCGGCGGAACCGACCACCTGCACGATCTGCCTCGGATCGGCCAAGCCCTTCGTCACCAGGTCCTGTTCGACGGCCCGGGCGTCCTCGGTGTTCTTCCCGAAGTTCGCCTTGTGGCCTTCTTGGAACCAGTCCCACCCGTGTCCCCCGGTACCCCGCAGCGCCGGGAGTACGGCCCGCCCGCCACTGGCCAGTGCCACGGCTGATTGCCGCCCGGCCGCGGAGTCGCCGGCAGCCCGATTGAGGTAGGCGAAGCCGCAGTACGAGCGCACGACCGCCAGGGCCTTCCCGGTGAGGCCCTGCGGTTCGGCGACGAGATAGGGAACCGGCGTCCCGTCCTTCGAGGCGGCGTGGTGGAGACGGCCCTGCATCGGCGGAATCGACAGCCGTGCACGCACGTTGCGACTGAAGTTCGTCACGGCCTCGGGCTCACCGCCGGCCGGGTCCACCCGGTACGTCTCCGTCGCCCGGCCCCATGCGCCGAAGGTGAACAGCAGGGCGCCGTCGGGCGCCGTGGCGAGACCGTCGACGGCACCGATGGCGCCCACGATCCGCTCGCTGTCGCCCTCGTATACCGGCGGGCCGGGCAGGTCGACGTATCGGGGTCGATCCGTCCCGCTCGGGTCGACGACGGCGATCTCGAACAGCAGACCGGATCGGACGCGGGACACCGCGATCATCTCCCGGCCGTCCACCTCGACCGGCGTGTAGTCGATGATCTGGGCGCCGGGTTCCTCCGGAACAAGCGTTCGCCGGCGGTCCAGGCGGGATTGGATGTCGTGGGCCCGATCACCGGAGACGGGCAGCTCGACCCGGGACAGGGTCCCGTATCCAGCCCGGCCCCGCTCGCGGAGCAACAGGTTTCCGTTCGCGTCGAAGGTCGCCTCGGTGAGGTGCGCCCGATCGTGGTTCACCTCGTGGACCTGTCCGCTCTCCAGCGAGACCAGTGCCATCTTGTTGCCGATGCCCCACAGAGCCACGCATTCGGCGACCGCCAGCCATCTACCGTCCGCCGAGGCGGCCAGTTCGTGCAGATACACCGGGTCGAAAGCGTCGCCCAGGTCGAGTCTTCGGTCGGCGGTCCCGGAGCCGATCCGATGGTGGTACAGGGCGTGTTGGCTCGCGCCTCCGGTCGTACGCACCGCCCTTTCGTAGACGAACTCGCGCGGGCCGGTGAAGGCCACGGCATGCACCGCGGGGTCCAAAACCTCCACGGTTTTCCCGGTGCGCGCGTCGATGACGCGCGCGACCGTGGTCGAGTCGGCTCCGGTCTCGCCCACGTCGCAGATCACCAGATATCGGGGATCACCCTCCTCGGGAGGTCCCACCACCCAGCCGCCGCGGCCGATGCCGACACCGGAGCGTGGGCGGGCCGGATACAGCAACTCCCGCCTGGCACCGGCCGGATCGGTGACGAAGAGGGTGCGGCCCGGTGAGCCGACGGCGGCCTCGATCGTGAAGGACCAGCCTCCGGAGCGTTGCGGCAGCGTTCGATCCCCACTGCGAAGGGCTTCGAAGGCGCCGTTGAGCGAGTCGCCACTCGGCGGCGCCAGGGCTTCCCCGACCGCCCGCGAGCCCGCCAGCCAGGCGCGACGCGCCGGGGTGTCCGCCCGTTCACCGTCGTAGACGGACGGGAACACCGGGAACGGAGGTTGGGGCACCGTTTTGAAATCCTTCGGGGACTCGCCGCTCACGCCGCCCTCCGTTTCAAGTTCCGGCGACGCCGCCGAAACGGTGCCCCACCGTAGCAGCGCACGCGACCGGTGAGACGCCGGACGAACAAGCGCGGGGACCGTGGTCACCCTGCTCGCTCCGCCACCCGCACCGCACAAACGAACAACCCCCGCGGCGCTGCAACTCGGCCGACCTCGGCCGCAATTGGGTGCCTCCGGCAGACAGTCGAACCCGCGCTGCCCCAACTGCGCGCCGCGCTGCTCACGGCGTTCGCCTGCCCGCCCGTCTCTGGTCAACCGCACGCCGGCTGCGGACCACGCCCTCATCGACGCTCTGAGCTTGATCTTTAACCCCGGCAAGGTTGGTCTTGCCGGGGTTTGTGCGTTTGGCGAACAGCAACGCGGCCGCCCTGGAAGCTTCGAGATGTCGAGTAACGAAGCAAACAGGAACGGCCGCTGTGACGAGTCTTCTGCAGGATCCCGCCCGCGTCGAGTCCCTGAACGTGTTGTCCCGCTTCAGGACGGACTTCCACGACTGCCCCTTTCTGTCAAAGTAGGACGAGTCAGGTAATCTTCACAAATCAATGAGTCGAGGGCGGAGAAGGAGGATCCCGATGGCCGGCAGCAGAGACCGTGGGACGCCGGATCCGCAGGTGGAGCCCCGATCGGTGACGCGTCGTTTCAGTGCGGCGTACAAGGAGCGGATCCCGGCCGAGTACGAGGGCCTGGACAAGCAGGGCAAGGGTGCCCTGCTCCGGCGGGAGGGCCTGTACTCGTCGTTGATCTCGGCGTGGCGGCAGCAGCGGGACGACGGCGCGCGGGTGGCGCTCGCGGCCCGGCCGGGTCGGCCGAAGGCCGATCCGCGGGAGCGGGACATTGCCGCCTCGAACGTGAAGTCGCGCGGATCAAGGGCGAGTTGGGTATGGCCCGCAGCGTAATCGAGGTGCAGGGAAACTCTCCGCGCTGCTGGATCAATTCGCCACCGGCAGCCCGGGCACGAACACGGGCGAGAAGGCCTGACGGTCGACCTCGGCACGCCCGGCGGGTTCGGCGAGGCGTTCGAGGCAGCCCGTGAACGGGCTCTGGAGGACCTGACGCCGACGATCGGCCGCGCAAGGGCGTGCGCGGCCGTCGGCGTCAACCGGGCCACCTGGTATCGCCCGAACCGTCTCTCGCCCGTCCCGCCGAGCCCCGAGCGGCCGCGCCGACCGTATCCTCGCGCGTTGACGGCGGTCGAGCGGGCGGAGGTGGTGGCGACGTTGCACTCGCCGAGGTTCGCCGATTCGGCCCCGGCCCAGGTCCGGGCACCACGCTGTTGGACGAGGCCGTCCACCTGTGTTCGGAGTCCACGATGTATCGGATCCTGCGCGAGCGCGCCGAGGTCCGCGAACGCCGACGACAGGCCGCCCATCCGCCCCGCGTGAAACCGGAGTTGGTGGCAACGGCCCCGAACACGGTGTGGTCGTGGGACGTAACGAAGCTGCGCGGACCGGATCGGCGGGTGTTCTTCTGCCTCTACACGATGATCGACATCCACTCCCGATACACGGTGGGCTGGATGGTCGCGGATCGCGAACACAAGGAATTCGCAAGGCAGTTCGTCACGGAGTCGGTCGCCCGACAGAACGCGGACGCTCGTCGGCTGACGATCCACGCGGACCGCGGAGCGATCCAGACCGCGAAGTCCGTCGCGGAGCCGATGGCCGACCTCGGAGTATCGAGATCGCACTCGCGGCCCAGGACGTCGAACGACAACCCGTACTCCGAAAGCCAATACAAGAGCCTGAAGTACCGACCGGACTTCCCGACGCGGTTCGCTTGCATCGCGCACGCGCGCGAGTAGGGCGCGGAGTTCTTCGACTGGTACCACCACGACCACCGGCACTCCGGGATCGGCTACCACACGCCCCACGACATGCACCACGGCCTGGCCGAAGTCGTACGCGAAGTCCAAGCGGACACGCTCGCCGACGCCTACCGAGACCATCCCGAATGATTCGTCCACGGACCTCCCGAATCACCGCGCATTCCCACCCACGCGTGGACCAACAAGCCCACCGAACACCACCAGGAACACGCCCCGCACAGCGTTAACCATCCCTATCTGCCTTGATCGCGTTGACAGGTTCCGGCCACCGCAACCACCCGCACCGGCGAACTCAGCCCCTCGGGGAACGACCGTCGGGCTGCTCCGACTCCTTTGTGTCGCCTTGAGCAGACGGCTTGCGCCGTCGCCTCGCGCGATCAGTCGGCGGCCTCACTCCAGGGCTGTGGTCACGTAATTTCCGAGGCTCTGCCCGCCGGCTGGAGCCGGCCGTCCCGGTCACTGCTGTCGGTTGGTCGAGGAGGCTTCCTGGTCAGTCCCACCACAGCACGACGAGAAGGCCCTGCGGGCTGCTTGTGTGTAGAAGTCACGGAGTGCGCCGAAGTGGCCAAGCAGGTATTCGGTGGGATCGCCGATGAACCCGTTGCCGAGCTCGGATTCCGTGCCGCTGTCCAGGACCGACCGGAGGATCGCCCGCATGTCGATCTCTTCGAGCAGCGCCGACACCCGGACGACTGCGTCCGGGCACAGGGCCGTCGCGGCGGAGTTGCCGAAGAAGGCGATCGCATGCGGGTGCGCGTTGAGAAAGCCCGGATCGATGTCGCCGTCGCCGTCGGTCGCGCGTTTGAGCGCCTCGAGGCGGACGGTGTCCAGTCGCGCCAGTTCGCAGGCTCGCGCCGGCATGGAGGGCGCCCAGTCCAGATCCAGCCAGTCCTCGGACGGCGGATCCCAATGATGATCTCCGTCGGGTGATTCTTCGGCCGACCGACGGCAGGCGGCGATGTACTCCGCCGAGACTCGGGCGAGTTGCTGGGTGACGGCCATGACGGCAGTATCCCGACGCTGTCCACCGGATTTGCAGCCGGCAGTGATCACGCCGAGGAGATCGTGCCGATGGCTCGTCGGCAGCCCGGCGAACCGCGACGCCACGTTTCGCGGGTGGCCACCGCGTCTACCGGGTGTCGGTCACCTCGGCGAACTCGACGCGTCCGGTGTCGTCGATCGCGAGCAGGCTTCCGGTGCGAGGGTGGCGGGACCGGGCCGCGAAATCCGGTTCGACGAGCAGTCGCCGGCCGGTGGCGATCTCGTAGACGGCCAGGTGGGGTTGGAGGGAGTAGACGAGGGTGCCGTCGGCGGCGAGGTTCGCGACCGGTCCCGGGAACCAATCCGTCTCCGCCCCGGTTTCCGCGTCGTAGACGCGTACACCGTCGTGCAGTTGCTCCTCCACACCGAACCCCCACACCGCGAGCCGCCGGTCGTCGAGCCAGACCCGGGGGGCGTCCCAGGTCTCGAGTCTGGGGGCGAGTTCACGGCGGGTGGGGCCGTCCTCGGACTCCCAGGGGTTGACGCTCAGCCACGCCTGCAGATCCCACACCGCGAGGACACCGCACGGAGACCACATCCATCCGTCCGACACGATGCGGCGTCCAGCGGGCGAGACGCTCAGACCACAGAAGAAGTAGTCGAGGTAGTGCTCATCGACGGGAGTCTCGCGCCGGTGGCTCGGGGACGCGCGTTCGGTGCGAACGGCGCCCGTCGACGGGTCGGAACAGTCGAGCCGATTCCACGCGGTGGCGTGCACCAGCACCGTGCGTCCGGCGACATCGGCGAAGGCGACGGGGAACTCGCAGACGTCCTCGTGATAGTCGCCGCGGTCGAGTCGCATCGTGACCCGCCCGGACGCCGTCTCCAGCACCACGCCGTGTCGACCCTTCGCCTGGGCGACGGCGACGAAACGTCCGGCGCGGTCGGTGGCGACGACGAGTTCGCCGTTCGCGCCCTTGCCGTGCGAGCCGAGGGGGATCGCGGCGATCTCTCGCGTGCGTCCCGTACGACCGTCCAATTCCAGCAACACGTCGTCGCACGCGACGATCCAGCGCTCACCCGGAGCGTCGACGACCGGGGCCACGGCCCGAAAGCCGTCGAGGCGAACATCCGCGGGACGGCGCAGGAGCGCGAGCCGGTCCGGACCGTCGATCGCCCCGGGGAATCCCACGACCCCATCCCAAAAGCCGCTGCGTTCCAGGCGCTCGACGACCTCGGCCGAGGCCACGGCGAGGTCCGCGACCCCACGGTTCCCCTCCGCCGTCGAGCGCTCTGCGCAGTGCTTGCAGACGTAGTCGAACGTGCGCCGGCCCGGATGAAAGACCCGCAGGAACGCCGCGTCGTCCACGGCAAGATGCGGACACACCCCACGCGCGTCACGGTGGGCCCATCCCGGTATCGGAGTCGTCATCCGGCGACCCTAGTCGGGCGCCACTCGACCGTGCCGGCGAAAAAACCCGCGCGGCGGGGTGGCACGGTCGGCCCGACGCGGATTTGCGACCCGCGTCACCTTGCGCGGCCATCTGCCTGACTCACGGGCACGGACAACGTGATCTGCTCCCCCCGCGACTGCGGCAATCGCGTTCTGGGACGCTCCGCTCGCTGTGAGCTCCACGGCCAGGCGCACCAGTTCCTCCTCGCGGCCGGCGGCGTTGCCAAGGGCAACGGCCACGATGACACCGCACGACGCCGTCCCTACACGCGCCGGCATGTGCGAAACACCTTTCTTCGGGTTCGCGCCGAGGCTGCCTGCGCTGGACCGCATGTGGGCGTCGCGGGCCCATGGATTCGCGCGGGAACAGGCACAAAGAATCCCGCAGGTGAGGTATCGCACGATGGTGATCGACGGAGACGCCTGCGCGGCCACGAACCGCCGCACAGGGGCGAACGCGATGGACGACGTGTGGGGATCTACGACACCTCGCCGGGGTAGGCGGCGCGATCGACGCGCAGGGAAGGCGTAGCCGAACGATGAACAAGGCCTGCGTGCGCGGCGTCTTCAGCGCGCCCCGGTGGCGGCCCGTAGGTCACGGACACCGACGGCGTTCGGGTGGCGTCGGGTGAGGTCGGTGACGATGGGGCGTATGGCGGGCCGGTCACGCACTCGCCTCACGCATCGCCGGGGAGGGGGATCGCCGCCGACTGCTCGGTCATGACATCGGCGACGAACGGCCTGCTGCGGACCTTCGTCCGGCAGCAAGTCGGACGGGACGCCGAACCGAGCGCCTGCGTCCTGGACAGCCAGAGCGTCAGGACCTCCGCCAACGTGCACGCGGTCGACCAGGGCGTCGACGCTGGCAAGCGCATCGCGGGCCGCAAACGCCACGTTGCCGTAGACACCCTCGGCCTGCTCCCAACCGTGTGGGTCACCGCAGCCAGCGTCTCCGACAACACCGGCGGTGTCCGTCTGCTCTCCCGGGGCTCCCCCCGTCACCCGCGCATGGCCAAGGCGTTCACCGATACCGCCTACCGCCCCCAGGCCGTCGGACACGGCGCCGAACTCGGTATCGACGTCCGGGTCGTCCGGCGCGCCCCCGACGACCGGACACGCGGGTTCAAGGTCATTGCCTGGCGGTGGATCGTCGAACGCACCCTGGGCCATCGACTGGCTCATGCACCACCGCCGACTGGCCCGCGACTACGAAACCCACCCGCACCGCTCAGAAGCCATGATCCACGTCGCGATGATCGACCTGACGAGCCGACGCCTCACCCGTGAATCAACCCTGAACCGGCGCGGCACACAGCCCGCCCGGGCAGTCCGCAACAGCCCGGGGTGAACTGTCAGCCCTCGTCGAAGCCGCGGAAGGTCCCTGATCCATCAGCAGCTTCGGCGAACTCCGCAAAGTCCATGTTCCCGATGCTGAGGTTGGCCGAGACATCGGGAATCCACCGAACCGGCACTCGGAACGTCCGCCCGGGTTGGTCCGACAGGTCCACGGCCAAAAACGGGTGAACCGGGTCCTCCATCGTCGTTGTGTCCGCCACGAACAGGTGGAAGATCCGGTCGTCGTCTTCTGCGGCCGCCTCTTCATCCAGCAGTACCTGGACGCCCACGTCGGCGAAACGCCGGTCGCTCACGCACGTGGCGTGGGGATACTCGTCGACGGCATCGAGCGCGACTCGCACCGCGTTCCAGGCTCCCTCGTCGCCGAAGTCGGTACGCAGAACCAGCGAGGTCAGATCATCCGGTAGAGGCAGAGGCATGCCGCAAGGTTCTCACTCGGCCGTGACATCGACTGTCGCAGCGGCAGGAGGCGCTCACCACAACGACATGACCGCCCCAGCCTTGAACGGCAGCCCGGGATTGCCAAACACCCCACTTGTTCCCGCAGGCCGACATGCGCGACACCGACGACATCCTCGACCGCCCGATCGTCCGCGAGATGATCGACTTCGAACGGCCCGTCGCCGCGCTGTTCGTCTCCGTCCTGCACTGCATCCCCGACCGCCACGACCCCAAGGCCCTGATCCGCCGGGTCGCCCGACGGCTGTGTCCGGGGAGTTTCCTGGTGGTGTGCCAACTCGTCAGCGAGAACCCCCACGTCCGCCGGAGCGTCACCGACTTCATCGCGTCGTCCGGCACTCAGCCGGTGACCGCCCGCTGTTCGGCGCGAGCCGTGGGTCATGGCGGACACCGCCGAACTCGTCACCGACGCCGACGGGTGGACGCTCCGAAGCGCAACAGGCTGCCGAACGGCACACAGCGAGCACACGATCGCCATCACCGACGGCGGCGCCGAAATCCTCACCTTGCCGAAGGGGGCGCACTCGTGAGATCGGAGCTGTGATCGTTGCCACAGACCGCCGCCGTCCAACGGCTAGTATTCCGGCCTGTTTACAAGCCCCGGGTTTCCACGGTTTCGAATCACGGGCAGGACGCTGTCGGCCGAGGCGACGGCGTCATCGACTCAGTTCGGCACGTTGGTCAGCGCGTTGCGACGCGAGGGCGCCGACCCCGGCCGGGAAGGGCCGGCCGTGGGCGCTTTCGTTGGAGGACCGGGTTCTCCTGGTCGCCGCGTACCGGCGCACGAACCTGACGCTGCGCCAACTCGCACCACGGTTCGGGTGTCGAAGACCGCAGCCGGACCGCGTCGTGTGGACCACTTTGGGCCCTTGCTCGCGATCCAACCGCCCAAGCGGTTCCGCAAGGACGCCGTGTTCATCGTCGACGGCACCCCGGTGTCGACCCGCGACCACACGGTGGCCGAACGCTCCGAGAACTACCGGTACTTCACGAACCACCAGGTCGATATCGACGCCTACACCCGCCTGGTCGTCGCGGTCGGCCGCCCGGTCACCGGCAACCGCAACGACCGCGAGACCTGGGGCCTGTCCGGCGCGGCGGCAGCCGTCGGCGCCGCGCGGGTGATCGGCGACGGCGGCTACCGCGCACCGGCGTCCTCGTCCCGCACCGCCGCGAACGCGGCCGGGAAGAGCACATCACTGCGGTCGGAACCGATGTGGCATGGCGCGTCCTCGGACGGCGAGGGCCGGGAGGACGGGCGTGTCCACGGCGGTGCGGCGATCTGCGGTGAGGGTGTCGATCTGCTCCTGGTCGCGAGCCACGGCGGCACGGAGTTCCCGACGTCGAATCACACGGCAACCACACTCCCGAGCCGAGCCACCCCGTCGACCGCGCCGTGTACGGCCCAGGGCCTCGTGCCGGCGGGCCTTCCGAGCGTCGCCGACTTCCACCCGCCGACGTCGCTCTCGCCCGGCGTCCCCGGGAGTGGAGCGGCTACGACACCAGCGAGGCCGAACAGGCGAGCCCGGACCCGGAGTTGGACCGACGTATCGCGGCGGCGGGCCCGTGGTGAGCGGCGCCTTGCATGTCGTGCCGGCCGAGAGCGCCATGGTCGTCGCGGGACGCGCGAACGCCATGGCGTCCAGGCTCATGCATCGCGCGCACGCCCAACCGGGCTGGTTCCCGTACGCTCCGGCCTGCGCCCTGGTCGAGGCCGGCCGGATTCGCCCCGGTGCCGCCGAGCGCATCGCCGCGCTGCCCGGCGTCGGCGTCCTCGAACTGGACCTGTCCGCCGCACTGGCGATCGCCCCGGACGACACCCGGGGCGCGGCACACGCCCGCCACGCGGCCCGGCCCACCCTCGAACGTCCGGGCGGCGCGTTCGTGGCCACCACCACCCCCGACCGATGGGCCGGACAAGCAGTACGGGTCCTCGACCTCAGCCGCTGACCCCCTCGGTCCGGCGACATCCGCCGTGGCGAGCCGGGGGACAGGGTTCGGACCCGTGGCGCGGCGCCGTTCGAGAGCGCTGCTTCCGCGCGGAAGCACCATGTGCTGGTGGATGCTCCGCCCATGTCGCCACCGGCAGCTCCACCAACCCGCCGCTGCGCCGCGGTCCATTGTCGGCCAAGCGTGCCCCACCTCAAGGTCCTCGACCGTGAGGGCATTCCTCGCCACCTCGCATCCCTGAACGGCCCTTCTCAGACGCCCTCTTGTAGCATCTCTGCGATGGGGACGGGGAGCCCGCCCACAGGGCGGCGCCATGGTGTGGGACGTCGGATAGGTCCGTATCTCGTCGAGCGATCGCTCGGTGAGGGAGGCATGGGCCGGGTGTATCTCGCGCGTCCGGCGGACGATGCGGCGGGCAGACGGGTCGCGGTCAAGATCATCCACCCGCATCTGTCCCGCGACCCGTCGTTTCGCGCGCGCTTCGCGCGCGAGGTGGCTGCCGCGCGGGCGGTGCGGAGCCGGTACCTCGTCCCGTTGGTGGCAGCCGACCCGCAGGCGGAGGAGCAGTGGCTGGCCACGGCCTATGTGGAGGGCCCTTCGCTGCGCGAAGTGGTCGACGCATGGGGTGGGTTCGGGGACTACGCGTTGCGGGGCCTCGGGGTTGCCCTCGCGGGTGCGCTGCGCGACATCCACGCCGCAGGGCTCGTGCACCGCGATCTCAAGCCGTCCAACGTGTTGA
This sequence comes from Embleya sp. NPDC050154, assembly GCF_044460165.1. Lineage (NCBI taxonomy): Bacteria > Bacillati > Actinomycetota > Actinomycetes > Kitasatosporales > Streptomycetaceae > Embleya > Embleya sp. NPDC050154. The sequence goes on from NZ_JBITJP010000031.1 coordinate 77,035, forward strand.
TGGACGCCGACGAGGGACCGTTGGTGATCGACCTGGGCATCGCGCGCGCCGCGGACGCGACGAAGCTGACCGGCACGGGCGTGTTGATCGGCACTCCCGGCTACATGGCTCCCGAGCAGTTGGTCCTCGCGGACTCGGCCCCGCCCGCCGATGTGTTCGCGCTCGGTGCCGTACTCGCTTTCGCCGCGACGGGCCGTCGCCCCTTCGGTGCCGGACCCGCCCATGTCGTCGGGTACCGCGTCACCACGTGCGAACCGGACCTGGAAGGCGCGGCGGAATGGATTCTTCCGATCCTGCTCGGGTGTCTCGCGAAGGACCCTGCCGAGCGGTTGACTCCGGAGGAGGTGATCGCGTCCCTCGATCCGAAGGGGGACCGGGCCTCGGCGTCACCGACACCCGGGCGTGTACGGCGATGGCGACCCGTGCTCGCGGCCGTGACCTCGTTGGTCGTCGTGGTGGGCGCGGGTGTTGCGGTGAAGCTCGGCGACGACGGCGCCGCACCCGGCGCGGTGGGTGGCCCGTCGACCACGTCCACGGCGCCGGCCGTTCGGCCGCCCGTGATCGAGACGGCCGAACCCACCGCCTCGGCGTACCCGCCGGCTCCCAAGCTCCCTGACCCCACGAGCGCGCTCGCCGGGGCGGCGTCGCCGGCGTCGTGGACGCGCGCCTGGAACGAGACGTTCGCGCCGCAAGCCTCCACGACGACCCCGCCGGGGAGTGCGAACGGGCCCTACGCGATCGACGCGTGGTTGACCGATCGGGTGCTGGTCGGTGTCGGTGGCACCGATGTTCGCGGCACGGACCCGGACACGGGCCGCCGGTTGTGGACACTGCGCCCGCCGAGGGCGGGCATGTACCCCTGCCAGGCGGCGCGCGACCTCGACGGCGACATCGGGATCGTGATCTTCGGCGCGATCGTGGACAGGATACCCACATGCGATCGCGTGGTCGCCGTGGACATCTCGACCGGCGAAGCGTTATGGGACAAGCCCCGCCCGGGCCGCAACACGGACCACTTCGAAAACGATGTCTCGGCACAGCCGGTCGGCGTCAGCCACGACCGGGTCGTCCTGCGCTCCGGAGACGTGCTGACGGCCTGGAGCTTGCGCGACGGCGCTTTCGCATGGGAGCACGACCTCGCGGCGGAGGGCTGCTCGCTGCAAACCGCGGTCGTGGGGCCGTCCACCGTGGCCGAGGGTGTGACGTGCGACCCCCGCGACAAGACGGACACCGCCCGGGCACGCACCATCCGTTCGGTGAACGTCACGGACGGCCGTGTGCGCTGGACCGGTTCGTTGCCCGGCGGGGTACCGATCGATCGGATCGAGATCGCGGAACCGGTGACCGTGAGCCTTCCCGGACCCGGCGGCGGCGATCCGGGACCGCTCGTCGTGTTCGACGCGAACGGCAGGCCCGGTCCGCGCCTGCAGACCTCCCAGGACTTCGGCGCGCTGGCGCCCGACAAGCGCAACAACCTCCAACTCGCCCCGGCCGTTTTCGGCTGGAAGAACACCGTCGTGGTCCTGGTCACCGAGGGCGGCTGGAACATGCCGAGGGGGATCGCCGCCGTCGACGCCGACACCGGCCGGGTGCGCTGGCATCGGAGCAGGCCCGAGGGCGGCATGACGTTCGTGTTGGGTGTCGATGACCAAGGTGTCCTGGCGCTCGCTGCGGACGAGCCTCGCGGGCTGACCCGATACGCCCTGGCAGACGGCGCGCCCCGCCCTGCGGGCACGCTGCTCGAAGGCGGTTCCCTGGCCTCCTACAACTACGCCGCGGCCCGACTGGCGGGGAACAATCTGATGTTGGTCACCGGCCGGACAGCGGACCCGGGAGTGGTCACGATGTGGAAACCGCAGGGGTAGGTGCCTGGTGCGGCGATGTGAGGAGCGACCATGACGCGCGACGGTGCGCAGCCGTTGGAGCCCGGCGATCCCGAAAGGATCGGCGGGTATCGGCTGGTGGCGCGGCTCGGACACGGCGGCATGGGGCGCGTGTTCCTCGCCGAGGACGACGAGGGCCACCGGGTCGCGGTCAAGGTGGTGCACGCCGAGTTCGCGGCGGATCCTGATTTCCGCACCCGCTTTCGGCGCGAGGTGAACGCGGCGGAGCAGGTCCTCAGTTACTTCACCGTGCCACTCGTCGACTCCGGTCCCGAAGCCGAAACACCCTGGTTGGCGACGCAGTTCGTCGATGGACCGGCCCTGGGCGCGTCCGTGCGCCGAGACGGACCGCTGCCGATCGGGAGGCTGTGTACCCTGGCCGCCGCGCTCGGCGAGGCGTTGATCGTCATCCACGCCGCCGGCATCGTGCACCGTGACCTCAAGCCGTCGAATGTACTGATGGCCGACGACGGTCCACGGGTGATCGACTTCGGGATCGCGCGCGCGGCCGACGACGACGAACTCACGCGCACCGGCGCCGCGTTGGGCACCCTGGGGTATGCCTCGCCCGAGCAGTTGACCGGGGACGAGCCGGTGGGCGCGCCCGGTGACGTGTTCGCGCTGGGCGGCGTGTTGCTGTTCGCGGCCACCGGCCGCGAACCGTTCGGGGACGGTCCGCAGGCCGCGGTGGTGTTCCGGACGGTACATCAGGCACCTGATCTGGCCGGTGTTCCCTTACCCCTGCGGGATCTCGTGGCGTCCTGTCTCGCCAAGGATCCCGGCCGGCGTCCGACGCCGAGGGAGGTCATCGCCGCGGCGCGCGCCGCGCAATCGCGGTTGGGGAAGCCACCGCGGTCGAACGGCGGCGCGGACGCGGTGCCCCCGGTCGACGAGCGGGTGACACCCGTTGCGGACGATCGCGACACGTCGGCCCCGTTCCCGCCTGCGCGTACCCGGCGACTCGCGGTGCGCGAGGGTTCGGACGAGAAGAGGGCCGCCCGGATATCGCGTTCCGGTGTGCTCGCCTTCGGCGTGGTCGCGTTGATCCTGTGCGTGTTGGCCGGCATGTGGCTGATCAGGCCGGACAACGAGGAGCGGTCGCAGCCGCGCATGGGTGCCCAAGCGGGCAAGCCGTCCGGCGCGCACGTCGAGGGAGTGATTGCGGCGGGCGACCGGCGCCGGGTCTGGACCGCGTACAACGTCGACAAGAGCGTGGACACGCGTTTGTGGGGAGTGTGGAGCGACGACAACGTGATCGTGCGGATCGATGCCGCGGGAGTGCGCGGGTACGAGGCGAGGACCGGACGGCAGTTGTGGATCGCCGCACCGCCGGCACCCGATCTGGTCCCGTGCCACGCGTCGGACGGAAATACTGCCACCAGCGATGGGGTTGGCGTGATCGTGTTCGGCAAGCCGTTCGAGAGCCCGACCACGTGCGAGGAGGCGGCTGCCTACGAGATGGCGACAGGTCGCCTGTTGTGGCACCACACGGTCGGCCGACCGGATGGCCCCAATCTGGCGGCCATGCACGGTGATGTGGCCACCGTCGCGGCAGAGGACGGCATCCGCGGCTTCGATCGTTCGGGCGGCGTCGAACGCTGGCGACTCCCGTGGCGCGAGGCGGGCTGCGAACGGCTGGACGTCACCCTCTCCCGATCCGCGTTGCGCGTTCGCGAGCGATGTGAGGATCCCCGTCTGACACTCGCCTACCGGGTACTCGACATCGACCCGGCCACCGGCAGGGTCCGCGGCCGGATCGACCTGCCCGCGGCGAATTCCACCCTGAAGGCGGAGACATTCGCCTACGAGACGGAGCCCGACGGTGTCGTCTTTGTGCGGCCCGATGGCGGCAAAACCCGCGAACTGCCTTTGAAGCAGCCGTTCGGCACAATTTCCACACTGGGTTTCGGCGACGCGGACACCTATGTCACAACGGCCGACAAGCGCGACACGAGCGGCGGCATGGAGGCGACCGAGATCGTGGCCTTGGATGCCGCTTCCGGGACGGTCCGCTGGCACCTTCCGCTGGTCACCCGAGAGGAATTTGCGGTGTTGGCGATCCGCGACGGGTCCGTATTCACGATCGAGCGCACATCGACCGCTTTCGACCGGCCGGACGTTCGGGTGCAGGAGCGTCGACTCCGTGACGGATCGGTCGCCGCGACCGGCACACTCCCGCAGGAATTCGTCATCGGCTCGGCTGAGCGGGTGGTGGCCGCCGGAACCCTCGTGATCGCGATCGACAGCCGCAGCCGACCGGGCCTGGTGGGCTACGACGTCACGCCCGGTTGACCGCGGCAAGCGCCTGCCGTTCGGCGGCCGCAGCCCGGCGACGGCGCGCGTCCCCTGCCGAAGGCCGCTCCGGTGGAGGTGAGCCGGGTCGGCGCGACCGCCCGGGCGACCCCGAGGTCCAGGACACGCGGACCGCCCTCGGCCATGATGATGTTGCCCGGCTCGAGATTTCGATGGACCAGCCCACCGTGCGGCATGAGCCGGATCTCCAAGTGCCCCTCGCGCGGGGGCCAGGGCTCGGTCGGGCCGGGCCGGGCCGGTCCCGGGATCGTAGCGAGCCGTCAGGCAGACACGGGTGCGGTCCGGGGCGTACGCGTGGGCGTAGAGGCTGATGCAGCGCTTCTGGGACGTGTCGTACGCGTCTTCGCGGTCTGGAAGCACTCCTCGACCGTCCAACGGGTCCCGGCGACGCGGATCAACGTGTCGAGGGTGGTGCCCTCGGGCGCGAAGCACGCGTAGTTGGCGATCTCGGTGCGGTCCGCGAGGCTGCGGCGGGCGAGCACCCAGTGCTCGACACCTTCCTCCCGCCACGGACGGATCGGCGCGCGTGCCCAGTCGTGGACGCGTTCGCCGTGCGCGCCCCTGCCGCACGAGCGGCGCTTCCACGCCTGCCGGGGCAGAGAGGCGACCAGCGCGTCCACCGGACGCTCGAGGAACATCCCGGTCACCACGGTGTCGTTGCACCCGGTCGCGAGCACGTGGAACACCCCGCGTTGCTCCAACCAGTACCTCAGGCCCTTGACCTGCCCGTACGCCTCGTCGGCGGTCAGCCACGCGAACGGCACCCGCGCGGCCAGGGCGCGGGTGATCATGGCCTTGGCGTGCTCGATCTTCGTGGCGAACGTGACATCGTCGGGGATCGCCGCCGCCCGACAGCGGTCCCGGTCGTCCGTCCACGACCTCGGCAGATACAGCTCGCGGTCGATCAACGTGTGCCCGGCCGGCGCCGCGTAGGCGAGGAACGTGCCGACCCGGCGGTTCTCGATCCTCCCCGCGGTGCCGGTGTACTGCCGCTGGACACCGGCCGAGGCGGTGCCCTTCTTCAGGAACCCGGTGTCGTGCACGACCAGGACCGCACGCCGGTCGCCGAGACGCTCGACCACGAACTCCCGCAGGTCGTGCCGGACTTCGTCCGCGTCCCAGTCGGCCGCGTTCAACAGACGCTGCAGCCGGTCCGGCCGGGCGTGCCCGGCCTGCTCGGCGACCGTCCACCCGTTCTTGCGCTCCAACGGCGACATCAACCCGCGCATGTAGTCCAACGCCGCCGCCTGCGGCCCCGCATGAGCGAACCTCGACACGAACCGATCATGCAACCCGTTCAACCCCGCAGCCCACGACCGAGCCAACCCAACCCCGACGACACCATCCACGAACGGCCCGACGAACATCCTGACCAACAGTCACGGCCCGTGCGGTTGCAGTACTTGGGCGTGTATCGGGTCGTGATCAATCTGCGGGATTCGTCGTCAAGGCAGTCCTGGTCTGGTAGATCGTCTGTTGTGACGAGAGAGCAACTGACGCTTCACCGCCGTGGTGTACGTGTTGACCAGCGGCTGCGCGTGGCGGCATCTCCCCCCCCGACGTTCGGGGTGCCGGCGACCGCGCACCGCCGGTTCGCGCCATGGACTGAAGCGGGGCTGTGGCGGCGGCTACATCGGGCTGTGCTCGACCGTTGGGTGCCCGTAGCGAACTGGACTGGACCTCGGCGATCGCGGACGCCGCGTCGGTGCGAGCGAAAAAAGGGGGGTGCGCCGACCGGGCCGACCCGGTCGACCGCGGCAAACACCAACGACATCCTGGCGCTCAAGCCCTTGGTGCGCGGAATACCGGCCGTGCGGTCCCGTCGCGGACCGCGTCGTCGACGGCCCGTAAAACTCCGCGCCTGCAAGGCGTACTCGGATCACGAAAACCCAATGCCCCTGTCCCTCTCGGTGGGTCTCCTGGTGGGGGTCCCATGGGGATTGCGTAGATTTTCCCGCCCTGCGGAGGGATGCAAGGGGGCGCTTTCCGGATTCGCTCGATTACGCGGAGACCCTCCGCCGAGTTGCGTCCGAAGATCCGCTACCGGCCCTAGATATTTCCCGACATCCAGGTCTCGTGGTTCGCGCGCCCTGCCTGGCCCCGTCAATTCAAAACGCGTGGGAATATCACGACCTGGAGGCTCTCGCTCCCAAAGGAAATAATCTTGACCCGGTCGTGGCCATTTCAGATATTGACGATTTCCAAAACTCCGAAGAACACCGTCTTTGACGATGGATATCCTGGCGCTCCCACCCCCATCCACATGGGCGCCCCAGGTGAACCCGATGTCGGCCGTTATGATGTCGCGCGTCTGGGCGGGTGTCACTCCCGGAAATGTCGAAGAGCCCGGCCGCCCGTCGAAAAGTCGGATGTGCGTACGATCGTCGAGCCCGCCGTAGACCACCATCCTGATCGCCTGCAGGTCCGCGAAGACGGGCCTGGTGCCCAAAGACGGATCCTGGTTTATGGGATGAGCGAAAAAATCCGGTGTCTTCAGCGAAGGCCCAGAGGAGACCGCAAAGTCGGGCAGGTTATCCGCCCGTAAGGAGCCGATGCTCTTGATGGCGAGGCGGTTTTCTCCCTTCCGGTTGACGTGCTCTTCCGGGCATCGGACCACGAGGTCATAAGAGAAAATGTCCATCCCGCCCTGCGGAGCGACGGCCACGGATGTGAACGTGCCATCCTCCGAAGCCATGAACCCGACGTCCGACCGTGATTCTACGGCGGGCATGACGGGGGTGAAACGCGAGCTTTCGTCCAGGCACCTTTTGCTACCGGTCTTGGGGTCTCGTCTCAGGGTGACCCTGATGTTGCCGTTCCCATACACATGACTCTGCGCATCCCTGTCGGTCCTACTACCTGCCCAGGTCAGCGTCCTTCCGTTGAGCGATAACTCGCCACTTGCCGCTATGTGGTCCATCGCGAGTTCTCCGTCACGGATGTACAGGGCCTCCCGATCAACCACGGGCATACCGAGAATTCGGCCTTCACTGATGATGAGATTGAGGCTGGCCTGCCGGGGAATAGCGGATGCCTCATCCAGAAAGGTGAAGAAAGTCGCCGAGGTGCTGGCTGAAACACCTGGAGCGTGAACGAGCATGCTTTCTGGACGTGGCGTGATGCGCATCGCCGCCCGGGCGTCTTCAGGCGCCCAGTTCAGGTCGTACGAGTTGGTGAACGTGCCGTCGTCAAAGAAGTGTGGATGCATGTCCAACTTGAACCCGTTGTCGAGCGTGATCTCACCGGGTTCGACCGGGCGATCGACCTCGGTCTTCATGAACTCATGCGCATCGCGAAGTGACGAGAAGCGTCGGCTTTCAGGCCCCATAAACTTTTCACCAAAAATATGGATGGTTCATCGAGCGTCCGTTTATCTACACGCGGCCATCAGGGTCCGGAGGCCGACTCGCCGTACGGTGGCCGCATTCCGGCGAACGTCTTCAGGCTTCGCACCCGGATAGCGTGAGACGGTCTCCGGCCGGGAACAGGGCCTTAGGGCGGAGGCCGGCGGCGTGGCATCTCGAGGAAACGGCGACGCCAGAATCCGGCCGATCCGTTCTTCCCCTGGTGCCGATACGGCCCACGATCCTGCGGCTGCATTCCGCCGGGCCGGATAATGTCCAGCCAACGCACTTCGTGCAGGGCAATCAGCAGGGAAGAGGCGGTCGAGGGATCGATCCACCAGACCTGGCCGGGTTCCGACGTGCGCGGCCGGGACAATCCCCCCGCGGGCTCGTAAAAGGAAGCCACAAGAACGAGCGGCGTCGCACAGTGCCACACAGGCGGCGGCTCCGGAGCAGGTCCGCGGTCGCGCAGGACCCGGGACTCGTCCGGCGTGCTGTACTCGAACATCTCCCCGGCCATCAGCAGCGACTGAATATCCACCCGGGCTCGGCAGGCATAATCCAGCCGAGCACTCAATCGCTGCGCGTCATCGGTGCAGTCCCCGTAGCTCTCGATGAGGAGCCCGAGAAGCCCATCGGGTGTCTTGGCGCGTAGACGCCGCCCGGCACACCGGACTTCCACATAACGAGCCATGCTGTCCTTGCTCGCCGACTCGTCCGGCTGTTTCAGGAAGTGATCAGCCACGACATCCGCCACTCCTCGGAGATTAATCCACGGAAACTCAGCCTGAGCCTGCGGGCCGAGCTGCGTCCGTAAATCATAGCGGAATCTGATTGTGCCCAGATTTTCCGACAAATTGGTCAAAATGCAGCCGACAAGCGCTGTCAAATACGATTATCCGGTGTGTTCCACCAACTTGCCCATGACACCACGGATGGGCTGCCTATCGGTGTGCTTCTGCTTCATCACCGCGTCGATGCCCGGGTCGGCCCCGGTCACCGAGATGCTCTCGCTCGACCCGTCGAAAAGGTCCTTCGCCCCGGTCTCGGGCCGGCGCACCACGGTGGCCACGCCCGGCACCTTGCGCCCGTTTCCACCGTCTCCGGGGCGAAGTTGAGCCAGCCGCTGCTCTGGGGGGTAGTCGGCGCCGAGGCACTGGTCGAGAGGGCGATGTTCCACCGGCGTGGATCCATTTGAAGGGCGACGATCAGCTCGCGGACTTCCACGATGATGCCCAGTCGGCCTCAGGGGTGTGCCGGATAGGTCAGGAGTCCGTTGTGGAGCCGCGCGTTCTTGTTCAGGATCGCCGGCTTCGCCGTCGTGGGCGACATGATGTCCACGACCTCGACTCCTCTGACGATCAGCGCATCGGTGATCAGCCGGCGGTGACAGCGCCATGGGACCGCCTCGCTGCACATGATCGCCGGCCGTTCGCGGCGGGCCAGTTCGAGCAACTCGTTCAGTCCCTTCTCGAAGGAATCGCCCGCCATGTAGTCGGCGTAGTCACGGAAGGCTTTGACCCGCCAGGCACCGTTCACGCTCGACACGCCCTCGGGGGTATGCCGCCGACCGCCCAGCTTCGGGATCCACCGGTATTTGATATCGGGAGGAAGAGCGTCGATGATCGCGCTCTGGTTCCACTGCGGAAACTTCCTCGACGAGGGGTACGAACGCACATCGACCAGGCAGGTGATCTCATTGCTCCGCAACATCTCCAAGATCTCCGTGAAGTCGCGCGTCGAATGCCCCACCGTGCAGATACGGTTCGTCATCCTGCCGCCTCACCGATGCCACTGCATCGCCCGCCTCATCTGCCGGCCGACTGCTTGCCCGCCGTACGAGCCCCACGCATCCGACGTCCCGGCCCCATTCAGGGTGCTCCCGGGGGTTCCTCCAGGCAGAAGACGTCTGCCTCTGCGACTGGCATTTCACCGAGAAAGCGGATCGATCATTGTCCACGGACTACCCGGCGCGGGCCGCCGCGAATGCCCGCACACTGACCGAACTGGGAACGCGGCTGGTGCGATGCCGTGCCTGCCCGCGCCTTGTGGCGTGGCGCGAGGAGACCGCCCTCGCCCAAACGTCTCGCGTTCGCCGACTAGGAGTACTGGGCGGCCGGTGCCCGGGTTCGGACCCGCGGACGCCGCCATGTTGATCACGGGTCTCGCGCCCGCCGCGCACGGTGCGAACCGGACGGGTCGGACGTTCACCGGCGACCGGGCCGGCGACCTCCTGTACGCGACGCCGAGCTCGGCCTCACGTCCCGGGCGACGGCGACGGCATCGGACGACGGTCTTGAACTGTACGGGGTCAGGGTCACCGCACCTGTGCGCTGTGCTCCGCCCGCCAATCGCCCCACGACCGGCGAAAGAGACACCTGCCGCGCCTGGCTGGTCCGGGAGGCCCGGTTGATGCAACCGACCGTACGCTCGGTCGTCGTGCTGGGCGCCTTCGGCTGGCAGGCCGCGCTCCCGGCCCTGGAGGAGGCCGGCTGGAGCGTGCCCCGGCCGCGTCCGGCGTTCGGCCACGGCATTCGGACGACTTTGCCGGCGGCCGGCGGGAGGGGCGCTGCGGTGACAGTGTTCGGCTGCTACCACGTGAAGCGCCACGTGTTCACCGGCCGGCTGACCCCAGCGATGTCGCGTCAAGTGCTCGCCGAGGCCGCGCACACCGCCGGGCTCCCCATCGGACGAACGGACCCGGGGTGCAACCCCGCTCCGGTACGACCGGTGAGCGTCCGGCAACCGGAGAGTCGGGATGCGAAGGCCCCTGTTTCCCGAATGACATCAAACGCGATCGGGCGCTTTTCGGCCCAGTCCAGCTCACCGTTTTGTCCGTGTACCCGCACTATCACCCACCGCATCGGCCGCTGGTTCGCGCGGCGGAACGCCAAACTCGCTGCGGAGTGGTGCGTCGGCCCCGCTGATGCCGTCCGACGTACCGCCCATGCTCGATGCGCGCGGTTCACGAGACGGGCGAGGAAGGCTCGTCCACCACCTCGCGCGGGCCCGCCCGCCGCGCATCGGGTGCGTGACGGGGAGCGTTTGCCTGGTCGTCGTCCGGGCACCGGGGCACCGGGGCCGCGGCGGACCGCGATGGAGGCTCCCCGATCATTCGGCCCATGCGGGGGAACCTCGGGGAGACGAATTACGACGACGGGTGGCAGCCATACCCGACACCCCCTGGCTGTCTCGATCATACGAATGACCCGACTTCCCCACTGAGAAAGGTATTGGGCCCATGGGCGCGGAGCAGGCTATCGCGGACTTGGTCACGGCGGCGCAGAAAGTCACGCAGGAGACCATTGACCGGCTCAAGGAAAGCGACGACCAGGTCACCGTCGAACTCGGCGAGGCGATCGACGCGGTGCAAGGTGCCGGCATCGGCAACGTTGATGACCTGCTGGTGGGGAACTCGGTGAACGTCCAGGGCCGGAATGAGACCAGCAAGGCATCCCGACTTCCGTAAGGCTCCTTTCCAGGCTCCCGCAGCCTGGTTGGACCCACGCTGGGGGATCTCGTCCCGCTGAGGGCGACCTGTCGGATGCCTTCGCGGGATCGCCGAGGCGGCCGATCGGGGTGGGCTGGCCTGACGTGGACGTGCTCTCGGACGGCGCCGGTGGTCCGGCGGCACGGGAACTTGCGATCGGCCTGCTCCAGCGCCGGATGAACCGCACCCGCGCAGTCGCGCCGCGCCTGGCCCGGCCCCCGCCTCGTTCGGTCTCCGCAGGGTCCGCGACCGCCGCGAGACGACCCGTCGCGAATGCCTCCCGCGTTAATGACGCGCGGCAATTCGGGTGAGGCGCGATACGGCGGTGCCGTCGCCGCCGCGCGTCCCCCGGGCTTTCCCGGCGCGTTCGCCCGCGAACTCGCTGCCCGGACAGACTCGTTCGTCGAGTGGGAAGCCGTCGTCGTGGGTCTCCACCCCGTAGCCCACCGCGGTGGACTCGCCGGCGACGGCTACCCGTAGCGGATTGCGATGCTCGGCTCCCGCGCTCCCCGTGACGGCGCCTGCGGGGGGAGGCAGGTACTCGGCGCGGGCACGCACCCACAGTGCTTGGGCTGCAAGGACCGGAAGCAGCACGGGTTCATCGCGTCGCCTTCTTGTCCGGTCCGGATGTCGGGTCCATCACCTCGTCGGGCATCGACGCGGCAGAGTTCCCCTCTGCACGCAACGCCTCGATGGCTCCCCGGCTGCCCTTGGTCAGATCCGCGCCCACCGCCTGCAGCAGCATGACCAGCGCGCCGGTCGCGAGGAACTGCGCCAAGGCGTCCGCGTCTGCCTCGGTGGCCTGGTCGACTTCCTCCAGCACGCCGGCGAGGAAGGTTCGGCACCGCGCCGCGATCGCTTCGTCGGCGCGTGCCGCGGCACACGCCTGCACCCACAGCCCGCTGATGACGCCGTCGGCGATGAGGCCGCGGAAGCCCGCGCCCATCGCCTCGAAGGGCTCGTCCGGGGAGGCCACCGCCGTCCGCCGGAAAACCTCACGAACGCGGGCCTCCATCTCGTCGATGCAGGCGAGGAAGAACGCCCGCTTGCTCCCGAACAGCCGGAACACGTACGGCTGCGACACGCCGATCTCGTCCGCGATCCGTTGCACCGCCGTCGTCGTCAACCCATGGTCGGCGAACACTCGCATGCCGGCCTCGATGGCCTCGATACGTCGTTGTGCTGCCGTGCTGCGCGTTCCCATGACCACATCTTGACAGAAGTAACTACGTACTAACAACATCGCCGGTGATCACCCCGCTCCGGCCGCCGGCTGAAGCGTCGGCCTCCTCGCCCCGCCTGCAGCAGCGGCACTGCGTGAAGTGACTCCACCTCACACACTGTCACGGCTACCGATGAGCGTCTTGAGGCCGAACCCCAAGAAGTGGAGGACAGACACCATGACTGGAAACACCGACGTTGTCGTGATCGGCGGCGGCTACGCCGGTGTCATGGCGGCCAATGGCCTGACGCGGCGCGACGACGTCAGCGTGACCCCGATAGGGGCCCGAGCTATGACCGACCACGCCACCGACCCGGCGACCGACGCCTTCGTGACCCACCGCAACCTGCTCTTCACCGTCGCCTACGAGATGCTGGGATCGGCCGCCGACGGCGAGGACGTCCTCCAGGAGACCTGGCTGCGGTGGGTCAAGGTGGATTTGGGCCGAGTGAGCAACCAACGGGCGTACCTGGTGAGGATCACGACCCGGACGGCACTGAACCGGCTGCGCACCATGAAGCGCCGCAGGGAAGCGTACGTCGGCCAGTTGCCCGAGCCGCTGCTCATCACGTCGGACGTTGCCGAGGACGTCGAACTCGCCGAGAGCATGTCGAGGGCACTGCTCGTCCTCGAAAGCCTCTCCCCGATCGGGCGGGCGGTTTTCGTGCTGCGCGAGGTCTTCGACGTCGGGTACGACGAGATCGCCGGAGCCGTCGGCAAGAACCCCGCTGCCGTCCGACAGATTGCCCACCGCGCCCGCCGGCACGTCGGCGCCCGCCGACCCCGAAGGACGGCCTCCCCGGGCGAGACCCGGGCGGCACTGGAGTCGTTCCAGCGCGCGCTCAAGACCGGGAACCCGCAGGAACTCCTCGCCGTGCTCGCGCCCGACGTCGTCCTGTTCAGCGACGGTGGCGGCGTCAAGCGCGCCGCGCTCAGGCCCGTCATCGGGCCGAGAATATCGTCCGCTTCCACCTCGGCGGCACCTCCAAGGTCGCGGCCACGATCACCTGCACCCACGTGCTACGGGTGGTCCTGCACTACGACGGCGACTACGACATGATCGCCGCCGTCACCGGCCAACCCACTCGATGGGTTGCCCCCGCCGGAACAGTCGACTGACGGCGAGCGCTCCGCGCCCTCTCCGGTCGTCCTTCGATCGGGCTCCGCTCGAAGTTCCTGTGAATGTGGTGCCGCGGCCGGTGGCCGGGGCCGGTGTTCGGCGTCGGGGCGCGATCGTGGCATGCGGCACGGCGCGACCTCGCCCCCTCGGCGCGTACGTTGCCGAGGAACCCGCGATGCTTTCCCGAAAGGTCTTGGCACCCACCGATGGCCCCCAGACTGCCTCGAAGCTACAAGGAGGCGACCCCTCTGGGGCGGGAGCCAACGGTGACGTCTGGCGGGCGTTCGACACGGTCCGGGGTGTGGCCGCTGCTCTCAAGATTCCCAGGCTGAAGAAGCTCAAGGGAGCGCAACGCAAGCAGGCCCACGCGGCGTTCCGCCAGGAGGCCGGGATAGCCCGCTCGCTCGACCAGCCCAACCTGGTCGGAGCGTACGACCACAGTGACAAGCGGCGCCGTCCCTATCTCGCGATGGAAGTCGCCTCGGGTGACACCGTCGAGGAACTGGTGCGGCGCGGAGGTGTTTTCTCCGCCGACTGGGCGGTGCGCGTGGCGTCCGAGGCCGCCTCGGGTCTGGAGGCGATGCACAAGGCGGGGTATCTCCACCGGGATTTGACCACGGCCAACATCATCGTGGCCCGATCGGGCAGCGCCAAAATCCTTGACTTCGGGCTCGCGGCCAGCGTGCGCAGAGACGTTCCGGACCGAGCACCGACCCACAGAAACCTCAGGTCGTCGGCGCCCGAGCTGCTATGGCGCACGGCGACCGACATCCCCGACCGCGGAACACCACAAAGCGACCTCTACTCACTCGGTGTCGTCATGTACGAAATGCTCGCGGGACGCAGCCCGTTCACGGACAAGTCGCTGCAGACGTGGGAGCAGCGCCTGGCCACGCCGGTCGTGCCGCTGGAGCAGGTTGTCCCGGATCTGCCTGCGGGGCTTCACCGGCTGGTCGGCCGGCTCATGGCCTTCGACGCCGGAGCCCGTCCGGCGAGCGCGGCCGAGGTACGTACGGAATTGGCCCGTCTGATGCCCGGAGCCGTCGCGCATACACGCGGTTTCGGCTCGGCTGCCGCAGTCGACGACGGCCCGCGGATCGAACCGGCTGCGGCGGCGCAGCGTGTTGGCGAGGCCGGACTTGGGGCGGGCTTCTTGCCCGCCGCACGGGTGCAGTCACAGATATCGGAACGAAACCCGACACAGCCGGACCTGCGACCCGGGGCTTCGGCGGAGCTGTCTTCCCCAACGGGGCCGGAGCCGGCACACCGACCCCGGGGCGCTTCCCGGACCAACCAGCCAGGGCCGACGCCGCGCGGGCCGGACGGACTTGGCAAGTCGTGACCGGGTGATGCGGTGACGATCTTTTTCGGTGGGTGTCGGTGGGGTTGCGGTGGATCGGAGCGGCTCTCGGGCGTCGGTGGTGGTCGGTAGCGTCTTCGGTCATGACCGTGAGATTGACCGATGCCGAGATCGACGATCTGGTTCCCCGGTTCGAGGCCTTGGACCTGGGGGAGTGGGACCGGAGCGCGGTGGAGCGTGCGGCCGCCGATCTGGGGTGGACGCTTCGTTCCGGAGACGATAGGGGGCTGAGGTTCGAGGGTCCGTTGTCGGGCGGGTGGACCTTCGCCCATCGAGGTCATGTCCACGGTTCGCCGCGTGAGGGCTGCTTCACCCTGTTGGAGTGCGAGTTGGCGCGCACCGAGGATCAGGCCGTTCTTGGAGCGGTGTTCGAGGTGGGCAGGAGGGCGGTCGAGGCGCGCGTCGGGCCGGCGCCGATCCGGCGCGGTCCGGGGCCGGTGTTGCGTTGGCGCCGCGAGGAGACCCTTCTGGAGCTCGAGTGGGGCAGGGGAGCGGTGCGGTTGGCGCTGTTGGCGGCGGTGGTGGTCGAGAACCACGAGTACCAGGTCTCCAGGTGGAGCGAACGCGACGACGCGGTCGCCGAGCTCGGGGTGTGGCAGGCTCTTGGGCTCGGCCGTGCGGGGATGGAGGACGTGTTCCTGCCGGGCGGCCACCAGGCCCAGAGTTGGGAGGAGTTCGGCCGGGAGTTGGAGGAGACGCTGTCGGCGATGGTGGGGGACATGGGCCGACTGGACGACGAACTGGTCCTGGTGATGCGGCCGAGGACGGACGAGGACAACCCGAACCCGGTGCAGTTGATCTGCAACGGTCGGCTGCTGCACCTGGAGGCGAGCACCGCGGTGCTGAGCCCGTCCACACTCGCCGGATTGGGCTGGCGGCCCGGCCCCGAGGCCGAATTCCACATCCTCGATCTCCCGCACCCCCGGCCCCGGGACGCGGTGTCCGCGGCGCGGATGCTGGTGGCCACCCTGCGCGCGCAGGACGTGCAGCTGGACGATCTGCGCCACACGGCGTGGCTGAACAGGAGCGACTGCATGCTGATCCTGTACGGGCTGGGTCTTCCGAGCCTCTGAGCGACCGGAATGCGCCCAACTTCTCGGGAGGCGTGGTGGTCGGCGGCGGATGATCGCCGTGACCGTTCGATCACCTTCCGTGTTGGAGTGGTGTCGTGCGTATTCGTCATGTCGCCTGCGCGGCCGTCCTGGCGTCCGTCGCCGTGTAGCCGACTGCCTCCTTCGCGTGGGCTGCGCCGGTGGATCGGGACCGCGCGGACTTCGCCGCCCGCGAGCCGGCCCAGGCCCCGTTCGATCTCGACCCCTCGGATCCGGAGCGCCTGGACGCAGACAACGACGGCTTGGCCGGCGAGGACCGACCCTCGGCCCTCGGCGGCGCGTCGACCGCGACCACCCCCGACACCGTTGCCGCGCCCGGAGCGCGGAGCGACACCGATCGTCCCGGCCCCGACCGGTGTCGTCGAGGCGGCCGAGGCGGTGACCGCTCGCACGCCCGCAGGCGGTGTGGACACCGGCTTCGGGCCCGTCACGCACGACGACGACGCCTGGTCGGCAGCGGGAGCCGTTCCTTGATCGCGGGTGGTGCGTTGACCGGCGTCGGCGTCGGCGCCGTCCTGGTCCGCCGTCGGTGCGTGTCCTCGAGCGTGGCCTGAGCAAAGGACCGAGCGCCGGGGCATCGGCGTGGGCTTTTTCCGGGGGCCGGCCAGACTGTGGATCGAGACAATCGCAGGCCGGATCCGGCGCGGCGACACCGGGTGACTCGTCCACGGGCGGCCGTTCTTCCTTTCGCCGGCCGTCCGCGCCACGAACAGGACCGGCTCCGTCCGGGCGTTGCCGCGGCCGGAGCCATGCTCGTTCATCCTTCGTGGGGCACGGCCCGCACGACACGCCACGAGGCGAAAAAGTGTGGACCCGCGGTGGGCACCCGCCCACCGTTACATCAACCTGGCCTCCGGTGCGGGCACTTCACCGAACGAGACCAGCGCGCCCGCGCGAACGGGAGACCCCTGGGAGCAGGGGTCAGCGGTAGTCGTCCTCGTCCGGTTCCACCACCCGCGCTTGTTCGACCATGTCGGCCTCGTCCGTGGCATCCGGTTGGATGCGCGTGAGTCGGTCGTCGAGCCGCGGCGTGAGGCCGGCGTGTCGTTCCGCCGCGTCCGCCTCGGGAACCTCGACGTCGATCTCGACCACGTCGGGATCCTCGTCGAAGGTCTCGGGGTCCGACGGGTCAACAGTCATGGTCGCCTCCCGGTGGACGGCACCGTTGTCGTTGCCGCGTCGATCACGACACTAACCACAGAAGAACGAAAGACCCGGGAAGTCGCCGTCCGACACCGTGACGTGGCGCCCACACCACTGCGCTCGAAACCGATGTGGCATGACGCGTCCTCGGACGGCGAGGGCCGGGAGGACGGGTGCGTCCAGTACGGCGCCGCCGCGCGTTCGAATCCGGTCCGGTCGGGCGCCGAGGGCGGTTGCCATCATCATCGACTCGCAGTCGGTCAAGGCCGCCGCAACGGGGGCAAGGACAGCCGCGGTTACGACGCCGCGAGAAAGATCAACGGCCGCAAGCGGCACCTGGTCGTCGACACGCGGGGCTTCCCCTGCCGGTCATGGTCACCAGGGCCGACCTCAGCGACCGCGACGCGGCCAAGGAAGTGTTGTTCAGGCTCAGGTTGATGCACCCCGAGATCACTATCGTCTGGGCGGACTCCGCATACGCCGGCGCCCTGATCGAGTGGGCAAAGACCTACCTGAGGCTGACGATCAAGACCGTCAGCCGGCCCAAGAACGCGGTCGGTTTCGTCCTGTTGCCCCGCCGCTGGGTGGTCGAAAGGTCACTGGGCTGGATCATGCACGCCCGCCGACACGCGAGGGATGACGAGAGGCTGCCCCAGCACAGCGAGGCTTTGATCACGTGGGCCGCCATCACCCTCATGACGAGGAGGTTGACCCGGCCCGGCCCGATCAAGGACCGTTCCCGTCATGCATCGCCGGGGGCGGGGTATCGCGTCGACTGCTCGGTCACGACATCGGCGACGGGGCATTCACCCGGGCCTCCGAGGCCGGCATCCGATGTCCCTCCCGCTCCGACCACGGCGGGAGCATCTCGCGCGTGAACAATCTTAGGTCGGCAAGGTCCGGATGCCGGTCCAGGTTCCACAGCCGAAGTTCCGTGCCACAGTTCCCGGGAACCCATCCGAGTCGCTGCGCGCCCTCGATCACTGCGGCAACCACTCCCGGCGTGACCACAGCCGACTGCTCGAAGACCGTCGACACGCGCCGCCCATCCCCTTCCGCGCGTTCGATGAGGAGGACCATGTATCCACTATCGGGTGAAACCACCCAGCGATAGCGCTCCCCGCCGACCACGATGATCCGTGTGCCTTTTTTCGCAATGGCCATGCCGTCGACCCTCCCACGAACCCGGCGACGCCAGAACCTGATTTTCAACCAGCGTCCGGAGTTGACCAACCGGTGCTCAGCCGGCCAAGTACCGGTGGTGGAGCGCCTCGACGAGCGCATGGTCGACGCCGAGTCGTTCGGCGGCATAGCGGGTGAGCGACCCGTATGCGGCGGCGTTCTCCGCCAGGAACAGTCGCATCGCGGCCTCCGGTGCGCGGCCCCATCCGGGCCAGGTGATCGGCCGGTCGGGATGGTCGGCCCGTCGATCGGCGACGAGGCGGTCCCTGGCGAGTTCGGTCAGGACGTAGTCGGCGACGATGTCCTCCTCGTCCACGCCCAGCAGAGCCAGTACCAGTGCCGCGATGACGCCTGTGCGGTCCTTCCCCGCCGCGCAGTGGAACACCGCCGGCGGGGCGTCGGCGGCCGCGAGGATGTCCAGCACTTCGCGAATCTGCGCCACACCGTCGAGGGCCAACTCGGCGTAACGGTCGGCGAGGAAGCGAGCGACGTCGGTATCGGGCCCGAGTGACGCCTGGTCCCACGGCCGGTGCTCGGTGCATACGTTGTGGTAGACGAAACTGGCATGTGCGGGGATACGACCGTGCCGGTCGGCCTCGTGGGGATACCGCAGGTCGACGACAGTGCGTACACCGAGCGCGAAGAACTGTTCCGCGTCGTCGCCGCCGAGGTTGCCCAACGAATCGGAGCGGTACAGGCGTCCCCAGGCGACGGTTCGTCCGTCGGCTGCGGCGTAGCCACCGAGGTCGCGAAAGTTGTGCAGGCGTCGAAACGGTATGTGGCGTCGCATGATCGCCGACCCTACCCGCCAACTGCGGCGGCCCGGTGGCGTCGCTCCATTCGCGCGGGGGCGCGACGCGATCGCCCTGGCGCGCAGCGTTGGGTTACTTTCGCGTGATCATCTCGGTGCGGGCGGATCGGGCCTGTGCTCGGCGGCCTACCACGCGCCCTCTCGTGGGTTGGACCCGCAGCGACTGCTTCGGGGATTGCAAACAGCTACTCACGGTCTCGTCGGCCTCTCGAAGGCCGCTCTGGGCGTTCGCAGGTGGATGATGTCGGCATTGCCCTGTCGTACGCGCACTCGGTTGCGTCCACGACGTCCCGGTGCGCCGCAGCAGGAACGCGACCGAGGGGTGACGGAACGACTTGCGCCCGAGCACGATCGGGGCTCATCTCGTCCTCGAGGCGGGAGCGTCGGGGGCTGGGTGCGCGTTCAGGTTCCGGTGTTACCGTCGTGCCCTACGGCCGGTGCATGCCAACCGGCCGCGTCCGACGCGGGCCGCACCCCCGGCAGAGGACGAATCACGAATCCGTTCTCCTTCAAGGTGTGGGCCAGGGCCTCCTGCGCCGCGACCGGGTTGAGCGGGTGCAGGTACGCGGCTTTCCGCTCCAGGGGGAGCGCCACCCCACCGGGGTGGCGGGGGTGGTCGCGTGTGGGAGCGGCTTTCGGGTCGGGGAAGGGAGGTTCGGGCCTTCCCCAACCCCGTCGCCGAGTCTCTGCTGGACCGGCTGATCAACACCAGCCATCAGGTCATGAACGGACCCAGCTACCGGCCCAACAAGAGGCCGAAGAACCCCGCCGGCAAGATCGACACGTCGCCGATCGGATAGCACCCGCCTGCCGGCACGGGGCTGCGGCAGCGCTACTTGTCCGCAGCCCCGTGATCTTGGACGATCACCTCATGCCTGAAGCTCCTGACATCCCCACCGCCTGGCGACAGTTACTGGAGCGCACTCCGGGAACCCGGCAAGGCGACCCGCTGGTCGTCGAAGCCGCGCATGTCGAGCCAAGGCTCCGCAGCCTCTACCCATGGCCGAGCCACGGCACCCTGAAATTCCTGCGATCCGCCCCGTCCTGGGATCGCTCGGACCCCGACGACCTGCCGTTCATTGTCTGCGGTGGGCCGCCCTACAAGGTCTACTCGACCGGATACACCACCCTGCTCGGCGAAGCAGACACACCAGAGGAAGCCGCCGCCCTCGTGGTCGCTCATCTCCCGTCCGACGGCGCGAACTCAGACGAGTAGACCAGGCCAGCGCATGGGGAATTCCCTGACCAACACCCATGGGGAATTACGTGACCGTCCACACGCGGACAAAGAACCTGCCCCCGACCCCGAGCCTCGGCCACCACCGTGCCGCAGCGGATCCCTGATCGGCGCGCGACCCACCGCAGCTCGTGGAGCGTGTCTCACCCGTCGAAGCGCGACCACGGGAACGGGTGCGCGCCCAGTGGCGTCAGCGCCTCGCGATCAAGCGTGCCGAAGGCCGCGGGTCGCCTCTCCCTTGAAGGCGACCTCCGCCGAGGTGGGGTGGGAGTCGTCGAGGTGCTGCTCGGGGCGGCGTTCATGCTCCTGGGTGCCACGAGTTCTTCGACGACAGGTTGAAACCCGCAGGGAAGGTCGTCCTGGCGGAGGCGGAGGCGGAGGCGGAGGCCGAGGCGGAGGTTTGGTCTTGGACTGCGGGCCCTCAAGGGCGTCTTTCGGCTCTTGATGTCGACCGAGGCCGCTTCCGCATGGGGGGTGGTCGTGGCCTTGGTCAGTTTCCCGGCCCTGGTGGCGTACCTCGGGTAGGCACAACCCGACCGGACCGGCCCGTCGGGGAGCCCGTACCGGTCCCGGACTCTCCGGTGTCGAACGTGCTCATGCAACGTCACGGTGCACTGGTCGGTGACCTCGGCTGATCTCGCGCCATTCCAAGTTCGTCAGGGCGGCAGAATCCGAGCGTTTCACCTGGCGACATTCGCCAAGTGGAGCGCTCGGGCACACATGTGGGGTGTGGCTCGATCAGCTGAGGCGGCCGATGTGGATGACGACGATGGTCAAGGTGGTGTCGGTGATCTCGTACATCACCCGATACCGGCCCACCTGCATGCGCCGCAGGTCGGGGGAGCCGTACTCGAACGTGCCGTGGGGGCGCGGGTCGTCGGCGAGGAGGTCGACGGCGTCCATGAGTTGGCGCAGGCCGTCGGGGTCGTCCTTGAGGAAGCGGGCGGCCGTGTCGATCGCCGCCTCGTCCCAGACGATCACGTACCTCAAGCGCGGTCCAGCCCGAGCCGCGAACGCACCTCGTCGTGCGGTACGCCCGTCGTCGCCCGCTCGGCCTGGCGGGCGCGGTACTGGGCGAGGGCGAGGGCGTCCTCGAGGTCGGCGAGTTCCTGGGGGTTGATGAGCACGGCGGCGGCCTGGCCGTGGTCGGTGATGGTGATGCGTTCGCGGGCGTGCGAGGCCCGGCGCACCAGCGATCCGAACCTGGCGCGGGCCTCGGTGATCGGCAGAGTCTCACTCATGTAAGGAACTGTACACTTCACGCTGCTTGAGGCTCCATGGTGGGCTCTCGACCCCGCCCGGAGCCACGGACCCGGGCGGGCACGGCCACTGCGAGCGGGCGGCGCGCCCCTGCAGGGGCGCCTCGAGGGTTGCTCGCCGGAGGTCCACCCGGGCCCGTGGCGTCACGCGCTCCGCGCGACGCGTGCACCGGGCCGCCGCGGTGTGTTCTCCGGTCGGAGAATGTGGTTGCGGCAGGTCGTGCGGATGCGGTGATACTCCTGCATGAGTAGAGACGCCGAGGTCATCGTGCTGGCCCGCCATGCGGACGAGGTCATGGAGCCGCTGACCCGGCAGGACACCGAACGCACCTGGCATGGCCATTTCGTGCCGATCTCGGGCCAGTGGGGCTTCGACTTCGGGTGGGCCCTGGAGTTCGACAAGGTCCGGGCCCGCCACGGCCTGCTCAGGCATCTGGAGTCGCTGCCGCGGCCGTATCCGGGAACGGTGCAGGTGCTGCTCCGCGACCAGGACGACGACTGTTTCGGGTTGTGGATGTTCCGGGACGGCAGGCTCGTGGAGGTCGCCATCGAGCGCACGGAGCGGTTTCACCGACCCGCGCCGCCCGACGAGCGGTTCGAGCCCGCCCCGGGGATGCTGCTGCGGACCGACCCGGGCGCGGACCTGCCCGAGCAGACCCCGGAGGAACTGCGCGATCCCCGCCCGGCTTGGTAGGCCCTCGACCACGACCTCGTCGGGGCCCGCCGCTCGGCGCCGAGGGCCGGCCTTCGATCCGCGCCGAACGGCCGAAGGTGTGGTGGCAACGCCGTCTGCTGTCGCAACTTGGTAGCAGACCGCGTCCTTTCGGGGCCCGTGATATCGGCCGCCGCTGAGCCGGGTTCGGATTCGATACCGAGTTCGTCGAGTTGCTCGTACTGTCCGGGCTTCAGCTTGGCCCCCACGGCCGCACCCCGGGGGCGCTGCGTCCGGGCTCCGATGTCGTCGCCGACGGCGCATCCGGGGGCAGGCTCCTCGAGGGTGCCGCCGCATTCGAGGCGCAGTCGTACCTCGTTGGCGGCCCTGTGTCAGGCGATGGTCCACCCGTCGGGCCGAAATTGCGAGGGCCGGCGCAGAAACGGCCGCGTCTCCGCCTGGCCGCCGGGGGACTGCTCCTGGACGACGGCGCCGACCTCACCCTGGACTTGCTCCGCGAGACCGCCGCCGACATCGCGGGCCTGCGCCTGGTCACCGTGGACCCGCTCAACCAGCTCCTCCCCGGCACGACCGGCCTTGCCGGTCCCGATGTCCGCCATGGTGTGGCCGCGTTGCGCCGGTTGGCGGCGGATCTGGACGTGCCGGTGGTGGCCGTGTGGGAGACGAGTGCGGACGAACCGCTCGAGGTCGGCGCGGCGTTCGCCCAGGCCGACACGGTGATCCATCTGACCCGCGAAGGCGAGCAGGCGTTCGCGATCGTCGCCGAACGCGACCTGGGCCCAATCGCCCAGGCGACCCTGCACGCCGACCTGGCACACGTCCGCTTCACCGACCTCCCACCGGCGTCGACCGCCTCGAACGGGACTGGCCCTGCCGGGCCCGCGGGCGCGGCGCCCGCCTACACCGCCGAGCCCCGATCCCCGCTCCTCGCGAACGAGCCGAGACCCGACAGGACCGGCCCGCGGCCGGCTCACCGGCGACCCCCCCCCGCACGTCGACCGCGCCCGCACGCGGAACCGCCCGCCCGGCGTCGACCGCGTCGAAGGCCCAGGCCGCGTCGAAGCCGGTGCGCAGGGTTGTGGTGGACACCGACGAGGACCCCCTGCCCGGGGCGATCGCCGGCGCGGTCGCCGAGGAACTCGCGGCCGCCGAGGGAGACATCACCGCCGCGAGCGAGGCCTTGGCCCGCCGGGCGATCCCCGACGTGATGGAGCTTCTGCGCCTGTCCCGCGCCGGATCTCGGTACGAGCACACGTGGTATCCGCCGTTGCCGGAGTTGTTGCGCAAGCGCAGCAAGAAGGAGTCGGACGCGGTGTGGGAGGCCCGCCCCAGTGACAGTGTCGTCGGTGGTGCGGGCGTGGTCGTGGGCGGCGATCCAGAACGAGGTATCAGGGCACGAGGTGCTGCGGGTGCGCCGTGCGTGTTGTTCGAGGTAGTCGGCGAGGTGGTGGGTGGGTCCGTCGCTGGTGGCGTCGCGGGTGCGTCTGCGGGGTCGGATGCGGGGCAGGGGTGCGATCTGGTGTGGGCGAGGGCTTGTTCGAACCAGTCGTCGTCGAGGGTGTCGGATTCGTGGTCCGTGAGGTAGGCGTCGGCGGCGTCCTCGAGGAACGCCTTTCGCAGGACGGGTCCGTGGCCGAGACGTCGGGCGTCCATCGCCGCTTCGAGTACCGCCCGGGCGGCGGCCGGCGCCCACTCGAGGCGTTTGAGCAGCGGAGCGCCCCCGCCAGATACTGCGTGACCCACCCGTCGTCACCGGCCGCCAGGGCGTTTGCCAACCGCGGATCCTCCACGGCGCGTGCTCGGACGGCGTCCAGGTCGGTACCGGTGAACACCTCCGGAACCCGCAGATCGGTGCCCGTCAGCAGGGCCCGGGCCCGGGCGTGCGGATCCGGCTTCCCAGCCGCGGGGATGGCAGTCAGGGTCGTCCAATGGGGGTCGGGCCACAGCGTCGCCAGCACCAGCACCGGGCCGCGGGACCGGTCGCGTAACAGTTCACGCACCTCGGCTGCGACACGTTCGCCGACCCCGACAGCTCCCAGATAGAACTGGGCCTCGTTCAACCACACGACCGTGCGCGGCCCGACGGCCGACAGCTCGGCCAAGGCGGCCTCAGGCCGTCCGGGGGCGAGGGGATGCCACAACCGCCACCCGTCCGGCACAGCCCGGAGCGCCTCCCAGCAGGCGCGGGTCTTGCCGGTGGAGGACCCGGCCACCAACGTGACCATCACGTTCTCCCCGCCGACCGCACGGTCGACCTCCTCGCGCAGCACCAGGTCGTGGGCGCGGGGCACGTACACCGGGGGGTCGCGGGCGATGCGGCGCGCCTTGGCCCTGGACGACTGCCCGACCGAGGCCCGCGCGTCGCTCGCGAGGCTGCTGTCGGCCGAACCGGTGCGCCGATCCCTGGACCTTGCGCGAAAGGGCCGACTTCGCGCCCGCGCGGTGGCGGGCAACGGCGCCTCCACCGCCGCGAGCGTGCGCATCCGCTTCGACTGCCTCGGGATCCTGGCCCGCGCCGGATCGGTCCCGGCCGTCCTGCCCGAACGCCCGCAGATTTCCGACCTCAAGGCGCCGGTGGGCGCCCGCCAACGCTCGCTGCCCCGGACCTGGCTGACCGCGCACGCCGACCGTCCCGGCGGCCGACGCGGGCCGGGTCCGGCTGTTCGCACTGATCGGCGTCGTCCTGGAGACGGGGGCCAGGGTGGGCGAGTTGTGCGCGCTGCGCCTGGACGACCTGGACGAGGACGCGGGTACGGTTCGGGTCGTCCGCCGTCCCCCGGGCGCGTTCGGTGAACCCCGCGGTCGTCGAGGTGCTGCCGTTGTCCGCGTCGACCCTGGCCGCAATACGACGGTGGCTGGATGTGCGCGAGGAGCTGGTGAGGCATGCGCGTCCCGGCCCGGCAACCGTGCTGCCGGTCGTCGAGAGCAATCGGAAGCCAACGTGATCAGCCGACCCGCATCAGCCCAGCCGATGCCTCACGAAGTCTGGATGCGGATCCCCCACTTCGATGGTGTTCTCGTCGAGGCCGTTGCCGATGCGGAAGCGATCCGCATCGAAGGCGAACTCCACAGCGATGGTGCCATCGGCCAGGTCCTGTCCTGACGGACGCCATTCGAGCAGGGAAGCTTCGCGGAGTTCCTGGCCGACGAACGGCTCGAGCCGTTCGTCGGCGCTGGACCATACAGGCGTGAACTCTGACCACTCCCAGCCGGTGATCGCCGCGGTGGTGTCGATGGTGTTCCAGCCGATCGACAGCTCATCGAACTTCCAGTGGCAGATCTCGACTCGCACGCCCTCAAAGTCCAACACCACCGGGCATTCAGCGAACCACTCCCCGTCCTCAACAAAGCGCACCAGCGCGAACCCGGTCAGGCGCCGCCCGCCCAGCTCCGCCAACCGTGGTCGGTGATTCTCGCGGACGGCTTCGAGTCCGACGAGGAAGGTTGGCTCGAAGCCGGAGATGCCCATACTCACAACCCCGGATTCTCCAGAACTTTCAGGGACACAGCCATTCATTTATGATCAGGCCCGGAGAGTCTCGTTTGACGACTCGGATTCCACAGAATCGGGTTCGCAAGCAGGCCCTCCACCAGGCCCTACGTCCACCGGCCGCCCTGGATCGGTTAAAGGTCGGGCTCTGCCGCCAGAATCGCGATGATGTCCCCGCCCTTCAGGTGTTCTTCCCGTCTCAGGCGGTGCATCTCCCGGGCCGTCTCGAACCGACGCGGATCGGAATGCGGAGCGAGCCGGCGCTTCGGACGGTCCGCCCCGAACCGCCCCTTCTCACGTGTCGGGGCCGACTCGTCGATCACCGCGATGTAGGGGTAGGGCGGCGTGCCGTGGTTCCAGCCGCTGATGAGGTGCTGGACCTGCCCGCCCGTCGACAAAGTGGGCGGGTTCGCGGAATCTTGGGCCCGGAAGCGCCGGAACGTGCGTGTCAGTGTTCGTGGATGCGGGGCCTGACATACGGGCTGTTTCTTTGCTGCCGCCCGAGACACCGAACGGGCAGTCGGATCGTGAGCAGCTCGTTGAGGCGGTGACGCCACCTGCGGCGGTCCGGCGACTGCCGTGTTTCGGCCCGCGAGGATGATGGCGCGGTGACGGATATCAGCGAAGATCACGTGAAGGTCCACTTCCGTATGGACGTGGACGATGACGGTTGGCCTCCAGCGAGTGTCGAGAGCCTGTGGGCGGTGGACCTGGGCGATGGGACAGTGCGACTCGACAACACCCCGTGGTTCGTGCGCGGGATTGCCAGCGGCGACATCGTCAAGGTGGGGATCGAGGAGGACGGGCTGCGTTGGGCCGGGGAAACGGTCCGTTCGTCGGATAACTGCACCATCCGCTTGATCGTGCTGAAGGACGGGGGATCGGCCGCAGCCCGGCAAACCGTGCTGGAGACGTTCCACCGGCTCGGCACGACGGGCGAGGGCATCGAGCAGTTCCGCATGGTCGCGCTGGACGTCCCGCCGGAGGCGGACATCCCGCGCATTCGGAAGCTATTGGAGCACGGGGCGGCCAAGGAGTGGTGGCACTGGGAAGAAGGGTGTGTCACTTCCGCTTGGAGGGCTGCCGCTGCGGGGGGAGCCGGGGGCAGCTGACGGCCTCCTTCTCAGCCTCACGAGCCTCACACGGTCGCGCGATACAGTCCCCGGAGCCCATGCACACACCGTAGGACCGACATTCGACACTCGCCGCGTCCCCGCGCGAATACGCCGCGTGGTTCGTCCGGGTGTGGGGGCGGTGTCGGTGCCCTGCGGCATGGTGCCGCGCATGATCAACGACTTGGACGGCATCGCCTGGTCGTCTATGGGCCACGCCTACGGCCCCGCCGACGACGTCCCGGTGTGGTTGCGGGCGATGACCTCGCCGGACGCCGAGATTCGCGGGAGGGCGCTGGACGACTTCTACGGCGCGGCCCATCATCAGGGCGACGTGTACCCGTGTACCGCGGCGAGCCTTCCGTTCCTGTTCGACATGGCCGACGATCCCGCGACGCCCGACCGCGCCTCGATCGTCGCACTGCTCCTCAGCATCGGCCGCGCCGCCGTCGACCGCGGCGACACCGTCTACATCGCCCCCGACGGCACCCTGTCGACGGCGACCGCCGACAGCGCCGCGCTGATGCGCGCACACGCCGACACCTTCGTCGCCTACGCCACGGACCCGGACGTCCGGGTACGGGGCGCGGCGATCGAGGCACTCGGCCTCTTCCTGGACGACACCGACCGGGCACTCACGATCCTGCGGGAACGGTTGCCCGCCGAGAACGGGATCGAGGAACGACTGCGGATCATAGGGACCACGGCCGACCTCGCGCTGCGACTGCCGCTCGCGCGAACCCCCGCCATGGCATGGCTCGACACCCTCGCGGACGACACGACCGCAGACCCCGACATCCGCCTCGCGGCCCTCGTCCACCGAGCCCGCTGCGCCCCTGCGGACATCGGCGACACCGTCGTGCCCACGGCGATGAACCTCCTGCGCGAACTCACCCCCGCACCGCGCTACGACGCCGACGACCAGGGATGCCAAGGCCGTTCCGGAACGTGCGCGTGCACCACCGACGCCAACACCCCGACGGCCGAGGACGTCCCACCGCAGATCGCCGCCGTGTTTGCCGACCTCGAACGGCACAATCGCGTTCACGCGCCCACCACAACCCTGCTGCGCACCTTCCATGATGTCCTCGACGCGCGCGTTCGCGAACGCACGACCCTGCTCACCGAACAACTCCGCAGCCCGGATCCCGCCACCCGCCACGACGCGATCCGCATGACCCGGGAACTGATCGTGTCCTGGCGAGGCGACCACCGCGAACTCGTCCTGCTGCTCGCGAACTGCCTGCTGCCCCACGACGCGTACACCGCCGCCGCAGCTGCCGAGACCCTCGCAGCCCTGGCACCGGTCGCCGAACCCGCCCGCGAAGCCCTCGCCGCATACGTCACCGCACAACGCACCACCCACGGTCCCGCCGCCTGGGCGCATCCGCACCCACTGCTGCGCCGCGCCCATCAGGAAGCCGTCATGGCACTCGCACGCCTGGGGGACGTACGAGCGGTGCCCTCGCTGCTGACGGCTCTGGACGACGACGTGGACGCCTGGCGCGCCGAACAGGTCGCCGGACATCTGCGCGCGGTCGCCGACGAACTGGTGCCGCGGCTGTCCCGCCGCCTCGTCGACATCGACCTCGCGCGGCAACGGTCGGCCATGAGCGCGGGCGCCGTCGTCCACGCTCTGGCCGAGCTGGGCGACCCGGCGGCCGTCGATGCGATCACCGCGTTCGCCGGTGCCGCGGTTCGCCATGAGCGGTGGAACACCGCCGCCTCGGCCGTGGACGCGCTCGCGTCCTTCGGCACCGCTGCCGCACCGGCCCTGGGGGTGGTTCGTCCCCTGGCCGACGCAGCGGACGTGAACGTGCGCGCGGCCGCGACGGCCGCCCTGTGGGCGCTCGAACGCGACCCGGCCGACGTCGTGCCCCGACTGGAGAAGCTGATCGACAGCGAACGAAACCACGCGACGATCGACGTCCTCGGCCGGATCGGCCCGCCCGCCCGAGCCGTACTGCCGCGTCTGCGAGCCATGTCGCGAGACGGGCACGAGTGGACCCGCGTCCACGCCGCGGCGGCGCTGTGGGACATCGCAGGCGAGACCGAGGCCGACCTCGTCCTACCTGCCCTGCTGGCCGCCTGGGAGAGAAACGACGCGACCTCGAACCTCGTCCTGACCTGCCTGAACCGGATGGGATCGGCAGCCGCTCCGGCCCTGCCCCGCATCCGGGCGGAACTCGCGCTGCCCCGCCGCAGCGGCCGCTACGCCAACCTCGCCGACGACGAGGAACTCCAGCGCATGTGCCGTGACGTCCTGGCGCGCGAGGCCGGCGTGTCGAACGATCCGTCGAAGAGCGTGGACACGCGGTGAAGCGGGACGGTCCGCTGTTGTCGGCGGCGTCGTGATCGGGTGTTCTCCGCCGGATCCGCGGTGTCGTACACCCCACAGTCGCGAACTCGTCGGCTGTGGGTGGACGTTCCCGGGTTCGTGTTGTCTGTGCCGTGCGGCAGCATGACGCCTGGCCGCCCGGGTCGAGGACGCGGGGCCGGTGACGTTTCGGGGGAGTGTTCGTGCGGACGGTGTTCGAGGGTTGCGTGCACGTGGCGTACATGCAGATGTACATCGACAGCCGCGCCAACTGCGTGCCGATCCGGGACGACCCCCGGGCGGGACAGGTCAACGGCCTGTGCGCCGCTGCCGTGGAGGGGTATCTGTCGCTGACCACCGGCATGCACACCGGCTGCGTGGGGCTGACCATCGAGGTCCACGACACCGCACCCGTAGTGGACGGGCGGTGGGAGGACGTGGTCGAGGCACCGTTCACCCCACAGACCCGGACCGTGTGGCTCACGCAGTGGGAGGGCGGAATCGCGTGCGAGTTCGAACTCGACCCGGTCGACCATCGCGTGCGCTACTGCGCCGTGGGGATGGACGAGGCCAACGCCCACGGCGTGGTGTTCGACGGCGAGCCGCCGGTCGACCGCTACCTCCTGCAGTTCTGGCCCGCACCCGCGGAACCGGACCGCGTGGTGCGCCAGACCAGCGACCAGGCGGCCTACTGGCACAAGATCGCTCGGGACCTGCCGGCGCCGCCGACGCCCGGCGAGCGGGCCGCGGCAGCACGCGCGGCCCGCGCCGAAGAGGCCCGCGCAAGCGCGGAAACCGTCCGGAATTATGAACTCCGCATGTGGGCGGGCCGGTTGCCGACCGAGCGGCTGCGGAGCGTGGGCGGGAACGTGCACGGGATGCGCATGCTGGATGTGCACCTGGTCCACGCGATCGCGCGGGTCGACGACGGGACGCAACGCGAGATCGCCCGCTGGGCGGCGCACCGCGCCTGCGCCCTGGCGGGGCTGACCGACGTCGACTGGATCGCCCCGGCGTTGGCGGCCCTGGACGCGGTCCTGCCGCTGCCCGCGCCGTTCGACGAACCGGGCGCAGCGTGGCGGCGCCTGTTCGAGGACCCGAATGCTCCACTTATCACGATCACCCTCCCGGACGGCACCACCCACAAGGCGTTCCAACAGGCCTTTGCCCTGCCGGCGTTGCTCGGTGCCGCGGAGTCGGACTCCCTGCAGGCCGCCCTCGACGCCCTGTACGCCGTCGCGTCGGCCCACGGCACCGACCACCGGGACTTCCTGGACGAGGTCCGCGATACCTGGCCCGGGCTCGGTGTCGTACCACCAGCGCCGGCCGAGTCGCTCCCGCCGCCGTTTCCCTTGCACCTGTTCACCCGGGACGCGCCCGACGACACCGCGTCGGGCGAGCCGAACCCGGCCGCGGAAGCACCGCCCGCCCCTTCGGCGCCCGACCCGAAGGCCCCGGCCGCCCCGCCCCTGAGCCGCCCGTCGGCCACGCCTCCCCTCGCTCCCTCCACCGCACGGCGGCCCCCTGGCGTGGACCACGCACCGCCGATCCCGGCCCCCAGCCCTCGGCCGCGCCCCGCCGGCAAGGCAACTCCGATCGCACAAGCTCAGATCGTCATCGCCGCGACGTCGTCGGGCCGGCCGGCGGCCGCCGAGGCCCTCGCACCGGACGGCGCGTCGCTCTTCCCGATCAAGGACGTCGATTCCGACGGCGACGGCGAGCAGGGGCCTTCGGAAGCCGGATGAACAGTGGGGAGCGGATTCCCGGTCGCTTCCTCGGCTCCTACCCGGCATGATCTCCTCGGCGGACACGCCGAGTTCATCCATCGAGGAGTCACAGCATGAACCGGGCGCGACGCATCGGCCGTATCGGCGCCGATGCCGTGACCGGACGCATCGTCGCCGTTGTCGTCGCGACAAGCGCGGTCCTGGTGACGGCCGCGTGCACGCAGACCCAGGACCACCACGCCCGCGCGGAAGCGGCACGGGAGACCGGGACGACACCGCCGACATCGGGGCCCGACGCGGTCGGCCCCCCACCGTCCGGGGCGACGACTCCCGGTTCCCCGACGGCCGGCACGGGTGCTCCCGCGCAAGGCGAGCCGCCGCCCGCATTGCCCGCCGTCGAGGACGCCCAGACGCCGGCCGGTGCGACCCGCGCCCCTGCCGGACCGGTAATCCCGCGCATGCCCGCCCAACCCTCCATCGCCGAGACCAACGCCGCCTTGGAGAAGGCCCGCATACTGCGCGCTCGCGGCCTCGACCCACGATCCGACCGAGTGGTCAAGGCCGCCGATCACGGCTGCTTCGCCCACGAGTCACAACCGAGTTGCTCGGAATACCTGGCGGCACGCGAACTCGGCCGGGCGTACGCCGCGGCGACCACTCGGGACGACCCTGCCGACACCCGACCGCGACCGCCCACCCGGCCCGTCCTGCCGCGCGGATGCGTCATCGCCGCCGCCGTCCCCAACGCCCAAGCCCCCAAGGGCTTTCTACTCGCCTGCGCCGACTACACCCCCGAGTGAGACACGGCGACCGGACCCGGCACCACCGGTGCCGGGCGAATGGTGATCGCCCGACCGCGCCCACGATCGACACCTCCCACGCCTGCGCTTCGCCCGGATGCATCCTCGTGATCGCCCACGCGACGTCGCCGACTCCGCGCCCCCGACACGAATCCGGCGGACCAACGCGCGCAAAACGTCGAGACGATCGCACCGGGACGAGACCGCGCAGAGCCATGCTCGCCCGCACCCGGCACCGTGATCTCCCGCCGACCAGGCCCTGCGCTGTTCGTTGATCCACGCCCCGACGGGGTGGCTGGTGCCGGTCTCGGCGTCGTAGTCGATGGCCTCCAGCGGCACGCGCAGGTCGCCGCAGACCGCGTGCCGGCGACGGGCGGCGAGGTAGCCGCGGCGCCGGTCCCGGCGTTCGGGGTCGATGACCCTGAGTTTGACGAAGTCGTCGATGAGCGCGGGGGCGTGCTCGGTCATGAACCTCACGAGGTTTGCTACCGGGGACGTCGTCGTGGCAATACGAGTTCCGGGCCCGGCCGGAGTGAGCAGACGCCGCCGCAACCGGATTGGGCCCGTGGACCATACGCAGCGCGTGCACGAGCTGCGTATGGTCCACGGTGGCTGCGGATCCGCCCTACGGCCGGGCGCCTCGTGGGTGTACGCCAGACCGGCTCAGGCGCCCGGGGGATGGCCCCGGTGTTCGGCATGTCGGCCGGCGATGGTGTTCATGGCGGCGCGACGCGCGGTCGGTGCCGGCTACAGGGCAGCGGTCACTGTCCGGGCGCCGGCACCGGGCTGTTGTGATAGGCGGCGATGAGCCACCGGCCGTCCCGCTTCTCGAAGACCCGGGTCGCGTTCACCTTGCCCGCCTCCGGAACCTCGGTCTGGCCGGGGAACAGGATGCCGGATTCGCTGACGACGATCGCGGCGTCCCTGCCGACGAAGCGGAGCTGAGCTGCCTGTTGTAGGTCGAACTGTCCTTGAGCGGCCCGGCGAACGCCAGGGCCATGTTCTCGCGGATCACCTCACGGCCGTCGCGGAGCGAGCCGGTCATGATGGCGGTCGCGTCCGCGGTGTAGTCGGCGACCATGCCCTCGGCGTCGCCGTCCTCCCACGCCTTGTAGGAGTCAACCAGGACGGCCCGGATGGCGGCCCTGTCTTCCGCACGACTGTCGGACATCGGATCTCCCTCGTGATCGGTTCGCCGGGGGAGTCCGGCGAACTCGTCACTACATACCGGCGGCGGGGTCGGAACTCATCGCGCCCACGGCAAAAGCCGTCGACGGCGTGCCCGATACAGAACGGTCGCCGTGCCGACATCGCCTCCGCGCCGTACCCGGCACGCCGCAGTCCGACCACGGCTTCCCGCGCGCCATCGGCATGTCTCACCAGCGGGTCGACCTCGGCGGCGATCAGGTGGTCGCGAGTCCTACGTGTCCTGGACCAAGTCCTCGGCGTCGTGAGCCGAGCCGAGCATCCGGTAGCCATACGCCGGCAACTCCGAACGGAACGGCTCGACCAGGCGATCGAAGTCCTCTGTCCCGGCCGTCACGCCAACACTCTCTCTGCTGCCGTCGAGAGCACGATACCCGCAGGTCGATGACAGGCTCGGCGCCGAGGTCAAGCTGGACGAGCGGGGCCACCCGCCGCTGCGGACCGCGGCCGTCGACGATCTCAGAGCCGGGCCGCAGACGTCCAGCCACCAGGCAGACAAACTCGCCGCGGCCTGCCCTGAGATGACCGCGTGACCGCCCACGTCGCCGTATTCGCACAACTGTTGACCCACCACGAGCACCCCGACGAGAGGCCCGCGCCCCTCCCTGATGCGCGCGCTCGATCTTCCGAACGCCCCTTCGGCAGCGCTGTGTTCGCGGTGTCGGCGCAATGGTGTGCACAGGCGCGTACAGCGTGGCATGCGGTTGAGAGTTGCCATATGTGCTGCGGCAGCGTGCAGGCGGTGGGATGCTGGGCGCGGATGGCTCGCCGGGGGGTGGGATGGGTTCGGGGCGTGCGTTGGTGGTGGGGATCAGCCGGTTCGGTACGCGGATGCCGGAGGGCGAGGAGGTCCCGGTCGGGGATGCGGGGTGGGACGACCTGCCGTTCGTCGACGCGGTGGTTCCTCCGGTCGCCGCGGCTCTGGAGCGGTTGGGCTTTACGCCGGACCTGCGTTGGAACCCGGATGCGCGGGGGCTGCGTACGGTGGTCCAGGACGCGGTCGGCACGGCCCCGGTGGTGTTCGTGGCTTCGCACGGTCGGCGCGGTGTGCGGGGCGACCGGGTGGATGTGGTGCCGTCGTGCGGGTTGCCGGGTTCGGGGACGAGCGCGTCGCAGTGGGTGGGGGACGCCCAGGAGCTGGAAACGCCGACGTTGTTCCTGTTCGACCTGTGCCACGCGGGGCGGGCGGTGGAGCATCTGGTGCACCGGGCGGGCAGTCCGCTGGGGGCGTGGGTGATGGCGGCGTGCAGCGCGGAGCAGCTCGCGTACGACGGGGTGTTCAGCACGGTGCTGGCGGAGGTATTCGAGGAGGTCGCCGCCGATGGGCTGGGTACCGACCCGGGACAGCCGTTCGTGCGGTTCTCCGAGGTGGCCCGGCAGGTCCGCCGGCGCGTCCAGGCGCGGTCGTGGTTCGTGCAGGACGTGGTGTGCTCGGCGATGGACGCCGCCGCGGACGAGCCCGAGCTGCCGTTCTTCCCCAACGGCAATTACGACCGGGACGCCGCCGCGCTCGCGCGCGTGGCGCCGAGCCTGCGCGGGTTCCTGGACGCGGGCGACGCCGCGCACTTCCGGGACAAGGCCGGGTCACGGTTCACCGGGCGCACAGCGGAACTGGAGTTGCTGGGGCCGTGGTTGGACGCGGTGGACTCCGGGGGGCTGCGGGTGGTCACGGGCGCGCCGGGAGCGGGGAAGTCCGCGCTGCTGGGGGTGCTGGTGTGCGCGGCCCACCCGGAACTCGCCGGTGTGGTGCCCGAGGTGCGGGCGCGGTTGTCAGCGGCCGGGCCGGGGGTGTGTCCGTCGGTGAACGACCGCTTGGCCGCTGTGCACGCGCGCGGCCGCACCGCCGCCGATGTCGCCGCCGCCGTCGCCCGCCAGCTGGACCCGACATCGCCCGACGGCGGCGGGCAGTGGGACGGGGCGGCGCTCGCGGCGCGGCTGGCCGACGAGCTGGAGGTGCCCGCGGTGGTGGTGGATGCCGTCGACGAGGCCGCCGATCCGGCGGGGGTGTGCGCCTTGCTGGTGGCGCTGGCCGCGGTGCGCCGGACCGACGGGCGGCCGGCGGTGCGGCTGCTGGTCGGCGCGCGGCCGTGGCCGATGTTCCGCGCGTTGTGGGATCAGGCACGCTCGGTCGGCGACGGTGGCGGGGTGGTGGACCTGGACGACGCCGACCCGGACGGCCTGCGCCGGGACCTGGCCGTCTACCTGGAGACGGTGCTCGGTGAGGAGCCCGCCTACCGCATGCCCGCGATGCGCCCGGTCCGCGCCGCCCTCGCCGCCGCGGCCGCCGCCCGCCTCGTGCCCGCTCCGCCGGCCACCGGTGCGGGTCCGCGCGATCGGGTGCGGCCCGAGTGGGGCGCGCACTTGGTGGCTGCGGTGTTCGCCCGCTACCTCAAGACCATCCCGCCGCCCGCCGACCCGCCCACCGCGGAGCGGTTGGGCGGGTCGGTCCCGGTCGGGCTGCCGGGGGTGCTGGACCTGGACCTGGCCGCCCGCCCCGATGGGAGCCGCATCCGCGCGGTCCTGGCCGCCCTCGCGCTGACCCGCGGCGACGGCATGCCCCGCGAGGTCGCCCTCCCGTTGGCCCGCCTGTTCGACCCGGGCCTCACCGTCGGCCAGGCCGGCGACGTCCTCGACGGCGACGCGCTGCCCTACCTGCGCGCCACCCCCGACACCTCCGGTGTCCTGCACCACCGCCTCTTCCACCAAGGCCTCGCCGACCACCTGACCCGCCAGCCCCACACCAGGGCGCGCTCCGCGTCACCCGCGCCGATCGCGGTCCTGGACCACCTGCTGGCCACCCACGTGCCCGCTGACCCCAGCGGCCGCCGCCACTGGGGCACCGCGCCCGGCTACTTGCTGCGCCACGCCACCGCCCACGCCCGCGACGCCGACCGCCTCGACGAGCTGCTCACCGACGCCGACTACCTCCTCCACGCCGAACCCCACGCCCTGGTCGCCGCCTTCCGCCACGCAGGCAGTGAGCAGGCACGGCGGGCGCGCACGGTGTACCTCGCCTCCATCGACCGCCACCGCGCCGCCACCCCCCAGGACCGGCGTCCGGTCCTCGCCGTCGACGCCTGCCGCCACCGACACCGGGCGATCCGCGACGCCCTCATCCGCGACCAGCCCTGGCGTCCCCGCTGGGCCACCAACGGCGACGCCTTCCACCCCGCGCTCCGCGACACCCTCACCGAACAGCGGGGCATGGTGACTTCGGTGGCGTGCGCGGAGCTCAACGGCCGCCTCGTAGCGGTCACCGGCACCGGCATCGGCAGCGGCGTCGGCACGGGCCACCCGGTGCGGATCTGGGACCTGGCCGACGGCCGGCAACTCGGTGAACCGCTCACCGGTCACCAGGACGTGGTGAGTTCGGTGGCGTGCACGCTGCTGGACGGCCGACCCGTCGCGGTCAGCGCCGGCTACGACAACACCGTGCGGATCTGGGACCTGGCCGACCGCCGGCAACTCGGTGAACCGCTCACCGGCCACCAGAACCTGGTGAGTTCGGTGGCGTGCACGCTTCTCGACGGCCGACCCGTCGCGGTCAGCGCCGGCTACGACAACACCGTGCGGATCTGGGACCTGGCCGACGGCCGGCAACTCGGCGAACCCCTCCGTGGCCACAAATACGCGGTGCTGGCGGTGGCGTGCACGCTACTGGACGGCCGACCCGTGGCGGTCACCGGCAGCGACGACAAGACCGTGCGGATCTGGGACCTGGCCGACGGCCGGCAACTCGGCGAACCCCTGCGCGGCCACAAATACGCGGTGCCGGCGGTGGCGTGCACGCTACTGGACGGCCGACCGGTCGCGGTCACCGGCGGCACCGACCAGAAGGTGCGGATTTGGGACCTGGCCGACGGCCGACGACTCGGCCGGCCGTTCGTCGGCCACGGATTCCCGGTGACCTCCGTGGCGTGCACGCGGCTTGACGGCCGACCCGTCGCGGTCACCGGCAGCACCGACCACACGGTGCGGATCTGGGACCTGGCCGACGGCCGACAACTCGGCGAACCCCTCCGTGGCCACGAGTACGCGGTGCGGGCGGTGGCGTGCACGCGGCTTGACGGCCGACCCGTCGCGGTCACCGGCAGCGACGACCACACGGTACGGATCTGGGACCTCGCCGACAGCCGCCCGCGCGACGAACCGCTCACCACCGGCCACCGGAACACGGTGACTTCCGTGGCGTGCACGCGGCTTGACGGCCGACCCGTGGCGGTCACCGGCAGCGACGACCACACGGTGCGGATCTGGGACCTGGCCGACGGCCGACAACTCGGCGAACCCCTCTGCGGCCACGAGTACGCGGTGCGGGCGGTGGCGTGCACGCGGCTTGACGGCCGACCCATCGCGGTCACCAGCAGCGACGACCACACGGTACGGATCTGGGACCTGGCCGACGGGCGACAACTCGGCGAACCCCTTCGCGGCCACCAGAACATAGTGTGGGCGATGGCGTGCACGGAGCTGGACGGCCGACCCATCGCGATCACCGGCAGCTACGACAAGACCGTGCGGATCTGGGACCTGGCCGACCGCCGACAACTCGGCGTAGCCCCTGCCGGCCACCGGAGCGCGGTGGCTTCAGCGGTGTGCACCAGGCTCGACGGCCGACCCGTCGCCGTCACCGGCAGCACCGACCACACCGTGCGGATCTGGGACCTGGCCGACGGGCGACAACTCGGCGAACCCCTCCGTGGCCATGCCATGGGGGCCCTGGACTGGGCCGATATTCGCTTCCCCGGCGAACTACTCACGGACCACCCAATGCCGTACCGGAGCCCGCCCGGTGGCCCCTACCTCAGCCCGCCCCGCGCCGGCCACCGACACACAGTGTGGGCGGTGGCGTGCACGCGGCTCGGCGGTCGACCCGTCGCGGTCACCGGCAGCTACGACAAGACCGTGCGGATCTGGGACTTGGCCGACCGCCGACAACTCGGCGAACCGCTCACCGGCCACACGTCCCCGGTCCGAGCAGTCCTGTGCACGCAGTTCGACGGCCGACCCGTCGCGGTCACCGGCAGCACCGACCGCACGGTGCGAATCTGGGACCTGCGGACCCGCCGTCTGGCCGCCACTTACCTCATGCCGGAAGTTGTGGGGGCACTGACATTGGCCGCGCCAGGCGTGCTCGTCGTCGGATGCGGACGGGACGTCATTGCCGTGGACTACGGAGGCGATCTGTCGTGACGACGGTGCTGGGTGTGCACGGGACGCGGGGATGCCGTCCGAGGGGCCGAACACTGTCGCCTTGAGCACGCCGATCAGCTTCTCCGTTCCCCTCAGGTTCCCCGGGCAGCCCCTCTCGACCGGCACGACAGCGTGAGACCGCCTGCCGACCACCCGCCCCGACTCCCGGCGTTCACGCGCGCGGGCCCGGCATCCGGCGTGTGCCGCGCCTCGCGCGGGTCCTGACGACGGCCGGGGTGAGCGCGGTCGGTTGAGTACGTGGACGCGCTCGGTTGAGTACGTCGTCCCTGTGGGTGTGCTCTGTGACGACGAGGGCGGTGGGGCGGCGCGATGCGGTGGGCGGGATGCGGCGACCTTGTATCGCGAAGCTCCCTGCCGCGGCCTTTCAGTCCATGGCGACCTTGATGTCCACTTGACTCACGGCATCCTCCTCGCCCACAGATGAACGCGATTCGGCTCGGCGTCGGAGCGTGCGATCCATGTACCGTCGCCCAACGCGGTAGGCACTCCGGTCACAGGAACCGGGTAAGCGATCTCGACAGGCACGGACGGTTCGGCGGAGTGGAGGGTCCAATGACGATGCCGACCCCATTGGTCGTCGAGATCCGAGGTCGAGGCAATGATGGTGTCACCATCGATATAGCCGCACATCTGATCCCAAACGGGGAGGTCGTTGGGATCGTCGGCGTCGGGATGGGTCGTGAGCGCCTCGTAGTCGATTTCGATGATTGGGCTGTCATCAGCCGACCGATACCTGGTCAGAACGTCAGTCGAGGGGGTGAGGGTGACATACTCGTTTCCTGCGGGTGAGATGTCGCACAGAATGATTCCCGGCTCCGTCTCTGCGCGTCGAGTGTTCGCCTCTCGGCCGTCCCAGGAACCCCAGATTATGGTGATGTCGTCTGGATCACTGCCGAGGCAGAGGGCGATGCCCTGTCCATCAGGGTGAGGGATGTGACGCGAGTTGGTCGCATAGAGATCGTGGAGGTCGATACGGTGCACGATTCTTCCATCGGAGGCGTCCAGGAGTAGCCATGCTTCGCCCTGTGGTGTTCCCGGTGTGTCCAGGGCAGTCGGTGTTGCCACGTGTGCCCAGATCAGGCGGCTGTCGGGAGTGACGTGGCACGAGCCGGTCTCTACGCTATCCGACGTTCGCATACAGGAACATTCCATATCACCGCTCGGGATGAATGCCCGTCCGAAAACGGTGCGGCATTGATGGAAAAACTCCCATCGGGTTTTTCCGTTCGATTCCACCACGCGAACAGAATGCGGGCCCACGAATACGGCATACGTGAGATCCGGGCTCACCGCGTCCTGTCCACTCTTGTCCCTGGACCACGGCGCCGGGAAGTCTGCCTCCGTGGCATCGCCGGAAACCGAGTCGACAATGACCCGGGCCCGTAGAACCGCGTCCGTGCGAAAGGCGAGTATGCGTCTTCCTGCCCACCGCAGCACTCGGGATTTGGCATGATGCGGCATTTCTATAGTGGTGATTGACCGTGCCTCTACAGATGCCATGGCTCTCCTGCAACAAAGATGATCGGCGAGTCGATTGTCATGCGAAAGATACAAGGCCGAAGTCGATGGTGCGCTGCTGGTCGACTGTTGCCGGAGGGGCGGTGGGTTCGGTGGGTAGAGGTGTGATACTCGCGCGTCGGTGTATGCACGGCGCGCGTCCCGCCTGGGCACGACACCGCCGCCTGGATGGTCCGGGTGGCGAGCAGGCCCGAACCTGATCGAGGCGGACGAGGTAAGGGCGTGGCCGGACCATCATGACGCGCAGATCGCGCCCGAACGGATCGCCACCGTCACCGTGTCCGTCACGCTCCCCGAGAATGCGACCCCTGGGCCCGCCGCCGTCGAGCTGATCGGCGGCTCCGGTCTCGAGTGCACCGCCTACACCGGCACCCTGACCCGACCGAAGGCCAACGAGAACGACGTGCTCGCCAGTCACGATCACATCCTGCGGAAACATCCTGAGGCCCCGCACACTCCCGGACACCACGTCGGCCTCGACGACTTGGTCCCCGGTCTGCTGCGCCCGGACTCGAACCCGCAGTTTGTGGCGATGGTAAAGCCTGCTGCCAAACCGGGCCCGCGCCGGTCGATGTGTGCCCGACGGGGCGCCAACTCGTGACGAATTCCTCCAGCGCCCGGATCGGATCCGCCTCCACGTGGGCAATCCACTCCGCCCCCGCCGTCCGTTCACGCCGGAGGCAGCGTTCCACCGACCGCCGTGGCAGGCCGGCGCAGTGTTCGCCACGACCGCCTGCCCGAGCCGGCCTGTTCACCTGCCGGAGCCACCCACCCGGGGGTCCGGTCGCGCCCTGCTCGGTTCGCCGACGGCGACGGCTCCCAGGGGCCCCAGCGGTTTTGGTACCGGTCCGGTACCGCCGGTGGTACCTGCCTGGTACCTTGGTGGGCATGCCAGCTTTGAACATCGAGTACACGGACGAGGAACTCGCCGCAGTGCGCAAGGCCGCGCAGCTGGGGGGCAAGTCGGTGAAGGCCCATGTGCACGACCTGAGCGTGTCCGAGGCCGCCCGCCGCAACTTCGTCACCGGCGCCGCCACGTTCGTCACCGACCACTTGGCCGAGTTCCAGGACGCCTTCCCCGAGGGGCAGCGTTGATCCTGCGCGTCGACGCCGGCTGGGTCCTGGACATCCAGACCGCGAACACCCCGGTGAACCTACCTCTCACCGACTGGGGATCGTTCGCGTTCTGCGTCGAGCGCCACCGCTACGAACGCTTCCGCGGCGAGCTCTACTACGAGGAGACCGCCGCGCGCGCCGCGACGTTCGTCCACTCCATGATCGTCCTGGAACCCTTCGCCGACTACAACGCCGTCGTCGGCTGCGCCTGCGCCGACCGCTACATGGCCGGCTCCGACGAACCCCTCACCGTCCCTCCCGGCGGCTGGGTACAGCTCACCCGCGACATCCGCGAACGCAAACACACCCTCACCGACGTCGCCCGAACCCTGCGCGCCTGGAGCCGGC
Organism: Embleya sp. NPDC050154; assembly: GCF_044460165.1. NCBI lineage: Bacteria > Bacillati > Actinomycetota > Actinomycetes > Kitasatosporales > Streptomycetaceae > Embleya > Embleya sp. NPDC050154. Next base: position 118,032 of record NZ_JBITJP010000031.1, read on the forward strand.
CGCAGACCGATTGAACATCGCGGCCGGCCGACGCACAGGGTTCCGGCGAGCCGGTGGAACAGGATCCGTCCGCTCCGCTCCCTCGTCACCCATGTCGGGATCTGTGCCGGGGCCCGCAGTTCGGCGTCGAAGCGGCACGGATCGTCCTTGCGCGCCGGCCACCGGTGGCTGAACGGGAGGCGTTCCGGCGGCGAATGCCGGTGTGGGGCGGCGGGGTTCACATTGCCGAAGGGTTGGGCACGTCCCATTGCCGGCTGTCCGCGGTGGTGCAGGTGACGAATTGTCGTTCCCTCGAGACGGCGTAGACGAAGTCGGTGGGCGCGGGGCATCCGGCGCCGTGCCACCAGGTGGTGGCGGCCTCGAGGCGTGTCCACAGGTCGTGGGGTCCCCAGGTCCAGGCAGGGTGGTCGCCGTCGGGGTCGGACACCGCCATGGCGTACGTCCCGTAGGGCTCCATGCCTGGGCGCGTTGGTGGCCGTTGTCGTCGATGCCGCGACCAACCGTGCGCTCCCAACAGCCGCCACACGCTTGACAGGGACGCGTACACCACCCCCGTGACCTGCGTGATCACCCGCCCGACCCGCGCGAGCGTTCAGATCCGCCCGGTGAAACCCGCCGCCTCCGGACCGGCCTCCAGCACTGTCGCCACCTCGGCGAATCCCTCGTCCGACACCCGCCGGCGGGCACCCGGCGGGCCGGCGGAGCGCAACGAGTCCGCCCCGCCGTCCACCCACGCGCGATGCCACGTCGACACCGCCTGCGGCGACACACCCGACCGACGCGCCCTTGCGCGCGACCTCCTGCAGGCGGTGTTGCTGTGGCTTCATGCGGGCGCGAAGGCCGATCTCGGGAGGGTTGTGGGGCGACTCGACGCGGAGTTCGACCGCCGGACGGTGCCGCGTCCCGGGCTTATCGGACCTGACAGTCCCTGGGGCGTGAACGGGCCGTGGCGCGATCAGCTTGCGGTGGAGTGAGTGGCCTCCGGATTCCTGACCGCCTTCCCTGTCGCCGCTGGATCCCGGGAGGCATGGTCAGGTAGCGGTTCGTTGCTGTTCCGCACGGGACAGGGCGGCGACGGCGCGGGCGGGGGTGCGGCGCAGGCGATCACGTACAGGACGCGGGTGGTGTCGGGTGTGGTCATGCGGGCAGTCCAGCGCGTTCGGCCAACTCCCGCAACGGCCACGGCGCCGCGCCCCTGGATCGCCGGTGCAGGTCGGTGACGACGTTGCGGGCGCAACCGGATCGCAAGCTCACGCTGGGACAGACCCCGCCGCTCCCGCCAATGCCCGACGTCCTCATGTCGCGCCACACCGCATCGCGTACCTCGCGTGCCGCTCCGGCGCCGCGGGGCGGCGGGGTTGGGCTCGACGGGTGCACTGTGGACCCGTACGGCGCAGCAGTGGTGTGGCGTGCGGCTGATCCGCTCACTGTTCCCGGCGGGCGCCGTAACGATGGACCCTGACCGTGGCGGCCGGAAGGAGAGCATGAAACCGCGCTGTTGCCGACGGATGCCGAGCATGTGTACGGAACCCAGGCGGCTCTGCCCATCGGGCGGGGGCGACGCAGGCCCGGGTGGGTCGGATTCGGGCGCGTGTCGTACTCCCCGGCGTCGGGGCTGACCACCATGGACTGGCTCAAGGACGAGATCTTCAAGCCGTATCCGGAGCTGCTGGTCTTCCTGACCGTCGCCTTCGGGTTCCTGCTCGGCAAGATCCGCTACAAGACCCTCGCGCTCGGCTCGGTCACCGGCTGCCTGGTCGCGGGGCTGCTGCTCGGAGCCGGGGTCGACGTGCAGATCAACGGGACGGTCAAGTCCCTGTTCTTCATCATGTTCTTGTTCGCGCTGGGGTACAAGGTCGGCCCGCAGTTCTTCCGGGGCCTGAAGAAGGATGGCCTGCCGCAGGTCGTCAACGCGCTGGTGGTGTGCGTGACGGGGCTGCTGGTGTGCTGGGGGTTCGCCACGATGCTCGGGTACGGGCCGGGGTTGAGCGCCGGCCTGCTGGGCGGGGCGCTGACCCAGTCCGCGGTCATCGGCGTGGCGCAGGACGCCATCGGCCAACTGCCCGGCTACGGGGGGGCGAAGGCCCAGAGCGAGGCCAACCTCGTTGCGATCGGATACGCCGTCACCTATCCGCTCGGCACGATCCTGTGCGCGCTGCTGCTCGCGAACGTGATCCCCGCACTGCTGCACCGGGACCTCGCGAAGGAGAGCGCCGACCTGGGCAAGGAACTCGACGTCCCCAGTGCCGACCCGGACCTGGGTCGGGGCTACTACGAGGACGTGCTGCGCGCCTACACGCTCACCCACCAGGAGTACGCCGGGCAGACCGTCGCCCGGTTCGAGGCGGCGCAGCACGATGCGGGCCGACGCGTCTACATCACCCGGATCCGCCGCGGCGACGAACTGATGGACGGCGCGGAGGAGACCGTGCTGCGGGTCGGCGACGTGCTCGCGGTCAGCGCGCTGCGCGAGGATCTGGTCGCGTTCGATCCCGAGACACGTGTGGGCCCCGAGGCCGACGACACGGCGCTACTGGCCTACGCCACCGAGACCCTGCATGTCGTGGTCTCCGCGAAGGGCCAGATCGGCCGGACGATCGCGCAAGTGCGCCTCGAACCGTTCATGGCGGGCGTCTTCATCGACAAGCTGTACCGGTCCGGGGCGGAGTTCCCGTACGTGCTCTCCTCCACCCTGGACCGCGGCGACACCCTGGTCCTGAGCGGCCCGCAGCGTCTGGTCGTCGGTGCCGCCAAGCACCTGGGCACGCCGGTGCCCACCAGCTATGCCACCGATATGATCTGGGTGGGCCTGGGCATCTTCGTCGGCGGTTGCATCGGCATTCCCGCCCTGCACGCCGGCGGCGTGCCCATCAGTTTGTCCACCTCCGGCGGCGCGTTGATCATGGGCCTGGTCTTCGGGTGGCTGCGCGGCAAGTACCCGACGTTCGGGAACGTCCCGCCCGGCGCGCAGTGGTTCATGGACACCCTCGGGTTGTGCATGTTCGTCGCCGTGGTCGGCATCAACGCCGGTCCGAGCTTCACCTCCGGGCTCGAGCAGGCCGGGTGGGGGTTGGTGGTGTGGGGGGCGGTGGCCACCGTCGTTCCGCTCGTCGTCGGTTTCCTGTACGGCCATGTCATCCAGAGGATCCGCATGCCGCTGCTGCTGGGCATGCTCGCCGGCGGGCAGACCACCACCGCCGCGATCGGCGCGATCAACGAGAACGCGCGCAGTCAGGTGCCCACTCTGGGCTACACGGTCCCCTACGCGGTGGGGAACGTGCTGCTGACCATCTGGGGCTCGGTCATTGTGCTGCTCACCCATTGACGGGCCGGTCCCTCGCCCTTTCCCTCCGTAACCCCGTCCGTCTCCGTCCGATTCCCGTTCCGGTTCCGTCCTTGAGGAGTCAGCGTCGTGCCCAAGGCCACCTACAGCCGCGAGAAGATGCGCACTCTCGCCGCCCTGAGCCCCTTCGAGCTGAAGGCCGAGTTCATCAAGCTCGCCGAGGCCCATGCGGCGGACGCGAGTCCCGAGGACGCGCAGAAGCACCGGGCTGCACGGCAGATGCTCAACGCCGGGCGCGGTAATCCGAACTGGATCGCGACCGGGCCGCGCGAGGCGTATCTCGCGCTCGGGCATTTCGCGCTCGGCGAGAGCCGTCGAGTGTGGACCGCCGACGACCTGGGCGGCATGCCCGTGCAGCCCGGAGTCGCGGACCGTTTCGAGGCGTTTCGCATCGCGAATCCGGGGCTCGCCGGTGTCGAGATGCTGCACAAGTGCGTACGGCACGGCATCGACGCGTTGGGCTTCGACCCGGACGTGTGGCTCCACGAGCTGGTGGACGGCTATGTCGGGGACAACTACCCGATGCCGGACCGCATTCTGGCGTGCACCGAGCAGGTTGTCCGGACCTACCTGCACCACGAGATTTTCGATGGCAAGGCGGTCGCCGGCAACAACCTGAGCCTGTTCGCCACCGAGGGCGGCACCGCGGCGATGTGCTACATCTTCGACTCGCTGATGAAGAACGGCATCCTGCACCGGGGCGACCGGATCGCGTTGATGGTGCCGATCTTCACGCCCTACATCGAGATCCCCGAACTGGACACGTACGGCTTCGACGTGGTCGACATCAAGGCCGAGCTGTTCGCCGGGAACGGGGTCCGCGAGTGGCGTTATCCCGAATCGGAGATCGCCAAGCTGGAAGACCCCGCGATCAAGCTGGTGTGCCTGGTCAACCCCAGCAATCCGCCCTCGCTCGCGCTGTCCGAGCGGGTCGCGCGGCAGATGGCCGCGATCGTCCGGGACAAGAACCCGAACCTGGTCGTGGTGACCGACGACGTGTACGGCACGTTCGTCGACGGTTTCCGCACCATCGCCGCCGAACTGCCGCGCAACACGATCCTGGTCTACTCGTACTCCAAGCACTTCGGCGCGACCGGCTGGCGGCTGGGCGTCATCGGCGTGCACGACGACAACGTGGTCGACGCGCTTCTCGCCGCCCTGCCGGACGCCGAGAAGCGGCGACTCGCCAAGCGGTACGGCACCATCGCGCTCGAGCCCGGTGCCCTGAAGTTCATCGACCGGCTCGTCGCGGATTCGCGGCAGGTCGCGCTCAATCACACCGCGGGCCTGGGTTTGCCACAGCAGGTGCAGATGGCGCTGTTCTCGCTGTTCGGGCTGCTCGAGGAGGGCCAAGCGTACAAGCGACTCCTGCGGGAGACGGTGCGCCGTCGCCTCGATCTGCTCCTGGAGGGGTCGGGGATGCGGATCGCGGACGATCCGAAGCGTGCCTGCTACTACATCGAACTGGATTTGGTGGCGGAGGCGAAACGTGTGCACGGGGACGGTTTCGCGAAGTTCCTGGAGGCCAACTACGAGCCGATCGACCCGCTGTTCCGGCTCGCCGAACAGACCTCGGTCGTGCTGCTCAACGGCGGTGGCTTCGACGGGCCGCAGTGGTCGATCCGGGCGTCGCTGGCGAACCTCGACGACCTCGACTATCTGAGGATCGGTCACGCCGTGCGCGGGATCTTCGACGACTACCACCGCGAATGGGTGGACGCGGGCAGCCCGGGTGCCGGCGACGACAGCGGCGGCTGAGCAACCGGCGGAAAACGGCGTGGGGCACCGCGGCTGCCGAAGTGCCCCACGCCGTCCGTCGGGTCGTCCCCGGGGGATCAGGTCTTCAGGCCGATGATGCCGACGAAGATCGGCCCGGTGAGCGGGAGCAGGAAGTTGGAAAGCGTGTACGTGATCGTGTAGCCGAGCATCGGCACGGAGCTGCGCGCGGTGTTGGTGACCGCGGTGATCGCCGGAGTCGAACACTGCTGCCCGGCGATGGCCCCGACGAGGATCGGCTTGTCGATGCCCAGGAACCTCCGGCCGATCCACAACCCCAGGAACGCCGGGATCACCACCATCGCGATGCCGGACAGCGGCAGCAGCAGCGGGTACTGCTTGAGCAGCGGCCCGGCGTCCGGCCCGGCGGCCAAGCCGGTGACGGCGATGAACATGGCCAGGCCGAGGTCCTTCATGGTCTGTGCGGCGACCGGCGGGTACGCGCCGAAGGTGGGCTGCGTGGACCGGAACCAGCCGAACAGCAGTCCGGAGATCAGGCAGCCGCCGCCGGTGCCCAAGGTCAGGTCCGCGCTGCCGACGTGCACGACGATCTGGCCGAGCAGCACCCCGAGGCAGATACCCAGGCCGATGTAGATCCAGTCGGCGCTCTCGGTGCGGACCTTGGCACCGAACTTCCGCTGGAACCGGTCGACCTTGGAACCGCTGCCGACGATGGTCAGCGTGTCGCCGTGGCGCAGTTCCGTCTCTCCGGTCGCGGGGAGGTCCTGGCCGACCCGCTGCAGGCCGGTGAGATACACGCCCTCGGTCTCGTCCGGGTACGCCCGGTTGAGCTCGGTGACCGTCTTGCCGGCCAATTCCTTTTTGGTGAGCACCAGTTCCCGTACCGACAGGGGGTTCTCCAGGCCGGGGACGCCCGCGGTCTCCGGTCCCAGCCGTCCACCGGCCGCCATGACGCCTTCGCGCCGTCCGACCACCAGCACGCGGTCGTCGCGGGCCAGCCTCAGGTCCGGGGCGACGGTCAGCACCTTGGTGCCGCGTTTGACGCCCTCGACGGAGGCGTGCAGCCCGACCGCTTCCTCGAGCGCCTTGATCGTCACCCCGCCGCCGTCGGTCACGTGGTACGTCCGGCCGACCAGGGCCGGCATCGACGCCTCCTGGCCCTCCTCCAGCGTCGCGTGCGCACCACGCATTCGCTGCCAGAGCTCGCGGCTGGCATCCGCCAGGTCGATCTTCATCAGCCGTGGGAAGAGCTGACTGGTCAACATGACGATGGTGATCAGCCCGAACAGGTAGCACACCGAATACGCGGTGGCGACGTGCGCCTGCATCTCCTTGGACTCGTCCGCGGTGATGCCGGACAGCTTGGAGATCGCCTCCTGCGCGGTGCCGACGACCGCGGACTCGGTGGCGGCGCCGGCCAGGATGCCCGCGCCGGTGCCGACATCCAGGTCGCCGGCCTTGGTGATCACGATGGCGATGATCACGACCACGACGGCTTCCATGATGGACAGCGCGCCGAACCGCAGTCCCTTCGCGTTCAGGTTGGCCACGAACCCGGGTCCGGCGATGTATCCGAGGGAGAAGATGAACAGCGCGAACGCCACGTTCTTCACGTCGGCGTTGACCGACACGTGCTGCGCGCCGATCAGCATCGACACGATCAGCGTGCCGCAGATGCCGCCCAGCGTGATCGGCCCGACGCGTAGCCTGCCGACCAGGTAGCCCAAGGTGAGGCACGCGAACAACGCCAGCACGGCGTTCTCCCGCATGAGATTGAGCACGACACTCCTCCCCGAAGCAACAGGTGTTGCATAGAGCATCACATCGGGGCATTCCGGAGGCCCGCAGGCCACCAACGCCGAACGAGTGAAGGGATGGCGCAGGCGGGGGTATGGGGGAGGCGGGGTGGCGCCGGTGCCCCGGATGTGGAGCGTCCGAGCGAGCGGTCGAACCGTCGCGACTTCCACGACCGGCACGGCATCGCGACTTTCAGCCGTGTGATTCGAAGCGGGCTCGTGTGTCGAGGGGCGGGTCGCCGGGTCGGGCGGGATTCGCGAGGGTGCCGGTGCGGCTCTTGCGGCTCTTGCGGCTCCGTCGCACCGCGGGACCGGTGGCAGCGACGAGGACTCCGAGGGCACACAGTGTCACCGTCCGAGCTGCGGGGGCCGGACTTTTTGGTTCGGGCAGCCCCGCGGGCTCAGGTTCAGGTGTCGCCGAGCTCGACCGCGCGGCGTAGGCCCGGCGGAGGGTCGCGGAGGGCGACGGCGAGCGCCTTCAGTCGACCCGCCACCTGGGACGACACCCACACCTGGTACCTGACGACTCGGGAGGTCATGAACAGGTTGTGGGTCGCGGAACCCAGTTCCCATTGCCCACGCATGACGCGGCGCGCGCGTACTTCCTCGATCTCCACCGGACCGTCCGGCAAGGCCTGCCCGATGGCGAGAGCGTGCGGGACTACCCGGAGGGAACCCGGTCGGCGTTCCTGGACGCGGCTCGTGCCGTCATGGAGTGACGCGCGACTGCCGTCCCGAACCCCACCCCTCTGCTCGTCGCCCTCTCCCGCCTGCTCGATCCGCCGTCGCCGACCGGGCTGCGGCAACGGTGGGGCCGGAAGGCGGTTCCACCGAGCAGGCACGTGGGCAGACGACACCGGGCCGCGGTGAGCACGTTCACGTGTACCTGGTTGGGCACCGCGGGCCGGGCAGGTTGATCGCGTCCCGGCCGCCGACCACGATCGCCGGCTCGACACGTCCCGCCTCCGGCAGGATGGCCGGCCCTGGCGGTACGCGGCCATGGGCGCGGTGGCGGCCAGGCTGGAGCTGCGACCCAATGCGGGGCGCCAACTTAGGTCGCGGGGACAATGTTCGCGGCCTTGATGCCCATGAGAATCGGCCTCGTCCGTTGTGAGCCAGAGAGGCCGATTGCGCCATGAGCAACTCCGTACCACCGCGTCCCGGCCGGCCTCGGCTGCGTGAGCTCGGACACCGGATAGGCCGCATCGACCCGGGGCCGCTGAACGCGATCACCGATGTGGCGGGGGTGCGGGTGGGCCATGCCACGGTGTTCGACACCGCTTGGGGCGTCTACTCCGGGGTGACGGCGATCGTTCCGACCGCGCTGCAGGGGGTGCGATCGCTGTCGGCCGGTCTTCATGTGGCGAACGGGTACGGGAAGTTCGTCGGCGCCACCCAGCTGGTGGAACTGGGCGAGTTGGAGACCCCGGTGCTGCTCACCTCCACCCTCTCCACGTTCCGGGTGGCCGACGCCCTGGTGAGCTGGGTCCTCGACCACGCGGACGGCCCGGTCAAGTCGCTGAACCCGGTGGTCGGCGAGGTCAATGACTCGTGGCTGTCGTCGACGGTGGCGCGTCCGGTGACCGCCGACCATGTCTTCACGGCGTTGGCCGAGGCGGACACGGGACCGGTGGCAATGGGCAACGTCGGTGGCGGCACCGGGGCATGCGCTCTCGGATTCAAGGCGGGCATCGGCACGGCCTCACGCCGCATCGACATCGACGGCCGCGCCGCGACCGTCGGGGCGCTGGTCCAGGCGAACATGGACGGCTGCCTGCGGTTTCCCGGGCGGATCGTGACGCCCGAGAGCTTGGGGCTGGCCGGCGCCGGACCCGACAGTGCCCAGGGCTCGTGCGTGGTGGTCCTCGCCGTCGATTTCGCGTGCCCGGCCGCGCAGTTGTCACGGGTCGCAGCACGCGGCGTCTTCGCGCTCGGTCGGGTCGGTGCCGCGTTCAGTCACGGAAGCGGTGACTACGGCCTGGCATTCTCGACCGACACCACCACGGCGAGGAACCTCGAACCGGCAGAGCTGGACGCGGTTTTCGCCGCCGTCATGGACTGCGTCGAGGAGTCGGTCATCGACGCCCTGCTCGCGGCGGAGACGGTTACCGCACCATCAGGCCGCGTCGCCCACGCGCTCCCGCACCGGACGGTGCGGGTATGAGCGCCCCGGCGGGCATGACCGACACCCGACGACCCATGCGCCGACTGGGCATCCTGGGCGGCATGGGGCCTCTGGCCACCGCCGACTTCTACCGACGGCTGGTGGAGCATACACCCGCCGATGTGGACCAGGAGCACCTGCCGGTCGCGATGTGGGCCGACCCCCGGGTACCCGACCGGACCGCCGCGTTGCTGGGCAACGGCCCGTCCCCGGTGCCGGCTTTGCTGGAGGGAGTGCGCTGGCTCGAGTCGGCCGGTGTGGATGTGATCGCCATCCCTTGCAACACGGCGCACGCGTACGTCGAGGACATCCGCGCCGCCAGCGACATCCCGCTGCTGGATATGATCGGCACGGCTTTTGCGGACGCGCAGCGCCGGACGGACGACGTCACACGGATAGGTGTGCTGTCGACGCGGGGCACGCGCGCCGCGAAGCTGTACGAACGTGCTGCCGAAACGCTCGGTGGAACGATTGTGCAGGTCCCCGACGCAGCGCAGACGGACCTCGTGGACCGGGCGATCCGCGCCGTCAAGAACGGGGCGGATCTGCGGGAAGCGGAGCTGTGGATCGAGTCGGCCGCACAAATCCTGCGCGACCTGGGTGCTCAGGTCGCCATCGCCGCGTGCACGGAGATTCCGCTGGTCAGCGCGGGCGCCGCAGGTGTGCTGCCGGTTGTCGATTCGACGGCCAGCCTGGTCGAGTCCGCCGTGGCGCGCCTGTGGTCGTGAACGCCCGCGCCCTCGCTGCGGCGATGGCCGCGGATGCACGATCCGGCGGCGCGCTCGTGCGCGCCGGGCGAGGGCCGAGGACGGCTCGCCTCAGGCGAGTGGCTGTGGGGCGCCTCGGGGCCTGCGGAAGTCGGACGCGCCCGTGCGGTGCCTCACGGTCGTCAGCGCCGCACGGGCCGGCCTGGCAGCGCGTCAAGCGACCTGGATCCTGCCCTTGCGACGCATCGCGGGGACGCTGTCCTGCAAATTGCTCCCGGGGAGGTAGTTGCATCGGTTGACGGCTTCGAGCAGGGTGAACGCGCCTAGTTCGCGCACATAGCGGCGCAGCACTTTCGAGAACATTCCCGCAGTTCCTGGGGTCGCCGGCCCCGTCCAGCCACGTGAGTGGCATCGCCTCGGAACCGATGACGGTCGCCGGAAACGGAAGTGTCCTGTCGACGAGCGCTTGGTCTTGCGGATTCATCTCGTCGAGAAAGTGCATGATGGCCAGGCCACCGGGATCGGCCGCGCGGAGTAAGGCTGTCTCGACGGCCGAAGTACCCGGTGTGTCTTTGTCGCCGTATACCAGCTTCCGACCGGCGGCGATCGCGATAGTGGAACGATCGCCTCGTCGGAAGTGGAGTCCCTCATGCCCCAGGCTGCCGATCTCGGATCGACGCCCGACGTCGCCCTTGCCGCTTTGTTCGACAGGCAGGTCGTGCCCGGCGCGGCCATCGGCATGGTCCACGGCGACGCGGACTACGTCGCGACACAAGGCGTACTGACGCATGGGCCCCGGCCCGGGTGACGCCGGACACGCTGTTCCGCATCGGATCGGTCACCAAGACCGTGACCGCACCGCCGTGGCAGGACTTGCCGAGACCGGGCCACTCGACTTCGAGCGCGTCCGCGCATATCTGCCGTCTCGGAAAGCACCCGGGGCGTGGCAGTCCAAGAGCCGCGCCATCCCCGATCGTGACGGCCGCCGGATGCGTGCGAGCATCGGGGTGCCCGGTCCCGGGCGACGAGGACCGGGCGGGTCAGGACGCGGTCCCGGCGCGTTGGACGCGCATCGCGACACCGAGCGACTGCGGATGGACCACGCTCTTGCTCAGGCGGCGGTCCGCAGATGTTCGTGGGCCCACTCCTCGAAGCCGGTCAGGTCGATGCCCAGCGCGCGAGCGAACCGTGGCCGGGCCGGCTGGCCGACAACCTCGATGAACCGGTGCGTGGCACCCATGTCTCCCATGCCGGCGGCGCGGGCCTGTTCCTCGGTCATGTCCGGGGCCGTCAGTGGGACTCCCGCCGCGCGGGAGAGGATCTCGGCGATTTCGGCCATGGTCAGGTAATCGCCGGCGAGCTCGAGTTCCACGCGGTGGAACTCGGCGGGGGCGGAGATGGCGGCCGCCGCGGCGCGGCCCACGTCTTTGGCTGCCACGAGTGCCAGGTGCGTGGTCGGTTTGACGACGGTGACCAAACCCCCTTCGACGCCCCGGGGGAAGTAGAACCGCATGGACGGCTCGAAGTTCTCCATGAAGAACGACGGCTTGAGCAACGTCCAGTAGGGAAAGTCGAGTTCGCGCAGCCGGTCCTGGATCGCGGCCTTCGTGCCGAGCGGGGCTTCCAGTACCGCCCACCGTCCTTCGGCCCAGCCCGGGGCCTCGACGTGCTGTCCCACGCCGCTGGTGGAGGACTGGACGAACTGCTGCACACCGGCGGCCCGTGCGGTCGTCATGAGGTTGTCCGCCTGGCTGACCTCGCCGGCGAAGTCGAACCCTTGCTCGGTGTATGCGGGCATCTGCACGGAGAAGACGGCGCGCACGCCTTCCACAGCCGCCTCAAGGGTCGCAGGTTCGGTGAGATCGCCCACGAACAGGTGGGCGCCGAGTTTTTCAACGGCTCGTGCACGCGGCGTGTCGGGGTCGCGTACCAGGGCGCGCACCGGTGTTTCCTGCGCGAGCAGGGCGCGGGCGGTGGCGCCGCCTTGGCGGCCGGTGGCGCCGGTGACGAGAACCGGTGTCGCGGCAGTGGTCATGTGCATCTCCTCGGCGGTCACGCACAGCACAAACGGCGGGGGGCGCCGTTTCGTGTTCGCTACAATACGGCGGGGTCCGCCACTTATCAATGTTGGGGAGATCATGACCGGTCAGCGCTCGGACGCCCGCCGCAACTACACGCACATCCTCGCCGTGGCCGAGGCCGAGGTGGCGACCCAAGGAGCCCAGGCTTCCCTGGAGCGGATCGCCCGCATCGCAGGCGTCGGATCAGCCACCGTGCGGCGCCACTTCCCCACCCGCAAAGCCCTACTCGAAGCCGTCTTCAAACAGCGGATCCACGACCTGTGCGATCGCGCTCATACGCTCTGCGGCGAACACGACAGCCGCTCCGCGCTGGTGGAATGGCTGCGCGAGCTGCTTGCCTACTCGCTCGCCGCACGCGGCCTGGCAGACGTCCTCTCCTACGAACCCCTCCAGGACGAGGCGACGCAGGACTCCTGTGCGCCGGCCATCGGTGCGGCCGGCGCCTTGTTGCTGCGCAAGGCCATTGACGACCAGACCGTCCGGGCGGACATCACCATCGACGACCTGCTCACACTGATCGTCGGAATCGCCCTGGCCACCGAGAATTACACCGACCCGGCGACGCAGGCGGACCGTGCCTTCCGGCTCGCCGTCGCAGGCTTCGGCGCCAACGACGCCTGACCACTCACGTACGATCGGCACAGCCCTGACAACCGGCGGATCGATCAACCTCCCTCATGGACGCCCTGAGCCACGTGGAGGAGCACGCCACGACGCTCTGCACAATGGGCGATGTCCCAAACCGTCCGAGGTTCGATACGCGTTGATCGCGGTCGGCCGGGTGTGCGGTTTCCTGTCGTCGCGGATACCGGACACGCCGCGCGTCAGCTTCCTCGCCGGGTCGTGTCCGCTGAACGACGATGGCTCCACGGCAGTGATCGGGGACTACGCGGGGCGATCGAGAACATGCGGGCTGCTCCTACGGACTCGGGTGCGTCGCTCCAGGACGTCATCAGTACAAGGGTCCTCGTCGCATGGGCCCGGCGCCCACTCGAAGCGGGTCCCGATCACTGGGCCGGCCGCCGCCGGCCCCATCGTCGTGAACGGACCGGAGGTTTGGGCCGAAGCAGCCCGCACCGACGGCTTCCTGGTCGGATCCCACCCCCACGGTCAGATCGAACTCCAAGACTGGATGGCGGAGCCCAACGGTCCGGCATGGGCCTTCGACGAAGGCGCAGGGGGAACCAAGCCCACCACAGCGGCCCTTCCCGTCCATCGCGACGACGAGTATCGGGGCTTCGTCGCGGACCCCAACGAAGGGGAAGGCCATTTCGCGTTCCACCCGATCGGCAAACCCTGAGGCGTGAACAAGGGGCCGTCTTCCCACGGCACCGGTTCGACCCGGTGCCCGGGTTCCGGGTCTCGGGACAGGAGATCCGGATCATGAACGACCCGAACCGCTGCGTGGAGGACGGGCATTGGTCGCGCGCCGGCATGCCTGTTCGGTGTCGCCATCGTGGTGGTCGCAGGCGGCCGTGTCGAGGGTGAGCAGGGAGCGGGTCATGGTGCTGGTCGGCGCGGACAGCTCCAATCCGCGCTGTTGGCTTTCGCGGGCGCGGCGGGTGTCGCCGAGCGCGATGAGCGCGTGGGACAGGTGCACGTGGTGTTTCTGTTCGCCGTGGGTCAGCCAGGTGTCCGCTCGTGCGCCGGTGTCGAGGCGTTCCATCAGGGCGTCGGCGTCGGCGACCGCGCGGCGTGCCTGTTCCGGCTCGTGGGCCACGGCGTGGGCGCGGGCGGTGACGGCGGCGGCCAGGGTCGCCGCCGGGGTGGCTCGGTTCCCGGCGGCCCATCGGACCTGTTCGGCGAGGGCCGCCGCGGCTCGGGGGGCGCCGTAGTTGAGCGGAACCATCGCCTCGCGGGCGAGGGTCCACGCGAGGAGGTCGTCGTCTGTGGGGCACCTCGGCGAGCGGTGGCAGAACCGCATGACGTCGTTGCGGTTGCCGCCGATCGGGGACACCGCGAGTGTGATTTCCCGTCCCTCGACCAGGACGTGGTTCTTGTCGCCTGGTCGTGCGCGGTCGACTGGGCGCGGCCCGCTTTCGGGCCCCTTCGGGCGGCCCGGACGTGGCTGGCGTCGATCAGCGCCCACGACCGGTCGAGCTGCCTGGCGGTGTGCAGTCTCGCGAGCAGGATCACGTGCGGTCGGTCCCACATGCCGGCCGCGGCGTGAGAGGCGGGCGGCGGGACCGCAGGAGGCGTGCGGGGCGAGTCGGTTCAGGACCACGGGTCGCTCGGATACGCCTTCGATGACTACACCGGTGATGAGGCCGTCGACCGGCACCGCGGCGTTCGCGGTGCCGCTCTCGCGCACGAGTTCGGCGACCGCGACGGAGGACACAGGTTGAAGAGCGTGTCGGGGCTCATGCCGGGGAGCTCGGCGATCGTGGTTCGGGTGTAGGGCGCCCTGTCGGGAGGAGCGGGTACCGTCGCCCGCATGTCCGACGATCGAGGTTCATCCCCGGGTCCCGCGCTGCGGGCGAAGCTGGTCACGGAGGCGGTCGTACCACTTCGTGACCCGGTACGGCGGTTGGGGAGTGGCTTCCTGGCGGCTCCCTGAGCTCGCGAAGTCCTGGTGCTGGACCCCGAGTTGCGCGTCGTCGCCCGGTTCCCGATCCCCGAGGAGTTGGCGCACCGATATCCGGAGTCGGACGGGGACATCCGGATCGATGTCGGTCCGGACCATCGGTGGTTGGTTCTCGCGGGCACCGACCGCATGGTGGTCGTGGACTCGACGGGACGTGTGGTCTGGCGGGCCTCCTACCCCGCGTTCGGCGACGCCGGTGGCGACGCGGTGCCGGCCTGTGCGGTGTTCAGCCCGGACGGCTCCGAACTGTGGGCCTTCACCGACTCTCGACGCGTCCTCCGACGAGGACTGGGTGGACGACGCCGAGCGATGGGTGGTCAGGGTCTCGGACTGGCAGGTCACCGGCCGAGCCGAAACCCGCTATCGGGGGATCACGGACATCACCGTCCACCCAGACGGGAGCCGACTGGGATTCGCCTACTTCAACGGGCACGAAGCGGACGGCACCTGGACCACCTGGCACGACAACACCGAGAGCGCTCCCATTCAAGGCGCCTGGTTCCCGCTGGACGTATCCCCCGACGGCCACCGCTGGCTCGACGGCACCCGGCACGACATCGTCGTGGGCGACTTCACGGGCACCCGAATCCGGCTGAACGAGGACGGGCACTGGGACCACTGGGAATTCACCCCCGGCACGTGCTTCGTAAGCCCGGCCCAAGTGCTCGCCGTCGCCCGGGCCGCCTCCAGCGCGACGGTCGCGGCCACCGGCGCCGGCGCGATCGTCCTCCTCGGCCTGTTCACGTTCTCGGCCCTGCGGATCCGTCACCACCGCGCAACGTCCAGGCCCCCGGCCCGGTGAAAGGAGAGTGGCCCACCGCGTCGACGGCCTCCTCGGCCGGTTCGAACTCGCCTGCGAACGGGAGGATTTCGGCAGGTGCGGCCCGGAAGACGACGTGATCGCCATACGTGTGACGGATCACCAGCCGGGGTGAGCCGCGCCGGCGCGAGCCGGAGGGGCATCCCACTCGTCCCGTGCTCGGAATGACCACTTGCCGCGAGTCCGGCGCGAGGGACGGTTCGCGAACCGGCCGGCCGCAGCCCTCCGATCGCGCACGGCCACGGTCGTCGAGCACACCACGGACACCGGGCGCCGCTCGCGCGTCACGCTCGCCTCGCCGGTCGCGAAGGGGACCTCCCGGGCGCGCCCGTCGGCGGCGGCTCGGTGAAGGGCTCGTTCCGACGCCGGGGAACCGTCGTACCCGAGCGGGGAGGGCGTCGTCTCCGGCGTGGACTCCGCGAACGGTTCCCGTCGTGGCGAAGATGCCGAAAGGCCCGGTAGTCGTCGGGGTGTTCGATGGAGGTTCGGTGCCCCCGAGCGGCGCGCCGGTGGGGGTCGTGCCGCGGGTGGGGGAACGAGGTGGCCGGTGGGCCGATTCGTCGTGGACATCGTGCGATCGGTGAGAGCCGGTTTCGGGCTCTTTGTGCTCAATTCTTTGATGCAGTTCCTGTTCGTCGCCGCAGAATGGTGGGCCGAGTACGGCTTGACAACCGACGGCCCTGTCGAAGACTTCTGGGGAACGGTGGCCGGGCTCCTGCTGGTCTTTCCCGCCGTGTGGACCGCGACCACCCTGATCGCGATGTTCGTCTTCCGTCCCACGCGGCGGATGGCCAGGGAGATCCTGTCCTCGCCCGTCGGCGTCACGGTGTTCGTCCTGGGCGCGTTGAGCGTCGCGCTCCTGTACGGAACCGATCGGGTCGTGCTGTCGTACACGATCGGTTGGATCGCTGTGATCCTGGCGTCCGTCACGCAGTTCCAGGTTCAGGATCGGGGCCCCCAACCGTGGTTGGGCATCACGTTCCTGGTCGTGGGCTACATTCTCGGGTCCTATGTCGCGGTCGCCGAGGACGTCAAAGCCGACCGGGCACTTCCCGACGACGTCCTGGACTGGATCGTCGCCGTGCTCAACCTCGCCCTCGTGTGCTGGGCGGCACGGCGACTGTGGCACCGGCAACGCCATTCGACAGCCTGACCGACGCCTTGCGCATCACCGCCGACACCGGGCGAGCGCCCGGCCGCCGGGCGTGTCGTGCCTGCGAGCCGGTCGACTCCGAGCGGCTCCGCACGCATGGCGACCCGCGGGAAGCTGGCCGCGTTCACGACCTCGTCCTCTCGCGCACCCATCCGCCTGGTCCATGTCCGACTCCACCGGACCTCCGGAGCGCAACTGCTGCTCACCGTCTTGCGAGTTCTGCCGATCCCCGACGCTGAGGAGTTCATGATCCGCTCGAGGCCGGCGCCGCCCTCACCGTGACCGTCCCCGACAAGGTCGACCAGTCGCGGAGACGCTCGACGCGGCGCGGCCTCCGGCGCGTTCGATGAACTCGTTCATCTCGTTGCGGGACAGCGCCGCGAGCACGCCGATCATGGCACCGGTCACGACGACGGCCCGGCCGGCCGGCGGCGGCCCCTGCGGGGCGGCAGGGTCGTCCGTCGCGTCCGAGGCCGTCGCCGCTCCGGGGGTGACGCCGGGTTCGGCCGTGTTCACGCCGGCGGCGACGAGTGTGTCCAACACCTCCGCCAAGTCGACGAGTTCGGCGTCACCGGGGCCTTGCCGTCGCCGATGCTCTCGACCCGGGCCATCTCGACGACGTCGGCCGCCCGGATTGCGTCCATCGTGCCGAGGTGGCGGGCGATGCTCCGCGACATCGATCGTCCCGTGCTCCGGATCCCCAGCGCGCACAAAACCCTGCCCAGCGGCCCGATCTTCGCCTGGTCGATCCAGGCAAGGAGCTTGTCGGCGCTCTTCGTCGGCCGTGCGCTTCGAGGGTGAGGAGTTGCTCGCGAGCGAGGGTGAACAGGTCGGCGACGCCGCCGGTGTCGACGAGTTCGGTGACCAGTCGGCCGCCGATATCCTCGATGTCGAGACGGACAACCCACCGGGTTCGTCGTTTCCGGGGACTCGTCGACGTGATGACGTCACACTGGTGGTGAGGACACGGGGGCGGTTCGAGGCTGATCGGGGGCATCGTGTGCTGAGCGTGCCGAGCGGCGTCGTATGAACTGGTTCGAGTTGCGTTTGCAGGCCGCCGGCGTACAAGGGTTGTTCCATATCCTGCGCGGTCGACCCGACAAGTCGGTCGCGGTGGCGGAGGACACGGTCGGCTTGAGGGCGGCCGACTACCGGTCCGAGGAGGCTTTGCGGCGGCGTGTCGCCGCGTTCCGGGCGAGGACGAACCCCAAGCGGGCCAGGGACTGGCTGCTCACCACCGCGCAGGGCGTGGCCATGAACGGCCGGTCGGCGGACGCGCTGGCGCTGTACCACGTGGTGCTGGACGTCCCCGACGACATCAGGCGAGACCCGCGGCGTCTGGTCGGTCACCTGGGGGAGACGCTCGCGGACGACGCGAAGCTGTACATGTCGACGTTGTCGTACCTGGCCATGCTCTTCGAGGGACAGGGACGGTCGTCCGAGGCCGCGGAGTTGTTGCGCGTCGACTTGGAGTCGATACCGGTCGCCGCCGACCTTCGGGATCCGGACGACGTCTTCGAGGCGCGTCTGCGCCGGCGACTCGACGGACTCGACCGACTGTCCGCCGCGGTCTATCTGGCGACGGTCACGCAGTTCGTGGACGCTGTGGCGCCGAGCCCGACCGGCGTGGTGGCCTTGGAGCGCGCCTTCGGCCTTCAGCCGGGGGACTACGCGTCGCCGGCCGCGCTGAAGCGCAAGCTGGACCCATGGGCGAGTGGGACGGGGGTCCTGACCGGACCGGCGAACGGCACGGCGGCCCTGTTCGGCCTGACGGGCGGCCTCTTCAAGGCCGGGCGCAACAGCGAAGCCGTCGCGCTCGTCGAGTGGTGGCTCGATGCGACCGCCACGGACTATGCCGATACGACCCTGCTCGCGGCGAAGTGGCGCGCGTTTCGTTCTCGACTGGTCGGTGTGCCCGTGCTGTCCCTGCTGTCCGTCTGGGCGGAGGCACTGGCGCTGGACGGCAGGCATCAGGATGCTCTTGCGGTGATCGCGGCCGACAACGACGTGGTCGTCGATGTCATCGAGGACACAACCAAGCTCCTTGCCATGTTGGAGCGTCGCTTCACGCCCCCCCGACCCGACACTGCCGAGGCGGCTTACGTGGCGGTTGTGTTCGCCACGATGGTGGCGAGCGAGCGAACCGACGCCGCGGGCGCGATCGCGACGTGGTTCATTCCGCGTCACGAGTTGCTGTGGAGCCCGCGTCCCGGCGGCGACCCCGACGTGCACCGAATCGTCGCCCTACTGGACTTCTGGCTCACCGTTGTGGACCACGACGATCCGGAATACACCTGGACGGTGTGCCGACAAGCGGTTGCCTACCTCCGCACCAGCGTGGCGATGGACGTCATGCACCGCCTCGTCGACCGGCGCGCCTTCATCACCGATGTCGAGAGCCTCCGCACGACGATCGGTACCGTCGCGGACCGAGTGTCGAGTGCCGGGCACGACGAGCAACGCCTGATCGAAGCCCTGTTGTGGGACGCCGAGTTGGGCCAGCGAGCGTTGTTCGAGGAGTTCCTGCTCGTCACCGTGGCCCCGACGGTCGAGGGCACGGATCCGGAGGAGCGGTGGCCGCTGCCGGGGCCCGAACCGCACTTCGACAGCCATCTGCCGGACCCGGACGCCTGCCGTGACCACGACGTCCTGAGCATCCTCGCGGCGGCGGATCGACGGGCGAGCACGTCACGCGCACCCATCGAGACTCGCTCGCCCGAGTCCACCGCGGTGCCTCCCGAGAAGTGGCTGACCGAAGCGGAGGGCGTCGTCCGTGAGGGAGTGACCCAGGACCTGCTCGCCAAGATCCTCGGCCGAAACGGGATGCTGCTGCGCGCCGGATTCCACACTGACGGCGCTCTCGCGTGGACCGCCGTCCGCTCCGACGGAACCGCGCTGCGTGTCTGCGGATCCTACGTCGGTACGCCGGGCGACCGGACGCGCCTGCGCTGGGCGCGCGTCCGATACGAGGCATGCGGGCTCCTGGCCGCGGCGGACCGAGGACTCGCCGTGCCACAGGAGCCCGATGGCGAGGTATGGACGCCTGCGGGCTATCTCGCCCGCGCGCTGGGTCGACTCGCCCGAAGTCTGACCGAGGCCATCGCGATCGACGCACGTCGACGGGCCTGGAAGCAGCACGTCGATGCCGCCCTCGCCGACCTGGCGGCATCCTCGGTCGCCGTTCGCGAACGGCTCGACGAGCGCCTGCGGGATCTGCTGGAACCGGACCCCACGCCCGCCCTGGCGACCGAACTTGCCGCACTGGCGGCCTTGGTGGCGGAAAGCCAGGCGCACGCGGGCGACGGCGGCTTCGCGCGGATCGACACGGACACCGCGAGGTACTTGGACGACGTCGCGCGCCTTTGGCCGCTCGACGCGCTGGCGGAGCACCTCGACGACGACCTCGACGTCGTGTTCCAACTGGAGGACACACTGCAATCGTTCCCGATTGCCCACCACACCCTCGGAGACGGCGTCCCGCTGTACGCACGGGTTCGATCGACCCGGGTCAGCCTGTCGATTCTCGTCACCGTGATGCAGGACCGCGTCGAGCGGGAATCCGGCTCCAACGCGACGGACCTTCTGACACTCTCGCACTTCGAGCCCGACGACAGCGCCGCACAGTTCGCTCAATGGCTCCACCACGGCCAACGCCGGCTCGCCGCAGGCGCCGTCACATGCCTGAGCGCCGCGATCGACCCCGAGGGGTCCGCGAGCACCCTGGGCGCCGCGCTCGCGCGGGGGACGGGATTCGCCGCGGTCACCGTCTGCGGACACGGTCATGCCCGGGAAGCCGCCATCGAACTGGCCGACGGCCTGTGGAACGGCACCGGCGTCGACTGGCGGGGGGTCGATCTCCTGGTACTCGTGAGCTGTTCGGTCGGCGTCCTGGACCAAGCCGAGGACCAGGACGTCGAAGGGCTGTGCGTCCGGCTCGCCGTGCATCGCGCGCGCGGCGTCCTCGCCTGCCGCCGACCGGTGGTCGCGCCACACGCCATCGCGTTCGCCAATGAAGTCGTCGCCCGCTACCTGGACTTGCGCGGCGACCACGACGCGGGGCCGCTCCTGCGGGCGCGGGCCGTCAACGCGGCCCGACGGCACTTCCTCGGGCGGGGGAACACCCCTGTCGAGGGACGGATGGTGAGACTCGACACCGTGGCGGCGTTCGAGTTGTACGGACTCGGATGACCGAGGAGAACAGGAGCACGGCGATGACCGGACCGACAGCCGACCCCACAGGCCGTTTGACGATGGTGGCACTGGACCGCGACGGCAACCGGTGCGACGAACAAGGCGTGGTCGCGCGACTGCTCGACACCATCGGCGACACCCGTCGCCCGGTGACCGACATCTTCGTACTCAGCCACGGATGGCAGACCGATTCCCCCACTGCCACCGCGATGTACAGCGAGTGGATACGCACGATGCGCGACCATCTCGCCGGGCCCCAGGCCGCGCTCCGCGAACGCCGTCCCGACTTCCGTCCCGTGGTCGTGGGAATCCGCTGGCCGAGCGTGCCGTGGGAGCGTCCTGCGGGTGCGATGTCCTTTGAGCAGGAGGTCGCGTTCTACACCGACCTGATCGGTGATCCCGCCGCCGAGGAGGAACTGCGACCACTGCTTGCCGAAGCGAACGCCAAGCCGGATGCCGAACTGTCCGAAGCCGACGAACAACGGTTGCGGACCTTGGACGCGAGATCCGGTCTCGCCCTGGGGCACGTCGGAGCGGCACCGGGCGACGATCGCGCATCCTTCGAACCCCGACGGATCGTCGCGGACTTCCGCGAGACGCGAGACGACGGCGCCGAGGCCGGGCGATCGCGCTCGATCCTCGCGCCCCTGTGGGTCACCAGTTTCTGGACGATGAAGCGACGGGCCTGGCAGGTGGGCCGCAGCGGCGGACACCGACTGCTCCAAGAGCTGCGCGCGGCCGCCCCGTCACAAGCCAGATTCCATCTCGTCGGTCACAGTTTCGGCGCCATCGTGTGCGCGGGCGCGATTCAGGGTGACGGAAGCACACCCGCAGCATCCGTACACTCACTCATCCTGTTGCAGGGAGCACTCTCCCTGTGGGCCTTCGCCCCCCGGATCCCCGACACCGAACGATCCGGATTCTTCCACCCTCTCATCACCCAAGATCTGGTGACCGGGCCTCTCGTCACCACGCGGTCACGCCACGACCGTGCCCTCAAGTGGTACTTCCGTATGGCCGCCACCGTCGGCCGGGACAATCGGCTCGCCGGTCGTTTGCCGCGCTACGGCGCCGTGGGGACATACGGTCTCGCGGGCGTGGACCGCGTCACCTCCGAGGTGGTAGGGCCGGGCCGCCTGCACTACGGCATCCGGTCGGCCAATCGGTACGACCTGGTGGGTGATGCCGTGATCTCCGGGCGGCGGTTCTCGGTCCAAGGCGCCCACTCGGACCTCGCCCACCCCGAAATCGCCGCCGCCATCTGGGAAGCCGCCACATCCACGTGATCCGCGCCGGACACACACCGCGATCCGGTGGCGGCGCCGCGGTCACCGACGAGCGGTTCCGGCCCGGCGTTCCCACCCGAAGCTCGCTCACCTCGGCCCCCCGAAGTCCGTCGGATCCGAACGGCCGAGGGCCGCAGATGGGACCCCGACGGCCTCGGGTTACGGCGCACGGCGGTGCCCTCTTCCGGGTGCCCGTCCGCACGAATCAGGCGTCGTCCCCCCGGTAGGGCGGGGCAGCGTCCGGGGCGTGGAGTCCCCTGCCGGCGGTCCAGGGCCGGTTCCGACGGACCGGGACCGCCGACAGGGGCCGCGGGGTCATGCCGGGGGAGCCGAAAACCTCCCCAGCCCTTCCGGGAGTGCCGACGGACACCGTGTTCCACGTCCACACGCAGGCACACGGCAGTGCGTGCGAGGTGGCCGTGACCGGCGAACCGGACCTGGCCACCGCCCCGCAACTGCGCGCCGCGCTCACCCACGCCCTCGCCGGCCACCAGCAGTCGGCGTGGACCTGCCCGGAGTGACCTTCGGCGACTGCGCCGGCCTGAGCGCCCTGCTCGGCGCCGCCCGCGACCACGGCACCGACGGCGGGTACCTTTGGCGGTCGCGGCAGGACCGATAGCGGGCCGCGCTCGTATCGAGGCATCCCCGCCGGCGGCCCAGCTTTGCCGCGAGCACGGTTCCGGTCACGGCCCGGTGTCGGTGGCGGCGTCCAGCGCGTAGGGCGTGCCATCGCGGGCCCCGAGGTAGACCTTCCCGTCCGCTGTCGCGGGCGGGAAGGACGTGCTGCCGGTCGGGTACGTCCAGCGTTTGATGCCCGTGGCGGCGTCCAGCGCGTGCACGGTGCCGTCGCTGGCGCCGACGTACACCACCGTGTCCGCGATCGCGGGCGACGCGGCCGTGCTGCCGGTCGGGTGGGCCCCGCTGTGCCCGCTGCGCCGTCTCGCGGAGAGCCGTCGCACGGACCCTGGAGTGGTCGTGGCTCCCCGCTTTTCAGAACTCCTATGCGTATGAAACCTGTTCGCGCAACGTGACCCGCCACGTTCCAGGCGGGCGTGCAGGGGCGGCGGTGTCGCCGAGCGCGTCGTGGGGTAGATCGACGCGGCCTCACGTCCGAGGCTCGGGTCCCGGATACGAGGCCTTCGCCCGCCGGAGGAATGGCCGGCATCGCGACCACACCGGGCTGTTTCGGCGGACCGCAGGATTGGTCGGGACGTTGCCGGGTGGTGGGGTGGTTGTGCGTCGGTCGGCTGGGCACCCATCCGTCGGGGACGCGGCTACGAATGCTCGATGAGGACTGGAGGGAGTCTGCGTTGAGTGTGATCGAGGTTGCCCCGACTCGGATCGACCCGGTGCGTTGGCCCGATGTGGCCGAGGTGCCGAGGCGG